>JAJEGI010000088.1 GCA_022819945.1 Candidatus Poribacteria bacterium
CCGAACCGAAACTTATCCACAAACTTTTCAGACCTCAAAAGGCCTCTTGAGTTCCGTAGGATCTGTGGAGATCCATTGGGATTGCTTAGGGAATTACCTTGACTTTTCTGTTCTATGCGGGGAACAAATCCGACAAGGGTCATAATTCCTTTCGGCTTCATCCAAATAAATCGCAAACTTTCCATGAGCATTTTGCTTCAAAAAATCGCAATTGTAGGTATGGTATTTCCTGCCTGTCTCCGTAATATAAACAATTGGCTCTGGCGGATCGGGCCACAGCAACAAAAGTGACAAGATGCTCACAATAAACAGAACGCCTAAAAACAGGGCAATCCGTTTCCACCAGTGTGAAGTTCTTGCCGATACGGGTTTCCAGTTCTCAATGCCCCGTTCAAAATCTTCCTGATTGATCTCAACAAACCAATTGTTATACTTATTCTCGCAGAACTCCCAATTCCCGGGATCCGTGCCGACAGCGAGAACACCATACTGTGTGTTAGTAGCACTCATGTAACCTTTCAACTGTGCTCTCGCTTGCGCTCGTGGAATAGGGAGGGGTAATCTCTTGCACTCTGCAATCGCGACAAAGTATCCTGTTTCATCTCTGATGGGCTGATGCAGAATAACATCCGCGATGCCCTGTTTCACGCCGAACTGGACTCCGCACTGCTGTGATGTTGAAAATTTCGGGAATTGCCTATTGAAATAGGTTGTGACTGCTTGTTCAACTATGGCTTCTCTCATACTCAATAACTGTGCCTTCCTTCCGTTTCTCGTTCTTAAATCTTCTCGCTTGATGTAGGTGAAACATCCGCGGGGAATAATAGACATTTGGACGTAGGATTGGATAGAGAATTCTCCCCATCGGCGCACGCTTTTTTCGGAAGTTCGGACAACGGGTATAGTCGTGAAGTTGGAATAGACGAGCGACGGCTTTCGGTGCAATAAACACACCGAGTCCCGGCACTGCCTTATGATGTTTCGGTCTGATGATGTCTCTATCAGATTCACTTCCAATCGGCATCTACATTCCCTCCATTACGCATGAAATAAAATATTCTGCTGCATATGCTTCCCTGTCCACGGATTTGCCAGCGAAGGGAGTGTCAATATCCGATCCCATCGCTCATTGTTTCGGTAGTATTCATCGATAGAGAAACACTGTATAGGGACGTAAGTAGTTTCGCCCATCCGGATAGGTTCTAAGGTATGTTTCCAATTGTGTTGTGCAGCTTGCGCGTCGAGAGTGATTAGGATGCCCATGGCGGCGTTCTCGTTTCGGATATTCGCGTGAAGTCTATCAAACTTTGCCTTCTGCGAGCCAGCGGCACCTGTGACTTGAACAATAATCGCTTTGCGATCCATGTTATCAGGTTTGTTAAGGAACATCCCAAACCCGTCAATACCATCATCGCCAACTTTCTGTGGGTTGGATGCTAAGCCGTCTATGAGTGAGATTGTCCAGTCTTGGAATTTGAACGGAGCGGTTCTCGCAAGTTGACGGGCGGTGTCCATATCAACAGGGACACCTTCTATTGGAAGCGGCGTTATGCCGTTAGGTGCAAGGCGGTAGCGGTTTATCAATCGGAGTGCAAAGGGCAGGATGTCGATACCGATAACATCCCGTCCGTTTTTCGCAGCAGCTTCTATCGTCGTACCACAACCCGCGAAAGGGTCAAGCACGAGATCGCCGGGATTAGAGGACGCTTTGATGATGCGTTCGTAGAGTTCAAGTGGCTTTTGGGTTGGATATCCGAGGCGTTCATTTGCCATGTTATTTATCGTCGGAATATCTATCCAATAATCTACCATCCCTTTTTTTTTCCCAGCCATCATTGCACTTGTAGATGGCATAGTTGGTTTATCAAAATACCAATTGGAACTTTTCGTATAAAAAAGAATAATATCGTGCTTTCTTGAAAAAACCTTGGATGAACTTCCTCCTAATCCATAACACCAAATAATCTCATTCCGATAATTCTTCTCACCGAAAATCGCATCCATTATGAGTTTGAGGTAGTGGCTAGCGTAGGGATCACAGTGCAGGTAAATGCTCCCTGTCTCCTTCAAGATGCGGTGCATGATAAACAGCCGTTCCGCCATGTAGGAGGTATAGGAAAGCATCTTGCTTTGTGGAATGAATCCTTCAAACCCAGCAATCACCTTGGACGCGGGGTTGGCGACAGCGTTCTTGACGCGCGCGACGCGTTCCGCAGATTTATCGTCCCAGAGCCAGACATCGTCAAACGCCTTGATTTGTGGGTCGATACGGAGTCCAGAATCCTTGAAAACCTTGTTGTACTTCTCGTTGGAGTTGAACGGCGGATCGAGGCAGATCAGGTCGATATAGCCATCGGGAAAACCCGCCATAATATCAAGGCAATCGCCGTAATAGAGTGTATTGGGTGCAAATGGAGTGTTCATAGTCCTCTCGCAGACTGCAACATGAGAGCAAAGGAATATCCTTCTCTCTGGGTCTAAGAAAATGACAGGACTATAGGGGTGGGTGCGCTGATAGGCGCGTCGCGAGGAAATAGAAAGGTATTCGGCAACCTTCCCTATAGGGTGCTGGTTCCCATTAATCTCACACACAAAACGTGTGTTGTGATACAATAGAAACCAGCGCTGTCATACCTGTGCTATGGCAGTGCTAAGCGTCGCGGGTATTCCTAGTACCTGCGGCGCACCTAAGAAATTAGGAAGCTGCCCTGACGTAACCCACGCGAGACCGTGAATTTTTCTAACGTCAGATATATTTTAACACCTATACAAAATATGTGCAACAAAAAATAAATTAATGCTCCGAATATGCATGTTTTGCATGACGCAACGTCAAGAATGCCTCAATCCATAGGACAAACCTATCAAGAATGGCATAAAAACTTTCCATAATATGTAAAATCTCAAAACTGTTCTGATACCTATTTGGGGGTGGGTGTTTCTCTATACGGCGAGTGTTTGGGCAAGAGAAACGAAGCGGAGGGCATAGCAGGGAAATTGAACGCAGCCGCCGCAGAGGCTATAATCGAAGCGAAGCATGCATCGGTATTTTATCGGACTGGCGTATCACCAGAAATGTCCGCACTCAGCCTTAGGGTATTTGACACCTGTCGAATTTGAGAAACAAAACCTGTCTTAACTTTACTGATTTTTGGTTTAAATAAACGTTGGCACTTCAGTTGAAGGTAGGGCATTATCTTTTTCTCCAGACATACACACATTTCCGAAGTGGAACGCGACCATACGCTCCCATTTGTTGACTACTATTTCCTTTTTTACCGGGAACAACAAGGATCTTTTCCACCGCAAATCCGAGGGTTTGCGCGATGTCGGATAAAATCGTGTCAACGGAAATGCTTACACCTGCATAGCGGACATTATCGTTTACCATGAAGAGACGGGCATTTGGTTTTAGGACGCGGGCGCATTCACCGATAACGCACGCCATTTCAGAGAAATATCCGCGAACCATCCTCGGAATCCCGTTATTGTTTAATGTACCAGATGCCTTTTCCTGCTCAAGGTAGGTGTATATTGATTGAAGCAATTTTTGCTGGTTGGCTGCTTCTATAAAGGGGGTCCACTGCGGACATATCTTCAATAAATCCTTTTCTCGATTTTCCACAGTACAACTGAGCATTTCTTGACGTAGGTTAGAAACTTCCGCCTGTGTCAATCCCAGCATAGCGAGTTCAAGGGCATAAGTCCGCGTGTAATCGTAGCGGTTGCAATAAGGTGGCGAAGTCAGAACTGCCCCATAAGAGACTGTTTCAAGATTCGGAAGAACCTCAAGACATGAACCTTTGAATAACCGAATATCCCTCGCTGTCTGCTTAACAGGAAAAAGTGTTAGAGGGGTCTCAGCATTGCGGATATCCGATAAAATTTCTTTGAGCTTAGCGGTTATAGCAGCATCAAAAGGAGGGATTTCACCTTTGTTGAAAGCCTTTGTCCCAGGTCGTCGCTTGCCTGATCGAGCATCCCAGCGCAGATATTGCCCATCTTTTCGAGTGTAACTGATGCCTTCTAAAATGCACAGTAGTGCGAATTGCAGAATAGTCTGGATTTTCTCATTTTCCTGCTGGAGTGCCCCTCTATACCTTTCAATCGCCTCTACCGTCTCTGGTGGATAGGCGTTCTCTGTGATTCGGATTGTCCTGAATGACACCCTTTCTGGGCATTCCTTCCAGGGAAGAGAGGTTATCCAGTGCTCAAGTGTAGCGAGATCACCCGATGACATCTCTCTTTCCGACAAAAGACGTGCATGGATAATCTCTTGTCCAATAGGCAACAATTCTATACCATCAGCAGGGATTCCTTGAGAACTTGCCGCAAACAGGGTTGTGCCTATCCCAGCAAACGGATCAAGCACCTTTCCTGATATTTGTCCGTCATAATTACCGAGGAAATATTCAACAAGACTTGCTGAAAAGGCTTCTTTGTATTTATACCAATTGTAGGCGGGTTTGTCTTTATTTCCTTGAAAACTGACGATTTTTCGAGATAGAAATGGGGCTACAGAGAATTGGGATTTGAAATCTTCAGCGAGTTCAGCGTCAAGCGCAGCGATTTCTTCACGCAGTTCGGCGGTTTCTGGATGGGGTTTATTTTTTTCAGATGTCATCAGCATCCTTACGCATCGCCGCCGGGGATTTCTGGCCAGTTGTGCTTCGGTGAATAGCCTAAATCCTCTTGTGCCTGCCGCCATGCGAAACGGGAGTCTGCGCGTCCGGCAACTGCGTTATATGACCCGTATTGGACAGTTTCTGTCTCAATTGCACGGGCGACACACTGTGCAACATCTCTCGGATCCACATAAACGAACCAAGGATCCGTTACAACGTCAGGTGCTGCCGGCCCGGGGTTCTGTCCGTCTCCAGCGATGACACCCGGACGGACATGAATCACGTCCAATCCGTGTGCTTGATGATACGCTGCACCGATCTGTTCACCGAGGTACTTCGAGAGCGCATAGTAGAGGTCGCCTCCACCAAACTGGAAATCGTCGGTTACTTCATAAGGCAATTTGGCACTCGGCGCGGGCGGACACGCCGAAATACTCGAAATGTTCACAAGTTTTTTCACGCCTTGTCGGACACAGGCTTCAGCCACATTCCATGTACCTTTCACCATCACATCAGCAAATAACGAGAGAGGTTTATCGGATCGTCCTCGCACCAAGGCGACAAGATGCACAACAGCGTCCTGCTCTGCACACGCTGCTTCAATTTCAGCACTGTTTGTCACATCCGCCTTGATAAAAGTCGTGTTTGCGGGTACGTTGTCCGGTTCAACGATGTCGGTTAGCGTCAGACGATATGCGTCCTGTAATTGGTCAATGATAAATCGCGCTAAGTATCCGCTCGCGCCTGTAATAAGTATCTTTTCAATAGTTGCCATCAATGTGTGTCCTAAAATTGTTAAGTGTTTTTATTCGCTTTGAAGGTTTTAAGCGAAAGGTACTGTCTCATAGAGCGCGTTGTTGTAGCCGACAAAGAAGACATCGCCACTCTGAATTGTAGGTGCACGCAGACTCCCGCTTCGTCCCATCACCGCTTTTAGGATTGACTTCTGGGTGGCTTCGGTTGGTACGAAAGTTTCCACGCGCTGTCCTTTCGCGACGAGGATCTGCTTCGCATTGCCCATTAAATCCCATACCGCTGCGGCTTCCAACTTCTCTTTTCGCGCATCAGTGCGGTTTTCTGCCTGTAAGTTGCGTGTGTCAAGAAACTCTTGCACTTTTTTACATGAGTTTCAACTATTCCGAAAATAGATCCAATCAATCATTTTTTTAATTTTCCTTGCGGTTCGGTAAGTGGATTTTGGATTTCAAGTGTCTTTCTATCTATCCGCTTTCCACTTCGTTCCAAGCTTCGCGCTTTTCTAATTCAATTCTTCCACGTTAATAAATCTGCCGGTGTCACGACTCTGGACAGCGGCATCAATCAAGGCAAGCGTCTGAATGCCATCAGCAAAAGGTGAGCGAATAAGCGTCCTATCACCTGTTTCAATGGCGCGTAGCCATGCCCCGGTTTTGTCTAAGCCTAAACTATTTTGGGAGACGGCTGGTTCGTTAATAGTTTCACCGTTAAGGTATCCACGAATAGCATTATCTGTCATGTGTGCGTGTAACCGCAAATGCGGTCCGACGACTTCAACCTCAAAACTAAATCCTTCGGTGCCACAATGATTCATGTGCGTCCCGAAAACCCCGTTGTCCAACTGGTAAGTCATCTGGATAGCGTTTTCCGCATCGAATTCAGTGCGATCCAACGCCATATTCTTGATCGCCAGCGCATGTGCTTGCACGGGTTTCGGATTTCCCATAACAAATCGCGCACAATCAAGTACATGCACCGCTTGTTCCGGTAAGGGCCCCCCACTTATCTCATACTGCAAGAACCAGGGTGCCATGCTGAAGCTGAGGTAATAATTGACGGTGCAGACCGTCCGAACGAGGTGGACTGTCTCCGTGGCGATTAACGCTTTTAGCCGTTCATAGAGCGGATGATAGCGGAGCTGGAATCCGACAGCGGCGATGACATTCGCTTTCTCAATGCATGCGAGGCACTTTCTACCTTCAGCCATATTCAGTGCGGGCGGTTTTTCGATCATCAAGTGAATGCCGCGATCACACGCCATCTGGATAGGTTCAAATCGGATAGGGGGTGGCGTTGTGATGACCACCCCGTCCATTTCTACGTCGAAAAAAGCATCGAGTGTGGTAGTAGCGAGTGCTCCATCGGTATGCGTTGTGAGTTCGCGCGCTGCTTCAATCCTTACATCATGGATTGCGACGACGCGCCCACCGTAATTGGTTATCGCTCCCTGATGATGTCTACCCATATTACCAGCACCGATGATGCCGATTGCTAACGGTTTTTGAGAGTTCATTGTGTTTTGAGGTCTCCCCACGTTATCGCGAGTTTGTCTTTCGGTTCAACGGGAAAAATGTTAAATTCCGGGGTCGTGACGAAAATGTTATCGAGTTGCGCGTGGTGGGCGGCCGCGCCTCTGTTGCCGCCCCGCGTGTAGAAACCGATTTTACCGGTTTCGTATCTTTTCTCACTATCGCGCCATTCACCCACAAAAACGAGGTTATTCCATTTCGCACCAACCTTACCGAGGTACGCCTTAAATTCGTAGTTCTTGCGGACCTCAAACTTAACGCGGTACCAAACATTCTGCTTACGTTTTCTTTCGTCTACAAAAGGCGTTCTTTCGACCGACCAATTGTTCTCAAGGTTTATATGCCATCCGATGTGTTGTGGCGCGTGCTTAGAGCCAGCCGTTGAGATCTCGTGCATGTAGAAGTACTTGTCGTTTTTCGCGTGGAAAACGAATCCCAATGAACCCCCGTTTTTAGCATTGAAATCGGCATAGCAATCAAATTCTTCAGGGAAATCGGTAAGCGTCAATCCTGCACCACCGCCCCAAACGTCAAGGACTCTTCTATCAAGCACATCATGTCGAGTATCATTATCTTTAATGCCCCAACTCACGCGGGGTGTCCAGTTAGCGAGGTCGATTTCTTGACGTTCAAAGTCGTCATAAAATAAAATCTCGGCAGAAGCTGCGCCAATACACAGCACAAAAATGAGAAAAATAACGGACTGTACTTTCAATCCTTTGATTAGAATGGATAGCGAGAAGAATGCGTTGGAGATCATTTAAGTTTTAATTTACCCCATGTCAAAGGTAATTTCCGTTTCGGTTCAACAGGGAGAAATCCCGGTGTCGTCACCACAATATTATCGAATTGGGCACGTTCACCCCAACCGCCTTCAACACGTCCTGTCATAGAGAAGCCGATTTTTCCGCGCGCGAACCGCTTTTCCTGATCGGTCCATGTTCCTACGAAAATGAGTTCATTAGGGTTTGCCCCGACTTCACCCAAGTAGACATAAAATTGTTGATTCGCTCGGACCTCAAACTTCACCCGGTACCAAACGTCCCGCTTCCGATTTTGTCCATCTGCGAACGGAACGCGCCAAACGCGCCAAACTCTTTCGCGCGCGAAGCGGACCCCCCAACCGATATGTTGCGGTGAATATTTGGCACCTTCTGTCGCGAGTAATGCCGAGTAATAGTTATAAATGCTGTTTGCCTGAGGCCGAAGCGGTCCCCCTTTTTCTTCATCCTCTTGTGCGTGAAACACAAAACATGCGACACTTCCAGGACCAGTTCCTTCCATCGTCTTGAAATCGGCGTAGTAATCAAATTCCTCTGGGAGTTCAGCGACACTTAACCCAACCCCATGGCCCCAAATATCAAGTACCCTTTTGCCTAAAACCGCGTGATTATCTTCGTTTTTGCTGAGTTGCCAACTCGGTAGCGTCATCCATTTGGTTTCATCAATGACTCGCTGGCCAATCGCGTTTTTCCCTTCAAAATCGTCTTGAAATAGAATGTCTGCATAACCGATACTGACACACAGCGTCAATATAACAATGAAGATTATCTGCCACGTGGAGATTTTCATACCAGCATATCGCATTTCTTTCCTTGGTTATTAAGGTTTACACTGCTTTTGCAGGCGAGGTTTTAAACCTCACCTGCAGTAAATAGCATTACTCTGTTTTTATCTCTGCCCATGTTGTGGTAAGTTTCGCGTCCGGTTCAACAGCCATCGGATCCCTTCCGCCATAGATCTCGATTTCATCAACGCGTGCCCCACCGTCGGCGCGAATGTGAAGGCGCAACCACCGTGCTTCTATATCTTTGAAGGTGAACTCGGTCGTCTTGCTAATAGGGTCTCCCTTGTGCGTGTAGACCTTTGTCCATGTGTTCGCTTCGGAATCTGGATCCGCTTTGGTCGTTGCGACGAGAATATCAAAATCAGCTGCTTTCCGGTCCTGGAAATTTTGGGCATGATCGCTCGCGAAATAGATACGGTTCACATTCGCGACATCACCCATATCAATCTGTGCCCAACCCGGTATCGCACCGATGATCCAACTACGGCAATTATTGTAAAAACCGTCATTGAGATATTCGACACAGTGCCTACGAGGACACCATCCTTCTAATTGCGAGGAGGCTTCTGGTTTCGCATCCTTGAGGAGTGCCAAGTTGGGTTCATCATCTCGAACTGTCGGGACGAATTCAGGTCCCGCCGCACCACCAGCATCACACTCATCCGTTGCTGCATCGATGTCTTGTTCCTTGAATTCGTAACGTCCGAATTTTTCGGGTCCCTTATCTTCATCATGGACTGCGAAGACAGCAGGCATACTGATTAGTGCTACTACTACCAACGCAAGCCACCCATACTTTATCCATTTCATCACACATTCCTCCATTTTTGAGGTAATACTCACGGTATATACTAACGCAAGCGCAGAATTATTTCAAGAAAACCGTTATTTGTGAGCAGACCATTCAGTTCTCCCTTAATTTTCATCTCGAACTTGAGGTGCTTCGTTGGAGGCGCAATCCGTTTACACTTACTGACCCGGTTTCAAATTTTCTGTACCGACGACAACTGAATGCCGCTGCTGTAGAGCGTTATATCTGTAAAAAATGTGGCAACTTGGATGACTATAAATCACCTTAATTTCGGGTAAAATTAATTTGCAATCTTAACAGATTTATAGTATAATTAATAACAGAAAATCCCCTATTTTTTTAGCGTAAAATTTGGCTTCAAACTACACTGAAATAGGAGAATTCCATGCGATCCCAAGACGTTATTGAACAGCAGTACCACGAAGCCGTGGAGGCACTTGTCGGAAAGGTTCAGAAGGATCCTCATGTCCTCGCCGCTATTGTTGCGGGTAGTTTTTCTTATGCACAGGTATGGGAAAAATCGGATCTCGATGTTGAACTCATCGGTAGAGATGCAATTCGTCCGACGCAATCTTTCTTTTCGCTCGTCGAAAACGGCGTGAACATCCATGCCAACATAACACCACGTAACGCTTTTAAGCAGAATATCGAGAGCGCGCAACAGGGATCTTTTATGCACTCCTATTTCTCGCACAGCACGCTCCTTTTTTCACGCGATGACTCTATTCAAGAGTGGTATGATAAGAACGCCAACCTCAACAACATCGGTGAACGCGATAAACAGTTCCAACTGCTCAATGTCATCGCTAGCACTTTACCGAGCCTTATCTACGCCGAAAAGCAGTTTTACGTCAATAAGGATTGCCTCACCTGTTTTCTAACACTTCTGAATGTGGTGCAAGCGTTAGCACGGATCGAGGTGCTTCTCAACGACGAAATCCCGGCACGAGAGGTGATTCAACCCGCCCTCCGCTACAACCCTGATTTCTTTAATCGCGTCTATACAGACCTGATTAATTGCGAAAAGAACGAGGCAGTCCTTCAAGAAGCACTCGATGCGATTAACAATTACCTTGACGAGCGTCAATTTATCTTCCAACCCGTTCTTGATTATCTCGCTGAACAGAAAGCACCGCGCACTATCACCGAATTGAATGCCGACTTAGGACGCGGATCGCATAATAGTGAAGATTTCTCCGAATTTGACGAGGAATCGCTTGATCTGGTTTGCCAGTGGCTGGCATGGAAAGGTATTATCAGGCAGGTTGCAATGCCGATGAAACTCACAGCGAAAAGCCAAATTGCAGTAGAGGAGCCCGCCTATTATTATGACGGAACTGTAGGAGCGAGCTGTGCTCGCGATTCTTCTCAGACGCAGTTGAAAGGGGATATCCACGCACAGATTCACCAAGCGGTGGAAAATTTAACGGATACACTTGAGCAGGACATGTACATCGTTGCAGCGATCCTCACCAACAACCTCGCCGAAGATAACGTCTGGGAGAAGACGGCAGTTCATATAACTTTGATCCTCCGAGATGGTACAAAGTCTAAACAGAAGCAGTATCAATTAATAGAGGAAGGCATCCCGATTCTGGTTCAACTCCATACCCGCAGTGATTATAGGAAGTTGCTGGACAGGACGTTACAGGGGAGTACGCTACATTCAATCCTTGCGGAAAGCCGAATCCTCTTCTCTAAGGACAATCTTTTTGCTACAGATAGGGACGCTAATTTCACTATCGGAGACCCATCCTGTCTGCAGGTCGGTGAACGGGATAAGCACTCTCAACTCCTTAATGCCGCAGCTTTCGCAACAACCGTACTCGCCAAAGCGGAAAAATGGTTCCATCTCAAGCAGGATCACGATTATACGTTCCTTTATCTGACATATATGGTCAGACAATTGGCGCGTATTGAGGTACTCATGCACGGTGAAACACCGAGACGGAAAGTTATCCATCAGGCACTTGAGTACAATCCGTCTTTTTTCAACACTGTTTTCACGGATCTCATAGACAAACCGAAAGATGAGGCGATGCTTCGCGATGCGCTTGAACAGGTGGACATGTATTTAGAGGATAACCTACAGACGCTGTTCAAACCACTGCTTGACTTTTTCGAGGAATCCGGTGAGGAACGCACGATAACCGACATCTACATGCATTTCGGTAAACGTGAACTCGCACTTGAATTGGCATGCGAATGGCTTGCACAAAAGGGTGTGATTGAACAGTTTTCCGCGCCTGTCCGTTTGACTAAGGATAGCAAAGTCTCCGTAGAAGAACCCGCATATTATTTTGATGCAAATAACCCGTTTCTGTAGAGACGAGTTTCCAGATTGGATATAAATCATTCGTTCCTATTTTGCATTCAATAGCGTTAAATTAACGGAAGTTTACCTGGAGAAATCTGATATAAATAATCCACTTTACCCCATTAAATTCTTAAAAAAATTCGTTGTAGGAGGCATGTATGAGACAGACTGTCGCCGTTAAAGGTGCGCGAGAAAATAATCTACAAAATATTGAACTTGAGATTCCACGAGACCAACTCGTCGTGGTTACTGGGATCAGCGGTTCGGGCAAATCTTCATTGGCATTTGATACCGTCTATGCCGAGGGGCAGCGCCGATTCCTTGAATCAATGTCCACATACGCTAAACGCTTTATCACGCAACTCAAAAAACCGGATGTTGATTTCATTGACGGCTTATCCCCTGTTGTCTCTATTGAGCAAAAAACGATCACGATGAACCCACGCTCCACCGTCGGCACAATGACCGATTTGCAGGACTATCTCCGGATGCTCTTCGCAACGATCGGTGTCTCACATTGTCCGTACTGTGAAGTTGAGATTCCAATCCGATCGCATCATCAAATCTTGGAACGGATGCTCTCATTGCCAGAAGACACCGAGGTCGAGATCCATGCCCCGGTCTTCAAAATATACGGTGAAGATTACGACTATCTTTTCGATGACATCCGGACGAAAGGATGCAGACACGTTAGAATTGACGGTATTGAACACGACATCAGCGAAGAAATTGAACTCGATCCAGATCAGGAATACGATTTACAAGTCATTGTTGACAAATTCTATGTAAAGAAAGATATTGACAAGCAAGTTCTCGCCTCACTTGAGCATGCGATGCTCGTCGGTGAAGGCTTCATGCGTTTTGATGTCCAATTTCCAGAAGATACTGAGGCAGATGCAATAGAGCAGTTGGAAGGATTCGGATGCCCGAAACACGGGGTCCTCATGGCTGAACTCGGACCACATCATTTCACTTTTAACGAACCGAGCGGTGCGTGCGTAACCTGCTCAGGACTCGGCACCTATTTACAGGTCCATCCAAACTTACTCGTTCCTGATAAGACCCGCAGCATCGTCGATGGTGCGTTCGTCCATCAAGCCTTTAATTACGATCCAGATAGATGGGACGGCAGGACAATGTTTAGCCTCGCCGCACACTACGGATTTGACTTGGACACGCCTTTTGCCGATTTACCAGAAAACATTATTGATATCCTCTATCACGGCACACACGGCGAAGAATTCCCTATTAAACAGCCAGAGGGGGCACGTCCTGTTGAAAAACGCCATCTCGGTCGGAAAATTCGTTTCGACGGAATTGTTACCCGGATTGATAGACACTATCGTCGTTACCGAAAACAGGGGGAGGCGCACTCCGGGATGGAAGAATATCTCCGAAAAGTGATGGTAGAACGCACCTGTCCAGATTGTGACGGTGCTAAACTCAAACGACAACGACTCCTTGTCACTATTGAGGGGCAGACCATCCACGAAGTCGGCGAACTGCATTTTGAAGAATTAAGAGATTTTCTGTTAAGTATCAAAGATATTCCAGAAAAGCAGCGAGAAGCAGGCAATCGCGTCATTAATGAACTTGTAACACGGATTAACCTCCTCCTCGGTATCGGGCTCGATTACCTGAACCTCAACCGTCGTTCCGCAACACTCTCCGGTGGCGAATCACAGCGCATCCGTCTCTCCACACAGATCGGGTCGGGGTTGATGGGTATGCTCTATGTCCTTGACGAGCCGAGTATCGGTTTGCACCCTAAGGACAACGAGAAGATGATAGAGACGCTACGAAAATTGCGGGACATCGGCAACACTGTGATCGTCGTTGAACACGATGAAAGCACGATTCGCTCCGCCGATCATATCATTGAACTCGGACCGGGACCGGGTATCCACGGCGGGCAGGTCGTCGTCCAAGGTAAGCTGGAGAAGATACTTGACTGCTCCGAGTCTTTAACGGGTCTCTATTTGAGCGGAAAACGGGAGATCCCGTTGCCAAAAGAACGGCGCAACTTGAACGGTAAATTCTTGAGCATCACCGGCGGCAGAGAAAACAATCTGAAGGATATTGACGTTGATATTCCGATCGGCGTGTTTATCTGCATTACGGGTGCTTCCGGTTCCGGTAAGAGTACCCTCATCAACGAGATTCTCTATAAGAGATTACATTCTATCTACCACGACAGCCGGACGCTCTATGGCGCACACGATGAGCTCGAAGGGCACGAACACGTGAGCGATGTGATTAACATTGATCAATCACCAATCGGGCGTTCCTCGCGCTCTAATCCTGCTACATACATCAAGTTTTACGATAATATCCGTAAACTCTTTGCCAGTGCACCACTCTCGGTTTCAAGAGGCTACACCGCTTCACGATTCAGTTTCAATGTCAAAGGCGGACGGTGTGAGGAGTGTCACGGTGAAGGCACAATCACGACGCAGCTCCACTTTATGCCGGATGTTGAAGTTGTCTGTCCGACTTGTAAAGGGGCACGCTATAATGAAGATACGCTTGACGTTACGTATAACGGCAGGAATATCTCTGAGATTCTTAACATGTCGATTGAGGAAGGCGTTGACTTTTTCGCCGATCAGCGGTTGATTAACCATAAATTGAGCGTCTTGAACCAGCTCGGTATGGGGTACCTTCAGATCGGACATCCCGCGCCAATTCTCTCCGGTGGCGAAGCGCAACGGGTAAAGTTAGCAAACGAACTCGGCAAACTCAAGCGTGGTAAGCACAATCTCTATATCTTAGATGAACCGACCACAGGGCTGCATATTGCGGATGTGCAGAAACTTTTGGATAGTCTCAACCGTCTCGTCGATAGTGGTCATACGGTGCTTGTGATTGAGCATCATCTGGATGTCATCAAAACCGCTGATTATGTCATCGACCTCGGTCCTGAGGGTGGACATAAAGGTGGAGAGGTTTTAGCGCACGGCACGCCTGAAGATATTGCGAAAGTCAAAGCCTCTTTCACCGGGCAATTCTTGAAGGAATACCTTATCTGATTTATGATCAGGTGATGCAAAATGAGCAAAGACGTGTTTGATGGATTCAATGTGAACATATTTCTTGACGAGGATGGCGATTATTTGGCACATTTCGTTGAGATGCCCAATGTATCGGCATTTTCAGATACGCCAGAAGGGGCATTGAGGGAGCTCGCAATCGCTTGGAAAGGTGTTAAGGAGAGTTATGAAAAACATAACGAACTTGTCCCCAAAGCACCTATTCGCCAAGAGCACGAAGCCCCCGTCAACGTCCCCGTTGATCCGCAGCTTTACCGCGCCTTGACACACGAAGCCTCGAAATCAGGAATGAGTCTCTACGCTTTCGTGACGCAAAAATTGAAGTCAACCGTCGGTGTTATTCAAGAAAGCGTAAAAGGTGAAAGCATTAGCAAGCGATAACGGCAGATGCATCCGCGCTCAGGAGATTGCGCGTCCGAAATTTCCTTTGCAAAATTAATTCTAAATCGTGTATACTTTATACCATGAAATTGGAGCACTAAACCGGATGCTTGCAAGTCTGTTACGGCACACGGAGTGTGCCTACTACTTTAAATACTACGAGACAAGAGGCAGACCTTGACCGATAACCTTTTAAGATCCTTGAACGATGTCCAACGCGAAGCCGTCGAACATGCCGATGGACCGCTTCTCATTTTGTCCGGCGCGGGCAGTGGCAAGACGCGCGTCATTACACACCGCATCGCCTATCTCATCAAACACCACGGTATCTCGCCTTTCCGTATTCTCGCTGTGACATTTACCAACAAAGCGGCAAATGAAATGAAAGAACGCTTAGATACACTCGTGGAAGGCGGTGTTAGCCGAGAGCTCTGGGTGTCAACCTTCCACTCGACTTGTGCGCGTATCCTTCGTCGGGATATTGAAAAGTTAGGCAAGGGTGCGTCTCGATCCAAAAAACGCGCTTACACCCGTGATTTTACGATTTTTGATACAGGTGAGCAAGCCACACTGGTCAAGGATGTACTCCGGCAACTCAACTATAGCGATAAGGATTACAACCCGCGCGCGATTCTCGGTCTCATTAGTCGTGCTAAGAACGAATCCATCTCGCCGCAGAAATACGAGATAATCGCTGACGGTTATTTTGAGAGGGTTGTTGCGGAAGTCTACCCGCTCTATCAAGATGCGCTTTGTCTGAACAACTCCCTTGATTTCGATGATCTGCTGCTTTTTACGGTCGAGCTCCTGAATAAAAACAGTGAAGTCTGTCAATTTTATCAAAACAAATTTGAATACGTTCTCGTTGATGAATATCAGGATACAAATAGATGTCAGTATGAGTTGGTACAGTTGTTAGCCGGTGAGAAACAGAATGTTTGCGTCGTCGGAGACGACGACCAATCTATTTACGCTTTTCGCGGTGCAGACATCAGGAATATCCTCGATTTTGAGAAAGATTATCCGAATGCCCGCGTCCTCCGTTTAGAGCAGAATTATCGTTCCACGCAAAACATCTTAGACGCGGCATGGAGCGTTGTACAAAACAATAAAGCACGAAAACCGAAAAAACTCTGGACAGAACAGGATGAAGGTGAACTGGTTACTTGCTACGAGGCGATGGATGAGAATGACGAGGCGAGCTATGTCGGCACACAAATTGAGGATTGGCATGCTGAAGGTGTAAATTACAAAGATTTTGCTGTCTTCTATCGAACCAATGCGCAATCCCGAATCTTTGAGGAAGCGTTCCGAGCGGCGAACATTCCGTATCAGATTGTCGGCGGTGTCGGTTTCTACGATCGGATGGAGATTAAGGATCTGCTTGCCTATCTTCGTGTGATGTGTAATCCTAACGACTCTATGAGTGTCCGTCGTATTATCAATGTGCCGAGTCGCGGTATCGGTGCGACAACCCTTGAACGCCTCATTGATTTTGCTGCAGGAGAAGATATTACGCTTTTTGAGGCCGTCCAACGTGTTGATGAAATCTCTACAATTAACCGCGGCCTCCAAACAAAAGTCCGACGTTTCGCCGAAATTTTTGATGAATTCGATGCCACTGTACTCCCCGCCGATGCACTTGACTATGTGTTAAAAGTAACCGGTTATCTTAAGAATTTGCAGTCCCAAAATAGTATTGAAGCGCAGAATCGCGTTGAAAACATTGAGGAACTCATTAACGCCGTTATCGAATATGAACAAAACGAACCGGAACCGAGCCTTTCGGATTATTTAGAAAACGTGGCACTCATCGCCGATATAGACACTATGGAGACCGACAGCACCGATATGGTGACGTTGATGACCTTGCACAGTGCCAAAGGCTTGGAATTCCCATTCGTTTTCATTGTCGGTGTAGAAGAAGGTTATTTACCACACCAACGTTCCATCAGTACGGAATCGGAATTGGAAGAGGAGCGGCGACTCTGCTATGTCGGTATCACACGAGCGATGGAACAGATCTATCTCTCACATGCGAAATCGCGCCGAACATTTCGGGAGACAGAGTATCGTACGCCATCTCGCTTCATCTCCGAAATCCCGGAGTATCTTATCAAGCATGTTGATCGATACCGTTCTCCGTTCGGTCAACCACGCGGCTTATATGAAGAAGTTCTTGAAGATACAGTGGATTATCACGTTGACCAGATTGTGCATCACCCACAATTCGGGAGAGGTAAGATAACGAAAGTCAGAGGGATTGGACAGGGTGTTTATATCACCGTTCGCTTTAGTCGTGTTGGCATGACCAAACGATTCGCTGCTTCTCTTGCACCGCTGACAATAGCTGATTAATAAGGAGACGAAATACGAAAAATGGCAACAATTACCATCGAAGGCGTACGCCATGTTGCAAACTTGGCGCGCCTTGAATTTAATGACGCGGAAACAGAGCACTTTACCGAGCAGCTTACCCGAATCCTGGACTACATTGGGAAGTTGAATGAACTCGAAACAGATGATGTGCCGCCAACATCTCACATCCATCCACATCAGGTTTTCATCATGGGTTCGCAAGAGGGTGCAGCGCATGTCGCTAAAGCGGATGTCGTCAAACCCTCCTATCCGCGGGAAGCGGTCCTCGCGAATGCACCTGAACCTGAAGAGGGATATTTCGGTGTGCCGAGAGTGGTTGATCGCAGTCATTAAATGAAAAATAAAAGACCGAAACCTAAGCAACGCGCAGGGCTGGATATACGGAAAAGAATACTTATGCCAAAGACCATCTCACCGAACCGCAAGGAAAGTTAAAAATGCTTTGTGAATTGACGGCGCACGCCTTACAGGAAAAACTCAAAAATCGGGAAATTACTGCTGTAGAGTTAGCTGAATCTGTCTATGCGCGTATTGATGAAGTGGAGCCGCACGTCAAAGGGTATTTGACGCTAACGGAAGACTTGGCTTTAGAGCAGGCGAGTCGTGCCGATGCGGGGTTTCAAAAAGGCGATGAAATGCCTGCCCTGGCGGGTATCCCGATCGCTATTAAAGATGTAATATGCACCAAAGGTGTACACACAACGTGTGGCTCTAAAATTCTTGAAAACTTTAAGCCTCCTTATGATGCGACCGTCATGACGAAACTCTACGAACAAGGGGTCGTCATGATCGGCAAAACGAACATGGACGAGTTCGCGATGGGATCCTCCACCGAAAACTCGGCATATCAGATTACGCATAACCCGTGGAATCTGGACACGATTCCTGGCGGTTCAAGTGGTGGTTCTGCTGCAGTTGTATCCGCAGATACGGCTGTCTGTTCTCTCGGTTCGGACACTGGCGGCTCCATTCGGCAACCCGCGGCACTCTGTGGCGTGGTTGGGATGAAACCGACTTATGGACGTGTCTCTCGCTATGGACTGGTGGCTTTCGCCTCTTCACTCGACCAGATCGGCCCGTTTACCAAAGATGTCACGGATTGTGCGTTGCTGCTCAACGCCATCTGTGGGAGCGACGTGATGGATGCAACCTCTGTTGATGTCCCTGTACCTGATTGGACGCAGAGCCTCATCAACGACGTAAAAGGCTTAAAAATCGGGGTTCCGAAAGAGTATTTCACACCAGCATTAGACACAGAAATTGCCGATAGCATTCAGCGCGCGACTGCTGTCCTTGAAGGACTCGGTGCGACCGTTGAAGAAATATCGTTGCCACATACGGAGTATGCAATCGCGACGTATTACATCATCGCGCCCGCTGAAGCGAGTGCGAATCTCGCGAGATACGACGGCGTTCGCTACGGATACCGGAACGAAAACCCCGAAGATCTAATCAATATGTACAAAAAGACCCGAAGCGAAGGGTTCGGTGAAGAGGTGAAACGTCGGATTATGCTCGGTACCTTTGCCCTGAGTGCCGGCTATCAAGATGCCTATTATAAAAAGGCGCAGAAAGCCCGGACGTTGATTAAATCTGATTTTGATGCAGCATTTGAGAAGGTTGACGTTATCGCAACGCCTACCTCGCCTACGCCAGCGTTCAAAATAGGCGAACGCACCGCGGATCCGTTGCAGATGTATCTCTCCGATGTGATGACAACACCGGCGAGTCATGCCGGGTTACCCGGTATCTCCGTACCGTGCGGTTTTGTGAAAAGTGGGTTGCCCATCGGATTACAACTCCTCGGTGCGCCTTTCGCAGAAGAGAAAGTTTTGCGTGTTGCCTACACTTTCGAGCAGAACACCGAACATCATCGGCAGAAACCACAAATCCAAACCAACGGAGTTACCTCACAATGAACGCTGTTATAGCCCCATTTGGTGGATTTCTCGGCGCGATAATAGGTGGTGTACTTTGGGCAAAGTATATCCAGTGGACGGGACACACCGCTGGCTTTATTGCCATAGGTATCGGTGTATTGACCGGAGCCGGGATGCTTCTAACAAGCAGCCGAAGCCTGCCGCAAGAACCGAAAAGGACGTGGTATCTTGTCGGTATTGGTGCTGCGGTTTTTGCGATATTCGGTATTTTTGTCGGAAAATATCTTGATGTCCAGTGGAATGCGGTTGCACAAATAGCGGCGCAGCTCAGTCAGGAGAATAATATGTCATTAGAACAAGCGATGCCTATTGCCACAACAGTGTTTAAGGGGCAATCTGTTTGGGAATTAATGCAGTCTCGGATGAATTGGACTGATCTGCTTTTCGGTGTAGTTGCTGCCTTTATCGCTTTTCGCATTCCAAACATCCAGCGACTCCGAAATCTTCTGTATTAACTCGGACTTACTCAATTCCATTTTTCTGCGGCTCGATTTCAACCGTACACTTTTCCGAAGTGCAACAGCAACGTGCCTGCAGGAGGGAGCAAAAAATGAAACTGCTAACCGCAAGCTCTGGCTTGCAAACTTCACCTAAAATCTGTTTTTACATCTTGTTATCTATATTTCTGCTCAGCACGTTATTACCACTCAGTTGGAGTTCGGAAGAGATAACTGACGATAAAGTGTTAGAAAGTCTCGCGCTTTTTTCGGAGGTCTTAAAGCATATCCACCAGTATCATCTTGAAACACCGGATAATCAGGAGATCATAACGGGTGCCATCAACGGGATGCTTCGTAAATTGGACCCATACAGCCAATTTATTCCGGATTACCTCGAATTTCAGACCCAGAACCAAGGTAAGTACGGCGGACTCGGCATGCAAATCGGGATTCGTGAGGATATGTTAACCGTAATTACGCCCTTCAAAAATAACCCTGCTGCGTTGGCGGGTGTTCAAAGCGGCGACATCATCAGCCAAATTGAAGGCGAATCGACAGCGACGATGTCCGTGTACGATGCTGTAGACGTGTTACGGGGCGAACCGGGGACATCTGTTTCTATTACAATCATACGTGAGAACGAGAGCCGCCCGATCGAAGTTACCATTACCCGTGATGTCATCCGGATCCCGAGCGTTGAACAAGATATTATCGGAGATAAAATCGGTTACATCAAAATCAACCAGTTTCTTCAAACAACTCCAAATGACGTAGATAACGCGCTTATTACGTTCAAAGAGCAGAATGTCCGTGGCGTTATTCTCGACCTCCGTTTCAATCCAGGTGGATTACTGACTTCCGCCGTTGATATTGCGAGCGATTTCCTGACGCCAGGTCAACTCGTTGTTTATAGTAAGGGGGCTGGAGAGCCTGAGAATTTCCCTGCGAAAGGCATAAAAAGAGAACATTTCCCGCTAATTGTACTTGTTAACGGCGGCAGCGCGAGTGCTTCTGAAATTGTTGCGGGTGCTATCAAGGAGCATGGACGTGGACTCGTCATGGGCGATAAAACCTTTGGAAAGGCATCCGTCCAGCGTGTATTCCAGCTCAGTAATTCAAAATCCGCTGTGAAGTTAACTGTTGCGCGTTACTATACACCGAACGGCGTTAATATTGACAAAGTCGGCATCATCCCGGATGTTGAGACGGCAGGGTTTAGCCGTTCTGAACAGCAGATGCAGTTGAAACTCCAAAATCACGAGAAGCTTAAGACCTTTGTAGACCAAAATGGAGACGATGTATTATCAAAACTTACATCTGCTGAACATGCCGCCCGCGATGACCGGCAAGCCGAAAAACTCCGCCGGAGTTACCAACGCTTAAATGATGCGCTTGCCGAAGAGCAGATCGTTCTCAGTGATATCGGTATCAAATACGCACTCGCTCAGATCACAGAAACGACCCGTGACGAACTGGAGCATGATCCGCAGATCGTTGCTGCTATAAATCAATTAAAGGTGCTTGAGCTCTTCGCGAACTAAAACTAATGGAGGAAGCCTGATGCCTGCAGTCCAAACACCACTACCAAACTATATTAATAGCACATGGCAGGAATCAGCAGCAGATGAACTGCTTGATGTCACGAATCCAGCAACTGGGGAGGTACTCGCGCATGTCCCGCTTTCGCCCGCTGAGGAGGTGCATCAAGCTGCCGCTGCCGCCGCCGATGCGCTCCACGAATGGCGACGTACGCCACCTGTCCAACGTATTCAATACCTCTTCACCTTGAAAAATCTCCTTGAGGAAAATTTAGACGATATTGCCAGAACGATTACCTTGGAGTGCGGTAAGACGCTTGACGAGGCAAGAGGTGAAATGCGGCGTGCTATCGAGAATGTTGAGGTGGCGTGTGGAATTCCGACGCTCATGCAAGGCACGAACCTTGAAGATATTGCCACAGGGATCGATGAATTCATGATCCGCCAACCTGTTGGTGTATGTGCTGCGATCGCGCCTTTTAACTTTCCGGGGATGATTACCTTCTGGTTTTTACCGTATGCCATCGCTTGTGGTAACACCTACATCGTCAAACCCTCCGAGAAAGTACCGCTCACCATGCAAAAGGTGTTTCAGTTGCTGGAGCAGACAGGTTTGCCTAAAGGTGTGGTCAACCTCGTTAACGGTGGACGGGAGACTGTAGATGCCATCTTAACACATCCAGACATCCGAGCCATCAGTTTTGTCGGTTCCACTGCAACTGCGAAAGCCATCTATGCGAAAGCTGCTGCAAACGGGAAACGCGTCCAATGCCAAGGCGGCGCGAAAAATCCGCTAATTATTCTCCCAGATGCCGATCCACAGTTCACTGTGAATGCTACAACAGAAAGTGCCTTTGGGTGTGCTGGACAGCGGTGCCTCGCGGCATCTCTGGCGCTCACTGTCGGTGGCGCGCGCAATTGGTTCACAGAAGCGATCGCTGACACCGCTACGGATCGGGTTGTCGGAAACGGGTTAGAGGCAGCGGTCGAAATGGGGCCCGTTATCACTGCTGAAAGCAAGCAGCGAATTGAGGGGCTAATTCAGGCAGGCACAGAGGAAGGCGCGCAGCTGCTTGTTGACGGTAGGTATCCGAGCATACCGGGCGGTGAAAACGGTAATTTTATCCGTCCGACGATCCTCAACGGTCTTAACCCAGAGGGTGAGATTGCCAAGACTGAAATCTTCGGACCCGTTTTAGGACTTATTCATGTTGAGACGATTGACGATGCGATCTCGCTCATCAATAGCGGCAGCTACGGCAATATGGCGTGTCTGTTTACAAGTAGCGGTGCATCTGCCCGGAAGTTCCGCTATGAAGCAGAAATCGGAAACATCGGCATTAACATCGGTGTCGCTGCACCGATGGCGTTCTTCCCGTTCAGCGGTTGGAAGGATAGTTTCTTTGGGGATCTCCACGGTCAGAGTTGGGACGCTGTAGACTTCTTCACACAGAAAAAGGTTGTCGTTGAACGCTGGGCATAAGTTTCATGTTTCTTCGTTGGCGAGGTTCTAATCTCATATTTATGAGACAATTTTTAACAAAAGGAGAAAGCATAATGTCACGTCTTACGAAAATTCAACAACAAATTCTCGCGCTTCCTGAAGCTGAGTACAAACAATTACGACAGTGGTTCAACGAATTAGATTGGGAAAAATGGGATAGAGAAATCGAAGCGGATTCAGACGCAGGAAAATTGGATTTCCTAATTGCTGAGGCTCTTGAGGAAAAGGAGAAAGGAACGCTCAAGGATCTTTAGGTGCATAGAACAACATCGCGTTTCTGGAGATATCTTCAGCAGCTTCCAGAACCTGTGCAAAGGGTTGCCAGACAAAATTTCGATTTGCTCAAAGCAAATCCTCGACACTTATCTCTCCATTTTAAGAAAGTTGGCAAGTATTGGTCTGTTCGTGTAGGAGAGGCTTATAGAGCACTTGCTATTAAAGATGGTAGCGATTTTACTTGGATTTGGATCGGTAAGCATGATGAATATGAACGTCTAATTAGATCCTAATCCTTTAATACTTATTCACTATCCCTTGTTTCACCACGGATGCCCATACCATGGCGCATTCACAAAACGCTCCATCCCTAATTCCAAATCAATCTCTGTGTTCGGCGGCAGCTGGACGTGGAGATACATCCCATTGATCGGAACCGTTCGCGCATCTTGACCGGTATTGACACGCGCTGAAGTAAAGTTATGCTCGCCCATCGCGCCTGCCTGCACAATTACCTCCCTCGCTTCTGTGCTATTAAGGTTGACAAGTTGTAATTCTGTTGTATCCGCTGTCATTTTGGTAACCAATGCCCCGACATCCGGTGGAAGTCCCGGTCGTTTCTGCTGTGCATCAAAATGTCGGACCCGTGTTACGAACAAGCCACCATTATAGTGGGGTAATGGAGCACCGCATGTGAGTTGGACAAGTCCTTCACATGTAACGGGGTTACGTCTCTGAAAATAAGCGTCTCCGTATCCTGCTGGATCTTCATCATCATTTTCCATGTAGTTGAGGCGTTGTTCAACCTGTGATATGTTATGATTGAGGATTGCTTCTGGATATTCAGGATAATCGCCTCGCATATATGCTAACCACCCGCCATCGTGTCCACCGCTATCTTTCGTATGATGCCACGCGTTGATGTCGAATTTCGATCCCGTCTTTTTTGCGATTTTTTTTCCGCGTTCCTGATCCGCCGGATCCATTGACATTGCCCAGAGATGCGCGACATCCGAGGCATACATCGGCATAAACTCAAACCAGCCATCCACTTGCAGAGCCGTTCCATCCTCGTTTGTCATCGGATACTGTAGCCACGGACCGGGGATATAGTTGACTTTGCCCGGGTCGCCGTATTTCTGCGGTGCGTAAAGTAGATCGTCCTTCTCAATACCCTTTTCAATTAAAACGTCAATCTGCGAGCGTGGGAAGTCGAGATACGTCAGATCCTTCCAGAGCAACGCCGCATTCTGTCCAGCAATACTTACCGCCTGCCCTACGCTATGCCACCCGTGGGGCCAACACCATCCGTAGTAAGACCCATACCACTTACCATCTATATGTTCACCAATCTTACCGGTAAGTCCGACATTATCTGGAACTATCCCACCGTTTTCTGATGTACGTTTTATCCATGCTTCAACGTATTCCTTGACCCATGCCGTGTATTTCTCTTCGCCAGTTAGCAGATAGGCGTTGGTGGCGAGGGTCGTGGCAGCGAGGTTAACGACTGTATCTCCTACGCCTTGCCGTTCACGAATGCGTTGTCCCATGCGTGTGCGGAGTTCCTCATTTTCCCTGACGGCTTCATGACTTGTGCAGCCCGGTATGTCGTAAAACGGCATGTTGTAGCCATCCCAGGGCCAATATGGATGTCCAGCAAAAGCCCAGAACGCCGGTCCCTTACTGCCGTTCATAGCGCATTTGATGATTTTGTGTTGTGCGTCATAGTTTTGTGCATCCGGGTCCTCGTTCATGAAAAACCCAGCAAACCGTTTTGCGCGTTCAACGTGCTTAGGATTTGACGGGTCCGCCATGCAGAGCATATAAAAGAGGTAATTCCCTTCACCTTGATGAAACCAGTCGTAACCGGGTTGATACTCTTTCACCACCATCGGATAACCGTGACCAGAACCGTATCGCGCCATATCGTTTGTAATGACATCGAATTCCGTGTCAGCATCAACCAAGAATCGCGCGTCGCCACCGAGGATATAAAAGAGGGGCCAGTTATGGAAACTCTCGTAAGCATCGTCGAGTCCGTCAATACTCTGAAAATCTGCGGTTGTTGGCCAGAACAATGTGCCATCTGGGCGCGTGTATTTTTGCAGCACTTCTGGTCCTGCCGCGTTCATTTTATCGATGAGTTGACGTTCAAGCAGTGCCCACGTTGGTGGTGTCTGGAGGCGTGTCTGTGTCTCAACCGTTGGGAACATAATTTTCACCCCTGATATCTGGATTCCAATTGGTTGCAGTATACCACATTTTGGTTTTTGTATATTCGTAAAATTTATGTTTTGTCGAAGGGAAACGGTTGCCATGTGATATGGATTATGCTATAATTGCGTATCGGTAATTATCCAACAAACAATTTATAGAACATTACCAAACATGGACATCTTAAAGATGACGGATCTTGAGATTTATGAACTTGGGACTAAAAAACTTACAGAGCAAATAGGGACGACGTATGCCGCGCAGTTTCTGCAGAAATGCAAACCACGTGACTATGATTACACTGCTGAGCGACGCGTAAACTAAAAATAAGACGATGAAACAGAATGAATTTCCCCCTGGCTGGGACGAAGAACGTGTACAAAGCGTCATTGATTCTTACGAAAATCAGACGGACGATGAAGCCGTTGCTGAGGATGAAACCACATCGCAGAATGAATTCAGCGCGTTGATAGAAGCTTTTATAGAATTGGGACCTGCCGTGTGTGAGTGGATACTTGAGGCCTTAGTCGATAGTCAATGAAAAGTGAACAAGGTGCGTCATGTATCTACAGATATTTAGAGAGGCGATAATGCAAGACCGAACTGATTCCGAAATCTATTACAATCGTGGCATGGCTTACTACAAAAAACGTGAGTATGACAAAGCCATTGCAAACTTTAGTGAAGTCATAAAGCGCGAACCCAATCATGCCGATGCATATTACAAACGCGGCAATGCTTATGATGATAAAGTTGATTTCGACAACGCCATTGCAGACTATACCAAAGCAATAGAACTCAAGCCAGATTATGCCGAAGTCTATTACAAGCGCGGTAGAATTTACGCTGAGTACGATGCGTATAGCAAAGCCATTGCTGATTTTGGCATGACAATAAAATTTGCCCCTGAACATTCTGATGCCCATGGTTATCGCGCTGACCTTTACCGTGAAAAAGGTGAATATGAAAAAGCCATTGAAGGGTATAACATGGAAATAGAACTTCGCCCCGATGATCCTGAGATCTATTATGATCGCGGTGACACTTACTGCGAAAAAGGCGAGTATGTTAAAGCCATTGAAGACTTTAGCACGGCACTGGAACTATACCCAAGATATGAAAATGCCTATATTGGACGAGGTTTTGCTCACTTCCGCGTAGGCAAATTTGAACCTGCTATTCAAGATTACAACAAGGTACTGGAGATGCAGCCCGCTTTTAGAAAAGTCTATGCTGCACGCGGCATAATGTGGTTACATATAAGAGAATGGGATTATGCGAAATCTAACCTAACCTTTGCTCGGAATTTAGGCGTGGATATTATTGACACATTTCATAAGTTGTACGCAAGTGTTGTTGATTTTGAGCTGAAGAATAATATTCAGTTACCGGAAGACCTCGCAGCAATGCTGCGGCGATAATAGAACCGAAACTTTGATATATGATTTCAATTGAAAGGAAATTGAATGCCGAATTCTCGTTACTCGTTACACCAATATTCTGTTGATACATTGTTGAATTGGATTAGGACCGAAGAGATAGTTATTCCAGAAATCCAGAGACCTTTCGTTTGGTCCTCAAACAAAGTGCGTGACTTTATTGATTCACTTTACCACGGTTACCCTGTTGGATATCTCATCACTTGGCCGAAGTCGGATGTCTCCCTCCGAGGCGGAGAATCATCAACCCGTGAACGGGTCCTGATTGATGGACAGCAACGCACAATGGCACTTCGAGCAGCGTTGTTGGGAAAAGAGGTTTTGACCAAAAAGTATAAGGCACAGCAAATTCAGATAGCTTTTCATCCCAGTAAGGAAAGTTTCGCAGTGACAACTAATGCTATCCGTAACGATCCAGAATGGATTGCTGACATCTCCACTGTTTTCAATTCCAATTCCGGTCTGCTCCGATTAGTTGATGAGTACTGTGAACGAAACGACGGGGTGAACAGATATGAAATGGGTGAACGTATAGGGAGACTTTATGAGATTCGGAACAATTCTCTGGGCGTTATTGAGCTTGATGCAGACATAGATATAGATACTGTTGTTGAGGTTTTTGTCCGTATTAATGGAACAGGGGTCCGTTTAAGTGCAGCAGACTTCATTATGTCCAAACTCGCTGCCAGTGAACAGTATAATGGGCACCTATTGCGTCAGTCTATTGACTATTTTTGTCATCTAGCGACCATCCCAACGGCGTATGAGCATTTAGTCTCTACAGATTCTACTTTTGCCGCTACTGATTATTTTCGCGCAATGGAATGGCTAAAGAATTGGAGTGATAATATCTATGTTCCTGCTTATACTGACATGCTTCGAGTCGTTTTTGCATCGGAGTTTAAACGGGGAAACTTAAGCAATTTGGTAGATTCGCTCTCGGGAGACTCCGCAGCGAAAATATTTCATCGCCTTGGAAACAGTATACTGAACTATATAAACGAAACTAATTTCAAACGTTTCGTTATGATATTGCGATCAGCAGGATTCGTGGATGCTTCAATGCTTACGGCGAGAAACGCTGTTAATTCTGCATATATTCTATTTTTAATATTGCGCACACAGGATGTCGATGCTGGTCAAATTGAAAGATTGGTCCGCCGATGGTTTGTGATGTCTGTATTAACAGAGAGATATAGTGGTGAACCTCAGGCTACTTTGAGTGAAGATGTCCGAAATATGAGTGCTGAAGAGGGAGCAGAGGCGTACCTTGATGGGTTAGAACGGGCTGGACTTTCGGATGCATTTTGGAATGAGGAATTTCTACAGAAACTAAACACATCAGGATCTAAGAATGTCTACTTTAATGTCTTTCTGGCAAGCCAAATCAAAGCAAATGATAAAGGTTTTCTGTCTCGCGATATTACAGTACGGGACCTTTTTGCCGGTCAAAGAGACATCCACCATATATTTCCCAAAAATCACCTATTGGGGTTAGGGGTTGTCCAGAACCAGCACAATCAACTTGCCAACCTTGTAGCCATGCAAAAGGAAATCAATATTGCAATCGGCGACACGGCACCCACAACATATTTTTCAGCGTTACAAACTGGCTGTCGAGAAGGTAACCCACCCTACGGCGGAATAGATAACTCCGATGAATTGCAGGCAAATCTTGATAGTCACTGCATTCCCGCGGGCATTTCTGAAGACTATAACGAGTTCTTGAAGGAACGTAGAAAACTCATGGTCGCCAAGATACGGGACTACTATCTCTCGTTATAGCATAAATCGTGAGGATCTAAATGATTGATAATACAACTCAACCTATCAAAGCAGCCCCAACAGCGCGTGGAAGTACCAATCTTGACGGCAGGAGAAACATTCTTACGGATGCTCTTTACGAGATGGGATACGATGACACTTTGGTAGACACACTCATAACAAGAAATGTCATTGATTTCAGTATCGTTGATTATACGGACGATATCATAGACCAACTCATCGAACACTATGGAGAGTCCATGGTATGGACCCACCTTGAAGACGCTGTTGCCTTTGAGGGATTGGCTGCTTCTTTAACAGGAAAGATGGAAAGAGACTGGCGTGCTGCTGAGGGCGGCACTTTTCGAGAACGGATCCGACATATTATCACTGATCGAATTGAAAACTTAGGGGTGAGAGTCGTTAACCATTATGAGTTAGAGAATAGCAGCACCCTCTCCGAAGAATTGGAAGGCGTTAAACGGCATTTGACAATTGATTACGGAGAATTCAATTCTTATCTCCCAGATGTTGATTTTGTTATTTACACGCCTGAAAATTCACGCGTTATCGCTGTAATCTCATGTGCAGTTAAGTTGAAAAACCGAATCATTGAGAAAGCTTATTGGAAACACAAACTTCTGACAGACGGAAATCGTGCCTCTATCAAATTCTATCTCATTACCGCTGATATAGACAAAACCCTGCAGATTGTGAACTTACCAAAGAGAGAGCGAGTCATTGCAGAAGTAGAACTTGACGGTACTTATGTGTTGACAGCGGAGGAACTTGAGGAAAGTGATAAGGTCAAGCTTTTTGAACATTTCATTGAGGATCTTAAACAAGTCATAGGAGAGAACTAATAACATAATGAAAATAGCAAATGCCCCGTGTTCGTGGGGTGTACTTGAGTTTGAGTTGGATGGTGATGCACCCGGCTACGCACAGGTGTTAGACGAGATGCACGCCATCGGTTACATCGGCACCGAACTCGGAGATTGGGGGTTTATGCCGACGCATGCGGGGCAGCTTCGCGATGAACTTGCGAAACGAGACCTAACGTTGTTGGGTGCATTTGTAGGCATTGCACTCGCCGATGCGGAGACACATGCAGCTGGGGAAGCAACAGCATTGCGTCACGCCCATTTATTAGCAAATGTCGGTGGACAGACACCGTTCATCGTACTTTCGGATGACAACGCCACTACGGAACTCCGTACCCGCTATGCGGGGCGTGTCCGACCTGAACACGGTTTTTCACCCGCACAATGGAATACTTTTGTCGATGGCGTGCACCGGATCGCGCAATCGGTGAGAGATGAGACAGGACTTCGCACGGTCTTTCACCCGCACTGTGCGGGATATATAGAGACAGCAGCAGAGATTGACACACTCATGGAACGCACGGATCCTGACCTCGTTGGACTGTGTTTCGATACAGGACATTACCGATTCGGCGGCGGTGATCCGCTTGAAGCTTATGCACGACACGCGGACCGGATCTGGCACGTCCACTTCAAGGATTGCCATCCTGACATTGCTGCCCGTTCTCGGAGAGATGGGTGGGATTACTTCGCCTCTGTCGGCAACGGCGTTTTTTGTGAGTTAGGCAACGGAGATGTCGACTTTCCGGCGTTCCTTGCGGAATTAAGAAATCGGGACTACGACGGTTGGATCGTTGTAGAGCAGGATGTCTTGCCGGGGATAGGCAGCCCTTACGAGAGCGCGGCGCGGAATCTGCGGTATCTGCATTCAATTCTATAGCGATGAAAATCGAAATTGACGGACAGCGTTAGCGTTAGGAGACCTTGATGCATAATAAATCCTCAAAAATCGGTGTCGGTGTTATTGGTGCAGGACGTATCGGTAAACTTCACATTGAACACCTCGCTCAGAATATACCAGAAGCCGAACTGCTTTCGATTTGTAGTTTGAACCGTTCGGGTGCTGAATCCGTTGCTGAACAGTTTAATGTCCCGAAAGTGACAACCGATTATAACGCGCTTTTGGCGGATCCGCAGATTGATGCAGTGCTTGTCACCTCCTCAACGAATACACATGTTGAGATCAGCCAAGCCGCGGCGAAGGCGGGGAAACACATCTTTTGTGAGAAACCGATCGCTTTTGATCTGGAACAGATTGACGAAACCTTGGCGATTGTCGAAGAGGCTGCCGTGAAGTTTCAGATCGGTTTTAATCGTAGGTTTGATGCAAGTTTTAAGCGTGTCCGTGAAGCGGCTGCCTCTGGCGAGATTGGCGAACCGCATATCATGCGTATAACGAGCCGAGACCCTGCACCACCGCCGATCGAATACGTCAAGGTCTCCGGTGGGATTTTTCTTGACATGACGATCCACGATTTCGATATGGCACGCTATCTTATTGGGGATGAAGTTGTTGAAGTCTATGCAACGGGTGGGGTTCGCGTCGATCCGCAAATTGGTGAGGCAGGCGATATTGACACAACGGTTATCACCTTACGGTTCCAGAATGGGGTCATTGGGACAATTGATAACAGTAGAGAGGCAGTCTACGGCTACGACCAGCGGGTTGAAGTTTTCGGCTCGAAGGGTATGGTTACGGCGGCGAATCCACCGACGGATACTGTCACCTTCAGCGGCAGTGAGGGCACCCGTGCAGCATCACCTCCGTACTTCTTTGTGGAACGCTACAAACCGGCATTTCTCTCGGAATTACGAGCGTTCTTCACGTGTATTCAAGAAGATACACCACCGCCGGTTACAGGTGCGGATGGTCGCGCCCCTGTCGTGATGGGTTTCGCAGCGTTGAAATCGCTTCGCGAAAACCGTCCTGTCCTTTTGTCGGAGATTTAACGGTACTTTACTCACCTTCACCGCCGACTTCACCGACTTCGATTTCAATCTCGTCTCGATTCCTGATACGTTCCACGAGTCCATCCCGGATGTCCACAATCCTGTCAGAGACATCGAGCATCTTCAGGTCGTGCGTTGCTGAAATTACAGTGACACCTTGCTCAGTATTCAAACGTTTAATCAGGTCAATAATCTCACGACCTGTAATGGTATCAAGGTTCGCTGTCGGTTCATCGGCGAGGACGATGCTTGGATCGTTTGCGAGTGCTCTGGCAATAGCGACGCGTTGACGCTGACCGCCTGAGAGTTCATCGGGCAGGTGGTACATCCTGTCGCCTAAGCCTACCATATCCAACAACTTTTCGGCTTTTTGATTGCGTTCTTTCTCAGAAATCCCTGCGAAAATCATCGGTAGCGTTACATTGCCGTGCGCGCTCCGCACGTGCAGCAAGTTGTAACTCTGAAAAATATAACCCACGCGGTGGCACCGAAACGCTGCAATCTGTCTTTGCGAAAGTTGCGACATATTTTGCCCATCAATGTAGACCTGTCCCTCTGTTGGTCGGTCGAGTGCACCGATCATGTTAAAGAGCGTAGATTTACCGGAACCGGAGGGCCCCATGAGCGAGATATACTCCCCGCGTTCAATCTCAATATTGATGCCGTCCAAAGCACGAAGAATGTTTGAACCCATGCGGTATTCTTTGACAACATCTTCCGTTTTCACAACGATATCATTCATAATTTACCTCCGTGCTTATACTTCGGTACGCATCGCTTCAGCAGGCGGGAGTTTCGCAGCACGCCACGCCGGGAACGATGAGCCAATCACTGCCAAAATCATACCGAGTATACACCCAAGCAAAATGACGATGATCACACCGAGCTGCATCGGTCCGTTTTCAGGCTGCGCCGGTAATAGCGGGAAATAGAAAAAGAGGTCTAATCCGTAATCCTTAAGTCCTAAAAGTACCGCACCCAACGTTCCGATGAGTGCGCCGATGAGTGCGCCTGAGAACCCCTGAAATCCTGATTCAAGTAGGAACAGTCTAACCACGAATCCATCTAACGCACCGAGACATTTCATTGTACCAATTTCGCGGAAACGCTCTGTTACTGCCATCAGCATTGAGTTGGCGATACCTACGACACAGACAATCAGGGACATAACAATGAGCCATATATCTTTTGTGGAAATACCTTGTTCCGTTGTCTCTTCAAAAGTATTAATTGTTGATTGTCGTCCGCTCTCTTGTAGCGCGACACCGATTTCGTTATTTGTCCATACCGAAACCAGAAACGCAATGCCCAGTGTAATGCCTGCTGTCGTGATGATTGAACGACCAAAACGGATTTTCAAACTCTGAAAACTAATCCGTAGCGATTCTATGAAAGGCAGATCAATCTGTTCTTCAATGGGTGTCCTTTGCTGCAAATTTCTGTCTCCTTGTTTTTATTTTGTATTATACGAGTGTATCATATCAAATTTACAATTTCAAGTCAAATTTTTTCCGGCAGACGTACAATCCTGCCATCCGCCAATTTTGAAAATCCTGATGCAGATAACTGAAAACCGACTGCTGACGGCTCCCAAAGCATTGACTTTTCAATTTCGGGCTGTTATACTGAGTGCAAGGCAGGACAAACTGATGCTCCGAAAATTTTTCTTTATCCTACTGCTATTAGTGTGTTACGGGACTCCGATTGCTGCACACGATGCTTTCTATCCGCATCATCGCGAGGATTTCGAGAATATGGCGCGCCGTCGCGAATTGCGGATGACTGTCCTCCTCAGCACGGTTGCATTTCTCGGTGTTCTTGGGACGATCGTCTACGTCGCCCTCCGAAAAAGCAGAGATGATAACGATGTTGACGAAGTTGATACAAAAACCACGCAAGAACATCTGGAACATGCCATAAACAGTGCCGCAAATGCTGCGCAGCAGATCCTTGACGCAAAAGGAGATGTCGCGGCGGCTGCCACAGGATGCCTCACAACCTATGCTGAGGCGTGCGGTGTGACCTGGCGCTGGCGTTCTTATGGACAGCCGCATCCAGAATCAGTGCCATACCAGATACGATGTAAAATTGGATCGGATGTTGTCATGCTCAGCATCAACACCAAAACCATTCAATTGAAGGTAGAACGGGGTTTATCTAAAACAGGCTTCGGTTCGCAAGGATCATCGAAAAGTGCCAGTGCGACTGTTGTATTAAAAAGATCGGATACAGAAGAGGAATAAGGTGTTGCGGGTTAAGCCGTGAGTCGATTGATGAGTGAAGCACTATAGCCTGCCCCGAAACCGTTATCGATGTTCACAACGGTAACGCCAGAGGCACAACTATTTAGCATACCTAACAGCGCAGCAAGCCCACCAAAACTTGCGCCGTAGCCAATACTTGTAGGTACCGCAATGACGGGGCAGTCCACCAATCCACCGACAACACTCGGCAGTGCGCCTTCCATACCTGCAACAACGATGATAACGCGGGCTGTCAGGAGTTTCTCGTGGTTATTTATTAAGCGGTGTAATCCTGCTACGCCGACATCGTAGAGGCGTTCGGGTTGGTTTCCCATCATCACTGCCGTTTCAACGGCTTCCTCTGCGACTGGCAAGTCGGATGTGCCAGCAGAGACAACAAGAATTCCTGGCATACTTTCTGCTTCAGACTGCGCGACAGCAATCGTACGTCCGAGGTCGTTATAGCGTGCGGCAGGTTGAATTGCTTTCACCGCTTCGTACATGTCGGGTGTCGCGCGAGTTGCGAGGAGGGGGTGTCCTGCGGCGAGGATACGCTCACTAATCTGCTTGACGTGTTCAACTGTCTTCCCTTGACAGAAAATGACTTCTGGAAATCCTGTACGCAGCTGACGATGGTGATCTATTTTTGAAAACCCTAAATCTTCAAATGGAAGCGTACGAAGAGATTGCAGTGCAGCATCCACCGCAACCTCTCCGTCTTTAACCTGTTCAAGCAGGGTTTTTAGCTTTTCAATTTCCATTAGGCTTCTTCGGTAGCCTCTTCATCGGTTCCTTCGTTGCCCCCGACACCAGGAATGGACTCAGCGATTTTAGCACGAACATCTGCGGAGACTTTACGTCCAGTTTCCACAGCACTCTTCACCTGATCGCCTGCTTCCTGGAGACGTTCCTTGCTACTATCTACGATACCGTGAACGCTCTCTTTACCCTGTTCTACGATGGTCTGAACGCCTTGTCGCGCACTATTAGATGCCTGATGTGCAAGTTCAACCGTCCGGTTCTTTGCGTCAATCGAAGTGTCGCGAATCTTCTGTCGAGTCTCCTTGCCGGAACTCGGTGCATAGAGCAGGCTGATGACAGCGCCCGCCATGAAGCCAGTGAAAAAAGCAAAAACCATTGTTAGCCCGTTGTTCTGTCCATTATTACTCATCTTTTTTCCTTTCTATTAGATCGAATCTGTTTTGACGCAGCGTGCCCGTCAAAACTTGTTATTGAAATTTACGAAAATTGACGTTAAAAGTTTCAATTCTCACATTTATCTTTTCCTGTAATTTTTAATCCGTTTCATTCGTTGGAATTAAACGTCCGAATGCTTTTAGAGTTGACAGTTAGAGGCTGTCTAATGCGGTTCCGCGTCGGGGGCATCGGATGTCGGTGCAGCTTCTTCTGGTTCCTGTGATTGTCCAGAAGCGAAACTGTCCCATCCTGCCTTGATGCCCTGCCACAAACTTACGATGTCAGCAAGTGAGACCGCTATCTGGTTGCGAAAAAACGTCGCCTGTTCAATCGTCTGCCCAGAGAAACCGCTCACTTTCTGAACCAAGTCTTCAAGTTGTTGAATGCTTTGGTTCAAGGCACCACTCATTTCTTGGATGTTGTGCACAGTGGGCTGAATTTCGGTCTCGCTAATCCCTTGCAAAGACGCTGTCAACCCATTTAAATTTTGTAGCAGCTGCGGTAATTCCGCGTTCACCTCTTTCACTGTCTTATCGACATCCATAATCAGTTCCCCGATTTCCTGATTAACGATGTTTTCTATGGAATTCAGCGTGTTTCGGACGCTATTAAGTGAATTGCGGAGGCTGCCGATTGCTGCACAGAGATACCCCGCAAGTGCCGTCAATGCAAGTAGCAAGATACCGAGGCTAAATTTCCAAAAAATAGAACCAATAAAACTCCAATCCATAATTTCTCCTTTACACGCTTACTATGGAACACTACTTTATAATAGATGAATTTTTTAGGCGTATTTATTTTTAAAGATACGTGTTTTGCAAACTTAAGTTTGAAGTTGTTTTTTGACGATTTCACCGGTTGCGTCAATTGCCGCGTTCACTTTGCTCGGATTTTTGCCGCCCCCTTGGGCAAGTTCAGGACGCCCCCCGCCGCGACCGTCTGCTAACTGTGTTAATTCAGAGATAATTGTGCCTGCATGTAAACCGCGATGCTTCACCAAATCTGAGGTTACACCGACCACAAATGCCACTTCATTTCCAGCGACAGCAGCGAGTGCGACAACACCGGATTCTAAGCGGTTTTTGAGTTCATCAACAAGTCGCCGCAATCCATCTCTATCCGTATCAGCAACGCAGGAAGCGACCACTCGGAAATCTTCTACAGGTGTCGCATCTTTGGCTAAAGCGTCAACGTTGCCAAGGGCGTGTTGGCTCTTAAGTTGTTGAAGTTGCTGTTCCAATTCGCGTTGTTCTTGCAATAAGCGTTCAATCCGTTCAAGCAAATCCGTTTTCGGGGCTTTCAAGAGACCCGCTGCACTGGACAGGAGTGCGGTATCTTCTTGAATCGTCGTCACTGCTGTGTTTCCTGTTAAAGCCTCGACGCGTCGGACACCTGCGGCGATGCTGCTCTCACCCATGAGTTTCACGAAACCGAGTTCGCCGGTCGCATCAACGTGCGTGCCACCGCACAATTCGACGCTATAGTCTCCAGTTTGCACGACGCGGACGATGTCGCTATACTTGTCGCCAAAGAAGGCTAATGCTCCCTTCGCTTTCGCATCATCGAGCGACATTTCGCTGATAGAAAGTACGTCATTTCCGCGGATTTTTTCGTTGACGAATGCCTCAATATCGCGTAACGCCTCCACTGAGACGGATTCGTAATGCGAAAAGTCAAACCGTAATCTACCCGCTTCAACAAGAGAACCCGCTTGCCCGACATGTGTACCGAGGACCTCTCGCAGTCCACTGTGCAAGAGATGCGTTGCTGTGTGGCTCACCGCGACCGCCTTCCGACGTGCGGTATCAATTTTGGCATGCACGCTGGTATAGGGTGTAATTTCACCCGCAAGAACCTTACATTTATGGACGATGAGATCAGGAGAAGGTTTGCGTGTGTCTTGCACAACCAACTTCGCATTTTGGTTCTCAATCGTGCCGACATCGCCAACCTGTCCACCGGACTCTCCGTAGAAAGGGGTACGATTCAACAGGACGAACACTTCATCTTCCGCTTGCGCACTGGCTACAGATTCCGCATCGGCAATTAAAGCGACAATCTCTGCGTCAATGTTGTTCTGGGTGTAGCCGACAAATTCCGTTTCGCCATGCTCTTTAAGGACTTCTGCGTAAACGGAAATCTCTTCGTCTTTGGCACCACCTTTGGCTTCCCATGCGGCGCGTCCGCGTGCTCTTTGTTCTTCCATATTCTGCTCGAAGCCGACATCGTCAACCGTAAACCCGCGCTCGCGAGCGAGCATCTCTGTCAAATCGAGCGGAAACCCAAAAGTATCGTATAACTCAAACGCCCGCTTGCCATCAAGTTGTGTACTCTCTTTTTCTTTAAGTGTATCGAAGGATTGGTCAAGGCGTTCTAAGCCGCGTTCAATCGTTTGGTGAAAACGGTTTTCTTCACCCAGAATCGTTCGGGTAATGAATTCACGGCGCGGTAAGACATCTGGAAACACATCACCGAGCAATCCAATGACGTTATCAACGAGCCTGTAAATGAAGGCTTCGTTCATCTCTAATTTTTTCCCGTAAAGCACGGCACGCCGCAAGATTCGGCGAATAACATAACCGCGACCCTCGTTAGACGGCATCACACCGTCACCGATCGCGAACGTCAGACACCGAATATGGTCGGCGATAACTCGATGCGGTAATCCACGTTCATCATCGAAATAGGCTGTGTCTGTTAGGTCAGCAATTGTCGTCAAAAGTGGTGTAAAGAGGTCGGTTTTGTAGTTTGAATCGACACCTTGCAATATCGAGGTAATCCGCTCAAAGCCCATGCCTGTATCCACGTGTGTTGCAGGCAACGGTTCAAGCGTACCATTTTCGTTCCGATTGTATTGGATGAACACCAGATTCCAGAATTCAAGGAAGCGGTCACTCGTATTAGGACCCGCGTCGGGATCATTTGCAGTTTCAGGGTAAGCTTCAACCCCCATGTCAACGAAAAGTTCGCTACAGGGACCACAGGGCCCTGTTTCCCCCATCTCCCAAAAGTTGTCCTTATCACACCGACGAATACGCGAGAGCGGAAGATCCGTTTCTTGGAGCCAGAGTTTCTCTGCTTCGTCATCTTCGAGATACACTGTTGCCCAGAGACGTTCCTTCGGAATCTGCCAGAGCTCGGTTACCAGTTCCCACGCGAAGGCGATAGCTTCCTGTTTGTAATAATCGCCAAACGACCAATTCCCGAGCATTTCAAAGAAGGTATGATGGCTCGGCGAATAGCCGACCTCTTCAAGATCGTTATGTTTGCCGCTGACACGCAGACATTTTTGTGTGTCCACAGCGCGCGTATACTCCCGCTGTCCGATACCGAGAAACACATCCTTGAATTGATTCATACCGGCGTTGGTAAACAATAGTGTGGGGTCATCAGCGGGTATCAAGGATGCACTCGGGACGATTGCGTGCCCGTGTTTGCGGAAATATTCTAAGAAACTATCTCTGATTTCATCTGATGTCATTATGTAGAATTACTCCTATTATTGCTATTCCAATTATAGTCAATTCTTGTAGAGAAGTCAAGACAAAAACGGATACAAAGATACGATTGGGTTGCCTGTGTAAAATGCCGCTGCACATTAAAAAATCTGTTCAAAGACCTGCCGAACAACATCCGATCCGAACCCGCGCCGCGCTAAGAATCCGTGAAGTCGCCGTTTAGCAACGTGCGTCGGCAGCCGTTTATACTGCTTCATTCGTTTTTCTGCGATCTGCAGCGCGACTTCTGCTTCATCTTCCGTTTCTACTGTCGCGACGACCTGTTCTGCTGTTTCTCTGTCGATACCTTTGTCAACCAGTTCGTGTTTAAGCAGCGTTTTCCCTCTCGGATTCGATTTCTGTCTACGGACTATCCAATTCTCCGCGTACTTCCGGTCGCGAATATGCCCTGAACGAATCAATTCTTCGATAGATGTTTCAATCGCGCGTGCTGAAAAACCTTCCCGTTCAAGCCGTCGTTCTATTTCGCTTTTGGTGTACGTTTTCGATTTTATTGTAGGGCGAGAATCTTCTGGTTCGTCTGTTGTGGCGTTAGTTTTTTCTCCGCGAAGTAGACTGAGCGCGTGGTTCTTCGCGCGCATCACTTCATCGGCTGCAATTATCTTTTCGATGACCTCGGCTGCAATTTCCAAACCGATTCGCAGTCCAAATTTTTCAATCAAGGATGCGTGGATGACAACAAAGGGGGCACCATTCAGAAAGAGTTGTCGGTGTGAAGGTAATTCAGGTGCTACCTGAATATCGGTAATTTTCTGTTTCATAGCGGTTCTCGGCTATCAGCCATCAGTGGTCAGAAACCTCAATCGATGCTGAAGGCATATATAGCGCTCAGCGGAGAGGGGCTGTGGCGGTTAACATTTCTGCTACTACCACAGGTTCCCTCTTTGCCGAAAGCCGACTGCTGACGGCTATTCGTCTACTCACCGCCGTTACTGCCTGCCCAAAGGGCACCACGCTGTAGGAGCGTCCCAAACATCTCATGTTGGCATGCCGAAGGATCATGACCGAGTGCAAGGTAGAAAACCTTACCTTCGCCCCAGTTCTTTGTCCATGCCACTGGTGCCGCGGCACCTTTCCATAATGCTGATGCGAGTATATGGTTCCGTGGATCGTAATCGAGGATATACTGCTCATCCGTCACGACGAACTCGTCAAGGTCTTTCGTGATCTCGTGTTCGCTATCAATGATGCTAACCTGGTAGTCGCGGTAACGGGGATGTGTAACGAAATAGCCACCTACCATTGAGCGGTATTCTGGACATCCGCGAAACGAATCTGCCGCCGAATGGACACCGACGTATCCTTTACCCGAAGCGATGTGGTTAAGCAAACCGTTCTTCTGTGCGTCCGAAATCTCGCCGACTGTGTAATAGAAAACGATGAGATCGTACGGGTCCAAATTCGGTGAAACAAGTGCGTCAAGATCTTCCTCAACTCTGGTAATCTCAAATTCATCGCGTTGTGAGAGCACATTCACGATTGCATCGCTACAGCCTTTCCAATCGTGAATCGCGCCACCTGCGAAAACAAGTGTGTTAATCTTTCCCATTCGTTCGTTAGCCTCCTTGCTAAATGATATGCTATTATAACACACGTGCAAAAATACGGGCAAACTTTTTTCGACATTGACAGAGCCATTCGGTTTCACCATAGTTTTGATTTCTTAGTTGCGGCACTTTCGTGTAGGAGCGACCCCTGAATCGCGAATCTCACTGACCGCTGATTGCTTTTGGGGTTTGCATCCCAAGGGTGCTTGTGATAAAATAAAAGGAGTGTCTGAAGAATCTGCTATTCTGGTATTTTTGATGCCAAAAGGAAATTGAATTGCGTTCCAAAAAACTTTTACCTTTCTATGTGCTAAGTACACTGCTTATTGCTGGCTTTGTAGGCGTTTATGTTTTTCTGAAAATGGATCCATCGAATCAGAGATTTGCGGAACCTCCAGAAAAACTCACGCCGATTGTCGAGTTTAACCACGAAGCTCTAATTTACGATGTCGCATTTTCGCCCGTGGATGCCTCTCTTGTTGCTGGTGCTGATGCTGATAATACGATAAAGTTGTGGAACCTTTCCAACACCGAGACACCCCAAGTAATTTTCAGAGGACATGTTAGTCCAGTTAAATCAATTGCTTTCTCACCTAATGGAAAATTGCTCGCGAGTGCGGGTTTCTTTGAGAGTCGTGTTATACTGTGGGATATGCTTTCGGCAACAAAAATCAATTCGTTTGAGGCACCTGCTATAGCGGTCGCTATTTCATGGGATGGGTATTATTTGGCAACTGCCGGTAGACACTTGAAGCTCTGGGACATTCGTAATCCGGAGGAGATAACCGAAGTTCAGACACTCCCCCACGATAAATCGGTGTTACTTTGGACAGTTGACTTTTCACCCGATGGAAAGTGGCTCGCGTGCGGAGATGAAAATGGCAGACTCAAAGTTTGGGATATTCAGCATCGGGAACTTGTGCGATCCGTAAAAACAGATTCGGATAAAATTATGTCTGTTCGGTTTTCTGCAGACAGCCGCTTCCTCGCAAGTAGCAGATTTTACACACATACGCTATGGCGTGTACCGGAGTGGCAGCTTCACGGTCAGATACTGGGTGAAGCATTAGGTTTAGATGTTGATTTTTCCCCGGATAGGAAAATGTACGCGACCTCTGATCTCAACGGAGCAATCCTGCGTTCTCTGGCGAGTGGTGAACGGATCGCTTCGGTTGGACGAACTACAGACGTAACTTGGTCGGTCGCATTTTCACCCGATGGCAATATGCTTGCCACCGGCGGTGAAGATGAGATACTCCGTTTGTGGGATGTTTCCGCGCAACAATTAGCGAGAATTGACACGACGCAACACGATGTCGTTCGCCTGATCTACTTTCTTTCAAAAGAACGTCCACTGCAGCGCGGTATCGCTACCAAATTGGATAGATTGATAAGACAAGCCCAGCGTTTTTACGCCACTCAGATGGACAGCCACGGATTCGGGAGAAAAACCTTTACTTTTGAGGCCGATGCACGTGGCAAAGCCAAGGTATTTCTGGTTATAGCGAAACATCCGGATGAGTATTATGATGAAGATACCAGTATTAAAGTCAGAACAGAAATCTCTGAACATTTTAATTTTTCAAAAAATGTCCTGCTCGTAGTTGTTGATATAGAAAGTGGTGTGTTTGCGAAAAAAGGGAGACGCAGGACGATTGGTCAAGGCAACGTTAGTGGGTTTAAATACAGCCAAAAGTTAGGCAGATCACTCCACGGTGGACGCGCACTCGTCTCCGCTGCGAGTAGAGATTTAGAGTGGGATACCATCGCACACGAACTCGGACACGCGTTCGGTTTACAACACGATTTTCGTGGACGCGATCCGCGAATCATGTCTTACGCGAGCGGGAGATATGAGTTGTCCAAATGTGCTGCCGAATGGCTGGACAAGAGCCGGTTCTTTAATCCGAATCAACCGTTTTTCGATAAACCTGCGACAATCGAGATGCCCTCGCTTCCGGGTGGGTCGGATATAACTTCTTTCCAATTTGAGGTCGCTGACGAAGATGGACTTCATCAAGCCCAACTGATTGTGCCAACGACACCGCAGGATCCAGTCACAAAAGCAGGCTTTAAGCTGCACGATTGCCAATCGCTAAACGGCGTAAAAAATGCGACAGTTGCGTTTGAAGTGCCAAAAACTTCTGTCAAGGAAATTGAACTCTGGTTGATGGACCTGCACGGAAACATTGTATGGCGAGAATTTGACTTCAACGAAGATTCAGCGCAACCCTCCGAGAAGCCTTAGTTTAACGAGAAAGGAAATCATAATGTCCGAAAAAATCGCTATTTTCCCCGCAAGTTTCGATCCTGTTACCAACGGACATGTTGACCTCATTGATCGGATCTGTAATCTCGGTATTTTTGATGAACTGGTTGTTGCCATCGGTGTGAATCCGGCGAAACCCGCGCGTTTTACGCTTGAAGAACGCACTGAAATGCTTCAAACCGTCATTGAACCGTATCCGCAAGCCACGATTGATGGGTATACCGGATTGACGGTGGATTACGCGCAAGCACGCGGCGCGTGCGCGATTGTGCGTGGACTACGCGAAGTCTCCGATTTTGAATGGGAATTCAAGATGGCGCGGATGAATCAGCAGATCGCCCCGGATATTGATACGCTCTTTATGATGGCAAATACACAGTACGCACATATCAGCTCAACGCTTGTGATGGAG
>JAJEGI010000058.1 GCA_022819945.1 Candidatus Poribacteria bacterium
TAAAAGCACCGAGCGGGTTTTCATCTTCTTCACCGATTGGCGTATCCAGGGAGGCGGTTTCTGGGGCGACCGCCAAAGCCTCGTTGACTTTACTCGTTGAGATGTTGAGATCTTCAGCAATCTGTTCAGCTGTTGGTTCGTTTCCTAATTCTTGTAGCAGAGAACGCTGGACGCGCCGAATTTTGTTAATCCGTTCGTGCATGTGTACCGGGATACGAATGGTTCGTCCTTGGTCGGCGATCGCGCGTGTGATGCCCTGACGGATCCACCATGTGGCATAGGTGCTAAACTTATAGCCGCGCTGGTAATCAAATTTGTCAACTGCTCGCATTAATCCGATATTCCCTTCCTGAATCAAGTCGAGGAATTCGAGTCCTGATGCGCGGTGTTTGTGCTTTTTTGCGATACTCACGACGAGTCGAAGATTGGCTTCAACGATTGCCATCTTTGCATCCTGTGCTTCGGATTCGCCTTGGTCAATTTGCTGGGTGAGAGATTTGAGTTGATCGCGAGAGATGCCAATTTCGTTCATGTGTTGCCGGATATTGCGTTGCAATCGGATAATAGTCACATAGGCGTTTCTCACGGTATCCGTTTCAAATTTCCGTTGAGTGCCGTTATTTCCGTTGAGCCACTCATTCGGAATATCATATTCCTGCTGGAGCTGCTGGATTTCAGTTTCCCACCTGCTGATCTGGTACTCTGCCTGTTTAACGAGGTCAGAGATTTTACTAATCTCCTCGCGGTCAATCTTGAGATTTTCGAGGGTCTTAATAAGATTCGCGCGATTCTTCGATTTTTTCGGTGGTTGCTTTCCGTTTTTAGCGGACGCGGGGGTGTCGGTGGTGAGACGTTCGACTTCGAGGGTTTCAAGGACCCCCAACGCCTTCTTGACTTGCTCTCGGAGTTTCTTTTCCTTATTCTGCGTTGAGGTGCTGGAAACGTGCATATCGATAATATCGGAAGCGCGTTTTTTAGCTGTAACGATTTTATAGAGCAGCTTCCGAATCTCGGTAATTGCAAGTGCTGTGCTGAAAGTGGCTTCATGCGCGGTGCGGTGTCCAGCCTCAATCCGTTTAGCGAGTTCGACTTCTTGTGCCTTATCAAGCAGCCGAAATTTTCCCATCTCTCGCATGTACACTTTCACTGAATCATCCGTATAACCGGTGCTGGCTGCGGCGATTTCAGCCAATTCATCGTCATATCCGAGTTCATCAGTGCCATCGGTATCGAGATAATCAAGCGTAGGATGGTCTTTAAAATCCATCATCAGCTCCTTCCTTCATTTGGATTTTCATCATGAGTGCCCTCTGCGTCGCGACCTCGTAAGGCACGTCTTTCGTTTGAAAGTCTGACTAACTGTTCAAGGGTTTCCATCTCATCGGCACCTTCGGCGAGTGCGTGTGATCGGACGCGCTGCTCAAGGTCCTGCAAATGGAAATTACGCAATTTCTTCAGGCATCCTTCCACTCTTGCTTGTAGGTTCGGTGGCGGTGTTTTCCGTAGCAGCACACTTGAAACGAAAGCATTTAACGCCTCATCACCCGAATCATTGATGAGGGTTTGAATATCCATACGTTCATCATCTGTATCCGCCTCCCAGAGCAGTTTCGCGATCCTGACGAAGCGTGGTTCTGTGAAATGTTGACAGTCAAATTGGGATTTAACGTACGGAAGTAACGCTGGATTTTGAATTAATGCTTCAATAAGTTGATGTTCAATTTGCGCGCGTGCAGACAATTTCTGCGGTGCGACCTTACCTCGACGGGTTTGACGAGGTGCTGATGTTTCTTTGAATCCTGCGTCTTTCAACTGATCCCAAAGTGTCTTTTCATCAACACGGAGTTCCTTCGCTGCGTATTTGATGTATTCTGTACGTTCGATCCGGTTCTTGAGATTCAAGAGCGTTTCGGTAACCTCTTTCACGATTTGCGTTTTTACATCGACCCTGTGAATGTCTCGATTTTGAATAGCCGATTGAATCTGAAATTCGATGAGATTTATTGCTTTATCTGTGAGTTCTGTGAATGCGTCAACACCGTGTTGTCGTGCAAATGAGTCTGGGTCTTCACCCGGAGGCAGTAGCGCGACACGCACCCGTAAATCTTCGGCAAGGAGTTGGTGCAACCCACGTTGTGCGGCTTGGAACCCGGAGGCATCTCCATCATAAACGATGACGACTTCAGGAACAAACCGTTTTAATAAACGCGCGTGATTCTCACTTAGAGAAGTACCTGAGGAGGCTACAACGTTCTCAACTCCGGACTGATAAAGCATCAAAACATCCATGTAACCTTCCACAAGCAGCACACGCTGTTGTTTGTAAAGAGATTGACGTGCTTTATCGAGGTTGTAAAGGATGTTGCTTTTATCATATAGCGTCGTTGCGGGTGAATTTAAGTATTTAGGTTGATGGTCTTCAGAGAGTGCACGTCCGCCGAAACCGACCGGCACGCCACGTTCATTCTGAATAGGAAAAAGGATTCTATTCCAAAACCGGTCCTGGGGTCCCTTGTCCTCGTCCTTAATGAGTCCGACATCAACTAACTGTTGGATCGTAAAGCCTTTATCCGTTGCGGCTTTCACAATTTCGCGTCGTCCAGAGGTTGCATATCCGAGTTGGAACGCTCGGAGGGTTTTGGGTTGGACCCCCCGGTGTTTGAGGTATTGCCTTGCAGATTCGCTGGCTCGCTCGGTGAGTAGTTGACGGTGATAGTATTCGACTGCAAAATGGTTGAGGTCTTCCAAGGTTTTAATCCGTTTCTGGTTAGCAGTCTCGCGGGCATCTTGCGTCGGGAGCAGGATATTCTGGCGTTCTGCTAACCATTCTATTGTCTCTATGAAAGATTTACCCTCATGCTTTTGTACGAAGGAGATAACATTACCACCGGTTTGGCACCCGAAACAGTGGAAAATCTGCTTTTCCACGGAGACAGTAAAGGACGGTGTTTTCTCGGTGTGGAACGGACAGAGTGCTTTGAAATTACGACCCACAGGACGCAGCGCGACACCGCATTCGGAGATGATTTCAACAATGTCGCTTCGGCTCCGAATTTCGTCAATCGTTTCACGTGGTACGTGGTTTCTTTTAGGAGAACGGTTCACAATGAATCTACCTCTTTGTGGCAAAGTTCTCTGTTAGACATCTACGACTCTATCACTCTTTGAATGTGACGACGGTTACGCCTTCACCGCCTTGATCAAAGTCGGCAAACTGATATTTGGATACAAGTGTATTTTCTCGCAACTCCTCATGGACTGCCTTCCGTAAGGCACCAGTGCCTTTTCCGTGGAGGATACGCACCGAGGGTAACCCAGCGAGGACTGCGTCATCAAGGTATTTGACGGTAACATCTAACGCCTCTTTTACAAACATCCCGTGAATGTTAAGTTCATCGCTGATTGTGTTTGCTTTGTTATACTGAATATCAAGGACGGAAGTCGAGAGGTGAGCGTTTTTCTGTTTTGGGTGAACGGAGTCAATATCTCCGTAAGCGGCTTGCATTTTCATATTCCCGACAAGCACTTGTAGCGGGGTTTTCCCGTTGGATTTAATGTCAATAACCTCCCCGAATCGGTTCAGTTTCTTGACTCGCACTTTATCACCAACATTGACTTTGACTTTTGATGGCTCCGGTTGTTTCTGAGGTACTTCTTGTTGCTGTGATTTTTTGGCAGCCTCTATCTTTGAAAAAGCGTTTCGGATACTCTCTTTAGAGGCTTGTTTCTTGCGTATGTCAGCAACAAGGTTTTCCACGGTGCGCCGCGCGCCTGCAATGATTGCGCCTGCTTCATCCTCAGCCTGCTGTTTCAGTGCTTGCTGCTGAGTTTCCAAGGACTGAAGGAGTTGTGTATGTTTCTGGTAAGCGGTTTCAGCGTCTCGAATTTTATCTTGAAGGCGGTCCCGTTCGGTATCCAATTCGTTTTGAGTTTCCTGCAAACGGACGAGAAGATCTTCAACAGCGACGTTGTTATTTCCGATGTGGGTTTCTGCTTCATCAAGGATTTCGGATGGAACCCCTAATTGCGCCGCAATTTTTAATGCGTTGCTACTCCCCGGCACGCCGACCTGTAGCCGATATGTGGGACGTAGCGTTGTCCAGTCAAACTCCATTGAAGCATTTTCCATACGTTGCTGTGTGTGCGCATACGCTTTAAGTGCCCCATAATGCGTTGTGACGATGGTATTCACCTGTTTTTTTCCGAGCCAATCAAGGAGTGCCATACCAAGTCCGGTACCTTCACTTGGATCTGTACCCGCCCCAATCTCATCTAACAGGACCAACGATGCGTGGGAAGTCTCAATTGTTTTAAGCATCTCCGCGATCTTAGTGATGTGAGAAGAGAAGGTACTCAAATTCTGTTCAATCCCTTGGTCGTCTCCAATGTCAGCAAACACATGCTCAAAGATAGCGATTTTACTACCGTGTTCCGCTGGGATATGTAAACCTGACTGTGCCATCAGCACCAACAAGCCGACTGTTTTCAGGACGACTGTCTTGCCCCCCGTATTTGGACCGGTGATGACCAGCGTTTTGAAGTTTTTACCGATGTGAATATTTGTCGGTACGACCTGCTTCGGTAGATTTGGGGTCTCTTCAGTATCAGTTTTATGTGTATCCTGAAGATGGAATTCCAATAACGGGTGCCGCGCGTCAATCAATTTGATGACTCCACGGGTATTCAGTTTAGGTTCAACGGCATTTAATGCGAGGCTGAAACGTGCTTTTGCGTTTAGAAAATCGAGTTCTGCTAATAAATCAAGGGACAATTCCAGTTCTGAGAGAGCGTCGCGGACGCGGTCGGTGAGGTCAAGGAGGATGCGCTGAATTTCGCGATGTTCTGCTTCAGCGGCTTCGTGCAGTTCATTGTTCATCTGTACAACGTTCAAAGGTTCGACAAAGAAGGTTGCTCCACTTGTGGATTGCCCTTGGACGACCCCTGGAAAGAATGACCGTGCTTCTTGTTTAATTGGGATAACGTACCGATTGTTTCGAGAGGTGATAACGAGTTCTTGAATCGCTTTTTGATGTTCTGGGGATCGGAGGGTGGCTTCGAGTTTTTGTTGTATATTTTCACGGAGCCGCGACATTTTGCGGCGGATACTCCGCAATTTGGGACTTGCCCGGTCCAATAGGATGCCTTCAGGGTTAATGCAATAATCAATTGCCTCGACTAACTCAGGGAAGTCGGGTAGCGCGTCGACGATAGAAAAGAGGTTAGGAAATTCCTCGCGCTCGCGTTTTTCAAAAATACGATGAATGTCGCCTGGAATCTTTGCGACTTTTCGGACATCAAGGAGTTCGTCAGCGTCTAAAATTGAACCGATTTTGGCGGCGTGCTTGAGTAATCCTCGGATGTCTCTTAATCCATTTAACGGGATTCCACCGTAGAGTTGATGAAAGCATTTGGCTTCACTACATAACGCTTGCAAGTAGCGCACCTTGTCAATGTCATAAGACGGCGTAAGGGTATCAATCCTCGCTGTCCCGAGTTGAGAAGCGGTGTATTTTTTGAGAAGTGCTTTGATTTTATCGTATTCTAACGCTTTTTCAACACTGGATAACACAGACTTATCCTTTTTCTTTATAGTTATAAGTTTTTAGTTAAGAGGCTTATGATTGTTCAATATCTTTTGGTAACCATCCGTGCTTTAATTAGGGAACAAGGGTTACAAAGAGATGACTCAGCATCAGAGAACAGGCTTCTAACTAACAACCGATAACTATCTATGTTTAATATCGCCCCAGGTTGTGACTAATTTCTTCTGCGGTGCGACGGGGAGTATCCGAATGTCTCGCAACCAGGATATGACGAATACGCTGCCATCAATTTCGACGAGTTCTTCGGTTTCCCCGCTCTCGAAATTATATACGTAGACGGTGCCCCATCGAGAATAGATCATATAGTCTCCGTCAGGTGACCAGTCAGCCCAATACCCAGTTGCTTTGTCAACGTCAAACAAGGGTTCAATGATCTTAGTTTCAATATCAATAACACAGAAGGTATCAAATTCTCTATTCCATCTGAGAAAAAGGATGCGTCGTCCATCGGGAGCCCATACTGGATAGAAATCTTTATTGAGTTCGGTTAAGATTTCTATCTCTTGTGTCTCAATGTCTAAGATATAGAGGTGTTCCAACCATCCCGGTCTGGAGAGTGAAAAAGCGAGTCGTTTTCCATTAGGTGACCAAGAAAGCCCCCAGAACGAGTATGGCCAACCGAAGTGCGGTACTTGCGTCATCACCTCCATCTCTTCAGTTTCGGTATCCAACACCCAGATTTGATTTTCTTGCGGGAGTTGTTCCATTGTCCAACCGTTGAAAGCAAGTTTTTTGCCATTGGGGGAAACCGCCAGAAAGCGATATGTACCAGAAATCTGTGTAACTCGCTTCTTATTTTTCGGGTTATCGGGGTTAATGGAGTAGACATCTGCTAATCCGCCATGCCATTGAATAAAATAAAGTAATTCGCCTTCTCGTCCCCACGCTGGGTACATGCCCTTATGATTTAAAGGGGTTGCTTTTAAATTATTAGTTCCTTTAATTGCTGTTGTATAGAGATTCCAATCGAAACGTCCTAAATTCTCGTCGAACCCGTTGACGGCGTAAGCGAGCTGTCCAGTGGGAGCGGCCGCACTGATCTGGGTAAGAGAGAGAAGGATTAAGATAAGCGCGGCATAAAAAGCGATCCTACCGGTTTTAGCAGGATAAAGAGGTATTACAGTCTGTTTATGTATCATTACAGCACCTTATAATAAAAAGTTATTGAGTAGATTCAAGTCTTTTATGGTGGAAAAGCGCGTTCTCATAGAGTCGGCGATTTAACCCTAATGTTTCAAGTTCAACAACTGCGTCGTAGTTATACAATGCGGAGTTTTTTCTGCCTTCATTTTCCTCGCGCTGAGCGTTCTGAATATTGTTTATTACTTGCATCGCTCCTTTTTCAAAGCTGCCGAGCTGCTTTCGGAGTTCCGAGGAAAGTCCACCGTGAATATCTTTGTTCACTTTATAGGCTCGAATCGCATCAGTATAAGCGACATAAGCCTCATAGTAGCGTTGTTCGTTCTCCAATTTTTCAGCATTTGAAATGTCAATATCAAAAGGTTCGCCCATACCGGCGATAACCACCTTCGCCGATTCAACTCGCTCAACGCTTTTCTGTGCCAAATCTGCTTCAAGCATGCGTGCGAATTCGTCAGCGATCTCATGATAGGCGACATGCGATTTTTCCGAATCACCAGATTTTTTATGAGCGATGGCTTGGTTCAATTCCGCTGCGTCAAGCACGTATTCCAGTTTTTTAGGATTTGAGACATCAGCATCAAGCGGTTCACCCATGGCGGCGATAACCACTTTCGCCGATTCAACTCGCTCAACGCTGTTTTGTGTGAGCCCCACTTCAAGCGTGTGTCCGAATTCCCCTGCGATCCGGTGATACACGGTACGTAAGGCTTCCGAATCACCGGATTTTTTATGAGCAAGGGCTTGGTTCAATTCCGTTGTGGCAAGCACGTATTCCAGTTTTTTAGGGTTTGAGACATCAGTATCAAGCGGTTCGCCGATAGCGGCGATAACTGCTTTCGCTTCTTCGAGCAGCTCACGACTTTTCTGTGCGATCCCCGCTTCAAGGGCACTTTGAAATTCATCTATGATTTCTTTATACACGTCCCGTGCGGCACCCGCATCCCCCGATTTTTCATAAACAAGTGCTTGGTTAAACTTGGCTTCCGCGAGTACAAACTTCCGGATTTCTGGTGGGAGTTGTGGTGTAGGCGGGAATGCCTTAGCTTGATAGGCAGCGATAGCGTTTTCGTAGTCTGCTTCCTGTTCGTAGGTGTTGCCGATTGCCTTTTGTGCGTATAGACTATCTATCTCACTTTCGGGTTGGTGTTGGTCAATCACTTGTTGGAATTGTGAGCGGGCGTCGGCATAGTTTCCCTGATAATAGAGGGTTTTGGCGTACTGATAACGCGCTTTATCCGCAAAAGTTGTATTTGGATATTTCTCAAAGACTGCTTTCAGTTCGGTTTGGGCGGTTTTAAGGAGTTCTTCACTTTCCGCCAATTTTTCCGCGTCAAAAAGACTCTGTTCCGCTTCTTTGTATGCCTCAGTGGCTTCGCGGAGCGCGACGGTAGCCTCGGAGCGACGGTTCTCTTGATTCTGATAATACGCGGCATAACCGCCGACAGCGACCAGGACAACGACCGCTGCGACGATAATGGCTTGCAGGTTTTCCTTCAAAAACGCGTAGGTTTTCAGGAGCCCTTCAATAAATTTATCTTCTTGGATTTCTTCTTTGGTTAGTCGTTTGTTTCGTGCCATGTTTTCCTCAGTTTCACACGATTTTAAATCAATGCACAAGCGGGTGACGGGAATTGAACCCGTGACCCTCAGCTTGGGAAGCTGACGCTCTACCGCTGAGCTACACCCGCATTAATAGTATTATACCACATCTTCAATGCTGCTGCCAATGAAAGTTAAGGGGAATAGTTATCAGTTACCAGAAAAAAATAAAGAGCAGGCATCGGTAAGATACCCAAGTATGGATTGCGAGTTTCACCTGATGCCCGCTTTTCTGTTTCCTAAGACTGGCGGACTTTATCCACGATCTGGTCAATCCGGAATATCTACTGTAACTTGTCTAATTCGTCCAAGACCTGCGCTGCACTCAGCGTATTATCTGGCGGTGCCTGTTCAACGTGTTTAAAGGCTATTTTCCCTGCTTTATCAACAATAAATACACCGCGTGTGGTAATCCCGACTTCTTCGAGTGCCATGCCGAACTGCTTGGAAACTTCGAGATTCATATCAACAAGCAGTGGGAAATCGACACCACCAAGTGCCTGACTCCACGCCTTATGTGCGAAGCCTGAATCGCGGTTGATAGCGATCACTTCAGCACCTTTTGCCTGAATCGCTGCGAGGTTCTCATTGAAATCTGGTACCTGCTCAGAACAGACAGGTGAGAAATCGAGCGGATAAAAGAGCACGACTAAATTTTTGCCTGCATAATCGCTCAGTGAAACTTCGGTATCTTCTTGATTGACTGCACCTGTGAGGGTAAAATCTGGTGCAGCACTTCCTACATCTGCCATTAAAATCCTCCTACATGCGCCTGAAAAGCGCGTTTAGCGTTGTTTATATCGCGAGTGTGTCTTGAGCTTCAAATTGCTATAACAGGAACTGTGGCATCGCCGTTACCTATAGTAGGGCGGGGCATCTCTACCTCACCCTACTATTAAGGAATTATTTTGCTTTAAGCTTTGCCCATTGGGTAGCGAGTTTGCCTTGGGGTTCAACAGAAAGCGTTCCAATTTCAAGACTCTTAACTTCGTCGTGTGTCAATGCGACATTGTAAATCCGAGATTCTTCAATGTGGGCATTGAGTTCGCCGGGGCCGGCAAGCCCGTTTACGTGCCGTTTTCCCCAAATCGCTTCGGCATCGCCTGCTGGCCATGTCCTGAGATCCCCTTTTTTGAAACTACCGAGACTCTCGCCGTTCCGGTAACCGGTAATCTCATACTGGTTTTTGACATCCTTATATGTAATCACTAAGTAAACCATATCGCCGGTCGGTTTTTCAGTGACTGCATCGGGAAAATCAGCAGTACGCCGAAAATGACTGCTCCCGGGCATCCATTGCTTATCAACCCTTTCAGCCCATACGATTGCACAGAATTGATCTGCGGTTTCTTTATCCAAGGTAAGTGCGGAACCATTTGTTTTCGCGTAGTCATCTAAACTCACCCAGGTTACTAACGACAACTCCGTGATGTCGGGGCCGGTGTAGTCAAGTGCGTGCGCCCATTTCCCAGTCTCAACAACCAACTGTCCACCCGTAATTTTGGCACCGTGGAGCGTTATGTCTTCCCAATTGCCTATCTCGTCTTTTTCACTATCGAACAGCCACCACCCAACCAGGTGTTCTTCTTGTGCGTTTTGTGCAAATACTGCTGGTGCCGATAGGCTTAGCATGAACAAAATAGCGGAAATATAATAGACTTTTACTCGCATTGCAATTGCTCCTCTTTTATTCAATTTGAGGTTCAACACGGGTAGTTTATCTTGATGCTGGAGAACAGTTCATGTCACTACCTGCGTAGATAAATTTTAAAATATTATACTGTACATTTGGAGCGAAAGTCAAATGTTTTTACAAGTCTTGGAGGGATAGTTATCAGTGTATTAGCTGTCAGCGGGATAGTTTTCAGAGTATTAACCACCAGCAATTAGAGGAAGGGTTGTCAGTTGTCCGTTGAGAAAAATAAATGAATCTAACGAGTAACCCGCTGCTTGCAAATTATCTCTGTATGTGTTACTATTAATAGCACGTAACCAAATGCTAAGCACGAAACACAGATAAAGGTGTAAAACATGAAACGATTGATGGTGCTTTTACTCGTCATTGGTATTGGACTTGTAAGTGAAATTTTTTGCCAGCACCTTTCCGCCCAAGAAAATGCTGACCCAAGACGGTTCACGACATCTATAGAAGGACGGATTGTTTGGGATGGACATGATCTGTCACACGCGAATGTGTCTGCCTATCGGGATGAGAAATTACGGAATTTGTACATCAGCGGGATTCCACAACTCGGCGATGGAAGGTTTACGCTCCACGTTGAACCGGGACGGTACTACCTCGCCGCATACGTGGATGTTGATAAATCGGGCAATTTTGATATAGGGGATGGTTTCGGTATCTTTGGGATAACCGATTGGGACAACGAAGAACAAAAGTATCAGATAGTCGAAGTAGATGATAGGGAAAAAGTTCGGGGTATAGAGATTCCAATCACAGCGCGAGCCACGCTTATTGATGGAAAGTTTAACATGGTGCCTGAATCCCGCTATCAGCCGAGCGAACTCCGACAGTTCCAAGTTGATTTGCGCACAGCGACATCGGGTTGCAGCGGCATGCTTAGGCTTGCTCGAGACAAAGAGAATCCGGAGCCCTTTTCGTCCCAAGATCAAAAAGCCTTAATTCTCGCCTATACGGATTTATCTTGGAAATACCGTGCGGGTATTACCAGCGTGTCGGATTCGGGGACATGGACACTCAATTTGCCGCCGGGTAAATACTACTTAATGGCGATTATTGATAATAACAACACCAATAAGTTGGATGCAGGGGATAACTTTGGGTTTTACGGTGTTGAAAATATGCGAAGACGTGGCGAGTTTCCAGAACCTGTACTGATTTCACCAAACAAATTCACTGAAGATATTGGAATAACAATTACGGCTACCTATCAGCAACGCAAAAAGACGCAAGAGAAAAACTCAAGCCTATTAACAGGCAAAGTGTCTTTACCTGAAAACACATCTGCGCGTGTGGAGGTATATGCTGACCCGACGTTAGTCAGCCCTATCGCGAGCGGCGAAACCGCTGCCGGTGGTACATTTAATATATTACTTCCGCCGGGTGAATACTATGTTATTGTTAACCTTGATGCAGACAAGGATGGTAAATATAGCGAAGGTGACGGTTTAGGTGCATACGGAACGGTAGACATTACCACCCAGCCGCCGGCTCCGATTACACTAAATGCTGATGAAAAACGGAACATTGAACTTCTTATAAGCGCGCGTTACGATGCGGATGGACATCTCCACGCCACACCTCCTGGTATCGAAACACACATTGAACAAGGCGATATTGCTGGACGAATTACATGGGATGGGCACCCAATTCAACGCGGTATCTTAACGGTTTCGTATACGCCGGATTTTAGTGCGCCGGTTGCAATGCCGATTTCGATTACGGGAAACGGTAATTACCAAGTCAGTGTCCTGCCCGGTATCTACTATGTCATGGCGATAATGGATGCAAATGACGACGGGAAAACGGGTATAACCGATGGCGTTGGGATATACGGTACACGTTATCCGACACGTGGTGAGCCCACAGCAGTTAGCGTCTTTCCGGGGCAGACAACGTCTCATATTGATATAGACATCCTCGCAAGTTACATTGATGCGGAGGGAAATATGGCGGAGATTGATGACGGTGGACGCTGGGAAATCAAAAGGCTTTACGGTGAACCCGAAGATGTTTTTAGTATTACGCGCAATGGACGTGTAAATGAGGAGTGGAAATATTGGACAAAGGGTACCGGTTTTGTCTGGGAGGCGAATGGTGTGGGTTGGGAACTTGCGGATATGGAAGAATTCACGCCTAAGCCGGGAACTCTTGAGAAGATAGAACAGAGCAAAGCGGAAGCCTCTGGAGCCGCAGCCGCCACCGCTATGGAACAGCAGGACCTGCCTGAAACTGAACAGGATCTCGGCTTTATCTACTTTGCTTATGATAATATCATTTGGGGTATTTCGCCAGATGGTATGCGTGCGCCATTAGGAGCTGGCCACAGCCCGACAGTTGCAAGTGACGGTACACTTACCTACCAAGATCGAGAAGGGAACGTTATCATTCGAGGTGCTGATACACCCGATGGAAGTTTGCTGCTTGATGGACGCGAGATGGCAAACGATGTAGCAATCTCACCGGACGCGCAATATGTCGCCTATACACGTCCAGAAGTTGGCAATCGGAGTCGCGTTGTGATGCGGCACATTCGGAGTGAATCCGAATATGTTGTTCCATCAACTGCCTTGAAAAGTTTTACGCCTGCTTGGAATAGTGATGGTAGCCTGCTTGCGTATGTCACAGCGGGCACAATCGAAAACCCGGATGATGTCGCTTCAAACGCTGAAAAACAGAGGCGAAATATCTATGCATTTGACCAAGTAAACACAAGTGTAGAACCGATTGTAGTGTCCCCGGCAGACGATACACAACCGGCTTGGTCGCCTGCGAATCCGAATCAATTGGCATTTACGCGAACGGAAGGTGACTACCAACAGATTTGGCTCATTACCTACTCAACCGACGGTGTGCCGACAGAACAACAGTTAACCCAAAGAGGCGGTTCTCACGCTGTCTGGGTGCCACCTGATGGACGTTGGGTTTTGTATGAAAATAACGGTCAACTCTGGAGAATTGACACGACAAACCCGGGAAGTACCGAGGCACCACTGATGCACAACGATCAGATCGTGTTTGGACATGAACCGGCAGTGGTTAGTCCGGATGGAGGCGTGAAATGATGAAAGGATGGAAGACTGGAAGAATGGAAGGGTGGAAAGGCGGGCACTTTCAAGGTCTGTGCTCTTTTCGCCACTTCGTTCTTGTGATCTTTTTCTTTTTTCTTGTAGGAAATATTGCTACGGCGCAGTGGCTTTTGATACCGATGGAGAGTGGGAAGCAAACGAATCATCTAAAGGCTTACGGTTTGACGTACTGGGCATTAGAGGTGCCGCGCGAGTACCGCTGCTATTGGTGGTTGAACTACCGCGGCGGTGCGTTCGTTTTGCCAGATTCACAAGACGTGCGAGTCCGTGCTGCACTGATGGGGGTGCGTTTTGAACCGATGAGCGATGCTGACTATACGAATATCAAAAATTCGGTTCTTGAAGGTAGCAATATGGACGAAATTCTATTAGAAAAAGCACCGAAGATCGCTGTATATGCGCCATCAGAGGCATCTCCTTACCGGGACCCGTGGGACGATGCAGTCAAAATTGCGTTGGATTACGCTCAGATTCCGTACGACGAAATCTGGGACAAAGAGGTTCAAAGTGGTATCCTACAGGCAAAAGGTTACGACTGGCTCCACTTGCACCACGAGGACTTCACCGGTCAACACGGCAAGTTCCACGCCTCATTTTCGACACAAGTCTGGTATCAACAGCGGATGCTGATGTTCGAGCAAGCTGCTGAGGCAGCAGGATTTCGACGTGTCGCGCAGCACAAGGGGCAAACTGCCCAGATGATAGCCGACTATATCGCTAACGGTGGATTTATCTTCGCGATGTGTTCAGCCCCCGAAACATTGGATATTGCGCTGGCGACACGTGGCGGGGCAATTGACATCGTCGCGCCTGAACTTGATGGAACACCGATTGAGGCGAATGCCGAGGCACAACTTGACTTTCAGCGTACCTTGGCATTTGAGAATTTCAGTCTCCATACGAATCCGTACCGATATGAGTTCTCGGACATAGACAATCCAAATCCGGATAGGGACGCGCAGAGCGGCGTTGAAGACTTCAAACTTTTTGAATTCGCTGCAAAGCATGATCCGATTCCAACAATGCTCACGCAAAACCATGTCGGTGTTGTGCCGGGATATCTCGGTCAGACGACATCATTTAACATGGACAAGATTCGCGGTTCTATTACGATTTTGGGTCAGGTGGAAGGCACGAACTACGCGAAATACATTCACGGTAAATTAGGCAAAGGCACCTTTACTTTTTTGGGTGGACATGATCCAGAAGACTATCGTCACCTTGTTGGCGAGGGGACAATCCCGACGAATCTCGATTTACATAAACACTCACCCGGGTATAGATTGATACTGAACAATATCCTGTTTCCAGCAGCACGCAAGAAACCACAGAAAACGTGAAAGGAATAGTTATCAGTTTTCAGTTACGAGTTACCAGTTAAGAGAAAGACTTGATGCATCAGTCACCCTCTTTACTGGTGACTGCTCACTGGTCACTGGTCACTAATAGCAACATGAAAGCAGTGCTTGCGACGTGTAATCTGAACCAGTGGAGCCTTGACTTTGAGGGTAACACGGCGCGCATCATTGAATCCATTGAGATAGCGAAAGCAGAGGGTGCACGGTATCGGTTGGGACCCGAATTAGAAATCACGGGATATTCCTGCGAAGACCACTTTCTGGAGCTTGATACGCTACGGCACAGTTGGGAATCGCTTGCGTGTATCCTCAAAGATGGGTGTACCAACGGTATCCTCTGTGATATCGGCATGCCCGTCATGCACAAGAATGTCCGTTACAACTGTCGGGTCTTTGTGTTAGATGGTCAGCTGCTTTTAATTCGTCCGAAGATGATATTAGCGAGCGATGGTAACTATCGGGAGCACCGATGGTTCACAGCATGGGAACAGGGTTGGGTGACAGAACCGTATGCCCTGCCACACGAGATCGCCGAACTGACGGGACAACGGAAGGTTCCGATTGGTATCGCTGCGATTGCCACTGCGGATACACTCTTAGCTGCTGAAACCTGTGAGGAACTCTTTGTGCCGATGAGTCCGCATATCCATTTCGGTAACGCGGGTGTCGAAATCATCGCCAACGGATCGGGTTCTCACCACGAGTTACGGAAATTAGACACACGCATCGCGCTGATTCGGAACGCAAGTGCTAAAAGCGGGGGGGTCTACCTTTATGCGAACCAACAAGGGTGTGACGGTGGTAGACTCTATTTTGATGGCTGCGCGTTGATTGCCCAAAACGGCGAGATCTTGGCCCAAGGTTCCCAATTTTCACTCAAGGATGTAGAGGTTGTTACTGCTACGGTCAACCTTCACGACGTGCGAACTTATCGAGGTGCGAAGGCGAGTCGCGCTGTGCAGGCGAGTAAAACGGAACGGCTTCCACAAATGGAGGTCGATTTTGATCTGGGACTGGAAGGATGGAAGGAGGGGCTTCGAGTCTTCGAGTCTTCGAGTCTTCCAATCGAGCCGCATACGCACGAACCGGAAGAAGAGATCGCTTTGGGGCCCGCTTGTTGGCTGTGGGATTACCTGCGCAGGTCAGGTGCAGCGGGGTACTTCATCCCACTCTCTGGCGGTGCGGACAGTGGTGCTGTAGCGACCCTCGTCGGTTCAATGTGCCAGTTGGTCGCGAAAGCCGTCCGAGAAAAGGATCCAACGGTTAGCCAAGATGTCCATCGGTGGTTAGCGGAGGGCGAAACGCTTGACGTTCTTGCGGATCCGTGTGTACTCGCCAACCGTCTGCTGTATACATGTTATATCGGTACGGAGAACAGTTCTCGTGATACGCGGAAACGTGCGAAACAACTCGCTGAACAGGTTGGGGCATATCATCTGGACATCAATATGGATGGGCTCGTTAACGCGCTGCAAACACTTTTTACACGCATTACACAGAAAAAGCCGCGATTTAAGGTTGAAGGTGGAACATATCAGGAAAATCAAGCACTCCAAAACATACAGGCACGGTTACGGATGGTACTCAGTTATCTGTTCGCGCAGATGATGCCGTGGGTTAGGAACCGCGAGGGAACACTTCTGGTTTTAGGCACGGGTAATGTTGATGAAGCACTGCGGGGTTACTTGACAAAATACGATTGCAGTAGTGGTGACATCAATCCGATCGGTGGTATTAGCAAACACGATCTGCGCCGTTTTTTGAAGTGGGCTGAACATAACCTTGGGTATAGCGCGCTCGGTGAGATTGTGGAGGCACCGCCGACAGCTGAACTGGAGCCGATAACTGAAACCTACACACAAACCGATGAAGACGATATGGGGATGACCTACGCCGAATTGAGTCGGTTCGGGCAGCTCCGAAAAATGGAGCAGTGCGGTCCTGTCAGTATGTTTGAAAAATTAGTGCAGGAGTGGGAGCATCTACCGCCTCGTGAGGTTGCCGAAAAGGTAAAACGCTTCTTCCGATATTACGCGATCAATCGGCACAAAATGACGACGTTAACGCCCTCCTACCATGCTGAATCTTATTCGCCGGATGACAACCGGTTTGATCTGCGACAGTTCCTTTATAACACACGCTGGACGTGGCAGTTTCGTCATATTGATGCCTGTGTCAAGAAATTGGAGGCGCAGGCGCGATGAAGTTGACTGGACAGAATGCACATGGAAGGGTGGAAGGGTGGAAGGGTGGAAGGAAGGTATCTCCAACCTTCCAATTTTCCATGCTTCCGATCTTTCTCTTTGCCTCCGTGTTCATTCTCAATGCTGTGCATGGCGCGCCTGATGTGCCTCTGAACTTTGACGGATGGGTTACCGAGACACTCGCGAAGTTGGAAACTGATGGTATCACAGGTGGATTTCACCGACAGACTGCCCCGCTTTCAAGAGCGGAGGTTGCACAAGTTATCCGTCAAGCTGAATCCCGAATACGCGCAGGGGTCGTCGTCCCATCTGAGATAGATCGGAAGCTCCTTGAAAAGTTGAAACGTGAATTCCGTAGAGAGCTTGCTGGTAACGATGGACGGACAATAGGCTTTTTTCCACAACTTCGCGCCACAGAGAAAAAAGTAGCACCTGCACTTGAAGCAGGCTTGCACTGGACAGCAGGGACGCTCAAACAGCGGACTGTTCCGCGCTTAATGTTCTACTCCGAATTTGAAGCGCATAACTTCGAGAATCGTCCGCTTGACGGCATGACCGCTGAGCAACGCCTCGAACGGTGGCGTGGTGGGTACACGGGTAATTTCAAAAGGGGTTATCTGCAGGTAAACAGTACGCACCTTAACCTACTTGTCGGCAGGGATTGGCTTTTCTGGGGCGCGAGCTGGGATAAAACAGTAGGGATCTCGGATAACTCACCGCCGTTTGATCAAGTTCGACTTACAAGTACATTCGGGAAACGCCTTAAGGCGACGGCTTTTACGGCGCAACTGGATTCAACTTGGTACGACGATGGCACGAAACGTTATTTGGCGAAACGCTATATCAGTGGACACCGACTTGATTATCAATACAACGATCGCTTGGAAATAGGTGTTGCTGAATGGGTGCTTTATGGGGGTGATGCGCAGACGCTGGAGTGGAAGTATGCGAATCCAATCACCTTCTATTACGCGCTACAGTATAACGCGAAGGCTGACGATAACGTTATGTTTGCCTTCGATGCAGCGATCCGCCCTATTGATGGCGTACGTCTCTACGGTGAATGGGTCATTGACGATATTCAATACGTTCCCGGCGCGAACGACCCGCACGCTGTCGCATGGCTTTTGGGAGTGACATGGTATCCAGAAAAACTTGATCGTCATCTCGGCATCCACAGTGAATACGCGCGCGTCAACCGATGGGCATACACGCACCTCGTGCCTGATAATCAGTTCACGCATTTTGGTTATGCAATTGGACATCCCATCGGCACTGATTCGGACACAC
>JAJEGI010000068.1 GCA_022819945.1 Candidatus Poribacteria bacterium
ACTAATGTGTTTACGCTCTTGTTCTGTACAAAAAATTGTTTTGAAAATAGGATATAGAATATGGGCAGGGCATTTGGAATTGCTCTGCTTTTTTGTTCAATTGCTGCAATGGCAAGAATATCAAGTGTTGTGTTTAACCCCAATGGAAACCTTCTCACAAGTGGAAGTGCTAACGCTATGATTGTCCTATGGAAAAGAGATTAATTTTCAGATGGATTTAGGGCGATGAAATTCGCACTGAAATGTAGATGAGCTCACGACGACGCAGAGGACGTTCATTGGGTGGAAAAAAGAGGAAGTAAGTTTAAAATCGCCAACGCTCAGCAATTGAATCTAAAGGAGTACCGCGCTATGAAAATAATCTTGATTTTATTCGTTCTTTTAACTATTTTTTCACTAAACACCTTCGCCGAAGATTGGTCCTATATCACCCTTGAAGGGCATGAAGGCGATATCGGTACTATTGCCTACAGGCCTGATGGTGCAACACTTGCAAGTGGCGGTTCAGATGCTACAGTTCGCTTATGGGATGGGACAACCGGTGAACACAAAGCGACTCTCATGGGACACACGGGGCCAATTATGAAGGTTGTTTTTAGCCCGGATGGGTTGATCCTCGCAAGCGGGAGTTGGGATGGCACAATCCGCTTATGGGATGCGATGACTGGTGAACACAGAGTAACCCTCACGGGACATACGGATGCTATCTTAAGGATCGTCTTTAGTCCAGATGGAACGATCCTCGCAAGTGCGGGGAGTAGGGATCAAACTATCCACTTGTGGGATGTTGAGACAGGCGAGAACAAGCACACGCTCACGGAACATAAGGATCGGATCAGAGATATTGTTTTCAGTCCTGATGGATTGAAACTCGCAACGGGCAGTGGGGCCGGGATTATCCACTTGTGGGACCCAATTACAGGCACGCTCCAGAAAACAATCATAGAAGATGTTAGAAGTTTCATGAGTATCAATGACGTTGAGTTCAGTTCTGATGGGCAGACACTTGCGAGTGGTGCAGGAGGGCTAGGTCCCAGCGATGTTCACCTGTGGGATGTGGGGACAGGAAACCTTAAAAAACGACTCACAGGGCATTCGTGGTTTATTGCCAGTCTCGCGTTCAGTCCTGATGGACGGACGCTCGTGAGTGGGAGTGGGGACAGTACAATCCGATTTTGGGATGCAAAGACAGGTACTCATAAAAGAACAATCATTGCGCATCGAGAGAAGGACGGTAGTGATACAAGTATCTCTCATCTCGCATTCAGTCCAAATGGACGTGCCCTCGTAAGCGAGACTTTTTTGGATATGCGCTTGTGGGACACGGTTACAGGTGAACACCAAAAAACATTCCGAGGGTATGGTGATGCTATCTTTAGTCCGGATGGACGCACCCTCGCGAGTGTAGGTGATAGTTGGACAAAGGATGACAGGTTTATTAAATTGTGGCAATTACCATCGGCGTTACGCACTACTTCTATTCGTATGACTTCATCTACAGACTCCGCTCTTTCTATTGGTGAGCAATTTATTATCAACATTAACATTGCCGATAGGCGAGACACGCAAAACTATCAACTCGCTGTGGAATACGATAACGAGACGTTCCATTATGTCTCTCACAGCCCGGGCGATGATCTGTCTGACGATGCATTTATTAGTCCTAAGGTCAGTCCGTCAGGACTTCTGTCTTTTGACATAACTTCTCCTGCTGAAATTGGAACTGGAAAAGACACTGTTGTTGAGATAACATTTCAAGTTATTGCTCGGAGTCCCTCCATTTTTACGCTGTCAGCAACTCTCTCTGATGCGAATGGTCAGCCTTTGTCCACTGCTATGAAAAGTGGAAGAGTAGTTGAACCCTTATTAGATGTAAATGGTGACGGTTCTGTAAACATTTTGGACTTGTCGTTTGTTGCCTCACATTTTGGAGAAACCGGGCACACTGACGCGGATATCAACAAAGATGGTGTTATTGATATCAGGGATCTTGTTTTAGTTGCTGGCGGATTAGATGTTGAAACAGCCGCACCTTCTAAATGGTATCGTGACCTTGCGGTAGGACCTACAAAAACGGACGTTGAACAATGGATCACTGAAGCACAACAACTAAAATTGACAGACCCAACATCACAAAGGGGTATTCTTTTCTTAGAATATCTATTAGCATCATTGACACCGAAAGAGACTGCACTCCTACCTAACTATCCAAATCCTTTCAATCCTGAAACTTGGATACCGTATCAGTTAGCGCGATCGGCGGATGTAACTATTTCCATTTATACGATAGATGGGACTGTGATACGCACCCTTAACCTTGGACACAAACCATCTGGGGTCTATCAAGACAAAACCGTTGCTGCGTATTGGAATGGAAGAAATGAAGTCGGTGAATTTGTCGCAAGTGGTGTCTATTTCTATACATTAACAGCAGGAAAATTCAAATCCACGCGTAAGATGCTAATACTGAAATAATTGCTTCTTCTATTTTTTCTTTGGGAGCTAAGAACTTATGGATATCTTGCATAGCATCCGCGATGCGTTGTTAGAGGCGCAGGACGTACTCGATCGGTTTATCCGAAATCCTGAGAATATCGCAACCATCGCGGAGACGGCAGAGATGATGCGAGACGTATTTGAACGGCAAGGCAGGATCTTCACGTGTGGAAATGGTGGAAGTCTGTGCGATGCCATCCATTTTGCTGAGGAATGCACCGGAAGGTTTCGGGACGATCGGAGACCACTGCCAGCAATTCCACTCAGCGATGCTGGACATATCACTTGCACAGCAAACGATTTTGGATTTGCCGAGATTTTCGCACGTCCACTTTCGGCACTCGGACACCCTGGTGATCTACTTGTAGTGCTTTCAACCAGCGGAAATTCTGAGAATGTTATCCGTGCAGCAGCGGTAGCGAAATCACGTGGGATGCAGGTGTTTGGGATGCTTGGTGGTGATGGCGGGAATCTTAAGCAACACTGTGATATGTATCTGATTGCACCCGGTAACACTGCAGACCGCATACAGGAGATCCATATTAAAGTGTTGCACATTTTGATTGAACACGTCGAGCGATTGATGTTTCCAGAGAATTATCAGCCGCATGCTTCATAAACTTGAAAAATTAACGATGGACTTTCACGGGATGATATGATAGAATAGGGGGCAGGAGAGGAAAATATGAGAAGTTTTTGCACTACAGGTCGCGTGCGACCCGAGCAGCACTATATTATCCCCCGCACTAAGGAGATCGCGAATTTCATCAACCGCGTCAAAAATGGCAAGTACATCGTCCTTTTCGCGCCACGACAGACCGGCAAAACGACCTTCTTCCGATTGGCACTTCAGGCGTTGGTAACAGAAGATTCTACCTATTTCCCGATTCAATTAGATTTTCAGACGATGCGCGATGCCGCACCGACAACTTTTTATGAACAGCTCTATTACCAGATTAACAGGCAAATTAAGAGCGTATTCCAAAAACGAGGCGAGGTGCCTTCTGAAGCATTGACACAATTTTTAGAGAATACAACACTAACTGACCATTTTTCGATGGAAGCGTTCTTTGAAAACCTTAAAAGTTTTCTGGACAACGATTTTCGCAATCAAAGGCTCGCTTCCACAAAGGTTGTGCTCCTCATTGACGAATTCGATGGCATTCCGCAAACAGTCGTCAGTAATTTTCTATACGCGCTTCGGCAGGTTTACCTTTCTGATGAGCAGCACTGTCCGCATAGCGTTGGTATTGTGGGCGTCAAAAGCATCGCCCAGCTGGACTATGATAGGTCTGTCTCACCGTTCAATATCCAAGACGAATTTCGTTTGCCGAACTTCACCCTTAAACAGATACAGGGGCTGTTGGGGCAGTATACAGATGAAGTTGGACAAGCCTTCGCACCCGAAGTCGTTGAATCCATTCATAAACAGACAGCCGGTCAGCCGGTACTCGTCAATCGCTTCGCGCAGATACTCACGGAAGAATTAGATGTCCCGAAAACTCAGACGATTACCGAGGACCACTTTCTACAAGCGCATACGCAACTGCTACGCGAACGAAATATCAATATCCAGCACCTCACAACCAATATCCGCAGAGACCGACGTTTCCAAAGCATACTAATGGACATCATGTCTTACGAGGAAGGTTTAGACTTCAATATTGACGATGACATTATCAGTGAACTTGCAACTTATGGTGTTATTGCCGAAGACAGCGACGGCATGTGCCAAATTGCCAATCCCATCTATCTCTATCGTATCATGCAGACGTTCAAGCCGACGATGAACGGGCTTGAACGGGAATACTTCCACGAAGATAATGTTGAAGGCTTTCAGGGCTACCTTACCACTACCGGACACATAGACATGGAACGGCTGCTGGATAACTTCCGCGACTTTATTGCCCGCGCAGGCTTCAAAATTCTACAGGTGCCGGATACACCACAAGAATCCGTGGGACGGCACCTCTTGCTCACCTATCTCGACCTATTCGCGCGGAGTGTAGGTGGGGTATTGTCTTTTGAAGTCGAAACAGGACGCGGCAGAATGGATCTCCTCATTACGCGCCGGGGACGAAAATATATCGTAGAAACAAAGATTTGGCGGGGCGACATCCGCTATCAGGCTGGTAAAAAGCAGCTCGCCGCTTATCTCAAATTGGAGGGTGAGACACAGGGTTACTACGTCGTTTTCGATCATCGGAGGACACCAGAACCGCGCGTAGAGACAGAAACAATAGAAGGTGTAAGGCTCCGAAGTTACGTGATCCCTGTCGTACAAGAACAGCCCTCAGGGCAATAAAGGAGGATAACCTATGGAAACATCGGAAAAAAATAAGGCATATTGGCGAAAAAATCTACAATACCTCGCCATTTTATTAGGAATTTGGTTCGTCACCTCGTATCTCTGTTCAATTGTGTTCGTAGAGCAACTTGACAAGATCCAGTTTTGGGGATACCGACTCGGTTTTTATTTTGCACAACAGGCATCCATTTGGATTTTTGTCGAACTTATCTTTGTTTATGCCTGGTTGATGAACCGTTTGGAGAAGAAATATGCGCAACCTGAAGATGAGGAGGACGCAGAACAGTCATGAACGTACAAGCATGGACATTTGTGATGGTGGCTCTCTCCTTCGCTTTGTATATCGGTGTTGCGCTCTGGTCGAAAGCGCGTTCTACGGGTGACTTCTATGTTGCAGGCAGTAATGTGCATCCGATTGTCAACGGTATGGCGACAGCAGCGGATTGGATGAGTGCCGCCTCTTTCATTGCGATGGCGGGGATGATCTCATTTATGGGACGCGATGGTTCTGTCTATCTGCTCGGATGGACAGGTGGCTACGTCTTGCTGGCGTTATTATTGGCACCCTACCTCCGCAAATTCGGTAAATATACCGTCCCCGACTTCGTAGGCGACCGATATTACTCGCAATTAGCTCGAATTGTTGCCGTGGTGTGTGCAATCTTTGTCTCATTTACTTACGTTGCAGGGCAGATGCGCGGTGTCGGTATTGTCTTTTCTCGGTTTCTGAGTGTCAGTGTTGAGATGGGCGTGCTGATCGGGATGGGGATTGTGTTTTTTTATGCCGTGCTTGGCGGTATGAAGGGCATTACCTATACGCAGGTCGCACAATACTGTGTGCTGATTTTTGCCTATCTCGTTCCTGCGATTTTTATCTCTATCCTCATTACAGGCAATGCTATCCCGCAACTTGGATTGATGGGGAAAGTGGCAGACGGCTCAGGACTCTACCTCTTGGATCGACTCAACGGTCTGAACGAAGAGTTGGGGTTTAACCTGTATACCGATGGCAGTAAAGCCAAGATTGATGTCTTTTTCATCACAGCAGCGTTGATGTTGGGGACAGCCGGACTCCCGCATGTGATTATCCGGTTCTATACCGTCCGAAAAGCCTCTGAAGCACGGATCTCTGCGGGATGGGCACTCTTGTTCATCGCGCTTCTCTATACCACTGCACCAGCAGTCGCTGTGTTTGCTCGGACGAATCTCCTCAAAACCGTTAGATATGAACAGAATGGTGAACTAACAGATGTCAAATATGAAGATGTACCGTCGTGGTTTAAGAATTGGGAAGCAACAGGATTGATTGAGTTCAACGATTTGAATGAGGATGGTGCAATTCAGTACCGTGGTCCGAAATCCGATATTGAAAATGAACTTACTATTGATCGCGACATCATGGTATTGGCAAACCCTGAGATTGCGAAACTTCCGAATTGGGTTGTAGGGTTAGTTGCTGCTGGCGGCTTGGCAGCCGCACTGTCAACGGCTGCGGGTTTGTTGTTGGTAATCTCCACGGCAGTCGCGCATGACTTACTCAAGGGTAGTATTGCACCCGGATTGTCAGAGAAACAGGAGTTAACCGCGGCGCGTATTGCCGCAGGCGTTGCTGTCTGTATTGCTGGGTACTTTGGTATAGATCCACCGGGGTTTGTGGCACAAGTCGTTGCATTCGCCTTCGGGCTTGCAGCGAGCTCATTCTTCCCTGCGATCGTCATGGGGATTTTCTCCAAACGGATGAACAAAGCAGGGGCGGTCAGCGGTATGATTGTCGGTATCACTTTTACTGCGGCATATATCATCTATTTCAAATTTATCAATCCAGATCACAACACATCAGAACACTGGCTATGGGGCATTTCGCCTGAAGGGATCGGGACGCTCGGCATGGTGCTGAACTTCATTGTCGCTATCGGTGTATCGGCACTAACACCACCCCCACCTGATGAGGTGCAGGCACTTGTTGAGGACATTCGGGTTCCATAAAAAACATTCGGCGTACTTTGGAGGCACACATAGAGGTATCTCATGAGACACACATTGAAAACAACCATTTTTGTTCTTTCTTTTATAGGTATTGCTTTTTCAGCGAATGCTGCGAAAGTTGAAGACTTCATGCCAAAGGAGAGTATTCTGTATGTGCAGCTCCAGAATACAGACGAAGTCTACGGCGAAGTTGAGACTTCCGAAACTTGGCAGAAAGCATTCGCCTTGTTGCCAGAGGAGTCAGATGACATTCGGAACGGGATCAGGATGGCAGAGGCTTTTCTGAGCACAAATCTGCTAAGCGTATTTGAGACGATCGGGTACCAGACTGCATTAGCCGTTTGGTTAGACGAAACACGCGCAACACAAATTGGATTCGTCATTCATTCAGGTGGCAATCTCAGTGAACTCCAGCGGTTTACCAAAATTGCTGAGGGTGCTATCGGATTGACTGGCGGAAATACCTTGCGCTTAGATGCGGGTGTCTACCAGCGTGCTCGCTACAACGTTATGGAAATGGACCAGAATATTGCTAAGTACGGATTTGTCGGCGATTTTCTTGTGCTTGGTGTTGGTGAAGGTGCTTTCGAGAAATTGATGGATGCCTACCGAAAAGACGTGCCATCTATCCGAGAGAACCCAAAATTTGCTAAGGCATCGAAAAAATTAGGGACAGGTGTAGCCGTCGTGTTTGCTGATGTTCCGCCCGCTTTGTCTCTGATGAATGATCTTGATGAATCAAATCGGGAGCGTTTTGCTATTTTTCAGTCGTTCTTTGGACGGTTCAATCTGCTTGAAACGGGCCCCTTCCTTCAGATAGTTGTCCAATTTGATCCGAATCTTCCCGAAAATGAAATTGGCATGTTTTTAAAAAAAGGTGAACCGCTTAAAACACCAAACGTTTTATCTGATCAAGACGACCTGTTTGTTGCTGTAGCACCTACTGTTTTGGAAAGTGTGTGGGAGTTTGCTCGCATTCAGATGGAGAAAAACGCGACGGGGGAGACTTACGCGGCTATCTCTTTTTTAGAAGGACTTCTGAACCTTAATCTCGAAGGAGATGTTATGACTGGACTGACGGGCGAACTCGCGCTGTCGGTCCCTGATCTTACACATTTTGATCCGCAAGCCTTGGAAAACATTAATCTTGAATTTGATGGTGCGTTTGAATTTGATGCAGAGAGCGTGGAAACGAACGGTGCTTTTATTTTTCGTCCAAGTAATCAGATGAAATGGAACCAAATCGGTAATAGTCTATCTAATTTACAAAATGTCTCTATCACCCAAATGGATTACAACGGCACGACTGTGTCAGGGTTTGCCTCAAGTGTCTACTACAGTGAGGTTGAGGGTTTGTCTCTGATGGGATTCTCAGAAGAGCAGGTGTTTACACTCATTGACGAGATTAAAAAAAACAAGAAACCATCTTATTTAAAACAAGTGCCAAAAGCTCCTGTAGCGTTTGCTCAACTGAATTTAGTAGGCGTTTTAGAGGCAGCGGCGGAAGGAACACCACCTGCTGACAAGATGATTATCAGTTCCGAAGAAATCGCACCCTTGCTCGCGTGGATTTCGATAGAAGATGGTGAGGTATCGTTGGAAATGAACTTATTGGGAAAAGAGACACCACTTGAAGTACTTGCGAAACTCGTCCCATTCTACGTTTGGTCTATGGAGAATTAATAGACGCTATCTTAAGATTCAACGAATCAAGGAGGAAACGATGTTGATTCAAAAACGGCTTATACAGAATGTGAACACTAAACGATGGTTTTGGACAATAACAGTGGTTACTACGCTGTTGCTCGGTTTTGGAATTAGCCAGATGGTACAGTTTCAAGAGGCGACAGCGCAATCAGAAGCGGATCGTTTTGCCCGATTGGCTGCGGAGCTTGAGGCACTTAAAGCAGAACATAGAGCACTGCAAGCGAAGTGGCAATCCGAATTACTTGCACAAATTGCCCCAACTTTAACCGACGAGCCCCAGGCTGTAAAGCGTCAATTTGTTGATTTTCTTGAAGAAATTGGGGGTCCCGGGACGGGTGCCCTCGCTGTAATGCTCAAGGATTCGTCTAAAAGTGTACGCAGAAAAGCGGCTAATGCACTGGGTAAAATCGGTGAAGATGAACGGAAAGCAGGACGGAATTATGATGCCGCTGCGATCGGATTAGCAATGGCACTCAAAGACGATTCTGATGATGTTTTCCGTGAGGCAATTGCGGAATTGGGTGATGTTCGTCCAACATCCGCAGAATCGCTTGCTGTCGTCGTGCCAGCACTCATCGCTGTACAAACGAAAGGTTCATCGAGTGCACGCGACGATATACTTGATGTTTTAGGACAGATCGGTGAAGATCTCGCAGAAAATGGACAGTCCACCGACACAATTCGAGATGCTTTAATTGCGGGTCTAAATGATAATTCGACAAAAGTCCGAACCAATGCGATATCTGAATTGTCTGATATACAAGCGGCTTCCCCTGAGACGTTTGCAGCATTGGTACAGGCATTGTCAGATGATGCTAAGTCCGTGCGCTCACGTGCTGAAAGTGTGTTGATTAAATTCGGTAAAAACCGTGCTGCGAGTATCACACCGATGTTGGTGGATGCGCTGATGAACAATCAATCAGCCACTACACGTTGGCACATTGTTGATGTGCTTGGTGCGATCGGTGCGGCACTTGTAAGGAAGGGGGAACTTGATGAGATGGTTGTAAAACCGCTCCTTGTGGCATTGACGGATTCTGCCGCAGATGTCCGACACAACGCCGCTGACGAATTAGGTGAGATGCACACGAAATCACCCGCCGCGCTAACCGCATTGACAGATGCCCTCGAGGATAAATCAAAAAAAGTTCGCAGTGCTGCACAAAAGGCGATTCGACGGATTGAGGCAGCCAAATAAAGTATAGCGTAAACGTTGTAGAAGTAAGCACTAATTTTTTCTTCATATTTTTTGTCGAACAAATAGGTTTTTCATGCGTCTAATACTATTAATGAGTATTTTATAATAGTATGTGCTGAAAAGTTTCTGAACAGCGTGTAAAACATAATTGTTAGGTGATTTGTTAAACTTATTTGTGGTTGATGCGTCTTAATTAGCAACTGAGAAAAGAAATAAGACAAATCTATCGAAAAAACACCACAAAATTTACCGCTTGCACGGGGAACAAACCTCCGTCGACAAAAGAGCAATTACGCTATGCAACAGATACAAAATACAGTTTCAGTCGTTGAGGCGATGCGACAGGCATCTCTCATCTCGGAACAAGATTATACGGACATTATCGCAGAATTAAAAGAAACCGGTGCATCCGAAGCAGCTGTGCTTTCTAAACGTGGTGTGCCGCCCCACCTCCTTGCACTCGCTACAAAGAGTGTAGAGTCTGGGACACCTCTCGTTCAATTGGAGGGGATTGCTCCTGAAGACGATACGCTTGAAAAGGTATCCCCAGGGTTCGCATACCGCAATAAAGTTGTCCCTATTGATCTAAATGACGATGAACTCACCGTCGCAATGGCGGATGTACTCGATGTCGTTCTCATAGATGAAGTTGAACTTATCACAAATTGTCGGGTGATCCCAGTCCTTGCTGATGAAGCAGACATTGACGAGGCAATTATCCGCCTCTATGGACGTACCGCTGAGAGCCTTCTGAGTGCTGGTATCAAGGGACCTGTCGGTGCTACTGAGACTCTTGAACGTGAGACGATTGATGACTTCGGTATTGATGAGAAAGACCTTAGCCAAGATCCGACAGTCATCCATGCCGTTGACCAGATGATTATTGATGCCGTCCGGATGGGGGCAAGTGATATCCATATCGAACCGTATCCGACACAACTCAAAATCCGATTTCGTGTTGACGGTGTACTTGAGGATCAACCGCAGCCTCCGGCCTATCTACAATCCGCGATCACCTCGCGTATCAAAATTATGGCGGGTATGGATGTCGCCGAGCGTAGACGACCGCAAGATGGAAAAATTAGTAGACGGATCGGTAGCGTCGGGAACCGACAAATAGACCTTCGGGTTTCCACTGTCCCGACTGTCGCAATGCTTCACGGCGAAAGTGTGGTCCTGCGTATCCTTGACCGGCAGTCTATTGACTTTGGGCTTGCGGAACTCGGATTAACTGAAGACAATCTCCAACTCTTTCAACGCATGATCCGAAAACCACACGGCATTATCCTTGCCACCGGTCCTACGGGGAGTGGAAAAACAACATCACTTTATGCCTGTCTGAAAGAAATCAACTCACCCGATATTAAAATCATCACCCTTGAAGACCCCGTTGAGTATGAATTGGAAGGGATCAACCAAATCCAGGTGAATCCCGATATTGAATTCACCTTCGCCGTTGGGCTTCGCCATATTTTGCGTCAGGACCCAGATAAAGTCTTGGTGGGTGAGATTCGCGACTACGAAACCGCAGAGATGGCGGTCCACACTTCACTGACTGGACACCTTGTCTTTAGCACACTCCATACAAATGATGCACCCGGTGCTATTACGCGGCTTATTGATATGAACGTTGAACCCTATCTTGTTGCTTCCACGGTGGAAGGTATCATCGCACAAAGATTGGCTCGCCGTGTTTGCAAAGCGTGTTGTGAAATGTATTCACCCGAAAGGGATGAATTGGTCGGGCTTATGGGGAACGGTCATAACGGTAGTAACGGTAATGGTAACAATATCCCCATGCCCAACGACCTTGAGATTCCGCGGGCGGTGATCGGAGGCGGCTGTAAAGAGTGTCGCGGTAGAGGTTACAGAGGACGAATTGGCATTTTTGAAGTTTTGCTCATGACTGATGAAATTCGTTCAAAGGCACTTGAACAGGCATCAACAAATGAAATTCGTCGTCTCGCTGTCCAATTAGGCATGAAAGGTTTACGTGAAGACGGTTGGCGTAAAGTTAATGCCGGGTTGACAACTGTTGACGAAGTTATTCGGTTAACACAGGAAGATGAATTTGATTTTGGAGAAGTTGTCTAAACGATTCTAAATCTTCTATGCAAGTAGAGCATTATTAATCAGGACTTACGCAGCATCCTTTGCTGGCGAGGTTTATCGGGGAAATCCGCAGAAATACGCAGAAACACCCTATCAAATACCCCAAGGAAAAACACCTCGCCAGCGGCGTGCGGGCCGTAGGTCCTCATCAGCAAATTGCGTGAGTCCTATTAATTATGAAGTTGGCAATAAGCGGGAGCATTGTTTTACTCTTTACCTTCTCAGCAGGGGCAGGGACGTTTCTGGTGAATTTTGATAGCGGAAAGTTGGATGAATGGAAGGAACTCCTTGTTGGTGATGCGCTACCCGGATCTTGGGAAATTGTTGACGGGGAGCTTCATGCAGTAAGCCCTGATGGCTGGACCCGTTTGCTTACAATCGGTGATGAAACATGGCGCGATTACACCATTGAATTGGATGTCAAACCGTTGGATAAAATAGGGCCCAGCAATATTGTTGTTGCCGCTCGAATCAATGGTAGTTGGGGCGTATGGTGTTTCATCGGGGATTTGCCATTTGCTGATAACGTTTCCAAAGTTATGTTCGCTGCTGGCAATTTTCGGGATCCAAATACGTTCTTATTTTCACATGCCAAACGACAGCGATTTTTGAAATTAGACAAATGGTCGAAACTAAAATTGGACGTTAAAGAAAATATCCTAAACTTTTGGATTAACGGAAATCAGATTATTGGACCTGTCGAACTTCCTAACCGCCAAAGTTTCCTACGCTTTGATGCTCTCAGAAAAGAGCATCGGAAGGAATTGCCACCGTTGCAACTAAATGGACTCCAAGACTTCTTGACAGGCGAGATAGGTTTGGGGCTTTCAAATCAGACAGCGCGGTTCGACAATGTTGTAATTACCGGCGAAAGTATCCCGGACAGACGGGAGTTGTCAGTAACACCCAGCGCGAAACTCGCTACAATGTGGGGAAGTCTAAAACGTTTTTAAGATGTACCTGTGGTTTTGGCTTATGCCGGAGGGTTGATTGTGCCGTTATTCCGATATGAAGCACTTACACATGGTGGGGGCAGCGTAAAAAATACGCTGGAGGCTGACTCTAAAGCTGAACTTATCTCCCGGTTACGGCAAATGGGGTATTGGCCCACGGATATTGTTGAGGAGACAGCGGAAGACGCACCCAACGATGTCCGAAAATGGCTTAAAATCGGCAGTGGCGGCGTTAGAGCAGCAGACGTTGAATTCTTCACCTATCAATTAGCGACGTTGGTAAATGCCCACGTCCCGCTGCCTCGTGCCTTGGAGGTTACCCTCGGTCAGATCCAGAATCCTGCGCTCAACCGTATCGTCTCACAAGTCAAATATGACGTTGAACACGGCGCGACTTTTAACGATGCGCTTACACAGCACCCAAAGGCATTTTCCGACCTCTACGTTAATATGGTAAAAGCCGGAGAGAGTGGCGGCGTACTCGGTTTAGTCCTTGAACGGCTTGCCGAGTTTGCAGAACGCCAAAGACTCCTAAAAAACGATGTTATCTCAGCACTCTTTTATCCTGTTATTCTATTGGCGCTCAGTGTTTCCGCTGTAGCTGTACTCATGATCCTTGTGATACCGAAATTCACGGCGATGTTCAACGATCTCGGGGTCGCATTGCCGCTGCCAACACGCATCCTCATCGGTGCAACCGATGCCTTCCAAACCTATTGGTGGGTGGGACTGCTCATCATCATCTTAGGTGCGGCTGGGCTAAGGCAATACCTCCGGCTCGAAACCGGCAAAGTCTGGTTTGACCGGTTGAAACTCAAAATACCACTTGTCGGACCCATAATCAGCACGTTTGCCATTGTCCGTTTTACTCGAACGATGGCGACACTTTTGGAAAACGGTGTACGTATGCTGCCTGCCCTTGAAGTTGTCAAAGACACGATCGGAAACAGGGTATACAGCAACGTTATCGCTGAAGCAGAAATAGAGGTTGAGCAAGGTTCTACGCTCTCTCGCGAACTCAGCAAAAGTAAGGATTTTCCTGAATTCGTCACGCACATGGTGGCTGTCGGTGAGGAGTCTGGTGAACCTGTCCACATGCTCAGTAAACTTTCAGAATACTATGATACAGAAATAAAAAAGAGCCTTGAACGCTTAACGAGTTCGATCGGACCTCTCGTCATTCTATTGATGGGGGTGATTATCGGTTTTATCGCTGTCGCGATGATTCTGCCGATCTTTGAAGCGAACCAATTACTAAGTGGCTAATATGTATATTAGGTGTCAAAATTGCACCTTAATACCCTGTAATAATTACTATAGGAGAAAAAAATATAATGTTCAAGCAACTAAAATCCGATGAATCCGGATTAACGCTAATTGAACTGACAATTGTTATTGTTATCTTAGGGATTTTAGCAGCCTTCATTGCTCCGAGGGTCATGAATGCTCCGCAGAAAGCAAATGTTGCGAAGGCGCAAACAGAAATTGGAGGTCTCAAAACCGCGTTAGAGCAATATTACTTGGCAACGGGCGAATATCCAACAACCGAACAAGGCTTAAGTGCCTTGTGGCGTGCACCGAGTCCTGCACCAGCGAACTGGGATGGTCCGTATATTGATAGCCCGAATTTTGTAGATCCCTGGGGTAACGCATACGTCTACCGCCAACCGAGTACGCATTATGGCTATGAATATGATCTCTCTTCAATGGGGAAAGATGGCAAGGTGGGCGGCACCGAATTAGACGCGGACATCACCAATTGGGTTGAAGAATCAACCGCAGTATATTAAAAAACAGTGAAACAGATCACAGGTAGGCGAGGTGTTTTCATCTCGCCTATTTCTCAACCACAAAGTGGTTTCACGATCACTGAATTACTGCTCGTCTTGGTGCTTATCGGTATATTATCCGCAATTTCGATGCCGACGCTGAAGGGATTTGCGACAACGCGTCGATTAAAAGCATCCGCCTCTACAATCCGAAATCTCCTCACGTTCGCGCGGGATATGGCAATCACTGATCGAACGCCACATTTGGTTGTCTTTGATATTGACAACGGGCGGTGTTGGCTTGCTTCCAGTGAAACGTTTAACCCAAGTACGCCACTTGCATCGGCACTTACCGCCCGAAATTCTACAGTCGGGGCGGCAACCCAGAATAATACAAACGTAAACCCACAAACAACAAATCCTGTTCAACAGGAGACGTCGGGGCGCGCAAGCGGTATTTTGGGGGTGCCTTATTCGATGGAGCAGGGCATTACGTTAGTTGCACTGGTGGCCAACCACAACGGCCGTACGCTTCAAAGTGATTCGGGCGTGGCGTACATCTCCTTCTCACCTAATGCGACTTCCGAGGAAGCACTCGTGTACCTCCAAAACACGCGAAATCAGGTCATGTCTATTTCTGTTGAAGCTGCGAGCGGTCGCGTGACTGTACAACAACTCGCATCTGAAGAAGTTGAAATATTAGGCTTTGAAAGCGTACAGAATTAATTTGCTTAGGACTTACGCATCACCTCTTGCAGGCGCGGTTTCAAACCCCGCCTGCAGTGCAGCATAAAAGTATGAAATTACTAATTAAACACTCGGTATCTGCAGAAAAAAACGGGTTTACGCTCGTTGAGATACTCGTAACGTTAGCAATTCTGGCGGCGGTACTCCCCGCGCTTTTACACGTCTTTGCGTCTGCTGCACGAAATCAAGGACTTTCAGACAACACTACCACTGCGCTCTATCTCCTCAAATTCCGGATGGCAGAAATTGAGATGGGCGGCTATCCGGATGTGGGTGAGGATATGGGCGAATTCGGTAATAATACACGCTACCGCTGGAGTTCTACTGTTGAGGACATAGAATCTGAAGAGGTTGAAAACGTTCGACGGGTTCAAGTGACCGTCACATGGCAACATAGAAATCGGGAACGTTCTATGTCTATGAGCACCTTTATCGCTGACCGACAACAGGCACAGCAAGGGCAACAGCAGGGTGGTGGTCGATAGCTATACCCGCAGCGTTTCAACAAGCATCACAGACATGAAAATTCAAAAAACATCTACACATGCAGCAAACGAAACTGGGTTGACGCTCATTGAAATGCTTATGGCGGTTAGCATCCTCGTCATCATCGGTGGGTCAGCGTATTTTGCTTTCAAGATGGCTGTCGATGCCTACCATCAGACTGAAGAAAAAATATTGGCCGCCCAAAGGTGTCGTTTCGCTATGGATCGCCTTGTAACGGACCTGGGAAATATGCAAGTTTCACTGCAAGAGCCGGAACTTGTACTCTATACACAAGATGGACCTACTCAATTAGGCGATAGGGATATGCTCAGTTTTGTCACGCTCGTGAAAACAGATCCCGATCCTTTTATTCAGCAGCTTTCAAGTTTCCAATCTCAAAATGCTTCACAAGTGCCTTTGCCACTTTTGAGCGACGTTCAACGTGTGGCGTACTTTGTCGCTGCAGAACCTCTGCCCGGGGAATCCATTCTGAACTCCGGTAATTTCCGAGGGGCTTCTACAGGGGATATAGGCACTGAAGAAAACAGTAGATATGCCCTCTTTCGTCTTACAACCACAACTCTCGATCCAGAAGTTGTTATCGGTCCGTTCTTACAAGGTGGAGCAATCCCGGAGACAGACGAAAACGGGGAACCAATTTACGTTGATGTCGCAACACTCATTACGGGGCTTGCTAATTTTGATCTCCAGTATTTTGATAGCGAGGCAGAAATGTGGAACGACTCTTGGGATGATCCTGAAAGTATTCCGAGTGCTGTACAAATCCTAATAACCGTCCAAGGCGATGCACAGAAAGCCGTCAATACAAATACCACACAATTTGCGGCCCAAAATCAACCTGTGGTGCCATCAAACAGTATGACACAATCAACGATGGTGTATCTCCCGGCAAGCGCAACCGCTGGCGGAGGCGCGGAAGGTGCCCCTTAAGGGGCAATAGATGATGCTATTTACAAAGCGGTTTACCTATCTATTCCATAAGGAACAGAGTGGGTTATCCCTCGTTTCAACCCTCTGGATACTCACGATTCTCTCAATTTTGGCGGCACAACTGCTCTATTCGATTCATATAGAACAGCGAACCCAACGGAATTTCTTGGATAGAGGGAAGTATCACTACGCCGCAAGGGCAGGGTTTGAGTGGACACTCGCTGTCATGCGGTCGGACCAAACACCTTTCGATTCGCTCGGTGAGAGTTGGGCAGCACCGATCACGGGACAAATTGAAGATGGCGTTCAGGTAGGGAATTTCCTAAACTATAGTGTAGCGGTCACCGATGAAGCCTCGCGGGTTGATATCAATACCGCCGATGTTGGACTCATCAGTAATTTGTTGGCACAGGTCGGGGCTGCACCAGATGATGCACAGACACAGGAACTCGCTAACGCAATCGTAGAGGGGCAGCCGTACCGGTCCGTTCGAGATCTCGCCAGAGTGGAGGGGATGACATCTGAACTCCTTTACGGGATGCAACAAGCAGCGTCGACACAGCCAGTTGCCACCACACAAGGACAAGGCACGTCTCCAAACAGCGTGTCCGACACAGGGGTGCCTTTAGCGACTGCGCCACAGACGCAACCCGGATTGGTGGATTTAGCAACCATATATTCAATTGACGCAAGCACGAGTCCCGATGGAGAGTCGCTTATTAACGTCAATACAGCGGATGCACAGCAGTTGACGCAGATTGAGACGCAGCCCGGGCAAGGTGGCGGGCAACCTGTCTTTTCACAGGCTGAGGCGGAATCACTGATTCAGCAGCGTGAGTTTGACAGATTTTCGGCACTCATAGACGTACAAGCCGTCTCCGATGAACTTTTCAACAACATCCGAGACCGAATCACGACTGAAGATTCCAGCGGGAATGGCGAAAATGAAGACGATGAAGAACGGAACGGACCTCAACAGGGACAGGGCGAAGATGGACAAATCAATATCAATACCGCTGATGTTGAAACCTTGGAATCCCTGAACGGTATTGACCAGGGCATTGCTGAACGTATTGTTGACCATCGCGACTCACAAGGATTTTTTCAGAACATAGATGCTATTAAAGATGTCACAATGTTAACGCAGCAGGAATTCATCGGTATTGTTGACAAAATTACCCTTAAAGATGGAGACACCCGAAGTGGGCTAATTAACATAAACACTGCGTCTGCTGAAATCTTAGCGCTGCTACCGGGGATGGACCCAGAAAAAGCGCGGGCAATCGTCACACGCCGCGAAGAGGATCCGCCAGACGATTCGCCAGTACTGAGTTTTACCGAAGAGGAGATAACGGGAAATCCATTCACCAACATTTCACAACTCTCAGAAATGCAGGAGATTGACTTTAATACATTCCGTGAAGTTGTTGATTGGGTAACTTACCGTTCACACGGCTATCGTATTGAGGCAAACGGCGTTGATACCACAGGTAGGGTTGTTTCAACCTGTATCGGTATCATTGATCGGACGGGCGACCAAGTCATCGTCCAATATTGGCGGCAGGATTAGGAGGAATGGTTGTTAGTTATTGGTTGTTGGTTATTAGTTAAGAAAGAGACCTCTTAACCAATCACCATTAACTATTAACCATTAACTACTATGGCAAAAAAACGAGTTGTGGCGATAGATATCGGCACGTATACAGCGAAAATGGTTCAACTTGAACAGTCATCCTCAGCTTTGCGACTCACTAATGCTGCGGTCGTTACGTATGCTGACAAGGATGATAAGCAGCAGGTGGCTGAATCAATAAGACACCTTTGGGCATCCTTAGGGGGTCCCTCACAGAAAGGAAATCTGCTTTCGCTATTTAGTAGGAATGAGTCCAAGGTTGTTCTCGCGCTGCCAAGGTCTTTGGTAAGCACAAAACGTTTAGCCAACTTACCGCCTGCAACCGATGATCAACTTGAAAATATCGTCACAATAGCGGCGGAGTCAGAACTCCCTTTTCGGGTTGAGGAAGCAATCTTTACTTACCACGATGTGAGACGAACATCGGATGCCACTTCGGTGGAGTTGATATCCACCCGACGCGAGTCAGTCACAAGTTATCTGGATTTCGTTGAACAGATCGGTGTGTCTGCATCTGCAGTTACGCCTTCAATGATCGCTATCGCAAAAACGGCAGCAGATAGTGGCTGTACAAAACCTACATTCGTTGTTGACATCGGGGCTTCACAAACCGACTTTTGTTTCATTGAGAGCGGTGTTCTACGGTTTTCTCGGAGCTTCCGTTTAGGTGGTGACAATCTATCTGAGCATATTAGCCAAGCGTTGAATGTTGATACTGAAACAGCAGCAGAGGAAAAACGACAGATTCCGGCGGACGAGGCACCAACATCTACATGGACAGCCCAGTTGGTTGGTGAGCTCCAGCGTTCTATTGCTGCTGCGACTGCACATCGAGCATCAGATAGTTTTAGTGCTGCGGAAGAAGCAGAAGAGATCGATAGCGTTGAGAGCCTCACACTGCCCGAAGCCGAGACTGAACTCTGGTTGTGTGGCGGTGGTGCACGTGTTCCTGGTCTCGCAGCTGCTTTAGAAGAAGCACTTGACATTCCGACTGCTTCCTGGAATCCACTTCGTGCTGTTGAGCAACAGTCGGATATTAAAATTGAGCCTCAACGCGCAGAAGTTAACGCTATACTTGAGGAATGGGGAGATACCCTTGCGGTGCCATTGGGTGTTGGATTTGGTGCTTTAGACGCAACGCTCCAACCCTCCTTGTTACCAAAAGAGGCTGTTGAGACATTGACGCAAACAACACGGCAACGCCAAATTCTTGCTACCGCAGGGTTGGGTGTTTTGATTGTTGGCGGTATCCTCTTTGGCGGTTATACGCTTCAACGTTCGCAAAAGCACAGAACGGAAATGGTTGATGCGCGACTCGCAAGTTACACGCAACCGGTGGCAGTCGCGCAAGCGCAACTTGGACGTGAACTGGCACTCACAGAGATGTTAGCACATAACGTATCGCCGCTTGATATTTTGCATGCCCTCAGTGAGATGTTTCGCGATAGAACACAAGTCGCTTGGACCAATTTCAATATTATCAATCTTCACGAACCTGAGACAGCGAGAATTACTTTTAATTTGGAGGGTGCGTCCCATAATGCCATTAATACGCTTTTAGGCGCGCTCAACCGATCTGGGGTCTTTACCAATGTTCGCCCCGGTGATACAACAACCATCACTCAAAATAGAAAACAGATTTTCCAAGTACAGGTGCGGTGTAATTTAACTGCGTCTGCTGTTCGGGCATTCGCTAAGAAACGCTATCCAATGCCGCAGCCTCAGATTGATGAACCGGCAGGGGATGCAGAATTACAACTTGAACCTCCTACGTCTACTCTTGAACTTGAGAATGAGGAAACCGAGAAAGACGAATAATATATAAGTTTCGGTCAGTACGGTCTTCAACCGTTTGCTTGTAAACATAGGCTTCAGATGTCTAACGCTTTAGCCTATACAGATAGGACTTTCATAGAGGATGAATTCATGGAACTGGACCTCCAATTAACACCCAGGAGCCGAGTTTTACTTGGCGTTTTAGGTGCTGTGCTTCTGGTTCTGATCGCAGTACAGGGTGTCCCTGCCATCTATCGTTTATTTGTAAATCAGGGTGCCAAAGCTAAACAGGAACAGTTGATGCAAACTGAGAATTTGGTACATGCTGCAGAGGTGCTTAAACCGATTGAGTTCGAGATTTACAAAGCGACTGGATTGGCACAAAAAGAAGAACAACCAGCGCAAACGAGTGCTCAGGGTATCACAACTCTCTTTGACACTGAACCTCCAGAGACGGTCATTCGGGCACGTGTTGATGCGCTTATAAAACGTGCTGGTATCCAACAGAATTACCAACTCCTGACGAAACCCGGCACCGGAAAGCAGACCCAAAAATTGACAATACAAAATCGGGAAAGCCTGGTTCTCTATCTCTATTTTAAACATATAGAAACGGAAGAAGAGGAGCTTGCGGAGATAGAAGCACTGGCGGCTGAAGCCGACACATTCGACATGTTGATGGACGCATGGCTGTCAGAAGATACAGATGAAAAGATCGAAGATACAGACGAGGTATCATCTGGTGCAGAACCCTCCACAGAGAAGTCGGAATCTGAGGATAAAGCACAGTCGGCGGATTCAAAAGATACTGGGACAGCGTGGAAATTCGCCTCGCTTCCAGACACAATACCTCTCACACACCGGGTTAAACTCGCTGCATATATCAAAGATATGGTGATGCAACAGCTCCGGGGCGCAACAGATTTCAGGCAAGGTTTCTTTGAATCTCAAATTCACAGCGTTAAAACTGCTGCGACACCCGGTATCTTCGGCATCGGTGCTAAACCCGCTACTGTTGAAATCCAGTTACGAAGAAATAGTGGGCTTTTCAGTATTCTCACCCAAACACAGGATGAATATGCCGAGGAGATACCAGACACTGGTGAACTTCAAGCGGCGTTGGTCAAATACATTGTGGAGATTCAGGCGCAGCGTGCAACCCTTTTGGGGCAGCTCGCGTTGGCACCATCGACCTATGAGACGCAACTTTACACTGTTGAAATGAAATTCAAAACAGATCTTGAAAAACTTGTTAACTTAAATCATCTTATTGAAACAGACGCTAAATGGCTAACCGTCCGCGATTTGCGAATCTCGGCTGAGAAGCAAGCATCGCGTTCCGAGGGCCAACGCAGTCGGAATCGCGAGGGAGCTGATGGGGCGAACTTGAACGTTGATATACTTCTACTCGCTCGAATATTTTAACTTTACCGAGACCCGTGGATCGGTTTCACGTCTTAAAAAACTGTCTAAACCTTGCTGAGGTCTCTCTGTGGCATTCATACTTCAGGAGATTCTCGTGAGGTTTGCAGGAAACTGTGACTAAATCAAAAAGGATCGGATGTTATGCAAGGACGAAGACTCTTATTTATTTTATTTTTCTGGTTCGGATTACTTATCACCGGGCTTGTTGGGGTGCAAGCGCAGCAACAACAAGCCACCATGCGTGTCGCGCAGACCGACGAAGAAGGTCGCGCAATCCGTTTTGATTTTAACTTTACCAGTCAAGAGCTCAAAGGAGTTCTTGAATGGCTTTCGCGAGAAACAGATCTGACTATTATCGCGAGTGAAAACGACATTCGAGATAAACAGTTCTCCCTCATTAATCTCACGAATGTGACGATTGAAGAGGTTGTCGAACAAATCAAAACTGTCCTCACACAATACGATCTCACCCTCATCCAAACCGATAGCACGCTCTTAGTTACAACCTTCTCGCGTGCTATGCGTACAAAAGGTGTTGTCAAAAGCATTACACCGGATCCGAATCTCGTTGATATGACCGATGAGATTCAAACATACATCATTCGATTAACAAACGTCGTTGCCTCCGAACAGTCAGACCGTCTCAAACCACTGCTCAGTTCACAGGCAAATATTTTCGGTGATACCGCAACAAACTCGCTCGTCATCACCGATGTTTCTTCCAATATACGCCGAATCGTTACAATTTTACAAGTCGCTGACCAAAGTGAAAGATTTCCATTAAAGATTCTCATTGTCCCACTCAGTTTTGCAGATGCGAATAGTTTGGCACAAGCACTTACAAACATTTTACGGGAAGGAGAGGGACGCGACGGTGGGCAACCTGGAAGCGGTGGTACCCGTATTACTGCGGAAGAAGCGAGAACCGCAGCGGAACAGATGAAGGCTGACGGCACCGGCTACGAAATCCTTGATGGCACTATCAGGATTATTCCTGAAACCAACTCTAACTCACTCGTCCTCAAAGCCTCTGAAGCTAACTTGGTTTTCCTCCAAGAGATCATCAAGGAACTTGATGTCTCATCCACCTCACAGACCCAGATCCGAACTTTTCGACTCCAATACGCAGCCGCCGAGGATGTCGCAGAAACGCTCCGGGAGGTACTTACTGGCGAGAGTCAAGACAACCGCCGCAGAATGGACGCTTGGGATCGTGCAAGATTAAGAAGCTGGCAACGCGAACAGGGCATGGATCAAGAAGGACTCGTCGGAGTCATCAATGTCTCTTACAATGAGCGACTCAATATTATCGTTGTCTCCTCGGATCCACGTAATTTCTCTATCATTGAAAAGGTTATCCAAGAACTTGACCAAGCAGAGACCCAAGAAGAGATTAAGCTCTATTTTCTCAAATTTGCGAATGCTGAAACCCTTGTCCCGAATCTGCAGGATCTTTTTGAAGGCGGCAGTGCCGGACGCGACAGAGATCGTCCCTGGTGGGATCGTAGACGCGAAGAACCCACTGAGGGAGGCGGATTCGGTGTCCAAGGCGAAGTTCACCTTGTCGCTGATGTACGTCTTAACGCTATTATGATCTCAACGAGTTCACAGAACTTTGAAACGATTGACGCACTCATCGCTAAACTTGATGTCAACATGCCGGACCAAGAGTGGGGGACCCGCATGTATAAACTCAAATATGCCGATGCTGAAAATATCTCCGCTATCATCAATAACGTCTATCAGGGCAGCTCCGGAGGCGATAGAGACTTCTTCTTCTTTCTCCCGCGAAGCCAACGCAATCAGACGCAAGGTTCATTAGCGGGCAATGTCACCGCTGAAGCCTATCCTACCCTGAATGCTGTGATCATCTCAACGGCTACCCAACGCAACTTTGAACTCATCACAGAGTTTATCGACTCCATGGACACGCCCACGCCAGAGGGGCAAAAAGAGATTACAAAAACAATTCGGCTTGAGTATGCCCAGGCTACGCAACTTGAACAAGTACTTCAACAGGTTTGGGAAGGTGAGGGAGATGGGGGGTTCAGTTTTAGGGCATTCTTTGCTTCCGGTGGAAGGCAACAACAGCAAGATATTAACTCCTTGCGTGGAAAAGTTACTATCTTCGCTGATGCTGATACCAACACTTTGATTGTAACGACGCGGCAGCGTTACCTTCCTGATGTTATAGCACTTATTAAAGAGTTAGATTTTGTGCGAGGGCAGGTCTGGATAGATATTCAAATTCTTGAAGTCACGCTTGATGAGACCACCAAGCTCGGCATTGAACTCACGGCGCAAGAGAACAAACTCTTCGGCGTATCCCCGGTTCCCGGCAACCCACTTATCGGTAGCCTTGAGGGACAACTCGGGCTTGAACAAGAGATATCCGGATTTAACATCGGTTTGGCAACCAAAGAATATATGGCACTCTTACATACCCTCATGCGTGAAAACAAGGTCCAAACGCTCTCAACACCGTCCCTCTTAACACGAGATTCACAAAACGCTACATGGAGTAGTGGTCGCCGTATCCCTTATCTCCAAAGCGTTGATACCACCAGTATTTTGGGAGAGGCAGTCTCACAACCCCTCTTTAACTACGATTTTATCGATCCACCGGTGGGCATCAATATCGATCTCACCCCTCAGATCGCTAAATCGCAAGCAGGTGAAGACGGTAAGCGCACCATCGGCTTAGATATTAATAACATCAGTGCCAGCAATTTTATTGAGTTTACTGATTTCAATGCACCGATCACGGATGATAACTCCATCAGCGTCTATATTGATGTGGAAGACGGACAACAAATTGTTGTCGGTGGTATCATCCGTAAGAAGCAGAAACAGGTAGAGAACAAACTCCCGATCTTGGGCGACATTCCGTTGCTCGGTAGGCTTTTTAAAAGCACTGAAACCGCTGTTGAAGATACTGAGATTGTGATTATCATTACGCCGCACATCGTTGATATTAAAAATCCTGACGACCTTGAGAAACTCAAGGAGCAAGCGGATAACTGGCAGAGTAACGGGACCATCCAAAAGGAAACACAAACAGACGAATAAACGTCCACTTGCCTCGTACAAAGTCGAAAAAAACCTATGGACTTTGTACGCTGGCAATTCGTAAACCATCCCATTTTTTATCAGCACATTCAATTCTCCAATAATTTTGATTTTCTGCCTAACGGCTTTTGGCTGTAGGAGCGGGTGTTTTTGCTTGGTATTTCTTCGGACTTCTTGTTACTCGCGATGCTGCCGCGAAAATGGTCAAAACCGGTAATTGAATGGTTCTGTTTTTTCATAAAAAATTCTTGACAAATTTTGATAAATGGAATATTATAAAAATAAATTCGCATTTAAACAGAGGTGACTACTATGCGAGAAATCGTTATTCTCTGTGTTCTGATTATATCAGCCCTGCTGTTATGTCAGATGAGTTATGCCGAACTTCTTGTAGAAGACGATTTTAAGGGTAAACTCAAAGATAAGTACTGGATAGGACAGAAGGAATCTTGGGATATCAAAAACGATCACTTGGAGATCCATCGTGTCGCAGGTGATGGAAACGGTCCTGAAGATTTTGGATATGGAATAGTGGAATTTGAAGATTTTGGCCTCCGTTTCGATTTTTACCTCTTTAATGATCCACAGCCGAGTAAAATGGAACTTCTGTTTCGGGCGAACGATCTGCATTTCTATCAATTGATTGTTACGCCGGCTAATGGATTTGGTCGCCCTAACTCCGCACGTTGGTACAAGCGAGAAGGCGAAGATCGAGGCACGTGGAACGAGTACATTGACTTCAGAGATGAATTTCCGATCCCTATTGAAACGAAAGTGTGGTATACCCTCGCCCTGCTCGGCGATGGCAGTGATTTTGAACTCTATGTCAAAAAACAGAGGGAGCTCTCGTTTGAAAAGGTTTCAGATTTGAGCGATGTCAAGGATCTGCATCCGAAAGGAGTCCTCGGTTTTCACACCAACCAGCTCCAGCACTACTATATTGACAACCTTTACCTTTACGACACGCCGCGTGAGGTGAACCTTGCTGTTGAACCACACGGCAAACTTGCTGTAACGTGGGCGGCACTGAAACAGTAGCCTTTCCAGATTTGAAAAGTTTATCAGTAAATCTTTGTAATTTCTCAGTAGAGTTATTGCGTTTGCCAATTATTTTTAATATTTTGGGAATTTGCCTTAATAGAAGCCATTTCTGATTGCAATTTTCCCAAAAAAGTAATTGACTTCAATTTGCTTTTTAAGGTATATTTGTGTTAAATGTATTGGGATGGTATTTTAACGTGCCATTCAAAAATAACTAACGTATTGATGGCAACGAAAAAGGAGATATGCACATCATGAGAAAAACTTATTTTGTTATAGCTGTCTTGGCACTATTCGGCTTTGTAACTATGGTTTCAGCCAACGATTTGGCGTTTTATTCAGGGCCCACCAATCCGGGTTGGATTTCTGATGCTGCTGTCGCAGCAAACGTTAAAATCATTAAAGATGATCCGGGGATCAAAGGTCTATTTGAAAACATTGACGATTTTGGAGATGGCGACGAGGTCGGTGACAATTCCCCTCTCGCTAAGTGGGCCAAGGAACATACCGGTAACGGGCAACAAGATGTCATTATTCTGGCGTGTGGAACGTGTCCAAGCGGACTTTATGAGTTCCCAAATAAAGATCCGGACGGTTCTAATGTTGAGAACTTTGTTGAAGCCGGTAATATCGTCATTAACGTCGCGGACTGGATCTTCTATATGAGTTACGAAGGTGGTGTCCGTAGTCCGAATAACGGTCCTGCAGGTGCTGCGAATGTCTTTGATATTGACGGACTTAGTTTCGGGGCTCGCGTGGGTGCTATGAAACCGACAGAGATCGGGAAAAGAATTATTCCGTCAATGAAGAACTTCAACTCTGATCGTCCCTGGCACGTAGAGCAGTTTGATGGCTCTGATTGGGATCTCGTCATTTTCGCGGAAGCTGACAAAAATAACGCCGATCCCGCAGTCGCTATTAGCAAGTCTCCGGGTGAAGATGGAACCGGTATGATTGCCGCCATGTGGCAGTCCGCCAGACCCGAATGGCCCGACAAACCCGACATTCGTGGTATCGGTGTTGTCGAATTCGTCAACAACTGGCTCGCAGAAGAAGCCGAATTTAATGTTGAAGCCAAGAACAAATTAGCGACAACTTGGGGTTCAATCAAGCAGACTCGCTAATTTCGCAAGTTTTGTTGTCGGAATAGCGATCAGTTATCCTCATATTTTCATATAGGGAATTTCTGCTCTGTCATCCAAGATAGCGGCGGCGGTTCCCTTTTTTATCTTCCTATCGGATATGTCGGTAAAGTTTAGCGAGTTGCACCGGTGAGAATTTCAGAAAGTAGAGCAGTGTTATCAACCAATTGTTTATTGTGGTGCGGACAATTCCCTTCGTCTCCCATCGCCGGGCAGAGATGTGGATGTGAGGGGTAACCAGCGTCGTTTTGCCGAGACGACGTAACGCTTTTGAAAATTCCATCTCCTCCAGAATTGGCACCTCAGGAAAACCACCAATTTTCTTAAAATCTGCGCGCGATAAAAAGATACCGCTATCTCCATAAAATACTTTTAGATATTTCCCACGAATGTTCCCTGCGCTCTCAATGGCTCGGTAGAGAATATTTTTCCCGTCAATTTTCTGTCGAAACCCACCGCCAACGTATCCTGAAGTGATTGCTGTTTCTACCGCTGCCAATGCGCCCGGTTCAAGCCAAACGTCGGCGTGTAAGAAGATAAGAATATTGCCTGACGCAGCCGCTGCGCCGGCATTTAACTGCTTAGAACGTCCGCGTTCTGATGTAAGCACCTTCCCGTACTTCTCCGCAATGTGAGTGGAACCATCGGTACTGCCCCCGTCTACAATGATAAGTTCGTGGTGTCCAAGTTCGGAGTGAAGTCCGGAAAGTGCCTGCTCCAGAATCTTTGCTTCGTTCAGCACTGGGATAATGATTGATATTTTATCCAGCGTCGGTATCATAAACTTGAGAGCGTGTTCGCAATAACTGATTCAGGGCAAGCATAGGAAAAACGGATGCATAAATCGGATCCGCGTATCCGCCGATAATTTCCCAATATATACCGACACACGCCTCTTGCCATGAACCGTCTTCTCGTTGATGTTCGAGTAGAAACTTTATACCGTCTTGAGCCGCTCGATTTTCGGGGTTTGCCAGTAGAAGAGCATAAGTACTCCATGCTGTTTGTTCCACTGTGCTTTCGGTCGGGTTTCCGAACATATCTTCACCCCAACCCCCGTCCGCATTTTGGCTGTGTTCTAACCATTCAACGCCACGATGGACTGCTGCTATGTCTGCTAAACCCGCTTTCACTAGCGCGGCAATAGCACAAGCGGTGCCGTACGTATCTTTTGCCAACCAGAGATCTCGCCAATAGCCATCACGCTGGATTTGACGGCGAAGCCAATTGAGACCGCTCTGTATTTCAGCCTGGACATTTGGTTTATCAGGGACATCGCTTTTACCAAGCGCAAGTAGTGCTTCAATTGCATGCGCGGTAATACTGACGCATCCAACATCTCCTTGTCCGGGTTGATATGTACTCCAACTTCCATCGCGTACCTGTTGCGTCTTTAACCATGTAATCCCGCGAAGAATCGCTGCATCTAAAGTCGGGGGATTAGCGGAGGTATTGATATGAAATGAACGTATCAGCGCGAGGGTGCCGAGCGCCGTATCGTCCGCGTCGCTTGGCAGCGTGCTATCGCCTAATCCGGAAAATGCCCAACCCCCATCCGCGTTTTGATGTTCGACGAGCCACTGTGCTGCACGTTTCACCTTATCCGTGACTTCATCATTGGGAGGTACGGTTTCCACGTCTGTAGCGTACACTTCTGTCAAGGCAATGATACTCAACGCAGTATCCCAGACATTGAGGTTTAATGCCTCTCGGCATCCGCCATCAGGGTTGCGGGTCTTATGGAGCCAGGCAATACCGCTTTCAATGAGTCTAACGATCTCGGCATCCGGTTCCCATTTTTCTTCGAGTTCAATGAGTGCCAGGACCGAAAGCGCAGTGATATAGTTCACCCGAAACCAACTGCCGTCGCTGAGAACATGTGATTTCAACCACGCAAATAGTGACGCGATGATTTCAGGACGTTTAGCAGTGTTCAATTCAATCATAATGAAAACAGGGACAAGTGTATGTTGTTCAGCAATAAACAGCGCGTCAAACATCTTTGTATTGAACAGGGCAACAGGGGGTAGGCGATGTCTCGGCGGTTTTAATCGACTGCCCAGTAGTGGAATCTTTGTCAATTGCCGCGCGAGTTTCATAAGTGGCAAAGCGTTTTCTGGCACAGTCAATTCGTTCCAGTCGAATTGGTTGAAAGCCGCGTAAGCCAATTTGACTAAGGCGAGGTCGGGTGCTGATTTTGGAATAGATGCCAGCACTTTTTGGAGGGATAGGTGTGGTGTTCGTTGATGGACTTGATCCAAAATTAGGTGGACAAATCGGGTTGCTTCTACGTTTGATATATTCGCAGTATCTAATCCCCAGCCACCATCTCTGTTCTGGTTTTCAATAAACCATTCGGTGAGTGTAGATTCCGGGATTTCGCCGCGTGCGAGTTGTATCCAGGCGTATGCGCAACTCGGAAATGTACTTGAGGAGAGTTGTCCCTCAAAATTCCCGTCTTTGCGTTGTTGAGTAAGCAGAAACGCAGTACTGCGCGTTAATGCAGATGAGACTTCTTCTTTCATAACAATTTTTGGGAATCCTAAATTCCCGCAGGACTGTCCGATAACTACTTATTGTTGTTTAAGGTGTCCCCATAGAGTTGGCAACGTGAATTCGGAGTATTCAACTGCTTGTGGCGCGTCCAAATTTGGACTTAGGACCTCAGCCTCTCTGGCAATATCACTGATTCGGACCTCGTCCATTAATCCTTTCCACTTAAACTGACGCGTGTTCTTGCTGCCGATGATGACATCAAACCCTGCTGCACCTGCAAGTTTACCGCCATGGTTCGTTGAACCGACCTCTTTTCCGTCAATATAGAGTTTGACCTGTGTGGAATCGTAAGTGCCAGCGACATGCTGCCACTGCTCTAATTCTAACGCGTCCGTCGCACCAGCGAAAGCAGTTCCCTTATCCGTGTTAATGTGAAATTTGGCGATACCGTTCTGAACGCCTAAATGGTACGCACCGGGGGGGCCATCCCAGTTTGTGAAGATGAGTCGCCATCCAGTCAAATCTTCAGGATAGACCCAGGCTTCGATTGTAATTTCAGATTTCGGTATAAGAACGTCTGCTTCGCCGAGCGAGATCACCGTATTTCCATCAAAAACAAACGATTTACCGGGTTTATTCTCTTTGTTCCATGTTTGATTCGCGTCCCACGCCGCTTTTCCTTCCACCTCACCTTTGACTTTGTTATCGGAGGTATCTACGATATCATCCCCGTCAAAATGCCACAAGCCAAGGGTTGATTCATCGGGCAGATACTCAAAGCCACCAGCGGCGAAACTGATACTAATTGTTGGAAGGATGAGAAACGCGTACAATAAAGACGTATATTGCCATTTTATCAAACTCATATCCTGTCCCCTCTGTATCACGGATTTTGATGAATAGTTTAGCACACAAGAACTGCCGAAGTCAATGTTTTTAATCGAGAATGAATAAAGAATCTTCGTCGCTGTACAGTGGTAAATACGCCTTTTACGAACTAAATGTGCCTAAAAATTGTCCGATTCTGCATAATTGACTGCAACTCTAAAGTGTGCTATAATAACCATATAGAAGTGGATATATCATACGTTGAGGTGCATCCGGATGTTTAACGCCAATTCTCGGAAACCAGTATATCTAATTGTTGCCACGCTATTTTTCGGATTGACCGGTCTGGTTGCGATTTTTGCTGAGGAGCCTCCCACGCCTGTGGAATTGGAAAAAATTGTTGTGACACCCGGACGCTTTACAATTTATGAGGGGACATCAACAAGAATAGCCATATCTAAACAGGAAATTGAACGGTTCCCATTGGTTGACAACGATGTGATGCGAGCAGGACATGTTTTTCCGGGCGTAGTTTCGAGCGATTATAGTGCTCGGTTCAGTGTGCGAGGCGGTGAGAAGGGCGATATATCTGTTAGATTAGACGGGATGGAGCTTTATAATCCGTATCATCTTCAGGACTTCGGCGGCGCGGTCTCACTCGTCGGGCTGGATCTCGTCCAGGACACGCAGTTATTGATGGGTGGGTTCCCCGCGGAGTATGGGGAGAAGATGTCCGGCGTTTTTGACATCACAACAAGGGAACCGAATACTGAGCAATTCTCCGCAAATTTTGGGATAGACCTCGTTAACGCGACAGCAACGCTGGAGGGACCGCTCACGGAAAAAGGCAGCTGGCTCCTATCTGCACGACGCGGGTATATCGATCTCATTCTCGCACTCATTGACCTTGATGAAGACTATAATCCGCAGTATGCCGATGTCTATGGGAAGTTCACATACCGACTAACCCCATCAGACACACTTACGCTTAATGGATTATACGGTTGGGACAAAAATCATCAACGTTTGGATGATGTAGACAATAACTTGGATTCCCTATACAACAATTCAACAGCTTGGGCAAAGTGGCGACATACGTTTAATGCTTCATACTGGACAGATGTGTTTGTTTTCGGTGGTATTTCTAATCAGGATAGAATGAGCGGGAAGGCGGACTCTGACAATCGAAATCTCAGATTTTTCGGCACAAAAACGGAATTTACAGCAAACCTTTTTGATAATCACACCGTTCGTACAGGTGTAACTTGGCGATGGTTGACAGCGCAATATCAATATAACGTCCAAGAACGGCAAGCAGGTATAGGTATAGATGGATACAAATCGATTCTCGCTGATGTTGACGATAGTGGCGACGAATTCAGCGCGTTCCTACAAGATGAGTGGCAGCTTCACTCGAAACTTGCGCTCAATGTCGGCGGGCGTTACGTCTACCAGCAGTATCGAGAAGAAGGTATCCAGCGTTATGAAATTGGACCGCGAGTTGCACTTGCAGTAAAACCGACGAGCAACTTTATCTTACGCGGTGCTTGGGGCATTTACCATCAGCCCGTTAGCCTCATGGGAGTCCCCGTGGAGGATGGGATCGAAACCGTGGGACGTGCCGAAAGTGCTGTACATTACGTTATCGGTGCTGAATATACGCCTACTAATAATTTCTTAATACGTGTAGAAGGTTATTACAACACATTTGATAATCTTGTCGGACGGTTACGCGAGTTCGGACGACAGAACCAAATTTTCGTGCCACCGCAGTCCGGAGATGCCAGAGGTCTTGATGTGTTCATGACACACGCTGTTTCAAACCGCTTGTCGTGGACACTCGGTTATGCTTACAGTATCGCTGAAGAAGTCGCTGGTGGTGAGACATTTTTTCGTCAACATGATCGGCGGCACGCTTTTGCTGTCAGCAGCAGTTATCAATTCGCACCGACTTGGCATCTCTATCTGAGTTGGCGTTTTCATACCGGTGAACCGAGAACGCCTCTTATTTACACGGAAGTTTTGCAATCTGATGGAAGTATCCTTTGTGACCGACAATTTGGTGCTATCCACTCGGAACGGATGCCTGCTTATCATAGTCTCGATTTTCGTATTACGAAGCGGAGTTCTTATCGGCGGTGGGAGCTGTCTTGGTACTTCCAAATTTTGAACTTATATAACCATAGGAATCTGGATCAGTATGCCTTTAGCGAAGTTCGCGATGAAAAGACGAATGCTATTATCGAGTGTACTGTTGAGGAAGAACCCCAGTTACCAATCCTTCCGACCTTGGGTGTTACAGTGAGTTTCTAACAACACGCGACACCTTTGCAGTTTCTACGTAAAGATGTGTTGTGTCCGCTATTTCCAACTATTCTTTCAAATTTCGTAGTCCTCATTGGCTTACAAGAGAAGTAAAAAGATGTTCAGACATATCAAAAAAGTCCTAAAAAAGATACGGCAGCAATATATAAGGAATTTACAGGGGCGAAATTTACCCAAGGCTGCCCCCAGCGTATCGGAAGCGATTCTTCCATTGGACGCGGACACCTACACGATTACGCCGGATCAACTCAAAGAGATGATGGACGCAGGTAAACCGTTGATTTTGCTGGATGTACGAGAGAAATGGGAGTATGAAATGGTTCACCTTGAAGGCGCGATGTTGATTCCTTTGGGGGAGTTACCGAGACGGTTTAGGGAAGTTACCCCAGCGATTGAGGTTATCGTGTATTGCCACTGGGGGATGCGAAGTCTTGATGCGGCGTTTCTTTTACAACAACTCGGTTTTAAATCGGTGAAGAGTTTGGTCGGTGGCATTGATCGGTGGGCGCAGGAAATTGATACGCACATCCTGCGATATTAATACAGAGTCGGATATTGATTTCAAGGGCACGATTTAAGACGGAAAATATTGCCAGCTACGGTTCTGTTTTGAAGTCTTGGCTCTGGAGTTCATATTTCTGCATCCGGTGTTGGAGTTTACGACGCGAAATGCCGAGCAGTTTTGCGGCTTGAATCTGGTTCCCATTGCTTTTCATCAAAGCGCTGCACACATATTCCTTAATAATATCGTCAAGCGAAATCCCTTCCTCTGGAATATCGAATTCAACGTCCGTCGTTGGCAGCGATGTATCTAAAATCTCCGGCGGCAATTCGTCTTTATCTATCACCTCGTTTTCTGAGAGTACAAAGATCCTGCGTAAATAATTTTCTAATTGCCGAATGTTACCGGGCCACTCGTAACGTCGGAGTGCTGACATGGCTTGCGGTGTAACCTGCTTTGGTAACGCTTCCGCATACTCGTCACTGAATTTCTGGATGAGGAAATTCACGAGCATTGGAATATCCTCAGGGTGTTCTCGAAGCGGTGGGACGTGAAGTGGAATCACATTCAGACGAAAATACAGATCATCTCGGAACGTTCCGTCTCGGACTGCCTGAATGAGATCCTTGTTCGTGGCGGCAATTACACAAACATCAATTTTAATATTCTGAGTGCCGCCGACTCGGCGTATCTCCCGTTCTTCAAGGACCTGTAAGAGTTTGCTCTGTGTCTGCGTCGGAAGGTCGCCGATCTCATCAAGGAAGAGGATTCCTTCATTTGCGACTTCAAACAGCCCTTTTTTCTGCTGTGCAGCGTCTGTAAATGCCCCTTTTTCGTGTCCAAAGAGTTCACTTTCAATCAGCGTATCTGGAATCGCTCCACAGTTAACAGCGATGAAAGGTTTATCTTTTTTCAGACCGTGTTTATGGAGTGCTCGTGCAACTAAACTTTTCCCGGAGCCTGTTTCGCCAGTGATGAGCACTTGCGTGACACCACGGTGCAAGATCCGAGCCATCTTTTTGAAAAGCTCCTGCATCTGCTCACTTTCACCTACAATTTCATCAATCTGAATTTCAGGCGTTGGATCATCAGTCTCAGTTTCAGGTTCTCCGAGCGCGCCGCGAGTCTGCAGGGCGTGCTTTACTTCTCGTTTCAGTACATCAATTTGAATTGGTTTTTCGAGGTAATAGAACGCGCCTTCATGTGCCACAAGATTAACAGCATCGTTCAATTCGGCGTACGCTGTCATGATAAGGACCGGCAGGTCTGGATCGGTACGCTTTATTTCGCGAAGCAGATCTCGACCTTCAAACCGTGAAGACATCCACATGTCGCTGATAACGAGGTCAAACATTTGCTGCTCTAAGCTTTCAAGCGCGGCTTTGCTGTCTTCAACGATTTCAACCGTATACCCTTCACGTTTTAAAATACGCTGTAAAATTGTCAATTGTGCTTGGTCGTCGTCTACGATTAGTATTGATGCCATGTTTTTTCTCCTTGTTGACCCATTGACTTGGTAAATTTATACGAGTTTATTCACATTGAGTGGAAGACTGATTTTAAAAGCGGTTCCCATTCCAATTTTGCTCTTTACTTCAATCTTACCCTTATGTGCAGTGATAATCTGGTGCGAAATTGCGAGTCCAAGTCCTATGCCGCCGGTCGCGTCTTTTGTTGTAAAATAAGCGTCGTAAATCTGCTCCTGAATTTCTTCGGGGATGCCGATGCCGGTGTCTCGAATTTCGATCACTGCATGATCCATCTCATCCTCTATCTCCTCAAGTAAGGTCGTGATGTAGATGCTACCGCCCTTCGGCATTGCTTGAATGCTATTTTGCACAAAGTTGAAAATGGTTTGCCGCATTAATGCTGTATCCAAGGGGACATCCGGTAGATTTTCGTCATAGTTTTTAATTACTTGCACCTTGGCTTCTTCGGTGACGAGTGCGAATTCCGATAAAACTTGCTCTACAAGCACATTGAGGTTTACCGGTTTTATATTCAATTTTCTCGGTCGATTTAGGGTCAGAAACTGCTGTGAAGTCTGCTTTAATTCCACTATTTTTTTATCGACAATATCTAAAAGTTCTTTCGCCTCCTCAATATCATCGGAACTCACCTTTCGTTGTGAAAAAACAGATTTCAGGTGCTGGGCAGTCATCCCAATTGAATTAAGTGGATTCCGAATTTCGTGTGCTACACCAGCGGCAAATTGCCCTAACGCAGTAATCCTTTTTGAGTGAGAATCTCGCAGTTGCCACAGCATCCGGACGAGGTTATGGGTTGCCCTTCCAATTTCGTCCGAGGAATAAGTCTGATCGAGAGATAAATCGCCACTTTCTGCACTCTGAATGATACGCGTCATGCGTTCTAACGGCTTCATAATTAAATGATTTGTCGTTAAGTCGATCAGAATTACGAGGAGCGCGCCGACAATCACGATCAGTATCGCGTGCATCAACAGTGAGTTTCGGATTGATCTGTCAATATAAGGGACATCGAAAAGCACCTGTATGTAGCCGGTGACTTCCCATCGGACATCAGGCAGTAGCAATCCTTCATCAAGGGTTGGTTCGTGTGCAAGATCACTGGTTTCTAATTCACTCGGCTTTGGCTCACTCAATGGGACAGCGTATTTAATAACAATAGCCGTTGCGTTCTGACCCTCAACTGCGGCTATCGTTGCCCCTTTTGTTACAATTTGCTCCAAGGCTGCTGCATCAAGGTTTATATTAACAGTATCTTCACCGGCGAGTAGACTCGAACGGATGCGAGTGTTACTTAAAGAGACATGGACATTTAGCACATCCTGCATATCCGGGTGTTCTCGTTTGAGTTCATTGAGTACCTGATCCAGCCTATCTGAGTCAAATACCTTGGTAGTTTCGATCTCTTTCACAATGGCATTGAGGATTGTGTTTTCAGTGATTTTCTTGAGTTCCGCACCGCGTTCTGCTCCCAAGGCGTGAAGCGCATTCATTTCACCTCGGACACGAATACTGTCGAAAAAGTAAAATGCCACTAAGACGGCTATTACGGAGAGATTGATAACAAGGGAATACTTCCATTGGAGTCGCATTTTAACGCATAACCCGTTGCACTGCCTTTTTCCATTGCGCGAGTTTCTGATTCCGTTCGTTTTTGTCAATCTGTGGTGAAAAGACGCGTGCGGTAGAAACTTCATCTGCCGGTGTAGCTTGCGCAGATCGATGTGTCTCCAGCACGGCAATATCTTTCCACACACCGGTTGTTAGACCAGCGAGGTACGCGGTACCGAGTCCTGTTGATTCAATTTGTGCTGGGCGCTCTACATCTATTCCGAGAATATCGGCTTGGAACTGCATGAGAAAGTCATTCGCAGTTGCGCCGCCATCAACACGCAAACGATCAATCCTAATGTCTGCATCCGTTAACATCGCGGTGACAACATCCGCGGATTGATAAGCAATTGATTCTAAAGTGGCACGGACAATCTGTTCGCGGGTACTCCCTCGCGTTAAACCGAGGATCGCCCCGCGTGCCTCAGCGTCCCAATAGGGTGCCCCGAGTCCTGTAAAGGCTGGCACAACAAAGATCCCGCCTGAATCTGGGATACTGGCTGCGATCTCTTCGGTTTCTGCTGCATTCTCAATAATCTGGATGCCATCGCGCAGCCACTGGACAGCGGCCCCCGCGACAAATACACTCCCCTCCAACGCGTAAACGGGGTTTTCATCTAAACTACAAGCGAGTGTTGTCAGAAGTCCAGTCTCTGTTTCTATTTTTTCGGCACCTGTATTAAGCATCAGGAAGCAGCCGGTCCCGTAAGTGTTTTTCACCATCCCGGGTTGCGTGCATAATTGCCCGAAAAGGGCGGCTTGCTGGTCGCCTGCAATACCAGCGATTGGAATCCCATCGAGACAAATATTTTTGCCGAAGGTTTCAAGCCAAAAGTTGCGGTAGAAACTCGCTGTACCGAAATTGTTCGCTGACGGATAGACTTCAGGTAACATAACTTTTGGAACGTTGAAGATTTCCAAAAGCGTATCGTCCCATGAAAGGGTGTTAATATTAAAGAGCAACGTGCGCGATGCGTTTGTATAATCGGTTTTGTGTACGGCACCCTCTGTTAACTGCCACAAGAGCCATGTGTCAACAGTTCCAAAGGCGAGTTCACCGCGTTCAGCTTGTTCCCGTGCACCGCTAACGTTATCCAGAATCCACGCCACCTTTGTTGCGGAGAAGTAGGCATCTAAAACAAGTCCTGTTTTTGCCTTTATCTCTTTTACAATCCCCTGTTTTTCAAGAGAAGTGCATCTATCTGCGGTGCGCCGACACTGCCACACAATTGCCGGATAGATCGGTTTTCCGGTGTGTCGATCCCAGATGAGCGTCGTTTCGCGCTGATTCGTGATGCCGAGAGCGATAATGTTTGGCGCTTTTTCTTCAAAAAGTGCATCTATTGCTTGGAGTGTGGCACTCCAAATTTCATCTGGGTCGTGTTCTACCCAACCCGGATGTGGGTAATATTGTGTGAAATCTTGGTATCCCCGGGCAACAATGTTGCCTTGTACGTCAACGAGAAGAGTGGTAGTCCCTGTTGTTCCTTGGTCGATTGCGAGGATACAAGCCGTATTCGACATGCTGTGGATGCTACTCCTATCTGTTTTATTATTTAAGCATAACATGGATGAAGAAAAAATATCAATTGAAAATCGGGACTTGGATAATATTAGGACTTAGGAATTTTTTGTCAATTCAGGTTGACATCGAATGCATTGTTCTGCTATAATATCCTATTATGTTTTGACAGTTTTGAGCAGTGCTAAATTACATAGAGCCGTTTTCGTTTGCCTTTGGTATACTAACACATTCGCCACTTCAAAATTAAAGAATTAAGACTTGTGGATCATGCCTATTGAGTGAGGTTTGGATTTGAAAATAGGCTATAAGTAAACGAGTTAGATGGCTCTACATCTCAATCAATGTACGGTTGAGATTATTATCGCGAACATAAAACAGATTTCTGATAGTTCAGAGAGGAGTAAAGTTGTGAAAAAGGTTTGGCTTTGCGCGCTGATCGTGTTCTGCTTGGCTGCATATCATAGCGATGCACAGATTAAGTGGGACGCTGAAAAGTTTATGCCGTTGTCCGAAGTGAAACCGGGTATGAAAGGGAAAGGTTACACTGTATTCTCAGGAATAACGGTAGACGCATTTGATTTTGAGGTTTTGAGTGTTGAATACAATTATTACCCGGGCTGGCATGTGATATGGTGTGAGGGGCTCAGCGACAACTTTAAACGCAGCGGTCCTGCAGGCGGTATGAGCGGTAGCCCGATATATATTAATGGACAGCTCATCGGAGCACTCGCGCTTGGGTTTACCAATCAGCGTGAACATTCCAATCTCTTTGGGGTCACGCCGTTTGAATTGATGGTTAAAGTCGCACAGCGGGGGATGGAGCCCAATTTAAGCTACCAAGGCACGCAACTCTTTGACTTCGGTGCTGCAGCTGCAGCGCAAGAATCTGGTTTGGATATGGGGATATCCCTGCTTCGCGATGGTAAAGTCAGACAAACACCTCGTAGTTTTGATGAAATATGGTTTGAGAGCATTTCCAATACGCCTGCCCGATCGCGATCTGCACAGCTGTCTATACCGCTCGCGCATCCACCCCTGAATCCTGAAATCATGCAGTTTGTCAAGCCGGTTTTTGACAAATATAATTATGCGCCTATTCAGGCTGCAGGCGGCGGCGGTCGTTTCAAAGAATCACCCGTTGAGGAAGGACAAATCGTCGGAACGGAAGTCGTACGCGGTGATGTTTCGCTTTTTGGCTATGGTACTATTACACATGTGGACGGGAATGAGTTGCTCGCTTACGGGCATCCTGCCGGTGCAGCCGAAGGACACGTTAATCTGCCGCTGTCTGGCGGTTATGTCCATTTCATTTATCCGAGTCGATCCCGTTCCTCCAAGATCGCCGCACCGACACAACCGATTGGTTCCTTAGTACAAAATCGAGAGCCTGCAATCGCTGGAGTTATTGGAAAACATCCGAGTTATATTCCTGTCAATGTTAATGTACAAACAACTGATGGAAAACGGCACCAAAAGTTCTATGAGGTCGTAAGAGACCGCGGCGTATCTGGTCTCTATGCCGGAATAGGAACAGCCTACCTTCTCGATGCACTCGAATTCTATTTCCACGACCACACGGTCAATATGAACGCGACCATCATCTTGAAAGAGCATCCCGACTTAAAAACCCGAGAATTGGCCTACAAAAACGTCTTTTCCTCCAGCGGTTCGCCAGCGTTTGGGATTATGCAAACATTAGCTTTCCCAATGTCATTATTAGATAGCAACCCTTACACAAGGGTACAGGTCGAAAGCGTTGCGCTTGACCTCAAAGTTGAAGATAAACGTCGAACAGCGAGGATTCAGAGCCTTCGGGTGGATAAACTCCGCTATCGTCCTGGCGATACCGTTGCTGTTGAAGTAACGATGCAGCCTTATCTTGAGCTGCCTATAGTCCAGACAGCAACGATTACGATTCCCAACGATGTTCCAGATGGTCTTGTCATGCTCATCGCTTCTAACGCAGGTTTTTACGAGGCTTGGCAGCGTTCCCGCGCACCCTTTAACTTTCGATACGCAGACATCAATCAGTTGGTTGAACTCTTGAAGTTGGAAGAAAACAATTCCAATATTATTCTGACACTTTCTGTGCCGCAACCGGGACTCACCGTTCAAGGTCAAGAATTCTCAAATCTTCCACCTTCAGTTATGTCTGTGATGAACACTGCAAAGCAAATAGTCGGTAATAGTGGGTATACTTTAGGAACAGCCTTACACGTTAACAAGATGTCCACAGACTATGTTGTTTCTGGCAGTGGTATTATTCGCTTTGTTGTTGATAGGAATGCCGAGTAGTAAAAAGCGGAGTCAGTAGGGCGGAGGAAAATAAACGATGCCTTACAATAACCGGTGGCGGGACAGAGATCCGTGGATCTCATCCTGTATCTCGGTGAACGCTAAATCAAAAATCCATAAAATTGGCGACTTGCACATAACTTTCAAGTTCCGCCTAAACAACCCTATAGGAGGGTATTCTCAATGCGCCGTGTCATCTCCTTTTGGAGTTTTATTTTAACCATCCTTATTTTCGCGGGTGTCGCATCTGCAGTAAAAACTTCGTTGTGGGAACAGCAGAACCACGCGGATTTCGAGTCTGGTAAGCCCAAAGACCTGTCACTGACGAGTACCGGAGACGTTATGTTGTCTCTGAAAATTGAGGCCTTCACGAAAATGAAGGAGACACAAGTCTGGGCACTTGCTGAGGATGCAGCAGGAAATCTTTACGCTGGTACCGGTAATGAAGGGAAAATCTATAAAATTAGTGCCGGTGGCGACACTGCTGAACTCTACTATAATTCACCCGAAGTCACCATTTACAGCCTCGCTATCGGCCCCGATGGTGCACTTTACGCGGGTACAGGCCCAGACGGGTTGATTTACAAAATCACTGATGCAACAACACCACCAACAACGCTTCTCAATGAAGGCGATAAATATGTCTGGGCGTTGCAGTTCGACGATGCTGGTAACCTCTACGCTGCAACTGGCACCGATGGAAAGATTTACAAGATCACGCCTGAAGGTGAATCAAGTGTCCTCTTTGATGCCGAAGAAAAAAATATTATGACCCTCCTTCTGCATGAAAACAATTTCTATGCGGGAAGCGGCGACAACGGTATTATCTACCACATTATGGATGATGGCACTGCAAAGGTCGTTTATCAAGCCAAAGAGAAAGAAATCCGTGCCCTTAAAATGGATGGCAAAGGTAATCTTTACACTGCAGCCGTTACATCTCAACCTGCAGAACCTTCAAGAGGTCGGCGCGGTGGAAGCAACGGACCGCCTACGCCCAGTGGACCGCCGCCTCCGGGGGGTGGACCGCCACAAGAAAATAAATCCAACATCTACAAAATTCGACCCGATGGGACTGCTGTATCAATTTGGAATTCACCAGAACCGCTTATTTTATCAATCGTGCTGGAAAGCGAATCCCAAATTCTTGTCGGTACCGGAAATGAAGGAAAAATCTATCGCGTTAACCCGATGAGTGGCGACTCTACTGAAATTGGAAAATGCTCAGCTGATCAGGTCGTCGCAATACATCAGAAAGAGGTCGATGGAAAAACCAAAACCTTCTTGGCAACCGGCAATCCGGGTAAACTCTTTACGCTTACAACTGATTATGTCGAAGAGGGAACACTTGAGTCAACGGTTCATGACGCAAAAAGCCTGTCTCGCTGGGGAAAACTCTCCTGGGAAGGTGAGATGGAAGAAGGCACCGCGATCGCGTTCTCAACGCGTACCGGTAACACTAAAAAGCCTGATGATACATGGAACGATTGGTCGGAAGAACTTACCACTGCGGAAGGCGCCCAGGTGCCGAATGGAGATGCACAGTACATACAGTGGCGTGCTAAATTCACAACCAGCGACGCGGCAAAAACGCCTGTCTTGAAGAAGGTTACGCTCGCTTCTGTGCAGGCTAATGTTGAGCCACGTTTTACCAGTATTAACATAGACAACGGCAGTGGCAGCAGTAATCAAGAAACGCGGCGTCGCTCTGGTGGGAACGTACCACCCCCAGGCGCGCGAGGTGGAAGTAGCGGATCTGGTAGTGGAGACGATGCACCCTCTAAAAAATGGAAGGTTACGTGGAACGTTGCGGACGCAAATGCCGATACCCTCCAGTATACGCTCTATTATAAAGCGATGGCTGAAGAAAACTGGCGGCTCCTGAAAAAAGAGTTGACCAAAGCCGAATTTGAATGGGATATCACTACCGTCGCAGATGGACGATATCAGGTGAAAGTTATCGCTACGGACAAACTCAGCAACCCAGTCGGTTGGGAAAAATCCGCTGACAAAGTGAGTATGCCGTTTGATGTAGATAATACTCAACCTTCTGTTGGGGAAATTCAAGTCACTCCGAACGGCAATGGCACCTTCAAAATCGCTTGTACCGTTACGGATATGGGTACGCCTATCCAGAAAGCCGTCTATAAAATTGACAGCGATGAAAACTGGAAGGCTATCTTCCCCGATGATGGTATCTTCGATTCTAAAAGCGAGCAACTTCTATTAGAAACTGGTGAACTTTCCGAAGGCGGACATGCTATTACCATTCAGGTAACAGACAGGGCGCAAAATACGGCAGTCGGTCGTGCTGGTTTCTAAGTCAGTCCAGTTAATTATAGGGTGGGTTCAAACACCCGCCCTATTTTTTTGTAACCGCCTGGATTGAAGTATAAACGATATCCAACAGGGTGTCTAACTCTGAAATCGTGATTTGCAACGGCAGCATTAGGACAATAGTATTCACAAGCGGACGGAGCATTGCCCCATGTGTGAGTGCTTCTTTACAAACCCGGATACCTACCTTTTCTTCAAATGGATAAGGTGTGTATGTGTCCGGGTTTTTCATGAGTTCAATACCGGCGGCGAGGCCACACACGCGCACATCACCAACGTGCGGCAGAGCATAAAAATCCTGAAGCCGATTTCTGAAATGATTAATGGTGGGTTGCAGTTGAGATAGGAGGTTCTCACGCTCGAAAATAGCGATATTTTCTAATGCAACAGCGCATGCTAATGGGTTTCCTGTGAATGTATGACCGTGGAAGAAAGTTTTGAGGTCTCTATATTCACCGAGGAAGGTGTCGTAGATGTCATCAGTCGTTAACGTCGCAGCAAGCGGAAGATAGCCCGCGGCGAGCCCTTTTGCTGTGCATAGGATGTCGGGGGTAACGTCCTCGTGCTCACATGCCCACATTTTGCCGGTACGCCCAAATCCAGTCATCACTTCATCGGCAATGAGGGGCACTTTCCACTGCTTTGCAAGCGTACTGACTGCCTTCAGAAACCCTTTTGGTGCGACAAGCATCCCGCCCGCGCCTTGAATTAACGGTTCTAAAATAATACCAGCAATCTGCCCAGCGTTTTCGGAGAGTGCGGCTTCTACCGCATGAATCCAGTGCGTTAGCTTTGGAACGTTGTTACCGGACGTGTCAGCATCGCGAGACGGATGATAGGTTCCAGCAATAGATACACGCACACCCTTGAAAAGGAGGGAATCAAAGGTGGTGTGGAAACTATCAATACCACCGACACTCATAGCACCTATCGTGTCTCCGTGGTATGCTTTATCGAAATGAATAAACAGTTTGCGTTGCGATTCCCCTTTATGTTGCCAGTACTGGTACACCATCTTCAAGGCGATTTCGACAGCAGTTGAACCGTTATCGGAGTAAAACACCTTGTTGAGTCCTACTGGCGTGATTTCTACCAGTTTTTGTGCAAGTTGAATCGCAGGAATGTTACTGTAGCCGAGCAGTGTTGTATGTGCAATCTTATCCAGCTGCGTCTTGAGGGCTGTGTTCAGTCGTGGGTGATTATGTCCGTGGACATTCGTCCACATGGAGGCGGTTCCGTCAATATACCGATTTCCGTCGATAGCAATCAGGTAACATCCCTCACCCCGTTCAATAATGACTGGGTCTTCTGCCAACCAATCCCGCATTTGCGTGAACGGGTGCCAAAGGTAACGCTTATCCCAAGCAACAAGCGTCTCTTTATCCAACATGAGACTTACCTGCTATTATTCAGGACTTACGCACGCACTGCAGGGTTTTTGCTTAGAAGAAATGCCCAAGCAAAAACGGTGTTTCTTCAGGGTTTGAAACCCCGCCTGCAGTAAGTCCTATTATTGTAAAGACGACGTTTTTGAGTATCCATTGGATTTTGGTCATAGTCAACCGTTGAAACCTATCCCTTGAGTTTTGCATAGTGGACGGGTGGTTCCAAGTCGAGTGCCGCGTATGTCCCTGTCTTCGGTACAATAATTTCAAGCACCCTGTTCCGGTAAATTGTATGGAAATCCTCAGGTTGTGCTTGAATCGGGAAAATACTTGTAAATCCGTTCGGGAAGGAACTGGCACGTCCGACGACGTTTTCAAACCGCGGATCTTCCATCTGTCCAGTCTTAGGATCCACAGGAAGCTGCGTCTGAACCGTCACGGTGGTTTCTGGTGCCGATGTAGCCTCTATAGAATATGGGGAACTTAAACAGACCTCATAGTCATAGTGTGGCATCCTATCGGGGAGATCGTGCGTTTCCTTTGCAGCAGAATTCGGTACCCATCGTGGAAACTCAATCTCAATTCGGTAATAGTCCGCCATTTCTGAGACCTGATTAACCATTCCATAACGCCGGTATCGTTCCTTTATGTCATCGGAGTAAATTGCACCATCCGTCTCTACTGCCCCCGGCATCGTTGTCCGGTGTGCTGCAGGAGCGTCAACCAGGGCAGGACGCAGACCAATAAGCAGCGGTGTTGCTACAAGGGACGCAAACCAGCCATAGAATGCCGCGCCGTAACGCGGTCGTTCTGCTGTTGAACTAAACTCGTCTTTAAACCGGTAGATACCTTCGGTGATCGCGATGACTATCCCGAGAAAAATCATCAAGTTGCCTCTACTGGAAAAAAGGTCGGGGGGTTGGCCTTGGAATCCGATAAAGAAAAGGATGAGCGGATAGAGGGTTAGGTTGATTAGGCTGTTAATACCTGTAGATACCGCGGCACTAAAGACGCGCGTATTCCCTGCCATCTCTTCAAGCCGTGTTTTAAAATTCGCTGAGAACGCACCGAGAATAGGTTGTCCGAGCATCACTAATAAGTTGTACGGTGTCCGCAGTCTTGAGTCTGGTGCCTCTGGTATTTGTACAAATTCTTCCGGAATACCTTGTTGTTTGCCTTGTTTGGTTTTGCCTGCTGCGTCTGTGCCATCGTCCGCAGCCTCAGGTTTAACAAAAGTCTCAAAAAACTTGCTGTTTATTTCAATATACGATTCCCATTCACTTGGAACGTCACTTTGCATAAAGATCGCCTCAACTGGACACGCAGGTACGCACGCTGCGCAGTCGATACATACATCTGGGTCAATGTAAAGCTGCTTTTCGCCTTCGGTGGTATGTATGCAGTCCACCGGACAAACCTCAACGCATGCGGTATCCATTACATCAACACACGGTTCACAAATTATATAAGCCATCTTTCCCTCCTTTTTATGGATGATTCACTGTTAAGTATACCACAATTTTGTGTTGATGGCAAGCAATATTTCTATTTTCGCGGTTTGACAAATCGGGTAATTGGACATATAATAGCATGGTGATTACGGACATAAGGAAGATCAGATGTTTAAAAATCCTGAAGATTTTATCGTTGAAGAACTACCGCTTTATGAACCCTCTGGAGCCGGGACGCATACCTATTTTGCGATTCGGAAACGGAATCTTAGCACATTGGAGGCTATTAACCGAATTGCGCGGGAACTACAAGTGTCAACACGAGATTTCGGGTATGCAGGCTTGAAGGATAAACATGCCGTTACAACACAGATATTGTCTGTTGAAGGCGTAACACCGGAACGGGTTTTGGAGATTGAACAGTCGGATATTGAAGTCTTATGGGCAGAAAGACACACACATAAATTGCGAGTGGGACACCTTCGCGGCAACCGATTTGCACTAACGCTGCACGATATTCCTCACGATAGACTGCCGCGGGTTAAAGGGGTGATGGCGCGATTGGTAACTGAGGGTGTCCCGAATCGGTTTGGCGCGCAACGGTTTGGAAACAAAAATGATTCACATCTGATCGGAAAAGCGTTGGTCAAAGCAAAATGGGAAACGGTGCTGCATTATATGCTCACATCGGACGCACTGCAAGTGGACGATGTCGCGCGGCGTATGCAGCGCGAATTAGCACGGAAGCCTGTTGAACAAGTGATAACTTCTATTCCGCATCGGTTGCGCAAATTATACCTCTCGGCGTATCAAGCGCATCTCTTCAACAGCATCTTGGAGAAACGGATGCCGCATTTAGGCAAGTTCCTTGCGGGCGACATTGCCGTGAAACATAGCAATGGCGCACCCTTTCTTGTTGGAGACCCTGCAATTGAACAACCGCGAGCAGATGCGTTTGAGATTAGTCCTTCGGGACCCATCTTCGGGTACAAGATGCGGATGCCAACGGACGATGTACGCACACTGGAGACATCACTTCTCACAGACGAAGGCGTGCGTTTTGAACAGTTTCGTAGAGTCGTGGGGGTTCGGTTACCAGGGACGCGTAGACCCCTACGGGTACCGATACAATTGCATGAAGGGTCTGCTGTTGGTAGTAATTTGGGAGTCCGTCTCAGTTTTACGCTTCCCTCAGGTAGTTATGCGACAGTGGTAATGGAGACACTTTTGGCAGAAATACAGGTTTCTGAGGGCGGTAAGTTCTAATCTTCTTGTGCTGTTTGTCTGGATTTTCGGAATCTGTAAAACGTCCAAGCCCCGGATGCAAGTAACACAACTAACAGCAAAATAAGACCGATATTGATCAGGTAACGTCCCCGATTGAGGTGCAACAACCGTTGGTTTGCCAATTGCGCGGCAGGTGTTCCCTTTTGTGCCTTCGTTTTTACCTCTTCCCAATACTTTTTGGCAAGCGCAATCTGACCGAGTTCCTCCGCCAGTTTCGCTGTAACTACCAGATAGGTAACATCTTGAACATCTTGTCTCTCTAACGCATCGGCGAACGAACTCAGAAGTAAAACTGTTAAATCTTGCGACATTTGCGGGAAATCGGTCGTGCGTTCAATTCCGTTCTGGAAAGCCGTGACAGCCCCTTGGTGGTTATTTCGATCAAACTCTATCTGCGAGATCTCAAACCATGTTCGCTTAATAAGTTGGATCGGTTGTGCTATATCGCTATAACCGTCAAAAGTAAACGGTGCCGAACCGTAATTCAAGTTTCCCTGTTTCGCGTATAGTGTATAGGTCTCACCGAGTGTCAATGAATCTGACTCTTTCCACTCATCAAAACGGAAAATCCCATTCGCGCCCACAGTTTGTTGGTGTGCTGTTCCATCAATCCAAACGATAGTACCGGCAGCCGATTCACCGGGAACCGCTGTAATAGTGCCGTGAACGGCAATAGGATCAAGCACCCAACTCAGGTAAACGGACTCACCAAGGGTCAACTGTAGATCAACGGTCTTGGATGCGGGGATGATGTACCCCGTTTTCTTCACAGATATTATGGACGTGCCTTGGTGGAGGTTCTCTGTGATGAGCTTCGGGGTGTTTCCGACTTCTCTATCGTTGATAGAAATTTGCGCGCCTTCAGGAAGTGTGGTGATTTTAAGTGCTGGACTCAGCTTAAGCAGTGCTATTTCGACATCGCCGGTTGGGGCGAGAATCCCATCCACAAACTTGGAGTTTGTCCGCAACAATTCATAGGTTTCGAGGATACTCAGCTGCCGATTATCGTCTGAGTCAGTTGAATCTGTAGTGAGTGCAGCGTCAAGTTCTTGAAGGAGTGCTGTGGGGTCTGCTTTTTCCGCAGATTGAATCACATTCAGCGCGGCAGTGCCGAGCGTCTCTCGATTGGCATAGTAAGCACTTAAGTTCGTATCCTCTGTATAACCGTCAACAATAACAACGGTCTGTTCTCTTTGCGTTTGTCTAAACCATTCATTGAGGGTAGCATCTTGAAGTCCATCTTCGTCGCCCTGCGTGAGCAGGTACATCGTGGGCAGCCCCCTCGGTTTAGTGATCATCCCGTGGTATAAAAAGATTAAAGTGTCTTGTACCTGCGTCTGCGCCCCAATTTCTTGGAGGCGTGCTTGGATTTCTTCGGTTGTTGCCCGCTCGCCTTCGATATGATGGATTTGCGCACTCGGTACCTTTCCTCGTGATGTTAGGAGTTCGGTGAGTGAATTCAGCTGTCCATGTGCGCGGGCATCCGGCGTTGCGTCTACAAGCAACCAATACGTACCAGAATCATCCGAAAACACCGGTAACGAGGTGATGAGAATAGATACAACACAGATAAGAATAGATATGGAAATGCAATTCCGCAGTGACATGTTTCTACCCACCAATTATTTTTTTATACATTATTAACAGAGAAGTTTAGCATAAAACCTAAATATTTGCAAGAAAATGAACCAGTTTAGGGGTTAAAATGTCTAAACTTTTAATGAAGAATTGCGTCAAAATACATTAAATGAGGTATTTTGGTGTTGCTTGCAAATTAAAATTTGCTCTTAAAGAAAAGTAGGTGAGTGTCTCCGATTTAAAGCGTTCTTAGCAGCTGCGCTATCACCAGACGAAATTAAAGAGGGACATAGACTTTATATATAATAATGTGGTTTTGGTGAAATTTACAATTTCTCAAAACTGACTGTTAGAAAGTTTTGAACCGACAAAAGGTGTATACATTGGAAGGCATCTGTAAGCGTCGGAATGGACAAGGAGATGTAATGATTGACGGAAAAATAAAGTTAACTGTTTTATCGAGCCACGCGGCTTCGCCAAGCACACAGCGTAAAAGTTTCCTAAATGTGTTTTTAAAAACCGTTCTTATCCTTCAATTCGCAGTAGTTCTTTGTGTTGGGGCACAAGAACCTGTCGGCGAAGTTGACTTATCACAACCTTTAACCCTTGAACAGTGTATCCAGATAGGTTTAGAAAAATCAACGAGCATGCGAAATGCACGTCTAAATCTCGCGATACAGGAATTACGTGTAAAAAATGCGCGTGCCCGGTATTTTCCGCAAATTTTTACGGACGGTACCTATAATTTTTCTGATAGCCTTGACTTCGGTTTTGAACCTGAAAACTACAATGTAGGGTTGGGTGGGCAATATACAATTTGGGATAACGGGCAGCGAGAGGGAAGTTTCGCACAAGCCAAAGAGAGCCTGACCGCTACTGTCAACCGTAATGAGCGGACCAAACAGGACTTAATCCTTGACATTACAGTGGCTTACTACGATGTTCTTAAAAGGCAGGAACTCGTTAAAGTCAGTGAACAGATTCTCGCAAGATCGCAAGAGAACACACAACGGACGAGAGATTACGTAGACGCAGGCACCCTTATCCCCGCAGATGTCGCGACTGCTGAAGTCCGAGAAGCAAGTGATCAATTATCGCTCTTGAACAATAGTAACTCACTTCAAATCGCACAGGCGACGCTCCCGCGACTCCTCGGATTGGATCCCGGCGTATTACTGACTGTTTCTGTTGATGAGTCCTATCAGTTATACCAAGAGCGCGGAACTATTGAGCGGATAGAGATGTCGGTTGAGGAGGCTATCCAGATAGCCCTTAACACGCGTCCAGAGTTTCAAGAACGGCAGTCACAAATAAAATCACAAGAATGGAGTCTAACGTTGGCAAGGTTACAGCGTTGGCCCCGGCTCAACGCAAATGCTAATTACAACGTCAACCTTGAGGATTACCTCCGCGAACGTGAGAATTTCTCTGATTTCCGAAGCTGGAGCGCACGTGTGACCCTCGACTTTACCCTTTTTGATGGCGGTATTTTAGGAAACCGTGTGAAAGAACTAACAATGCAATTAGAGCAGACCCGTGAAAATGCGAGCGACTTGGAGCGAAGCGTCGCGCTCGCTGTTCGGCAAAACTATCTCAACCTTGAACGGAGTGAAGCCGCCGTTGATATTTCTAAAAAACAGGTTATCAATGCCCGGCTCAGTTTGGATGTCATTCAAGGACGTTTTGATGTGGGTAAGGCGATCTTGCTTGAATTGCTTGATGCCCAAACGAGTTACGCACAAGCATTGACGAATGAAGTCAATGCCTTCTACGACTACAAAATTGCGCAAACCCGTCTCCAGGATGCAATGGGAGTTTTACAGTAATGAAGAATCGAAAAAAGTGGATGATCATTGGGGTAGTTGCCGTGGTTGTTATTGCTGTTGGGGCAATTGGTGCTACCCGTATGAATTTCAGTTTCGGTCAAGATAAGAAGGAGAGCGAAACCAAACAGGAAGTCGTCCGCAGAGGCGAATTCGTTGTACGTGTACGTGAATCTGGTAACCTACGATCCTTTATAGAAGTGGATGTCCGATCAAATGTGGAAGGCGAGATCGTTAAAATTCACGTTGTTGAGGGACAAAAAGTTGAGATGGACCAACCGCTGCTTCGCATTGATGAAAAACAAATTCTGGAGCAAAAAAAGCAGGCGGAGGCGAACCTTAATGCACGCGAAGCAGAACTGAAGCGAGCACAACTCCGAATTAAGATTACTGAGAAACAACAGGAGAGTAGTCTCGCACAGTCACGAAATTCTGTCTTAAAAGCACAAGCGACCTTGGATTCGTTTGTCGCAAACACACAGCAACGGATAACCGAGGCGGACACATTGGTCGCAACGACACAGAACTCCCTTGATCAGGATAATATCGCCTTGAAGCAGGCAGAAATTGCGTTAGGGCAAGCAAAATTAACGCTTGAACGCTCACAAACAAATGTTGAATCAGCAAAGATCTCCTTTGAAACAGCAGAAGCAGAGCATAAACGCAACCAAGAACTGTATGATAAAAAACTCATCTCAGAGAAAGCATTGGAAGATTCTCAGCGACAGCTTATCGTTGCTAAGTCGCAGTACGATTCTGCCGAGAAAGAAGTTGAATCACAAAAAGAAACTATAAAATCTCAAGATGAGAACCTCAACGCACGGAAAACAGCGATCGAAAGCCGGAAATCGACACTTGAACTCAATAAGAAGAATGTTGAGACGCTTAAAAAGTCTCTCGAAGCGCAGCGGAAGCAGTACGAAGCAGAACTTGAGGACGCACGAACCCGACTCTTGCAGATAGAAGAGACGACAGAAGAAGAAAAAGAATTAACAATACATTCAGAAGTGAGTGCGAAGGCGAGTCTCCTCCAAGCGCAAAGCCAACTCGACTCTCAAAAAGAACGCCACGATTGGACAACCGTTAGAGCACCGATGGCGGGGACGATTACGCAGCTTATTGTGGAAGAGGGTGAGATTATCACCTCGGGGCGTTCAGCGTTTTCACGTGGCGAAGCGATCATGCGTATCGCGGACCTCGATCAGATGATCGTGAGGACCCAAATCAACCAGGTGGAGATCGGGAAAATAGAAGAAGACCAACGTGCCGAAATCACCGTTGATAGTTACCCGGGACGTGTCTTTCCGGGGAGAGTGAGCGAGATTTCACCGAGCGCAACGCGGCGCGGTCCCCAAAATCAGAGTTCCGTCATCACTTTTGAAGTAGATATAGAGGTCATCGGTTCACCTCCCGAATTACTGCCCGGTATGTCCGCAGATGTCGATATTATTGTGTTTGAGGAATCGGATGTTCTTCAACTACCGATCCCTTCTGTGCTGAGTCCAGAAATTTTTACGGTAAAAGCCAACATTAATTCGGCAGATCTTGGGCAATTTCAGGAAGGTCAACATCTCAAAATTCGGAATCTGATCGGAAAGGAATTCGCTGGACAGGTCGGTGAAATTGACCCAGAAAAGGCACGTGGCAACCTCGAAATTTTGATTGAAGGGGATCAGAAGGGTTTACGCAAAGGCCCGATAGAGATTAGCCTTGTTATTTCCGACCAAAATGTACTTTCTGATATAGAAGCGGAAGTTAGTAGTGAACGACAATACTTCGTCAAATTAGATACAGGTAAACCCAGCAAGAACAAAGAAGAAAAAGGCGTTAAAACCCATATTACCATCGGGCAGCGCAACAATACACACTTTCAAATCACCGGTGGTTTGAAGGAAGGGGATCGTGTTTTCGTGCCTTCTATGCAGGAATTAACAAAAGGACAAAAGGAATCAGAGAACGAAGATAAATAAGACGTACTAATTTTTATTTTCATCATTCATCAACTTAAGGTTGAGGAGGAAGTGCCGTGTTAATAGATGTAAGGGATTTGACAAAAGTCTACGAGATGGGAGATGTGCAGGTCCATGCCTTGCGGGGTGTGAGTTTCAGCATAACAGAGGGTGAATTCCTCGCGATTATGGGACCGTCGGGTTCTGGCAAATCGACTATGATGGATATCCTTGGGTGTCTCGCAACGCCGACATCGGGTGAGTACTATCTTGAAGGCGAAGAGGTGGGCCAACTTTCCGATAATCGTCTCGCAGACATTCGCAATAAGAAAATCGGATTTGTGTTTCAGTCGTTCAACCTCCTGCCACGTACGAGTGCGCTCAATAACGTTGAATTGCCACTTATCTACGCGGGTTTAGGTAGAAAAGAGCGGAAACGACGTGCCTTTGAGGCACTGGAAGCCGTCGGTTTAGCAGATCGGGTCGATCACAAGTCAACCGAATTGTCTGGTGGTCAAATTCAACGTGTCGCGATTGCGCGTGCGTTAGTAAATAGCCCTTCAATGATTTTTGCCGATGAACCGACAGGAAACTTAGATACGCGTTCCGGTGAAGAAATTATGGCAATTTTCAACCGATTGAACGATGAAGGCAATACTATTATTATGGTGACACACGAAGCGGAAGTCGCTGAACATGCCAAACGGGTGCTCCATATTCGTGACGGTTTAATTGAACGGGATGTCAGGCAGAATGGGCATGAGGAAGCCGCTGCTGATTAATCAAAAGGAACATCAATGAAAAGGGTTTATCTTTTTGCCTGTGTCGTTTTCTGTTTCACGGTCCATTACGTCCAAGCGCAGATTGCGTGGGATGCCGAGAAGTTCATGCCGCTGTCTGAAGTAAAGCCCGGTATGAAGGGTAAAGGTTACACCGTATTCTCTGGAACAACCGTTGAGGCATTCGATTTCGAGGTCGTAAGTATCTATTACGACCGTTTTCCGGGGCTGCATATCGTATGGGCGAAAGGGCTTAGCGATAACTTTAAAAGAACGGGTTCTGCGGGCGGGATGAGCGGAAGCCCAACCTATATTAATGGTAGACTCATGGGGGCCCTCTCGCGCAGTTATCGGAATCAGCGTGAGCATGCAAATCTATTCGGTATAACACCTATTGAGTTTATGGTAAAAGTTACCGAATACGGCATGCAACCTAATTTAAGTTATCACGGTACGCAACTGTTTGATTTTGATCCAGCAACAGCGGCGGCGGGCATTGATACGATCCCTACTCTCTTTTCTAATACCCACAAGATATATCCGCGACAGCCTTTTGATAGTTTTCAAACAGATAGTCTGTCAGAACAACTAACAGTACCGGTTGCCATGTCCGGGATTAATTCTGAGGCTATGCGGTTCTATAAACCGTTGTTTGACAAATTCAACCTGATGCCGCTTGAGGCACCAGGCGGGGGAAGTCCGATTGAAAATTCACCTGTCGAGCAAGGACAGATAGTCGGTATGGCATACGCGCGGGGGGATTATACCGCTTTCGGCTATGGGACGATTACCTATATTGATGGAGATCAACTCCTTGCTTATGGGCACTCAAGAGATGGCGAGGGGAATGTCAACTTGCCGATTTCTGGGGGCTATGTCCACTTTCTCGTGCCGGGTCGCTATAGATCTTCCAAAATAGCCTCCGCAACGCAAATCATTGGCACCTTGGTGCAAGACCGGCAAGCAGCTATTGCTGGTATCAAAGGTCCGCATCCACCCTATATTCCGGTCACCCTTAATATGGAAACCGCTGATGGCGTGCTTCATCACAAGTCTTATGAGGTAATTCGGCATCGTAGTTTTACGCCAACATATATTGAGGTAGGAGCGGCGTCCCTCGTCCGAGCGTTAGCGTTTTCTACGGCTGACCATACGCTTACGATTGATGCAACGATTACTTTGAAGGAACAACCGGGACTCCTGTCTCGTGAAATCGTTTATAAAAACGTTTATTCTTCTGGCGGTTCACCTGCGTTTGGCATCACGAATGTCCTCAGACCCCCTCTCTTACAGTTGAGCAATAATTCTTATACACCTATTGCATTTGAAAAGATAGCACTTAATTTGAAAGTAGAGGATAAACGGCGAAGTGCAGGGATTGAACGGCTTTCGGTTGATAAACAACGCTACCGTCCAGGCGAAACAGTTGAAGTGATTGTGACGCTGCGCCCCTACCTTGACAACCCAATAACGCAGATGGGTACAATTACGATTCCCAACGATGCGCCTGACGGGTTGGTTACCCTTTTGGCAATGAACGCAACGGCTGATAGGCAGTGGCAGCGTTCACGTGCGCCGCTTAACTTTCGCCCGAAAAACATCAATCAACTTGTTAAAGTTTTGCAGCAGAGTGCGGCTAATACAGATATTATTTTTGAACTTTTCATTAGCCAACCTGGGTTGACGGTTCAAGGTGAGGAATTCTCCGACTTGCCGACCTCCGTAATGTCTGTGATGAACTCGGCGAAGCAGGTAGGGACAAGTGGATACACAAGAGGATCTACATTGCATCGCGACAAGGTATCAACAAGTTACGTTATCTTTGGTAGCGGTGCCCTTCAACTCGTTGTGGATCGGAATGCCCACTAAAAACTTGTTACCCTATGCTCTGGCGTGTGCCTCTCAGACGCTCCTGTTCAAAAAATCACACCACAAAACTAAAGTAGTCCGACATAACTATGCACCACGTCGAAATTACTACCCCGTCCCGCTTACACTTTTCGCTGCTTGATTTGAACGGGGCATTGGGACGGGTTGATGGGGGGTTCGGTCTCGCAATTGCAGAACCCAATTTCCAAATCATTGCTGAACGGGCAACAAGCATTGATGTTGCTGCTTCTGCGTACCGTGAGCGCGCTATTGCTGTTCTTCAGCGACTTCAACAAACCTATCCATTTCCCGGTATTAAATTAACATTTGAATCTGAAATCCCGATGCATTGCGGATTCGGGTCAGGGACACAACTCGCACTCGGTATTGCCCAGGCTGTCAATATGTTGTATCAACTTGAACTGAATGTGCGTGAGTTAGCAGAAGTCGTCGGGCGCGGTGGCACTTCAGGTATTGGGGTCGCGGCGTTTGATACCGGTGGGTTCATCGTAGACGGTGGGCATCGTTACCCTGAACAGAAAGCTTCATTCCTTCCCTCGTCTGCTGTTGGTGATATTCCACCGCCGCCTATCTTACTTCGTTATCCATTTCCAGAATTACCGCTGCTGATTGTCATGCCGAATTGTTCGAGAATTTATGGCGATGCGGAGATAGAACTCTTTCGGACTTTGTGTCCACAGCCAGAATGGGTTGCCCAGAAACTTTCACACATCTTACTGCTCCAGATACTTCCCGCGCTCGTTGAAGGCGATATGAAAAATTTGGGTGAAGCCTTAAATGATATTCAGACGTTTGGATGGAAAAGAGTAGAAATTGATGCACAGGGACCTGAACTTCAATTGACGCTTGACTATTTGCGCGATAGTACGGCATTCGGGGCGGGAGTGAGTAGTTGGGGACCAGCGATTTGTGTGATAGCTGCGGATATTAGTAAACTGAAACAGGAAACCGATGCGTTCCTGAAAACGCTACCAAACGGCGGCACCTGTTTTATTACACAGGCGAACAACCTTGGCGCGAGTGTTGTGTCAGGGTAAAATAAAAATGGGCGAATCGTTCGATCCGCCCGCCTTTCTTAGCCTTTGCTTGGGGAATAATACGGATTATCCCCAGCAGCGTGATCGGTCGTATCAATTACATGTTTGATTTCGGGAAAGACTTCCTGAATCATCGCTTCGATACCGTGTTTAAGGGTGACATTCGCCATGCCACACCCTTGGCACCCACCGCCCATGTGGATATAGATAGAATCCTCTTCAACGTTCAGCAGCTCTATTTGTCCACCGTGTGCGGCGACTGCCGGGTTAATCCGTTCATCAATGAGTTCCTGAATCTGTTGTGCCTTCGGGTTGTCCCAGGCAGGTGCGTTCGGGTTCTCAATATTGAACCCACTGGCATTCAGGTCATCGACATAATCGATCACGGCACCTTTAAGATTCGGCGCGCTTTCGGCATCGACAAGTACGTTAAAATTCTCACATTCAACAACAATATCATCCGCTTGTGCTTCGGTCGCTAAACCGAGGCTGTATTGGAACGCGGTAGCAGTTTTGCTTTGAATACTAATACGGAGCCCTTCGACTTCGACCTCTTCGGCTTGTATGACTGCATGAATTTTCTCTTCTGCGGCTTCTGTCACTGTAAGCAAAGGGGTTTCGTTTCCCGATAGCTTTTTCAAGAAATTCTTCATAGTTGCCTTCCGTGAGTCATGTTTATGCAGCTGTTTTTCCTGCCCAAGAATGATCCGACTGGAATTCTCCCATTTCGTCATATAGTACGCGCAATCGTTTAATTGCCTCTATCTCAAGTTGTCGGACCCGTTCTCGGGTAACTGCCAAGGCTTCACCGATTTCACGTAACGTTTTACGTTCACCATCTTCGAGCCCAAAACGCATCTTCAGTACTTTCTGTTCTCGGTCAGGTAGTCTGTCAAGAAATTGGGCGATCAGGTCTTTGTTGATCATTTCTGCGATAGGCCCTTCTTCACCACTATTCGCGGGGTCTTCAATCAAATCGCCTAACGTCGCGGCAGAGCGTTCGTCACTGAGTTGTAAATCCATTGAAATAGCATCGGCGTTAAACGTCAAAATCTCTTCAACCTGCATGAGTGATAGGTCCAAGGCTTCCGCTATTTCTTCGCGCCGTGGTTCGCGCTGCAGTTCTTGACATAGTGTCGCATAGACAGAATCAAACTTATTCATCTTCGCGACGACATAGGAGGGTAATCGAATTGACCGCGAGAAATTGTCAAGCGTACGCATAATCGCCTGTTTGATCCACCAGATCGCGTAGGTACTGAATTTAAAACCCTTCCGATAATCAAACTTGCTCGCAGCTTTAATCAGTCCGATGTTTCCTTCTTGAATCAGGTCTTCGAGGGGGACGTTGTGTCCCTGGTACTTAACGGCGATAGAAATAACGAGTCGTAGGTTCGCCTGGACGAGTTCATCTCGGAATCTTCGTGCTTCCGCCTCCGCGATTTCAATCCGTCTCACCAATCTTCTTTTTTCCTCGTCGGGTAATGTGTCAGCATGCACTAAAATGCTCAATAGTTCATCTACTAATGCTTTTCGTGCTTCATCTCCACCCGGTTCAATCCGTTCCGCCAGTTCCCTTATCATCTCATCGGATAATAGGTTGTTTTTCCCTAATTCTTCCAATAGTTTATCGAGTGCTTCTCGTGGTTTATCTTCACTGGCTTTCACCTCTTCCACCAGTGCCACTTTCGTCTCGGGAGATAATAGATCGTTTTTCACCAGTACTTGTAATAGTTCGTCGAGTGGTTTTGCCTCCGCGGCTTCAATCCGTTTTGCTAAGTCAACTTCTTCCTCACGGGTTAACAAGCGGTGACCTGCTACACTTCGGAGCCAACTCGTTAAAGCACTCTGATCGCTTCCTTTATAACAACTCTCTGGCGGTTCTGTCTCGTCTGCTGGATATGTTGCATCCATATATGGATCAACACTTTCAATATTCGCTGTTTCACCGAAAAACTCGGCTTCCATTGTTCTCCTCTCCTTTTATGGAAGTAAATAAAATAATACAAAGGTTAATGATACATTATGTTAAAACGTTTTGTCAAGTAAAATGTTTAAAAAAAAGTAAAATTTAGCCTAAAAACCGGTATAATAAAGCATTTTAACATAATTTTAAAATAAAAAACAACAAAAAATGTAGGCACGCCGTTATGTTGCGTGTCCAATCAGTAATACCGCTGCTGGCAACGAAGTCGCTTCGGCTTTTTCAAACGCCTTGCCAATACACGAAATATCGCTGTCTGTTCCTAACATCTCATAAGGTAAATTCCACGCTTGCAGGGTCGGTTCGAGGAAACTCGCTACAGAATCAATCCATTGACCATCAGCATCTCGGTTGTGATACCCACGATACCCAATGAATACGACCACTGGCACCCGCATGTTGAACACTGTACCGCGGATTGCGTCACCTGATTCCAGAAAACCGGTATTTTGAATAATTATCACCGGTTTCTTGCCACCCACATACAACCCCGATGCAATCGCAAATGCTTCACCTTCACGCGTTACCGTAATAACCTCAATATCCAACTCGGTTCGCAAGAGTTCATAAATTCGGGCACTGCCGTTGTCAGGAACACCTACGGCATGCGTGATCCGCTGTTTTTTGAGTTCATTTACAATCTTTTCTGCTGATGCCAATGTGCACTCCTACTTCTTTTTCAGTCTTCAGTTATCAGTTCGGTTTTTCTGCGAAAAACCTTTCAGTCGTCAGTTACCAGTTGCCAGTACGGATTTTTTTCAAAAAATCCTTTTAGTTTTCAGTTAAGAGAAAGACTTGATGAATCAGGGCTCTCTCTCTTAACTGGTAACTGATAACTGGTAACTATTCTACTGTCTACCTTCAACCAACGCATCAACGACTGTCGGATCGGCAAGGGTTGAGGTATCACCGAGGTCAGAGATGTCGCCTTCCGCGATTTTGCGGAGGATACGGCGCATAATCTTGCCGGATCTTGTCTTCGGCAGTGCGGGTGTGAACTGAATCTTATCAGGCGTAGCGATAGGACCAATGTGTTGGCGGACTGCCTGTTTGATACCCGTTTCTACCGCATCAGATGCCGATTCGCCTGTCATAAGCGTAACATAGGCATAGATACCTTGTCCCTTGATGTCGTGTGGGTAGCCGACGACGGCTGCCTCCGCGACTGCATCATGTTGCCCGATCGCGCCTTCAACCTCCGCGGTGCCTAATCGGTGTCCTGAGACATTCAGAACATCGTCCACGCGTCCAGTAATCCAATAGTAGCCATCTTCATCGCGTAGCACGCCGTCCCCTGTCATATAATAACCGGGGAATCGGCGGAAATAGGTGTCTAAAAACCGCTCATGATCGCCATAGACGGTTCGCATAATGCCGGGCCACGCCGTTTTAATGCAGAGATAACCCGTTGCAGGGTTGCCTTCCACCTCATTCCCTGCCTCGTCTAATATCACCGGCTCAATGCCAAAGAATGGGAACGTTGCCGAACCCGGTTTCAGCGGTGTCGCAGCGGGTAGCGGTGTCATTAGGATACCACCCGTTTCAGTTTGCCACCATGTATCCACAATCGGGCACCGTTTTTCACCGACGATGTTGTAATACCACAGCCATTCGGGTTCTTTAATCGGTTCACCTACCGTGCCGAGTAACCTGAGCGTGGATTTATCATATTTTTCGACCCATGTATCGCCTTCTTTCATCAAGGCACGTAAAGCTGTCGGAGCGGTGTAGAAGATATTGATACGATGCTTTTCAACGACTTGCCAAAAACGTCCGAAGTCTGGGTAGTTCGGCACGCCTTCAAACATAATGCTAATCGCGCGATTGGCAAGCGGACCGTAGATAATATAAGAATGTCCGGTAATCCAGCCGATGTCGGCGGTACACCAATAGACATCACCTTCATGGTAGTCAAAGACCTGTTGATGTGTATAGGACGTATAGACGAGATAACCCCCTGTGGTATGCAAGACACCCTTCGGTTTTCCTGTTGACCCGGAGGTATATAGAATGAAGAGCGGATCTTCGGCAGCCATGACTTCCGGTTCACATTCCGCGTCGGCATCCGCCATCGCTTCATGCCACCAGATATCGCGCGATGCGTCAAAATCAACTGTATCTCCTGTGCGTTCCACAACAACAACCTTTTCAATAGATGGACATTCTGCTACGGCTGCATCTGCGTTTGCCTTCATCGGAATATCGCTGCGGGGTCCCCGCATTGCGGTATCTTGCGTTATGAGCATTTTACACGCCGAGTCATTGATCCGATCTCGGAGAGATTCCGCTGAAAACGCACCGAAGACGATGGAATGGACGGCACCGATCCTTGCACACGCCAGCATTGCAATCGCCAATTCTGGCACCATCTGTAGGTAGATACAGACGCGATCGCCTTTTTCGATGCCTTGTGCTTTCAGCACATTGGCGAACTTTTTGACCTCGGCGAGGAGTTCACTGAAGGTGAACGTCTTATCTTCGGATGGGTCGTTTCCCTCCCAGATAATAGCCGTTGCGTCGCCGTGTCCTGCCTCTACATGGCGGTCGAGACAGTTATAGCAAGCGTTCAGTGTGCCGCCTTCAAACCATTTGATTTCAGCGTTGACAAAATCGTAATCGCGAACCGTATGCCATTTTTGATACCACGTCAACCGTTCCGCAACCGTTGCCCAGAACGCTTCTGGGTCTTGAATTGATTCGGTATATTGTGCTTGATATGCTTCTAAACCGTCAACGTGTGCATCACCGATCGGATAAGCAGTTTCCACCGGTGGAAAAATATTGTTAGCCATTTTATATTTTAATCTCCTCTACAAATCAATCTCCAGTTCTCAAAGTGCCTCTACAAATTGTATAGGACATATTTTATTACAAAACGGTGATCATGTCAACTGCAATTATCTGAGCAATTTTGAGATCGAAAATATACCTTGCGCTTTTAATTGAAAATGAAGTATGATTATCAATCAAGGAGACACATCAATGAGAAAAATGGGGAACTGGCGCGAGTATCAAATTAGAAGACTTGCTAATGATCAGGAGGAAGCGATTGACTATCTCCAACTGACATTGGAGGAATATCATGCTGATGGCGATCTGACCTTCTTTCTAAAGGAGCTTCGGGTCTTTATAGCATCACAAGGGGGAGTTGTTGAACTTTGCAAACGAACTGGTATGGATACCGAAACACTTTCAGACATGCTCTCTAATGAGGATGCTACACAATTATTAGATACGTTCAGCACTCTGTTGAACGCGCTTAAGCATCCGCCGGTGATTGAAGATACACACCCTATAAGAAATCCTCCCTTGTAGCATAAACTTTTAGTTTGTGCCTCGTCCTTTCACAATCCAGGCGTGTAAAGTTTTTGGCGCGCAATTAGATTAATAAAAGCACAACCCTGTAGCATAGGCTGTTAGCCTGTGCCAAGTATCGCCTGTAGCATAGCCTATTAGTTTCCTGTGCAAAGTATTTCCCAATCCGCGAAAATTCGAGATCCAGAAAACTATCGACAAAATATTTGCACACCCCAAAGTGCTGTTTTATGTTTTATCAATCTGGGTTGGCATTTGCTTTACCGGATATGGTATAATTGCCCTGAGAATAAAACTTGTCAGATAAGTAAGCTCAAGATAAAGAAAAGGTGTGAATAGGTTAGGCAAAAATGTTTGGTCTAACGAGGAGTTCTGTTAGTAGAAAACTCACCGCATGTTCGCGATTTTTCATAGATTTTCGTTCGGTTAACGTTAGATCTAATTGAAACAGGCAGGTAAGCAATGCTTGGATGGATTTTAAAAAAGGTGCTTCCAATATTTTCAAAAGAAGTATGGGAGCGCGTTAAGAAGCGCGTTAAGAACAGATACCAAGATTCAAAAAACGCCTCTCATGACTACAATAGCCCCTACAAGAAACGTCACTGCCAACTCCAAGCCTTCTGCGTTGGAATGGAAGCGGAGAGATCGGTTGACGACGTTTATGTAATCGTTCAGTTCCTGGCTAAAAGGAAAGCAATAAAGCATAACTCTATTGAAGACATTGGAAAGGTATTTCTACAGAAAGATAGAGGGTATTTCACTTCAACTTCAGATGAACGCCAAGAAGGAATGAGGGTTGCTAATAACGAACAGTATCTGATGGTACTCGGTGGTCCTGGAGTCGGAAAATCGACCTTTCTCCGTAAGGTTGGACTTGAAGCATTGAAAAGAGAGAATGGGAGCTTTGAACACGAATCTACTCCCGTTTTTCTTGAACTGAAGCGATTCACCGAGGATCCGATTGATATAGAGGCATGGATTATCAACGAGTTTAAGGTATGTGGCTATCCGGATCCGCAGAGACACGCCAATGCTAAGTTGGAAGCGGGTGAACTGCTAATACTTTTTGATGGTCTTGACGAGGTACCAAAGCCGAACGTTAAGAACGTCATCAATAAAATTAGGGATTTCGTCCATCAATATAGCCAAAACCGCTTTATCGTTTCCTGCCGGGTAGGAGCGTACAAAGGAGAGTTTTCGGATTTCACTGTAGTGGAGATAGCAGACTTTGATGATTCACAGATTCAGGATTATATCGACAATCGGTTTGCATCAGCGTCCAATCGAAAGAAGAAAACTGCCCAACGGTGTTGGCAAGCATTGAATGCCTCAGAGCATCAAGCAATCAAAGCGTTAGCACAGAATCCTTTATCACTCGCGCTATTGTGTCAGGTTTATGAAGACTCACAAGATTTCCAATCAAGTCAAGCGATGTTGTATGAAAAAATTTTTAACATTTTTCTCAAAAAGTGGACAGCAGAGAAGCATGTTCATAGAGACCCACCAATGAGTCCGTATTTGGCTATCCCGACTGTAAAGGATCTACTTTCTGAAATTGCAGCAGAAAACTTTAAGGCAGACCGCCTTGTTTTCAGTGAGGACGAACTCACCAATCAGATTCAAGAATTCTACCAACGTAGGACTGATATATCCTCAGGATTTGATGCTTCCGGAATCTTAGACGCAATTCTTGTTGATCCAGGGCTTTTCGTTGAACGGGCTAATGGCATCTACTCTTTCTTTCACCTAACGTTTCAAGAGTATTTAACGGCGAATCACATCGTAGGAGACAAGAGTTCGATCCAAGACTTGGTAAATCAGCATTTACACGACGAGCGGTGGCGAGAAGTGTTCTTACTAACTGCTGGACTGATGCGCGAAGCAGACGACTTACTTGAAGCAATGGAATCGGAAGCCTCTGAATCCATCAACACTGATGGTCTTAAATCGCTATTGCGGTGGGCAGAACGGATCACAGACACCACAGACAACCGATACAGTAGACATGGTAAACGAGTTTTTGCCATCCGTCAATATTCTCTTCTGTGCCAACTGAATAAGTTTCATGAAACGGTCAAGTGTAAGAATAGAGATTCTCAAAATTCCTACCCCAACCTCGGTTTCAACCTCTATCACACCCTCGACCAAGATATCTATTCAGACCTATACCAAAACCTCTCCACAGACCACTATATTGCCACAGACCTCTATATCGACCTCTTAGAGGACTGCAACATCTTACGAGACCAAGATCTCCACTCAGATATCAACTGCTACCTCAACCAAGTCTACCACCTTAGTTTTGTTCTACTTCCCTATCACGATTTTTACCGTTATATAGACGCAGACTTCCATTCCTCTAACTTCTCTAAATCTGGAGATAGGTTTGATAAAGAATTAAGCGAACGGATAAAAGTTGTTAAGCGTACAAAGGAGACACAAATCTTCAAAGGCGCGGATTTACAGAGAATGATTCAAAGGTTTAATGAAGAACGGGAATTCATCAAGGCGGTAGGGAAAGGAGAATCTGTTGAACCTCCAACGGAGTCTATTCACGATACATGGCTCGCTGTTTTGGGTATCACTGACGACATGCTCGCAATTTCATACGAAGAGTTGAAGAACTGTTATCGGTATTTCCGCGCAGTAGATATCATCCTTGCGTGTAAAGAAGCGGCTGGGCGCGTTTCACCTAAAGTATGGCAGAAAATTGAAGAGAGGCTTCTGGCTTAAGGGACAGGAGAATACGGAAAATTTTTACATCCGAAATATCAAGGAGCCTGTGAAACAGATTCCAACCAGTTGATAGCGGCTTGCTCATCCTGTTCAATGGCGATTTCCACTGCGCGTTTAGCGTATTCCAGAAGTGCTTTAGCGTGCTTCCGTAGGTTGAAGGATTCGATGACTTTCTGTTGGATTTCAGCCTGTTTCTCTTGGGACAAAATGGGAATAGGAAAATCCAAAATATCATCATCATCTAAGGTAGGATAAGAGGTTCCGGTATTGGGTTTTAAAGACCATGTTAAAAAAAGTTTAGACCGTAAACAGGCTAACAAAGTTTCTTTGTTAATTCGTCCGTTTTCCCTCAATACACAGAAGGCACCGCTTCCAACGTACCCATCTTCTTGAATAGTGGTAATCGCACCTCTGTAGGTTCTAACTTTGGAGACGATAACATCGCCCTTTTTCAACACTCGCTTTGCATTTGCTGGGAGATCTTTACCTAAAATTTCTTCTACCATTACTTCCCCCGTAGAAACGTTGACGCTTCCTATTTCTACATAGCGATATAACTTCTCCGGCTCTATTTCAAAAATGATCTTACTCTGCTCACATTCATTTCTAATGCTCGTATGCCCATTTGAGTAGTTTTTTATCCCTTTTTCTATATCCCCGTATTTTGGCTGGAAGTAATCCGCGTCAATGCGTTCCGCGCGTTGCATACTTTCATAATCCGTGGCAAAGGTTAACTTGTGCTGTGGTTGCCAATCAGCGAGTCCAAGTTCGCTCAGAAGAAGGGTTTGGGTTTCGGCATACCGAATCTTTGATAACTCCGTTAAATCCTTCGATTCAAGATAGATTTTTTCGATCACGGGTGGAAGGTTTTCCAAATTCGGTACAGGAATTTGATATAAAAAATACGGAGCAACTTCAGGTTGAGCACTACCGTACTTACCTTTCTCTATTAATGCTATGCCGTGTTTTGTATTGAGAAAAATAGCGAGAAAGAAAGGGTTTAAGTTTCCGCTTTGGACAATAAAAGTATGAGACGATGAAATAGCGTGATTATCCTCAAGATAGATAGCACACTGACCTGCATTTGCCCCTGATCGCGTTATTAGAATATCTTTGTAATGGACGGTGTTGTCTTGTAAACGCTCTGCATCTTCTTCCGATATGTAAACAGGGTTAGATGTCAGGTCAATGGAGAGTGGACGCACGTTTTGTGCTCTTAAAAACAGAACGCTATTATCTACATAATTTCGCTTTATCTCTTTGGGGTGCCTGATGTTAACTTGGAAGTCAATGAGTCTGTGCGAACCAATCGCTTCAAGTCGGCGTTGAACCTGTAGATAATCGGAGCGAAAAAACTCTGCATCAAACCGCAGAGAATGGGAAGCATCCACTATAGATTGGTAATCAACGATAGAATACTGCATTATTGCGCTTAGCTCCAAAAACTTAAATCTTCACGCTTTGCCCATTCAATAAAAGCTTCCGCGATTCCATCACGGAGCTCCTCGTTGTGGTTGTGTAAATCGTGATCAACAATCAGATGCCCGTTTTTGTCCAATTTGTGCTGCCCATCACTATTTTCCAAAAAAACATAATCGCCGGAATTATCTTTACCGCCTTTCTCACTCACCGCTAAAAAGACATTGTAGTTATCGACTTTTGGGCAAAGATGACCCTTAGTTGGATCATCGTTCCACTTTTGCACGAATAGCACGCTCGTTTTGGTGCCGGTATGCGGTTTGAAGGTGTTACCGTGCAAACTGACGATAGCCAAGATACGGGCGCGTTCGGCGATAAATTCTCGGACGTATCTATCAGAGGTGTTGTTAAATCTGCCCTGCGGTAACACAATCGCCATACGGCCACCGGGTTTAAGGAAATCAAGATTGCGTTCAATAAACAGGATATCGCGCCCAACTTTGGTGTGTGCTTTGCCGTTCTGCTTAAAGGTGAGGTTGTATTGATGGAGGATACGGCTCTCCTTGATATCCCCAGCAAAAGGTGGATTCGCCATTAAAATATCGAAACCAAACAACTTGTTCTCGTCTTGTTCCATCCTTAATGCTTTGAGACGATCAAAACCGTCGCCATAAGTACGGATCCAGCTGCTATTTTTCTCTGTGCTGTCGTCCCACCGCTCATAGTCCAATGTGTTGAGGTGTAAGACGTTCGTTTCGCCGTCGCCTGCGATCAGGTTGAGGGTTCTCGCCACTCGGACAGTCTTTTCGTCGAAATCAATCCCAAACACTTTGAGGACATGCGCTTTATCCGTTTCGGGGATTTCTGCATTGGTGAAGAGCGTCCCGGTCAGTTTGAAAATGGTATGCACCGGAAACCCACAACTCCCCGCGGCGGTGTCAATCATATATTCCCCTGGCTGAGGATTGAGCATCTTAACACACATATCTATGACGTGGCGTGGCGTGAAGTATTGCCCTTTTTCACCTTTTGCAGATTTACTCACCAGATATTCAAACGCTTCATCAACAACTTGTAGATTGGAGTTGAACAACTTTATATCTTGCAAACTTGAAACACAGACCGCGAGGTGGCTGTCCGAGAGTTCAAACGTTGAATGTTCCGGAAAAACGCCTTTCCACTGGTCTCTTGCCTCGTCAAAAAGTCGCTGAATTTTGGTTTTGAGTTCGGTGTCGGTTTGACCGGTGTTTCTGAATGCCATGACTCGAAATCCATCATCCGAAATATCTTCCGCTCCCAGCCGAATAATATCATAGTCCGATTCATAAGTTACACCGGTCCCGTGTGCTTTGTGGGTATTTTGTGCCTGACGAACAAAATAATCAATAATGCCTTTATCTTTATAACTGAGTGCCTCATCATAGAGTTTAGTAAAGATGAGTTTGAAGACTTCTTCAAAGACATCTACGCCTGCATTGGCGAGTACCTCATCCTCTAATTCCAAAATAATGTCTTTTAAAGATTTTCGCTCTGTGACGAGTTTGTCCTTAAGTATGAGGTCCTTAAGGGTAAAACGTTCGCTGAGGATATCCGCCAAAGTCTGATCAACGTTAGGGATATCGGTGATGTCTTCAAAATAGTTTGGGTCTCTCCGGTGGTAGTGCGAAATCTGTTGTCCGTTTGTCCATACAGCGATAGGCGCGCCAGTAGCGTTGCAGTAAGAACGGAGTTGCGCCTTGCCATCTTGGAGTTTCGGTTTTTTCACTTCAACGATAATGTAGGGGGTATCGGTTCTGTCTTTGTCAAGGATAACAATGTCAGCGCGTTTCTTTTCTCTACCGAAGTTGACAAGGTGTTCAAAACGTATACGTTCTCGGGGATAATGGTATCGGTTCAGGAGGCGTTCCACATACAGTTGACGGATAAGTTCTTCAGGTTTTAGGTGGACTGCCTTCCCTCGAATCGGGCAGTAGGTGATGGGTGTTTTTTTGCCCTCTATCCTTTGACATAAGCTCTGAATTTCAGATGTGTCGAATAGATCAAGGTGGTAGTTGCTATCTCTGAGTATCGTTTGGATAATATCGGGCTGTGTCATAGTTTTCTGTCTGTTGAAACTTGTTTGCTTCGTTCCCTTATTTTTTTAAGACTAAAATCCAATCCGTGTGAATTTGTTCTTTTCTGGGCATCTTAAATTCCAATAAGTTCGGGGCGTTCAACAGTGGGTAAAGATACATGACAATAGGGATCTGCAAGGTCCCGCTGCATATTCGACAATCGCTTTTGAATTTCCCCGTGGTATGCCCGCTATTGGTTGATCCGATGTTGCCACTATGTGCATGCCCAAAATGTCTCCATTTGAAGTTGTTCCAAATGTTGCTAACGCAAGGACTTCTGCATCTTCTTTTGTGAAACCGTACTCTTGTAACCGTCTTGCCCACCGTTTGAAGTATCGCGCGGGGTAGGAAACTTGTGTTGCTGCCAAGAAACGGCGGATGATTACAACATAACGTGATAAATGGTTTAAACGCTTTAACAGGGTATAAGTTTGAGGGAGAATGAACAGGGTAATGTTACTGGAGTGGGCACGTTGGTAGAAGTAGAGGGCAAAGAGCTCAGCGGATGTCGTCGAACGTCCCTCCATAAGCTTCAGCATGCCTTCCATGATGTGGCGTGCTGTAACTTTATCAAGCAGGCAGCGCATTCGGCTGGACCTCCACTTCTTCTAAGTCTTCAAGTGCGTCTTCACTCCATTCATCCCAAAATTTTTCTCGCTCTGCCTCAGATAATTCAAGGTATTGCCCAAGCGTGAAGCCATCTAAGAAAGGTTCATCGGAAGATAACGGTTGTCCATCAAATTCTGCCAAAAGCTCCTGTTTGAGTTGCTCGACGGCTTGCGCGGCATCGTCAAGCAACTTTTTTTGCTTAATTGCATCAGTGGCTAACTCTGGTACCATTGCTAACAACTGTTGCCGATCTTGCGGGCGCATCCGTTTAATCACGGCAGCAACTTGTTCAAGACTAACCGGTAAAATGAATATGTTTGCTTGCATGATCTTCTCCTATCAGTATTTGCCAATGTTTTCTATGTTTTCGTGTGGCGGGATTTTCAGTTTTTTCTCCGTGAAAATACAATAGGCTAAGGCTGGATGATCTGTTTCCCTTCAAGTTCTTATATTCTCTGGCGGAGTGCATAGGTTTCCCCTACTTTATAACGTAAGTTGCCACCTGTAGCACAAACTTTCCAGTTTGTGCCCGAAAATGCCGCAAACTAAAAGTGGACGCTACAAAATGCTTGGATAATCGACATTTTTCAGTGAAACACAAGAACTATTGGTCTAAAATCTTGTTAGTAGCAACTTGGGTTATACTTTACGAATTATAGCACAATTGCCGAGCGTCCGCAACGCGAATTTTAGCGTGGAAGCGTCACAGCTGCCACATCCATCGTCATCGCGACGAGCCAGTGGATTGCTGCACCATAGATGAATGAACGCGTTTCAAACGCTAACACACCGAGCAATACCCCCGCAATGATGGAGCCGAGTGCCTCCGGCAACGGCTTTGAGTAGTGCATCACAGCAAACGGAATCGTCTGAATCAAGATACTGTAGTTCCCGAATTTCCGTTCTAACCCAAAAAGCATAAACCCACGAAAAAAGAATTCCCACGAAAACATGTAGACACCGTACGCCAGTTGATACAATAAAAATGTTTGCCAACTGCTTGCGACAACCTTACACAGCGGATATTTTGCCGCAAAAGGTGGATACACGATGACAGCGAGGATAACCACCGGTATCATCACAACCCATGCCACGCCTGTTATGCACCATCCGAGTTTCTGGTTTCCCAACTGAATCCCATAATCGCTCAGTTTTTCCCGTGTTCCGAATTTCGCAACGAGCATCGGGATCAGTAGCAATGTGAGCGCTGTCGTTAAAAACCAGTAATAATAGGGGTAACTTTCGGCGAGAGGTCCAGTTCCGAAGTATTCTGCAAAGTGACGATTGAAAAAACTCCGTCGGGTATAGAACCGATGCAGCATGAGGAGTAGCGCGGAGGCAAGTAAGATAACAGTTGCCTGTCGTTCCCAACCCTGGAGGTATTTTTCTTTTAAGGCTTGGATACTGATATTCATCAATCTTCGGGCAGGAGACCCATGCTTTAGCTTGGGGTTATTGACCTTGATCTTTCGTTGATTTTAAGGTATTATACTACTACTCAGAAAAATATTCAATTGATAGGTAATAGAAAAACTGCTTATTTAATAGTTCGTTATTTCGGATTAGCAGAATTCCAATGCCAAAGAAGAAGTTCCGGTATGCTAAACCTTGAACAGATTGATCGTATTTTAATTATCAGGCTCGGGCCACTCGGAGAAACAGTCTTAACAACGCCCGTCATCTACGCGTTACGCCAGCACTTTCGAGATGCCTATATCGCTTACATGGTCGCACCTACACGGGAGGATTTGGTGTCCGCGAATCCGCACTTGAATGAAGTGATTACCTATCAGACTGTGGTACCGAAACTCCTCTATCAAATGGCGCGGCGAAAATTTCAGATAGCGATTGTACTGCAACCAACGTTCCGCTTGGTGATTCATACATTTCTGGCTCGAATTCCGTTTCGTGTCGGCTTTGAAACGAATAGTGGCGGGAAGAAGTTATTGAGCCTCGCAGTACCGAATAATACCGCGCAACATGAAACACAACGCTATCTCGATGTTGTGCGTGCGTTGGGCGTTGAAGTCGTAGACGATGAACCTCAGGTATTTGTTGACAGTGTAGGCAGTGCTTGGGCGAACAATTTTCTTGAAAACCAGAATCTTGATGATAGCAAACCCATCATTGGGCTCAATCCGGGGGCTGGTGCGACTTACCGGCGCTGGCGCGCAGCGAATTTTGCTGTTCTCGGCGATCTGCTCCACGACACGTATGATGCACACATTCTCATCACGACCGGACCCCGAGAGGGTGAATTAGCAGCGCAGATAGCAGCGCAGATGTCGCATTCACCTATTATTGTTAATCAAACCACCCCAATGCAACTCGCAGCACTTCTGAAACGGTGTAATCTCTATATCAGTAATGATACAGGACCGATGCACCTCAGCACTGCTGTCAAAACACCAACAATCGCCTTGTTTGGCGCGTCAAATGTCAACCAGTGGGCACCACCTTGGGACAAACATGCAATCATTGCCCGTAGAGAGTGCAAGTTTATCGGAAAACTATCCTCCAGAGAGTGGGACGCATATCCGAATCATGCCCGTGAGAATCTTGAAGCGATTACCCCGGATATAGTTATGGAGACAGTGGAGAAACACACATGGTAAATTCTGAACGCAACCAAGCGGCACAACGCATCAAAACTTGTCTCACCGACATTCGTGGTAGAATGTATCGGCAGGTACTCTTACAAAGGATCACATCTGCGTTTTTCTGTGGACTTATTCTACTTGCTATCCTGTTCCTATTGAATCGAGTGATTCTCCTACCGATACCGATCTCCAGTATAAGTTGGATTGTCATGTCTGTCGCAGTGATTGTAGGTGTAGGTCTCAGTGTCAGCTACCGGAAAGATTTGCTGTCTGTGGCGTGTGCTGTTGACGAAAAAATGGGGCTTCGCGAGCGTCTCGGCACAGCGTTTGGATTAATTCAAACGAATCCCGAAGACGAATTCGCACAACTCCAAATCCGAGATGCTGCAGAGACTATAACAACCTTAGAGCGCGCAAAGGTGAGTCCATATCGTGTGCCGATGTTACTGAAACTCTTTCCAATTCCTTTATTGTTGATTGGAATTTCTTTCGCTATTCCCATCTTCTACGAGGGGTCGCAACCGCTCACAGACCTCCAGCAGGGGATTTTAGATAAAGCCGTTCAGAACCTTGATGGAAAACAGGTCAAAAATTCGACCTTACAGCAGCAAATTACGGATACTGTGAATCGGTTGAAAGCCGCAAAAGATCTTGACACAGCACAAAGACATCTCAGCGACCTAAAAAAAGAGGTTCGTAAACGGCAGTCGGAACAGCGTATTATCACCGAAGCCACAGAAGCAAGTCAAAACTTTCACGGTATGGATGCTAACCAACTCGCTGCAGAACTGAAAACCGTCGCTGAACAGGTTGAGATCCCGCCAGAACTCCAAGCGAAACTTATGGGTCTTTTTGAACGTTTGGCGCAAGAACTACCAAAAGGTAGGCTTAGTGATTCACTGAATCAGGTTCAGGGTGAGGCTGTCACACCAGAGACCTTGCAGGACATCATTGCTGCGCTTCAGGAGATGGAAAAGTCAACAGACCTGACGCAACTGGAAGCGCAACTCGCGGCAAGCCAGAAGGAATTAGCATTAGCAACTATTGAAACTGAATCTTCAGGCGGCGGAATTGCGAATAGTGAGGGTACACCTGGTCAAGATGCGGGGGGCACCGAGGTGCAAGGAACCCGTGAAGGCACATCGAATCCCGATCCACAATCAGAATTACAGGCAAATGATACTGGCGAAATGGAAAACGAAACAGACGGTGGCACTTCTACATTACCACTTAGTGGTGAGAAAACACCCATCTTACAGACCGATGGAGAAGCATTGACCCTTACGACAGGTGTCTCAGGTAATGCGGAAGGTTTCTCTGAGGTTTTTACGGGTGGGGTTAGCGACGATGCACCTGCTTATTTACCCTTCAGCGAGGTCGTTCTTAACACCTCGCGCGCGTATGCTGAAGCTGTAGAAAATAACCGTATTCCTGTCCGGTATCGGGCACAGATAAAAACCTATTTAGAGGCGATTTCGGAAGAAAATGAGAAATAGCATCATTAAGATTCTTATTGCTGTCGGTGTCGTTACGGCAGTTTATTTTCTGTTGAGGCACTATGGCATAACAGACGATATTCGATTGGAAAACGTGCCGAAAATCAAAACGTGGGTGACAAGTTTTGGGAGAATAGCCCCGTTAGTTTATATTGGACTCTACCTCCTGTCTACTGTTTTCTTTCTACCCGGTGCCCCGGTAACCATATTGGCAGGTTTCGTTTTCGGACCGTTGTGGGGTGTTTTCTACGCTTCCATAGCCTCTATTATTTCTGTCTCTGTGGCTTTTCTCATCGCCCGTTACGTTGCTCGTGACCTTGTTGAGCGTTGGGTCGAAGGCAATGCACAGTTCCGCAAGATAGATGAACAGGTTGAGAAACAGGGATGGCGTATTTTAATGTTTACACGTTTGGTTCCTATTTTTCCCTTTAACCTTCAAAATTATGCCTACGGACTGACGAGTATCCGGTTTTCCACTTTTGTGCTTGTCTCTGCTATCTTTATGTTACCCGGAACGGCAGTGTTTGTCCAGTTCGGTGGCGCATTTGTCAGTGGTGAAGGCGATATTTGGAAGACACTGCGCTATCTCGCAATTGCTGGCGTGCTTATGCTCTTGCTGTCGTTAGTTCCGAAATTGTTGCAAAAATATCAAACGAAATTGTAGTTCAAAGAGAGCGATTAGACTGCTGAATTAAAGCCGCTACGGTGTCAAGTGCTTCTTCGCGTGTTCGGATTTCGCCATTGAATTGCTGTTCTTCAATCTCTTTTAACAACTTTCCAATCTGTTCCCCTTCTTTTAACTTGAACTTCTCAATCAGATCATCTCCAGTGATAAGTTTTCCCTGTTGACTGATGGGTAGAATGTGTTCATAGTACGTATTAGCAATCCGTCCAAATAGTGCTGAATCAATCGGGTGTGATGCTGCGGCATAGAGAAGCACCCCGTACCAGTCAGATATATAAGTTCTGAGGAAGCGAATTATCTCTTTTTCCGTCAATTGTGGGTCTGCATTTTTAAGTGCTTTGTTTCCAAAGAAGAGGCATTTTATAAATCGAGATGCGTTCCGGCTTAACCGAAGGTGCGAACCGACACCACCGAGGTTGTCTCCCAGAAGTAGACTGAGCTTGATTAGAGAACGCCTATTGATTTCCGCACCAACTTTTTCTTTAAGATACGTATTAATCTCTCTACGATATACTTGTAGTGCTATCGGAATCGGATTTCTCTCAAAATTCTCAAGTGAACCCCAAAATCTGCCCACATCTTTGATATGTGGAACCACCTGTGTGAGGAGTCCGACTGCCTCCATTTGTTGTAGATATGGATGTGCTGTATTAACATTAAAAATTTTCATCAACTCGTCGCGGCATCGTTCCATCGCTACGTTAGACAGCAGTGATCGGTGCTTTGTTACCAAGTCGATTGCGCTTTGGGAAATCTTGAAATCTAACTGTGCTGCGAATCTATAAATCCGTAACAGGCGGACAGGATCGGCGTGCACTACCTGTTCACTCGGAAATTCGAGCAGACCGGTTTCCAAGTCCTTCATACCACCACACGGGTCAATTACATGAATGGCGTTTTGTTTATGCGTATTATTTGTAGCTGCCTCCACATTTTCAAACGCAATTGCCATCGCATTAATTGTTAGATCCCGTAACCGTAAATCTTCGGCGAGCGATGGGGCGCGGAATTGTGCGAAATCCATACTGAGCCGCGGTGCCTGTGAACTCTCGTGTTGCTTAACAATTACACGTGCAGTAGATGGATTTTCCTCAAGCGCGATACAAGTTGCACTGATACTGGCGGCAAACGCTTTAGCGAACTGAATCGCATCCGAGGCTAAGGCGAAATCAATATCTGTCGTCTGGCGTTTGAGCAACAGATCTCTTACGCTGCCACCGACGAGGTAAAGCTGCACACCGCGTTCGTTTGCAAAATGACCGAGTGCTTGTAGGGTTTGATTGCCAAATATTTCTTGCAGCGTCTCAGTTATGGTATTCATTGGTTTGCCCGTGTCTTCTGGCGTTGTGCTTTCCGAGAACGAAATAGGATGCCGTCCAAATGGAGGTGCGTCGCATAGCCGATGAAGCCTGCAACATAGAATGGTAGACCACTCAGAATAGCGTGTGGAAGGTGATCCCAATCTCGTAACCCATTAAAGTGGTCCACAAGATTACCACTTGATTGCCATTCTGGATATCCGGTATAAATTGGAATTAACAGAAATACAACTGGTAGCAGCAGCATCGTAATTTTGGCGTGTGTCCAGCCACGGTGTCTGCTCATAATCGGGAGCATCGCGAATAGTCCCAACAGTGCAGATTCGAGATACTTTTGTAAGAAAACAATTAGCACCACGTTCAGGACAAACAGGACCCTATAAAAGATCTTTTGGCTCTTGCTTTTGATGTCAACATCTGGCCAGAGTCCGAACAGCACTGCGACAACGAAACAGCCGATGATTTTTATAAAGTCCGTCACCGGTGGAATCGTTGGATTCCACGCTTGTGGCACGCCGTCATAAAAGATTGGCACAGTGAAGGTAACAATAAGCGATATGATGAAGAAAGTACTGTAAGCGACTAACCCGCCGATCCAGTGTTCACGAAACATACTCATAGTATATAAATTATAACGTATTTTTCTGAAAAAAGGTATGATTTCTACACCAATCAAGGCGGCAAAGACTTTTAATTTGACTTATATCAGGAGATATGATACAATTATGTCATAATCTCTGTGGATTTTACTTTGAGCATTGAGTTTTCCCTTGTAACCGATGCCCGTGTGCAGTAGAACACTTCCGGCAAGCAGGCGCGGAAATAACACTCGATCCAACAGATGTTTCGCTCGGTGCTATCATGGCAACCATCGCTTTTTTTATTTAAATATTTAAAGGTCCCAGCGGTGAGGTAATAGAGTTTTTTCAAACGCATTGATCTGTAATCTTAGGTTTTAGACAGGCGAATGGGTTTGACGAAAACAAGGAAAACGGGTATTATGTAACAATATATATTGGTGTAATGTACGAGAATGAATACACCGTTGCTTGGCAATCGGTAGAAGTTGTATAACGCAGTTGCTTTAGAATTAAAGGCGGACACATTTACCTCAGTGCTACGCCTTCCATCTGCATGATACAACATAAAACGAACCGCGAGGAACCTCTACTATTGGGATATTTCGCGTTTTTTTATATATTATTGTAGATATGACAGTAACCGAGAAGAACACTATTATTGAGATGTTGACACCGATGCTTGAACTTGATGGCATTGAACTGGTGGATGTTGAAGCACACAGACAAACCTTGCGATTACTCATTCACAAACCAGAAGGTCTTTCAGTGGTGGATTGCCAAGCCGTGAACCATGTTGTGCGTCCAATTTTGGAGGTCCATGAACAATTAGCAGGCTACACGCAGTTGGAAGTCGCCTCACCCGGAATAGATCGGCCCTTGCAAACTGCCAGGGATTTTCAGCGAAATTGTGGACGCACGGTTCAGATAGAAGTCGCCTCGGAATCAGAAAATGGGCAAGAACGTCCGCTGCGAGGCGTTATTGTAGAGGTGCATCCTGAAAGGGTCATTTTGGCACAGGCGGGTGGAGAGAACATCTCCGTTCAGATTTCACAGATTCGTAAGGCACATATACACCTGAAGTGGTAACTGTCAGGCGCAGACGGTGTAAATTGCAAGTTGTAAAAGATTGTAAAAGAATTGGAAAGGAGCAAGCGGACTGAAATCATATAGGATATTATTTGTATACCTATATTAAAGAAACCGCGAACATTACTCATGTTAGAAAATCTCCAAAACGCTATTCGTCAAAATACGGCACAGACAGATTTACCAGAACAGGTTTTTGTGGAGGCGATAGAGGAGGCACTCCGTGCCGCTGCACGCCGAGTTTACGGTTCCGATGCCGACGTTTCTGTTGAAATTAATTTGGAAAAAGGGGATATACGCTGCTACGTTCCTAAAAAGGTCGTTGAAATTATGCGTGATTTCTCCACGGAGGTACCTATTGAGCAAGCGAAGGAACTCCAACCCGACGTTGAGGTCGGACAGATGCTGAACGTCGAAATCAATCCCGATGAATTTGGACGAATCCCAGCACAGTTAGCAAAGCAGATCCTTTTCCAAAAAATCAAACAGGCGGAACGCGAAAAAATCTATCAGGAATTCGCTGGACGTGAAGGTGAGGTTGTCACGGGTTATGTCCAGCGTTTTGAACGTGGCGGTATCATCTTAGATCTTGAGCAGACGGAAGCCTTTTTACCGCCTCGGGAGATGCCACGCTCTCAAAATTACGAACGCGGCAAACGTTTGCAATGTTTGATCCTATCCGTGAAGAATGAGCCTCGCGGGGCCCCTATTATCGTATCGCGAACCCATCGAGACCTGGTTTCAGTGTTGTTTGAACAAGAAGTCCCTGAAATCTATGAAGGTCAGGTCCGTATTATGGCGGTCGCACGTGATCCAGGCAATCGGACGAAAGTTGCTGTTCAAGCAGTTGAGGAGGGCATAGATGCCGTCGGCACGTGTGTCGGGGTCAAAGGCATCCGTGTCAAAAATATTATCAGCGAACTTGATGACGAAAAGATTGACCTGGTCGAATGGAACGAGGATGCCACTGTTTTTATTTCTAAGGCACTCGGGCGCGTCGTTGTGCGCAGGGTAGAACTCGACGAAGAAAACAAAAGTGCGCGTGTGATTGTCCCAGATGATCAACTCTCCTTAGCAATCGGTCAACGTGGACAGAACGCTCGACTCGCCGCAAAATTAACAGGATGGAAAGTTGACATAAAAGGCGAATCTGAGGCGGCTGTTTCGATTGACGAACTCTTTAAATCCGAAGAACCTGATGGAACAAAGGCACCAGTGCCAGATAGCTCAGAGGACGGATCTGATCAAAACCCGCAAGAACAGGCACTTGTTGATGCCCCTGATTCAACAGACGAGGATGTTGAGGTCGAGGCAGACGCGGATACTCTTGAAGCCGAGATACCGGAGCGGCTTGACGAGGAAAGTGAAGCCGGTGTGGATGCTGATGGGAACGCTGAGACGCTTGACGTTGCTGATGATGAATCTAAATAGTCTGTAAAGGCTCCTCGTTGGAACCTTTAATACCTAAACGGAGGTTGTTGGCTTACCGACTTAAAGCGACAAAAAAGTGGGTGAAGTTGTTGAAGGATGTGATTCGCACTTGTATTGGGTGCCGTGGTAAGTTTTCGCAAAAAATATTGATCCGGTTTGTGTGTCAAAAAAATGAAATGCTGCGAATTGACAACCAGCGACGGTTACACGGGCGCGGCGCCTATGTCTGCTACGCTCAACTCTGCATTCAGAAAGCATTTAAGTCTCCGAAACGGATTAATTCTTTGTTACGTGTGCAACTAACAAATGAGGTGATAGCGCGGTTTGAGAAAGTTCTTCTGCAATGGACTGAAAAATCCGCTGGCACAATAGGAAAAAAGGAGGAATTATCATGAGCAAAGCCCCACGACAGCGGCGAAAATCTGCCAAAGGTAATCGTGTGGAGAAACAGGATCCGGGGACGCGGGTTTATGAATTAGCAAAACAATACGACATAACAACCAAGGAACTTATCGCCCTCTTAGAGGAACATGGTGTTCGCGGAAAAAAAGATATGAGTTCCCTGGATCCAGACACCGTCGCGTTGATTGAAGCCGAATTGGTAACCGAATCGAAGGAGGAAACGGTTGCTACACCTGAAGCGTCAGTTGAAGCCGCTACGGACGCTTCACCTGACACAACAGATAAATTAAAAATCGAAGAAGGCATAACTGTTGGCGATCTCGCTGTATCACTTGAGTTACAACCTACTGCCTTGATTATGCAACTCATGAAGTTAAAGGTCATAGCGAATATAAATCAACGACTCGGTTACGATACCCTTGTGATGCTTGGAGAACATCTAAATTTTGAAGCCGTCAAATCTCGAACACTTGAGGAAGAACTGTTAGTGGAGATACCAGATCTACCTGAATCTTTAAAACCCCGTGCGCCTGTCGTTACAATTATGGGACATGTTGACCACGGCAAAACCTCTCTTTTAGATGCTATTCGTCAATCAAATATCAGTGAATCTGAGGCAGGAAACATAACCCAACATATCGGTGCTTATCATGTAGCATTGGAGACCGGGAGTGTTGTTTTCTTAGATACCCCCGGACACGCCGCTTTTACCGCAATGCGCGCACGCGGCGCACAAGTAACGGACATTGTCGTTTTGATTGTCGCGGCTGACGACGGGGTCATGCCGCAGACAGTTGAGGCTATTAGCCACGCTAAAGCCGCTAAAGTCCCCATCGTCGTCGCGATTAATAAAATCGATGTTCCTGGCGCCCGCCCAGACTACATCAAACAACAATTGGCAGAGCACGAACTCCTTCCAGAAGATTGGGGTGGACAAACAATTTGCGTTGAAACCTCGGCAACGGATGGAACAGGCATCGACTTTTTGCTCGAAATGCTACTCTTGGAAGCAGCACTCCTTGAACTCAAGGCGAACCCCAGTAAGCCCGCGCGCGGTGTTATCATTGAAGCACAGGTAGACAAAGGACGCGGTCCGGTTGCGACTGTTCTTGTGCAGTCTGGAACATTGCGGGTCGGCGATGTCTTTGTTTCCGGCAGATACTCCGGAAGAGTTAGAGCCATGATGGATGATCTTGGGAAACGCTTGAAAGAAACAGGACCCTCACGCCCAGTTGAAGTTCTCGGTTTCACTGGCGTGCCTGAGGCTGGCGACAAGTTCTACGTCGTAGAGTCTGATAGAGATGCCCGCTTGATCAGCGAAACGCGTCAGGATCAGTACCGCACTGAGCAACTCGGTGCTAATAGCCATGTCAGTCTCGAAAACCTATTCCAACAGATTCAGGAAGGCGAGATTAAAGAATTAAATGTTGTCCTTAAAGGCGATGTACAAGGATCCGTACAAGCAGTCGCTTCATCGCTACTTGATTTGAGTACCAACGAGGTTAAAATCAACATTATCCACCAAGCAGTCGGTGGTGTCACTGAAACCGACATTTTGCTCGCCTCTGCGTCTGACGCAATTGTTGTCGGTTTCAATGTGCATCCGACAACGGAAGCGGTGCAAGCTAAGGAAACTGAGGGGATTGATGTCCGGACGTACAACGTTATTTATGAACTTATTTCCTATATCCGTTCAGCTATGGAAGGCTTGCTTGACCCTGAAGTACGAGAAGTCGTCATCGGACGGGCAGAGGTCCGTGAATTGTTTAAAGTACCGCGCCTCGGTTTAGTCGCTGGCAGCTACGTCAATTGGGGACGGATTACTTACGACCAACCACTTCGTATTTTGCGGGACAATCGGTTAATTCACGAAGGAAAAGTCAATTCCCTGCGTCGATTTAAGGATAATGTCAATGAGGTGCAGGCGAATTACGAATGCGGCATAGGTATTGAGACCTTTGATGACCTACAGGTCGGTGATGTTCTGGAGTGTTATGTCCACGAACAAGTCGCACGTTCGCTTTCATAAGCAACCTCGTCTGAGTCATCATCTATTTTCAAACACACCGCGGTTAAAAAACCGCGCTTACGCTTACAATTAACTGACACCTTCATGCATATCGGTGTTTGTAAAATCCAGCTACGCATTCCTGATAGCCAATCTTTGAAGGCGAAACGCCGGGTTATCAAAAGTCTTGTCACGAGACTCAAAAACCGTTTCAATATTGCTGTCGCGGAAGTTGAAGCGTTGGATGCACATCAGTTCGCAGTATTAGCCGCCGTTTCCGTTGCCAACGATGTCGCGTATCTTAATAAGGTGATTTCGCATGTCATCACTTTTGTTGAAGCGAATGTAGACGCTGAGTTGGTAGATTACGAAACGGAATTTTTCTTCTGACAAAACTCGCAAGTCAAAACTTGCTCTGAAAGATAGGAACAATATGGCAGATAGTAGAAGGCAAGATCGGGTAGGAGCCCTTATTCAACGAGAGTTGAGTGAGATTATCCAGCGTTCTGTCAAGGATCCGCGTGTCGCGTTCTGTACTGTCACACAGGCAGAAATGTCGCCAGATCTGAAGTATGTGGATGTCAAGGTGAGTGTTATCGGAGACGAAGCACAGAAAGATGAAACGCTCGCTGGTTTGAAAAGTGCCGCAGGGTTTCTCAGGCGAGAAATCGGAAATCGCCTCACCCTCCGCTATTCGCCAGAGCTTCGATTCGCTATTGATGAATCCGCTGACTACCTCTTTAAAATAGATGGACTCCTCAAGTCCATTACGTCGGAAGATGAGACATCCGAGAACCCCGCAGTGGACATTTCATGAACACCTCCGAGATCACTGATATTCAGAACTACGGCGCACTCCTTAACCTATTTGAGCGGTACCACGACTTCGCACTCTCGACCCATATCAACCCGGATGGCGATGCTATCGGTTCCGAGTTAGGGCTTTATCTCTTTCTCACGAAACTCGGAAAATCCGTTAAAATATTTAATACAGATGCCGTACCGGATAGTTATAGGTTCCTGCCTTACTGGGATAATATTCAGGGTATCCACGCTGTAAGCACGTATCGTCCAGAGGTGCTAATTGTATTGGACGCAAGCACATTGGCGCGAATTGGAAAAACGCTTGCTAACACCTTGCTGCCGACGCACAAACTTGTTAACATTGACCATCACGCCACAGCGGAGGCGTTCGGGGATGTCAATCTCATTATGCCTGCGGCTTCTTCTACCTCAGAGATTATCTATAAACTTATTAAGTGTCATCAGACACCAATATGCAAAGCCTGTGCCCTCTGTCTTTACACCGGACTCATGTTTGACACGGGTTGTTTCCGCCATAGCAATACCACAATTGAAACACATCGGATCGCTGCAGAATTAATTGAGATAGGAGAATTCGCACCAGATGAAGTCTACCGGAACGTTTATGAGCAACTCCCCGTCGCTAAGGTGCGTCTATCGGGTGAAGTGCTTTGCACGTTGCAAGTAACCAATGATGGAAAGATCGCGTCTGTGTACGCCACGCAACGGATGTTTCGGAAAATAGGAACCACTGCGGACGCGGTGGAAGGTATTGTGAACCAAATTCAAGCGATCGCGGGTGTTGAGGTGGCACTTTGTGCCTCTGAAATGACTGATCGAAGCACGAAAGTAAGCCTACGGAGTCAAGGGCGTGTTGATGTAAGTCAACTCGCTGCAGAGTTTGACGGCGGCGGACACGCACGCGCTGCAGGTTGTCGGATTGCTATGCCTTACCTCGCAGCCGTTACGACGCTTGTACAAACTGCCCAACGCTACATTGATCAGAGCCACTCAGAACATGGTGATTGCCAGAAGGATTGAGCAACGTGGAAAACGCTAATAATAGCAGCGACCTGCCAGTTCCAACCAGGGCTTGCAGTTTAGAGGACATTGGTGAATTCCACAGAGATGCAGCCGTTACTTTTGGCGTATTTGATGGAATTCATATAGGGCACCAAGCCGTTATCAACACCCTCCTTAAGCGCGCCGCAGAACAGCAGTTAATGAGTGCCTTAGTTGCCTTTTATCCACACCCACTTGCGTTTCTTGCACCAGAACGGTGTCCACCGCTTCTAACCCCTCTTTCCAAACGTGTCGAAGTGCTTCAGCACCTTGGCATTGATAAAATTATTATGCTCAGTTTTGATGCACAGATCGCAGCGATGTCACCAGAGGCATTTGTTGAAAGGGTCCTCTTGGAAAAATGCCGAGCCAGACATGTTGTCGTCGGATATGCTTGTCAGTTCGGGAAAGATCGCGCTGGCAATGCACGCCGCTTAGCGGAACTCAGTCAAGAGTATCCCTTTGATGTCTCCATTGTCCCACCGACAGAGATAAACGGAACACCCGTCCATAGCACCCGAATCCGAGAAGCACTCGCGCAGGGAGACCTGCGTCGCGGTTCGCAGTTATTAGGGCGGCACTATTCCTTGCTTGGTAATGTTGTTCATGGGGATGGGCGCGGCAAGGAGATTGGATTCCCAACAGCTAATATAGATACACAGAATCAAATCTGTCCACCTAATGGCGTTTACGCGATTCGGGCGAAATTAGAGGAACAATGGTTGGACGGTGTATTGAATATTGGGGTACGTCCCACATTTAAGGGGACAAGTGTTCAAGTAGAAAGCCATTTCTTTGATTTTGATGAAACGATCTACGGCAAATCTGTAGAAATATTTTTGGTAGAGAAAATTAGAAGTGAACAGAAGTTCCCAAATCCTGAGATGTTGGTTCGACAAATACGACGCGACATCACCGCTGCAGCAAGGATTCTCGAAACGTCTACCCATGTGTGTCAGAGCGTCAGTTAAATGGAAATATGACTCGGTGATATGAGTTTAATTTGAATTTCCAAGGAATCTGTGGTATTATATATTATCTAAGACAATAAAAATGGGAGTGATTAACCGAACACAGCTTGGCATTTTATTTCATATGGCGCTGGACAGGTATTGGTATTTTATAGTGCAGTTTTATGTTTTTATGAGATAATTTTAGGTGAAATTTGCAACTCCCAAGGCTTGTTATTAAGGAGGTGAAGGCAATTGGCAATTGGTGCAGCAGAGAAGAAAGAATTAATCCAAAAGTACCAAATACACCAACAAGACACCGGTTCCCCGGAGGCACAAGTGGCAATTTTAACTGCGCGTATTCGACAGTTAACTGAACATTTTCGGACACACCGGAAGGATTATCATTCGCGCCATGGACTTTTCCGCTTAGTTGGCAAACAGCGCCGCTTGTTGCGGTATCTTTACAAGAAAGACGTTACGCGCTATTACCGTTTAATTAATGAACTCGGAATTCGTGACACTATCGGATTGAAGTAAATTAGACTATTTACTGGTGATAAGGACGTTTCTTTATTAGCACAAACGGGGACAGAATAAGTGCGATCTTGTAACTGATAATGCTGAATGAGTCTTGTCGGAACAGGAATATCTAATCCTTAAAAAAACTGTAGTCAGTATCGTTAAGTTGGTAATATGTTTCTAAAATAAGGACTGTTCTTCAACGACTTCCTTACTGTCTATAATTGGTGGCACGACAAAAATTGGAAATACAGGAGTAGTATATAGAATGAAAGTTGAAATGCAACTTGGGAGCGAGAAGTTATCAATTGAAACCGGAAAAGTTGCCAAACAAGCAGACGGTGCTGTCTGGGTACAATACGGTGGAACGGTTGTCTTGGTCACAGTGGTAGCCGATGATAGTGAACACGACCTCGATTTCTTTCCATTAACAGTAGATTATCGTGAAAGGGCTTATGCCACTGGACGTATACCGACAGTTTATGGGAGGCGCGAGCCACGTCCTGGGACATCAGAACAATTGGTGGCTCGTTTAATAGACCACTGCATCCGACCGCTTTTTCCAAAGGACTTTAAGGCTGAGGTGCAAATTTTATGTAATGTGTTTTCTTCGGATGGTGTTCATCCCGCAGATGTACCAGCACTTATTGGGACTTCTGCGGCATTATCTATTTCCGATATACCCTTTAACGGCCCCGTCGCCGCAGTTACTGTCGGGAAAGTCGAAAACCAATTAATAATCAATCCAACTTATGAGGAACTCCACGCCTCCGATATGGAGTTGTTTGTCAGTGGAAAAGCGGATGCTGTCATGTCTGTTGAGGGCGGCGGAAATGAAATCCCTGAAGACGAAGTCATCGACACAATTATCACCGCACACGCCCAAATAAAAGAGGTCATCAAACTTCAAGAAGGATTGGCAGCGGGTTGTAGTAATACCAAACGTGACTATGCATCCAAAGGTGTTGAATCCAACCTCAGTGACCGTGTCCGAAATCTCGCTACATCGCGCATTCGAGAATCTATCGGCATGGCAGACAAAAAGTCGCGTGAGGATTATCTCGAACAAGTCCAAGAAGAGGTCCTCTCCGAAATCCTTGACGAAACGCCAGAAGATGTCGATCCGAATGCAGCAAAAGACACCATCTCTATCTTAAGTGAAATTGAGAAAGAAGAGATGCGACAGGCAATTCTTACGGAAGGTAAACGTGTTGATGGACGCGGTGTGACCGACATCCGATCCATCTCTGGAGAAGTCGCACTGCTCCCATATACCCACGGTTCCGCACTCTTTAGTAGAGGGCAAACGCAGGCACTCTGTGTAACAACCCTCGGCACCTCTGGTGATGAGGATGTCCAACGTGGACTTGATGGTGAAGCAAGGCGCGCTTTCTTTCTACACTATAATTTCCCACCATTCAGTACCGGTGAAGTCAAACGAATGATGGGACCCGGACGCCGAGAAATCGGACACGGGGCACTCGCAGAGAAGGCACTTGAACCCGTCATTCCTAATAAGGAAGAGTTCCACTATACCATCCGCGTTGTTTCGGAAATCTTGGAATCTAATGCCTCGTCTTCTATGGCAACCGTTTGTGGCGCGACACTTGCACTCTTAGACGCAGGAGTGCCTATTAAAAGACCCGTCGCAGGAATAGGGGTCGGGCTTATTAAGGAAGGCGAACAGGAAGTTATTCTCACCGATATGCTCGGTACCGAGGATTTCCTCGGGGATATGGACTTTAAAGTGGCAGGGTCGAGTGAAGGTGTTACTGCTGTCCAGATGGACATTAAAATTGAGGGCGTTACACCTGAATTGATGCGCCGCGCAATCCATCAGGCAAAAGAAGCTCGCTTGTCGGTCATTGAACAGATGAATGCCGTTATCGCACAACCGCGTGCTGAACTTTCGCCTTACGCACCTCGGATTTATTCACTCCAAATCGCACAGCAGAAAATTAAAGACCTCATTGGACCCCGTGGAAAAACTGTCCAAGGTATCCAAGAGGAAACAAGCACAACCATCAACATTGAAGATGATGGGACTGTGGAAATTGCTGCTACCAGTGCTGAAGACGTCAAACGCGCTGAGGAGAAAATTCGGGCAATCACGGCTATGCCTGAAATCGGTAAAGAGTACACCGGTAAAGTCGTACGAACCGCATCTTTCGGCGCATTTGTAGAGATCTTGCCCGGTAAGGATGGACTCGTTCATATCTCCCAGATGGGAGACGGATACGTCCGGCGGGCAGAGGATGTCATGCAAGTTGGGGACGAGGTCACTGTACGGATTCTTACGATTGACGATCAAGATCGCGTGGACCTCGCACTTGTTGCTGCTGGCGGTGTTCCCGTTGCGGAACTGAATATTGAATCAAGTGAGGATCGTGAATCCTCATCTGATTGGAATACTTCTCGGGAATCTCGTGATGGTGGGCGTTCTAACTATCGGGATAATCGAGACTCGCGTGACTACCGAGATAGGCGCGGAAATGACTCGCGCGATCGACGCGGGAATCGGTATGACCAACGCGATAATTCTCGCGATTTCCGGGATCGGAACTCGCCACGTATTCCGAAAGGACGTTCTCGATAGAGCGTCCAAAGCATTGCGCGACATTAGCAATTAAGAACAGTATAGAAAACAAATAGGGTGAAGGATAGCTCCTTTGCCCTATTTTGTTGACAACCTATGCAGGATATGATACTATATTTTTAATTTCACGGAGCGGATTTTGATAAAACTGCAAGAATTCTGGCGAGGCGTGAGAGATTTTTGGAGAGTAGGGAAAACAGGCTTCGCCCTTTTCCTAATCTCCCTCTTTGTTATTATCTACGGTTCCATCGCCTTGGATTATGAAACAGCGAAAGGCTGGAAAGGACATGAATCCGTTCAAAATGTCCTTGACGATATTTCAAACTTCATCCCGGTGGGTGCAGCCATAGTCGGGATGATAGTAGGAGGCATTGATTTCATCATGTTATTGTCAGATTGGTATTATGACAGACGAGAAAAGCGCATTCGGGCAGCCGAAGCAGCAGCCGAAGCGAAAGGCAAAGCGGAAGGTAAAGCGGAAGGTAAAGCGGAAGGCATTGCTGAGGGGCAGGCGAAGGTTTATAGAGAGATTGCTGACTGGGATCGGCGGAGAAAGGAAGCAGCCGCGCGCGGCGAAGAATTCTCTGAACCACCCCCCGGCGTGACACAAAACGGTTCTGAAGAGTAGACTAACGTTAGAGAGTCACCAACTTCCACACCCGGGGACTCTCTTTTTACTTTTACCGACACCCAAAGAACAGAAAAACCTTATGTCAGAAGCAACGCAAACCTACCTCACCTAAGGACATGGGAACTGACATCGTCGCAGCCTTTCACAATGCCTACGAAAGCATTTTCTAATCTTTATTATTAACCCCACCTCCCACAATACCCAATTAAAAATATTGCATGTCATCTGTTTTTGTGCTATAATTTTGAGTAACTGTAGTTGATCTGATTTTTTCATGGAACAATACACAGACTCACCGAAATAAAGCACACCTATAAGCGAGAGGTCAAACCGATGAAAGCACGCCGTAATACAACTAAACACGCTCTTGGTAAAGCGGATCTACTCGATCAGAAGTGGCTAACCTATTTTTTAGCGATAGTTCTTATTCTCCTTGTCCTTGTTTTTGTTGTTTTATTAACTCCTGCTTACAAGCGATACGTTGTTGATACCGTTAAATCTGTATTTTATGGCAAAAAAGGGAAAGCACCACGCCCGAAGGCGACACCGGTAAAATTTCAACAACCCGCCCTCCCTGGTGGTTTAACGCTCTGAACTTAAAACGCGAACGTCCTACAATTATCAGGTAAGAGACCCGAACAATACAAGTTGGATCGAATTTTCTGGCTAACTTGGAGATAAAAATGTATAAAGCAATGTGCGTGTTAGTGCTGCTATTGGTATCGCTGAGCCTAATCTCTGGATGTGGTTATGTTTCTAAATCGGCATATCTGGAACATATCGATACGATCCGTATCACGCCTGTTGAAATTTTGGATGCAGATTTTGCTTACGATAACGCCTCCCAGCGACCTTACGATGAAGTGATTCATGAAAAACTGACACAGCGCTTCAATCGGAAATGGCGGGACGGAAACGATGCCGAATTTACGATGCGGATACAGGATTTTGATATACGGGAACACAGTTATGGCCCCCAAGGCGAAGTCGAAATGGTGCGCATGACGCTGCAAATCGAGTACGAATTCCTTGACCGGGTTCGCAATAACATGATCGCCGAAACCGATAACCATCTTCAAGTTCATGACTACTATGTTGTACCAGGCAGAGCTGAACCGATGGAAACCCGCGAGGAAGCCGAGAGGCGCCTTGTGGATGAACTCGTAGAAGACCTTTACAACCAACTTGCTGAACAGTGGTAACAGAACGCAGCATCGGAGTCCTCGCGCGGATGAAACGAAAAACATTACGCTTTTTTGACAAATTTCATTTTTTCTCGCTCGGTACGTGTTTCCTTTGCAGTTTGATGCTGGTTTCATGCAGTGGAGAACACGGGAATTGGACGGCTGCCCAGCAGGAAGATAGATATATCTATGGTGTGTGGCAGAGTGCTACTGCGAAAAAAGCAGAGCAGCTGATGCTGGAGGTGTCAGAAAACATAAAGCGTTCGTCAGGGATGGATGGAGAATCTTCAGAAACAGATCAAATCTTACAGACAACAGTTTCGCCGGAATTCCTTTTACCAAGCAATGGAGAATTATTGGGTTGGGTTCAGTCGCGGGCACCTTCTACATATCACGGAAAAACCCTTTATCGCGATAGAGCTACTTCACCTGATCTTTACTACGCTTACGGTTTTGAACGGCAAGCCGAGGTCGAATACGAAACACCTCGATTCGGTTCAAAGCCCTTAATTTTGCTCGAAATCTTCGATATGGGAACGCCAGAAAACGCCTTCGGAATTTACAACTTTCACACCTACCCACAAATGAAATTTGAGTGGGTCGGTGCCAAAGCACTACTTTCAGGCGGGTATCTCCGGTTTTCAAAAGGAAAGTATTTCGTTCAAATAGAGGGTTATGAATTCGCCACCGGCATTCGTGAGGGGATGATTGCACTCGCGAAAGCCATCGCTGCACAGATTAAAGACCTACCTCCAGAACCACAAATGCTTACGCTACTTCCGACTGACAAAAAGATACATGGAAGCACCAAGTTATTCCGATCCAATTGGGCCTTACGCCAAATCTACAGCACATTACCTGTCAATGTGCCACAATTAACGGGGACAGCATTCGGAGTCTCCGCGCTCTATAAAAATAAAACCGATTCGATAAATTGGATGGATGCCCAAATTGTTTTCATCGTCCGTTTCCCAGACACCGCTACTGCGGAAGCTGCTTATACACATTACCGAGATGCCGTATATGCCCTAATGAAAGGGACTACTGGTTTTGAAAAAAGAACGGATGGAGCGATTCTTATCAACGAACCTTCTGTTTCAATAGAGCCGAAATAAAGGAGTTTACGCATGCGAGGCGATTTTGAAGCCTATCTTAATGATTCATTTCGTGATGAAAACGGTAAACTTGATTTAGCAGCGTTATTGGTGTTGGAAGACGAAGCCGACATGGATGTTGCTGTTATCATGCCGAACACTCAACCACTTCCCGAAAACAGTGAACTTGCAGACGCGATTCGCGACAATCCGCGTGCTCTCGGTTGCGCACTTGTACATCCGACAGAACCGGAACCTGTTGAGCAGGTTAGATTGGCTGCCGAGACGTGGGGAATGCGTGGGATTAAACTGATGCCTGCCGTTCACAACTACAATGTAGATAATCCTATCGTGCGTCCTGTGGTTGAGGCAGCGCGGGACTATGGACTTATCGTCTCCATTCATTCTGGACCTAACAATTGCCATCCCAACCGCATCGGCACTGTCGCAAGTTGGGTGCCAGAAACGCCTGTTATCATGGATCACATGGGGTTCCCAGACGATTTAGACGCGGGTATCTCTGTCGCAAAAGCGAATAAGAACGTCTCCCTTGGGACTACGATCTTACGGTTCCATCGCCGTTGGGGAACCGATCCTGACACCGTTGTGCCGACTGAAGTGAAAACCGCTGTTGATGAACTCGGACCTGAGCAGATCGTCTTCGGTTCTAATTTGCCGGAGTATCGTCCTATTCAGGTTATCAATGCCCTCAAGCGATTGGAGCTCGGTGATGATGCTGAGGCACTGATTTTCGGCGACAATCTTGCACGTATCTACGGGCTTTAGATACGCCAAATCTTCGACGTATTTGGTGAGGAAAATGAAGAGAACGCCCCTATATCATATCCATGAGTCCCTTAATGCCAAATTCACCGAATTCGGTGGCTGGGAGATGCCACTTCAATATAGCAGTATTGTTAAAGAACACTTGGCTGTGCGGACGACTGTCGGTCTGTTTGACCTATCGCACATGGGAGAATTCGAGATTCGTGGACAGGGTGCAAACGAGTTGGTCCAAAAACTCAGCACGAACGACGTGGGACGTTTAACCGATGGACGTGTGTTGTATACCTTATTCTGTAATGAAACAGGCGGGATCGTTGACGACCTCCTTATTTACCGGCACGCTGATAACCACTATATGCTTGTCGTTAATGCTGCCAACATTGAAAAAGATTTGAAATGGGTGGAAACCCACAATGATTCAGGCGCAGAAGTAAGAGATGTGAGTGAGAACACGGTCCTCATTGCCTTACAAGGTCCAAAGTCAATAGACCTTCTGAACCCTTTCGTCCCCGAACAGGATGTTTCTGAAATTTCGTTTTTTCGCTTTGCAGTAGACGAAGTTGCAGGTATCCCTACCACTATTTCACGAACTGGGTATACGGGTGAAATCGGTTTTGAGTTATACGTTAATGCAGACGATGCGGAAAATTTATGGAATGCACTCTATCCTGCTGTGATGGAAGCAGACGGACAACCCGTAGGGCTTGGTGCGCGCGACACCTTACGTCTTGAAGCCGGACTCCGCCTCTACGGCATGGATATGAACGACGACACAAACCCGTATGAAGTTGGTCTCGGTAAGTTCGTCAAATCCAAGAATCGCCAATTTATCGGCAAGAACGCGCTCCTTAGAGAAAAAAAGAAGGGGATTGCGAAGCAGATGATAGGTTTTCAGATGCTTGACCGTGCCGTCGCGCGTGCTGGTTATGCTGTCTATCAAGACGGTGAACGTATAGGTAGTGTGACGAGCGGGGCACCTTCGCCAAGCCTCAAATATGGTATCGGCTTTGCTGCTGTCTCATCGCAGGCGATACCTGACGATGGAAAAATTGATATAGAGATTCGTGGGAAGATGCACCCCGCAAAAATTGCAAAAGTGCCTTTTATTTTAAGATAACCCTAACTTTTTGAGGTAATAAAAATGAGACATAACACAAAATTTTTATTTTCCTTCCTAATGCTGGGATTATTGCTCTCACTCTCTTATGCACAGGAAACTGCCGAAGAAGCCGAGCCGCCCACGAAAACTGACTTAACCTCTGATAAAGCAAAAGAATCTACAGTACGCTTGGTCGGGTTTTCAAAAAGAGGATCCGAGTTAGGTATAGGTGGTGGCACGGGATTCTTTGTAGCACCGGATAAAATTGCAACAAATTTCCATGTTGCCGTAGGTGTATCTGGGCCTATCTTTGCCAAATTAAGTCACAAAGAAAAAATCTGGCCAGTGGAAGGTGTTGTGGCATTTGATATTGCGTACGATATCGCTATCCTAAAAGTAACTGGTGAAGGCACCCCACTATCTTTGGGGCATAGTGATATACAAATAGGCGAACCTGTTTTCCTCGTCGGATTCCCTTCTCCAGAAAGAAGATATACGATCACCGAAGGCGTTATTGAAAAAATACGAGAAAATGATAAACGGTTTCAGACAACAGCTGAAGCTTATCCGGGAAACAGTGGCAGCCCAATGCTAAACAGTAAAGGAGAAGTCATCGGAATCCACTATGGCCATGACCCTGGCAATAGTCCTGTAAACGCAATCAAGGCGTTGCTTGCTAGTGCCACTTCAACGGAACCTTTGGATCAATGGCAGAAACGAAACGATATCCGCGCCTATGTCTACTTCGAGCAAGGGAAGGAAAAATATTATGACAGTGATGCTGAAGGGGCACTCGAAAATTTCAATAAAGCTATTGAACTTACTCCTGATGACGCTGAAATCTATAAATTTAGGGCGAAATCGAAAGTGAGACTTGAAGATTATCAAGCAGCAATAGAAGACTATAATCAAGTAATCAAATTAAACCCCGATGACGCATCCGCATACAAAGAACGGGCGGAGGCAAAACGCAAATTGGGTAATCATGTTAGTGCGATGGACGACTATAATCAAGTTCTCAAGCTAAATCCGAAGGATGCATTCACATACAGGGCAAGTGCTGATGCGAAGCAAAAAAATGGTGACCATGCTGGTGCGATCGAAGACTACAATCAAGCGATCAAGTTGAATCCTGAGGATGCCGAAGCCTACAAGAAGCGGGGAAAAGTAAAGGCTGAACTTGGAGATGATGTGGGAGCAGTAGAAGACTATAGTCAGGCTATCAAGCTAAACCCAAAGAATGTGTTTACATATAACGATCGCGCCAATACAAAACGCAAACTCGGCGACTATACTGGTGCGATCGAAGACTACAATCAAGCGATCAAAAAACTTAAGGACGGCTCCTTTACCTACCAAACGTATACCGAGCACGGTTTGACAACAATTACGATTACGCCTGACGATTCCTATGCCTACTACATCTATAATGATCGCGGTTTTGCGAAGCAAGCTCTCAACGATCATGCGGGTGCGATAGAGGATTTTACACACGCTATTCAATTCAAATCCAATGATGCTTATGCCTATAACAATCGCGGTTGGGCAAAACGTGATCTTGGCGATCATGCGGGTGCGATGGAAGATTTCACGCATGCTATCGAACTCAAACCGGATGATGCTTACGGGTACAAAAATCGTGCCAGTGTGAAGAGCAAACTTGGCGACTATGCGGGTGCGATAGAGGACTATACACAAGCCATCAAACTCAAACCGGATGATACCCATGTATATAATACATATAATAATCGTGGCTTCGCGAAGCGTAAACTTGGCGACCACACGGGTGCTATAGCAGATTTTACTCAAGCTATCAAGCTCAATCCTGATGATGCTAACGGATACCTTCATCGTGCGGAATTGAAGCGTGAGCTTAGCGACTACAAGGGAGCGGTAGAAGACTATAATCAAACTCTCAGGTTAAACCCTAAGGATGTGTTTGCATACACAGGACGCGCCAATGTGAAGCGCAAACTTGGCGACTATGCCGGTGCGATGGAAGACTATAATCAAGCTATTAAACTCAAACCGGATGATGCCTCTGTTTATCGTGGGCGTGGTATGGCAAAGGCTGGTCTTGGTGATCATGCAGGAGCGGTGGAAGATTTTACGAACGTTATTAAACTCAAACCGGATGATCCGAATGCATATCATCTTCGCGGACACTCAAAGCAAGACCTCGGACAAGAGGAGGCAGCGCAGATTGACTTTGAAAAGGCAAAGGAATTAGAAACTGCACAGTAGATGGGGGGGTTACCGAACTAATGATATGGCAGAATTCTTAGCGGAAATTTGAGAATATCAAGCACTTATCAAAAATGTTACACTTTCCGCTAAATTATTTTTTTTATAATTGAGGACAGCTCGGAAAACGCTCGTGAAGTCATACACTGACTGGGTTTTTAACGAATTTTAAAAAATTACCAAAAAGCAAAAAAGATACCATTTGGTATCTTTTTGCAGAAAAATTACATTAGATTCGTGTTTGTCGGTCAGGACAAACGACGTGAATTCCAGCAATCAGAACGAGATTACATATTTTAGGATTTCATATCATGTTCGCTTAGATCTCAGGTAGATTCAAGCGTTTACGCATTTGCAAATATCATTATTTAGGAAATGCTTCAAGCATAGAACAAGAGAGAATTAATAGAATGATTCCACATAACTTAAGATACATGGAAAGCCATGAATGGGCAAGGCAAGAGGGTGACATCGTCACTATTGGTATCAGCGACTATGCCCAATCCGAAATTCAGGATATTGTCTACGTCGAATTGCCGGAAGTCGGCACTGAACTCACACAGAAAACAGAATTCGGTGTCATAGAATCTGTCAAAGCCGCATTCGATCTCTATGCACCTGTGAGTGGTGAAGTGATTGAGGTCAACGAATCGCTTCTTGACGCGCCAGAACAGGTCAATGAGTCTCCGTACGATGACGGGTGGTTCCTCAAAATCAGAATGACGGACCCGGGCGAACTTGACGAACTCCTTGATGCCGATAGTTACCAAGCACATATTGAGGCGGAGCATGCCTGATAAAGAAATCAACAAAAGTCTTTTTGTAGATCGACACATCGGTCCTCGCGCGGCAGATATTGAATTAATGTTAACAACGCTCGGTTATGCTTCAATGCAAGATTTCATCGAAGACGTTGTGCCAGCAGATATTCGTTTATCATCACCGCTGAGTTTAGATATTGATGGAGAAACCTCATGCTCACAAGGGTTTTCAGAGTATGAGGCACTTGATACCTTAAAACAAATTGCCGCTCAAAACCGAGTCTATCGTTCCTATATCGGCATGGGGTATTATGACTGTTTTGTTCCGCCAGTTATTCAACGGAACATTTTGGAGAACCCCGGTTGGTATACCCAATACACCCCCTATCAGGCTGAAATTTCACAGGGACGTTTAGAGGCACTGCTCAACTTCCAAACGATGGTTATTGACTTAACCAGCCTACCTATTGCGAATGCTTCACTCCTCGACGAAGCAACAGCCGCTGCGGAAGCCATGGGAATGTGTTTTGCAAATGTACCGCAGCAGATCAGTCGAAAATTTTTCGTGTCAGAAACCTGTCATCCACAAACAATCTCTGTTCTGCAAACACGCGCTGAACCCCTCGGCGTTGAATTACAAATCGGTGACCATCGTGATGTCAATTTTGACACACTGATCTTAGGTGCCATTGTGCAATATCCTGCCACAGATGGTGCAATTTACGATTACCATCAATTCGCTGAACAAGTGCATGCCGCTGGTGGGTTATTTGTTACCGCCACAGACTTGTTAGCACTCCTGCTATTAAAACCGCCTGGTGAATTCGGCGCGGACATTGCTATCGGTAACTCGCAACGGTTTGGCGTTCCGCTTGGATATGGCGGACCCCACGCAGCTTTTCTTTCCACACATGAAGAGCTTAAACGGAGTATCCCCGGACGGATTGCAGGCGTATCCCACGATGCAAACGGTAAACCGGCTATCCGTTTGGCACTCCAAACGCGGGAACAACATATCCGACGTGAAAAGGCTACGAGCAATATCTGCACCGCACAGGTGCTACTCGCTGTAATGGCGGGGATGTACGCAGCCTATCACGGCCCCATAGGGCTTAGGCAGATTGCTGAACGCGTACACGCGCACACCGGCACCTTACGTACAGGGCTTAAAGCACTCGGTTATGACACTGGGGAATCTCCGTGTTTTGATACCCTCTCCGTTACGGTTCCAGCAGAAACGACAGAGAAATTGCTCGCTTCTGCAGAGGCAAGACAGATAAATCTCCGCGTGATTGATTCAACACACATCGGTATCTCCTTGGACGAAACAACAACATCAACAGATGTTAAAGAACTCTTGCAAATTTTTGTAGAAAACACAAGGACATCAGAACGGCAGCAAAAAATCTCAGCGTCCACCCGTCCACCCGTCCACCCGTCCACACAGATTCCGGTGGAACTCCAGCGAGAAACGCCCTATCTGACGCATCCTGTTTTCAATAGTTACCATTCTGAAACCGAGATGCTCCGTTATATCCACAGACTCCAGACTAAAGACCTTTCCCTTGTCAACGCGATGATACCGCTCGGTTCCTGTACGATGAAACTCAACGCTACGGCAGAGATGGTCCCTGTAACATGGCGCGAGTTCGGAAAACTGCATCCGTTCGTACCACAGGCGCAAGCGGAAGGCTACCAACACCTATTTTCACAATTGGAATTGTGGTTAGCCGAGATAACGGGCTATAGTGGTATCTCGTTGCAACCAAATGCCGGTTCACAGGGTGAATATGCCGGACTGTTAGTCGTCCGAAAATACCATCAAAACCGTGGTGAGTCGCATCGCGATGTCTGTTTAATCCCGACCTCCGCCCACGGCACAAATCCAGCGAGTGCGGTGATGGCAGGCATGAAAGTCGTTGTTGTTGCATGCGATTCGGAGGGGAACATTGACCTTGCGGATCTTCGAGAGAAAGCAGACATACATCGTGAGAACCTTGCCGCTGCCATGATAACTTACCCTTCAACACACGGTGTATTTGAAGAGAAAATACGCGAGATTTGTGAGATTGTCCACCAATCCGGTGGACAGGTCTACATGGATGGCGCGAATCTGAACGCACTTGTCGGTATTGCCCAACCTGCGGATGTTGGGGCGGATGTCTGCCATCTAAATCTCCATAAAACTTTCTGTATACCTCACGGTGGCGGTGGACCCGGAATGGGGCCCATTGGCGTTAAAGCGCATCTCACGGCTTTCTTACCGACGCATTCAGTCATCCCTGTCGGTGGTGCGTCAGGAATCGGGGCAGTATCCGCCGCACCGTGGGGAAGTCCCGGAATTCTACCGATCTCTTGGGCGTATATCGCTATGATGGGCGCAGAAGGGCTTACAACTGCAACGGAAGCCGCAATTCTTAACGCCAATTATATCGCAAAGAAACTCGCACCGTACTACCCTGTGCTTTATACAGGAAAAAACGGGTTAGTCGCGCACGAATGTATCATTGATTTACGAGCATTCAAAAAAAGTGCGGACATAGATGTAACCGATGTTGCAAAACGTCTAATGGATTATGGATTCCACGCACCGACTGTCTCTTGGCCGGTTCCGGGAGCAATGATGATTGAACCCACAGAAAGCGAATCCCGGGCAGAGTTAGAGCGTTTCTGTGACGCGCTCATTTCGATTCGTCAAGAGATAGCCGAAATTGAGGCAGGCAGTGCTGATCAGGAAGACAACGTCCTGAAGAATGCCCCTCACACCGCGGAAATGGTTACACAATCTGATTGGTGCCACCCGTATTCACGTGAAAAAGCAGCGTTTCCAAAGCCGTGGGTACGAGACGCTAAATTCTGGCCCTCTGTGGCGCGTATTAACGAAGTCTATGGGGACAGAAATCTTATGTGTGCCTGTCCGCCACTTGACGAATATAAAACTGATAACTGATAACCGATAAGAATAAAAAAACATGAAAGCAATAATTATAGGGGCAGGAGAAGTAGGATTCCATACCGCTAAACTCCTTACTGTTGAACACAACGATGTGGTCCTCATTGATGAATCCGATGCCGCCTGCAGCAGGGTTAATGAACAACTTGACTTGCAGACTTTACGGGGCTCAGGTGCCTCTCCGAGACTTCTTAAAACCGCTGGAATTGACGAAGCCGGGCTCCTCATCGCCGTTACGAACAGTGATGAAATTAATATGCTCGCTTGTCAGATTGCCGAGAGGTACGACGTTAATACAAAAATCGCGCGCGTCTCGAATCCTGACTATTTCTCTATGGAAAGCGGTCTAACGCCGAAGGATTTTGGCATTGATCTACTGATTAATCCTGAGCATCTCTGTGTCGCTGAATTCGTTCGACTTTTACAGATACCTGAAGCACGGGAAATTGTCGAATTTGAGGATGGAAGGATACAACTCGTCTCTTTTCGGGTCAAACAGTCAAATCCCTTAATCGGAAGATCACTCGCGGAGTTAGATGCAAGCGGGCTGCTCAACGATACCCGCTTTGCTGCTATTAGCCGTCGTGGACGTTCTAATAACGGAAATCCGATCAGTAACGGAGACAGGCACATTATCATTCCGAGAGGTAACGATGCTTTACAACAGGGCGACGATGTCTTTGTTATCGGAAGCACAATTGCGGTTGAACAGTTGCTGCGTATCAGTGGTATCACTTTCAATCAACAACTGGATCGTGTGATCATTGTCGGCGCGAGTCCGATCGGTATTGAACTGGCCCGCACGCTTGAAGAAAGCGACACCAACGTTAAACTCATTGAGGAAGATCAAGCGAAAGCGCGACTCGCCTCCCAGCTGCTAAAGCACACGACCGTTTTACAGGGTAATTATCTCCAATTTAGGCTACTTGAAGAAGCAGGCGTCCATGATGTTAACGGGTTTGTCTCAGTTACAGGAGACGATGAGAACGATATTATGGCGTGTATGACAGCGAAAGAGAACGGGGCACAACGTGCACTTGCACTCGTTCAGCAGCCGCGTTACCTTCCCTTATTAGCACGCATCCCGAGACTTGATGGCGCAGTCAGCCGACACCTCACCGTTGTTAGTAATATCCTAAGACTGATCCGTCGTGGAAACATTGTTTCCGTTGCCTCGCTCCACGGAATAGATGCCGAAGCTATTGAGATCGTCGCCGGGGTCAACGCGAAAATTGTTCATAAAGAACTCGCTTTTTTCAAAACAAAATTCCCAGAAAACGCCTTTATCGGTGCCATTATTCGGCGCGAAAAACTCATTATCCCCACAGGACAGTCTGTTATCCAACCCGCGGATCGCGTGATTGTATTTAGTATGCCTGGTGCCATTCCGGTCGTCGAAGACCTATTCGCCGAACGTAGAGATTAAATGGTTATCAGTTGTCAGTAGTCAGTTTTCAGAGAGAATAGTTACCAGTTTCCAGTTACGAGTTTCCAGTTAAGAGTGCCTCGCAGTGAGAGTCTGGTTCATCAGGGTTCCTTTCTTTAACTGGCGACTGGCCACTGACAACTGATAACTGAAAGGTTTTTCGCAGAAAAACCGTACCGATAACTGACAACTATTAACTATGAGTCTTAAATTAATCTTTTATACCCTCGGTAATTTACTGATCTGTCTTGCGGGGACCATGCTATTACCCTTGGGTGTGGCTATCTATTATCGCGCGACCGCCGGTGAAGTCCAGAACGATTTGCTGGCGTTTGTTATTTCAGCAATAATTACGCTCGTTATCGGTTTAGGACTCCGTTTCAGTATTCGGGCTCGACAGGAGGAACTCGGTATCCGCGAAGGGTTTGCTGTCGTCGCTATGGGATGGGTGACAGTCGCTCTCTTTGGATCGCTTCCTTATCTCTTCGCAGATGTATTTAGTATTGAAGGACGTTCATCGTGGACAGAGTTTTCTTTCTGCTATTTTGAATCTATGGCAGGCTTTTCCACAACCGGCGCCACTGTTCTAACAGAGATTGAACACCTTTCGCATACCATGCTCTTCTGGCGAAGTTTTTCGCACTGGCTCGGCGGAATGGGGATCGTTGTCCTCGCTGTCGCTATTCTGCCGATGCTCGGTATTGGTGGTATGCAGCTTTTTCGTGCCGAAGCACCGGGACCACAAACTGACCGACTCACCCCGCGCATCGCGCAAACCGCTAAGCTGCTTTGGGGTGTGTATCTACTCCTCTCTTTTCTCGAAACTGTACTCTTAATGTTCGGCGGTATGTCTCTCTTTGATGCGCTCTGTCACACCTTCGGAACAATGGCAACAGGTGGGTTTTCTACAAAAAACAGCAGCATCGGGCATTACGATAGCGTCTACATTGACATGGTCATCTGCTGCTTTATGTTCCTTGCAGGTACCAATTTCGCACTCCACTATCGCGCACTCCGCGGCAATATCAAAAGTTATTTCCAAGATACAGAATTTAAGTTCTATTGCACTGTTATCGCAGTAAGTATTACTTTAATTTCCTGGAATACGATCAGATTTCAAGTTGATGGACAGGTCCCTTACGATTCAATGTGGACCTCCCTCCGCTATGCCGCATTTCAAGTAATGTCTATCATCACAACGACGGGCTACGGCACCGCTGACTTTGAACAGTGGCCCGCACTTTCCCAGTTCATCTTGGTAACACTTATGTTCTATGGCGGTTGTGCTGGTTCTACTGGCGGCGGCATGAAACAAGTTCGGTTCCTCCTCCTTATCAAACAGAGTGGCGCCGAAATTAAACGGCTTATCTTCCCGCATGCTGTGCTACCGATTCGTGTTAATGACCGAGCGGTACCACCCGAAGTTATGACGAACGTCCTCGGTTTCTTTTTCTTCTTTATCGGGATTTTCGCAATTGTAACTTGCATTATGACAACTTTAGGACTTGACCTCGTCAGTGCTGCAGGCGCAACAATCGCAACGATGGGCAACATCGGACCTGGGCTCGGCAGCGTGGGACCCTCTGACAACTACGCGCATATTCACACAGTCGGGAAATATGTGCTTTCCTTCTGTATGCTACTCGGACGCTTAGAACTTTATACAGTCCTTATCCTCTTCTCACCAAATTTCTGGAAAGGGTAGGTATTTCATTATAACAGTTATCGATCCTCAGCTGTTGGGTAAAGGGAAGTCTAATTTAACCAAAAACCTCTTAACTGATAACCGATAACTGGTAACTGACAACTATTTTAATTATGAACACTGATAAACTCCGCAGAGAATACACCGCACATAACGGACACCTACTTGAGGAGAAGGCTTCACCTGATCCGTTTACGCAATTTGAACAGTGGTTCGCGGATGCTGTTGACGCTAAACTGGATTTGCCGGATGCAATGACGTTGGCAACCGCAACACGAGACGGCGTTCCTTCGGCTCGGATGGTCGTCCTGAGAGGCTTTGACAAAAGAGGGTTCTGTTTCTATACCGATTATGAGAGCCAAAAGGGAAAGGAACTCGCGGAAAACCCGAACGCCGCGCTGGTCTTCTATTGGCGTGAACTCGACCGACAGGTTCGGAGTACCGGCACCGTTGAGAAAATGAGCACAGAAGAATCGGATGCCTATTTCACCAGTCGTCCTTTGAGCAGTCAACTCGCGGTGTGGACAGAACGCCAAAGCATCGTTATTAGCGGGCGAGAACATCTCACTGCGGGGTTCCAACGGGCAGAGCAGACGTATGCATCTGAGACCATTCCACGTCCGCCGCATTGGGGTGGGTATCGGCTCGTGCCAAACCTGTTTGAATTCTGGCAGGGCTGTCCAAGTCGCCTTCACGATCGTCTCTGTTATATACTACAACCCGATAGCACATGGGAAATGACGCGGCTGTCGCCCTGAATCTAATATGCGGTTAGATTCATCAGAGAAATTCCAAAAAATCACTTGATATTTTTGCAGGCTTGCATTAGACTTTACTTACTCGTATAATGAAGTCGAAAATAAAAAGAAGTTTGCCATGAAACTGACACGGATTATAGTAGTGCTCCTTCTATTACCCCTCTCTGGATGGGCAGGGACGTTTATCGAAACCTTCAATGATGACGACCTGGAGGAGTGGCAAGAACTGGTCCAAGAAAATGAAGGTCCCGGGACTTGGGAGGTCATCAATCGTGAACTTCACGCGGTCAGTGCCGATGGATGGCCCCGTTTACTCACGATAGGCAATAAGAAGTGGCAGGATTACACGATTGAAGTTGATGTTAAGCCGCTTGAAAAACGTGGACTGGCAAGTATTGTCATTGCTGCGCGGATTACAGGCACATGGTTGGTATTCTGTGAGATTGGTGATAGCCCTTTCGGAACACCAAATGCGATCTGTCGTGTCGGTGATTTCCTCACAAATCAGTCGCAACTCTTGTACGTTGGGAATCATCCACTTTTAAAATTGAACGACTGGTCCACGCTGAAATTGAGTGTTAAGGGTGAAACCTTCAGTTTTTCGATAAACGATGAGCAAATTACAGAAACCGGCGGTGACTTTGCTTTGGTCCTTGCGGGTCGAGCAATCTTTGAAGGCAAAGTAGGTAGACTTGATGGTTTTCTTCTGACAGGCGGTGCCGGGTTTGGTGTCGCAAATTACAACGCGAACTTCGATAATGTTATTATCACCGGCAAAGATATCCCCGACAAGGGCGAACTACCTGTCGTCTCGCGAGGAAAACTCGCGACGACGTGGGGCAACTTGAAGCAGTTTTGACAATTTATTTTTTTTCAAAAAAACTTGACAATGTTTTTGAAATATGAGAAACTATTAAGCATACTCAAAAGAACATGTTTGCGAATCTGAATTAACCTTCACTTTGGCGACGCTTGCGTGCCAATATTAATAACGCGTGAGGACAAAATAGATTAGAAACAATGTTAATAGATTATCTTCCAATCTTGTTGTTAGGGTTGTTCGCTGTGGCCTTTGCAGCGATCAATCTCGGACTGACCCATCTTCTTGGACCTAAACGCCCGACCCGCGTCAAACTCTCCGTTTACGAATCCGGTGTGCGCCCTGTCGGTGACGCAAGGCAGCGGTTCACCATCCGGTTCGACCTCATCGCTATGCTCTTTATCATCTTTGATATTGAAGTGGTGTTCCTCTATCCGTGGGCAGTGGTCTTCAAGAAATTCTCTGAAACGAGTGGTTTGTTTATTTTACTTGAGATGCTGGTGTTTATCGGCATTCTTCTTCTTGGCTATATTTACGCTTGGAAGAAAGGAGGCTTAACATGGGATTAGATTTTGGACAAGGCGCGGAGCAAACGGATGGCAACATCATCACGACGACTATTGATAAAGTCGTCAACTGGGGACGAAAGAACTCCCTGTGGCCGATGCCGTTCGGTACCGCCTGCTGCGCTATAGAAATGATGGCGACCTTGGCTTCCAAGTTTGACCTGTCTCGATTCGGTTCTGAGGCGATCCGGTTTTCGCCGCGCCAATCTGATTTGCTGATCGTTTCCGGCAGAATCTCCATCAAAATGATGCCTGTCCTGAAACGTATCTATGACCAGATGCCCGATCCGAAGTGGGTAATTTCAATGGGCGCCTGCGCGTCCTGCGGCGGTGTGTTTGATACGTATACCCTCATTCAAGGCGTTGACCAGTTTATTCCAGTGGATGTCTATATCCCCGGATGTCCACCGCGACCCGAAGATCTTATTGATGCGGTGATACAGGTACAGCAAAAAATCACCAGTGGTGCTTCGCCTAAAGGAGTAGAGGCAGTTTATGAGTGAAGAGAACCAAGTCGAAGAACAACCGAAACCTCTAATTCTTCAAAAATTAGAGACAAATTACGCAGACGCGCTCTTAGCACAGGATGCAGCGCGTGGTACTGTCGTCGTGGTTATCCATAAAGAGCAGGCTTACGCGGTTTTGGAATATCTAAAAACAGACCCTGAACTCGCCTACACTTTCCTCGTTGATGTCACCGCAGTTGACAATTCACAAATGGAATCCGAATTGATGCAGTTTGACTACGCAAGATTCATGGTAGTCTATCAACTCTATTCCTATCAAGGGCAGGGTCGCTTGCGGGTGAAAGTCCCTGTACATGAAAACGATCTGAATATCCCATCTGTTACTGGATTGTGGAAAGGCGCAAACTGGTTGGAACGTGAAACCTACGACATGTTCGGTATCCATTTCGATGGGCACCCTGATCTGCGCCGAATTCTAATGCCAGATGATTTTGAGGGATACCCGCTCCGAAAAGATTATCCGCTTCGTGGACGCGGCGAACGTGAAAGCTTTAACTTTGAAAAGCAGAATGTATAGATTTAATAGTTATTGGCTATCGATGATCGGTTGTCAGTTCAGAACCGCTTGTGGTACGCTTACGATTCGCAACCGTCACAATTCTTAACTGATAACTGATGACTGATGACTGACAACTATTTACAAGGAGTATTTTATGCAAGGTGGGTTGGAACGCGCCACAGGCGAGAAGATGGTTCTTAACTTCGGTCCGCAACACCCTGCGACACACGGCACCCTCCGTATTGTGTTAGAACTTGATGGTGAAACCGTTTTGAAGGCAACACCACATGCCGGTTATCTGCATACCGGGTTCGAGAAACTCGGTGAACACTTGGATTACAACCAGTACATTGTTGTGACAGACCGGATGAACTATCTATCACCGTTGTCCAACAATTTTGGGTATGTCCTCGCTGTTGAACAACTCCTCGGCATTGAAGTCACGAAGCGGTGTCAATACATCCGTATTTTGATGGCAGAACTCTCACGACTCGCCGATCATCTACTATGGTTAGGAACTGCCGCACTCGACTTAGGGGCATTTTCAGTATTTCTCTACAGCTTCCGCGAACGTGAGAAATTGTATAGCATCTTTGAAAAGACAACCGGCGCGCGGTTGACGACGAGTTACACACGCGTCGGCGGTGTGCTCCGTGACCTCTACGACGGATGTGAAGAAGATGTCCGGCAATTTATTACCAACTTTCCGAAGGCGTTAAAAGAGACCCATACGCTCCTGACAAGGAACCGGATTTGGATGGATCGCACAAAAGGTGTTGGTGCCATTTCTGCTGCTGATGCCGTTGATTATGGATTAACGGGTCCGTGCCTCCGAGCTACCGGCGTAGCACACGACATTCGCAAGGCTGAACCGTATTCCAGTTACGACGAAGTAACGTTTGATGTACCCGTCGGAACTAACGGTGATGCCTATGACCGATACCTCGTCCGGATGGAGGAGATGATTCAGAGTTGTGGCATCGTTACCCAAGTACTGGACAATATGCCTGAGGGATCGGTCAACCTCGAAGATAACAAAATTACAATGCCGGACAAGCCCGATGCTTATGGACATATTGAGGGCTTAATTCACCACTTTAAGATTGTTATGGACGGACACGGCGTGCAGCCACCAAAAGGCGATCACTATTGTGCCACCGAATCACCGAACGGTGAACTCGGTTTTTATATTGTCAGTGATGGTAGCGGTACCGCTTATCGGATCCGCATCCGTCCGCCGAGTTTCTTGCACTTCCAAGCATTGCCGCACATGTTAGAGGGCGGAATGGTTTCCGATACTGTGGCTGTCTTGGGAAGTCTGAACGTTATCGCGGGAGAATTAGACCGGTAACTTTATCAGAACGTCCTATCTGTTTTAGGGGGATTCAATGGAACTCAAAGGCATTATGCTTTTCGTCAAAGACATGAAGACTGTCATTGCAT
>JAJEGI010000182.1 GCA_022819945.1 Candidatus Poribacteria bacterium
TGACTGACAGAGTCACCGAAAATTCATACATTTCAAACAGAACAAGTGAATCTGGACATATATTTCCGCTCTACTTATACCCAAATCCAGAGGAATTAGCAATCTCATCAGAACGGTCACTCAATTTCAAACCCGCTTTCCTCACCGCACTTTCGGAAGCGTTTGAACTCCCACAGACCGCGCCCTTTAACCTACCGGAAGGCGTTTCACCGGAGGATATCCTCGCCTACATCTACGCGGTACTCTACAGTCCAACCTATCGCCAACGCTATTACGAATTCCTGAAATACGACTTCCCACGCATCCCATTACCCCAAGATATCGAGCAATTCCGTACACTTGCAACATTAGGGCAGCGTTTAATTGACGCGCATCTCTTGAAAGATGAATCACGATCAGCAGGAACACCAACATCGCATAAGTTTGAGGGTCAAGGTGACGGCATTATCGGCAGAGTCCGTTATCTGGATGGACAAGTATGGATCAATCCCGACCAGTATTTCACAGATGTCCCCGAGGAAGTATGGAAATATGAAATCGGCGCGTATCAAGTCTGTGAAAAGTGGCTAAAAGATCGGCGCGGCGAAGCATTAAGCCACGCCGAAGTCCGCCAGTACCGTGCAATCTTGGTAGCTATTGCAGAAACACTCGCAGTTATGGCAGAGATTGATGTGATTTTGTGGTAGATTGTCCGAATCACGGATTTATACGAATCAATTTTTAAAAAATAACCGTCTCGCCCCCAGGAGCGGTAGGTTCGGTTTCCTAACCGAACCGGATACTACGCGGAAACCTTGAAGACTTCAAAAATCCTCTTGAGTCCCGTAGGGTTTATTTGCTTGGGGTATTTGATAGGGTGTTTCTGCGTATTTCTTCAGTATCTATGTAGTACACGTGTGAGTCAAAGTATTCAGCCCCATAGGGGCGGCATCTATGGAGACTAATACAAAACGCTATAAAAAATCGCTAATCTGAATGGATAGCCATAGCGAAACCCAACATCCAAACCCTGACAATGTGAGGATACGTTGGGTTTCACTCGGTTTTTTGGTAATTTTAGGTTTTCAGTGAATTTGAAAGTTATCTGCTATGTGGAGTTTCAGTAATACGCCGTTCAACCCAACCTACGGATGAATCAAATCAATGTCTTAAAATCCGCTGCCTCAAACTCGCCTATGTCGTCGCTAACTTCCTTAAGGTAGAAATTTCTGCGCCAAATCTCCGTTCTAACGCCGATGCGAATATTTTGAATACTTCAATCTCTGTTTCGCCTTTTATGGGACCATCCGCAAGTTTCGATATTGTGTGTTTAATGCTTTCGTGGTCTTCTGTATTAATATTGATCGGTGAAACCTTGATCTGTTCGATGGTGTAAGTGTTTTCGTTAGTCACGCTATTAACCTCCGTTTAGCAGTGGCTTTGAAGACAGAGTCAACTGCACCAAAAAGCGTCGGCAAATTAGCCAATGCGAAATCTGTTCTGTTTTGCGTAAAAGTATCGCCAATAAGCCGTCCAAACTGCCACAATGTTCCATCAGTAACAATACCATAGACAGGGAAACCCGCATCATCATTTATCTTCTGAGCAGCAACTAACTCCGCCAGACATTGTCCCCACCCTTGCTCAAAGTCGTTTTTCTTCGCCTCAACAAGGAGTATCAATGGGCTGCCGACAACCGTTTTGCCTAATTCAGATCAGGTAGAGATAAAATAGTCCGGTGTACCGTTCAAGACATCATCGTAGCCAATGGACTGTTTTATCCAGAGCGCGTATCGATCGGCGTAGGCTTTATAACTCTCCTTCAAGACAGGAAAGATAATCGCCTCACACCGTGCTGCTTCAGACGCAAAGACATTAATGTGTTCCCGTGTAAATTCAAAGTCGCGTAGGAATTCCGCTGAAGGGGTTGACGGTTCGGCTCTAACAAAGTCATCTTCAGCATACATGATTCTGAATTTCTCTTGGACTTCAGAGATCGTCTTGAAATCGCACGTTACACATGGGGCCACGGTTTTCTCTCCCTATTCAATCTTATTTGATTGTAAACAGCGTTGGCAAACCAACGGATGACACGGATTTCGCGGACTACTTGTATTCACTACTGCGCTGTTCGTCTGAAGGACGTTCTTGGATGACAGGAATGACATATTCAATCTGCCCCGTAGAAGTATTCTTGCTCTAACCCGTTCAGGACTGGCTTGAACGCTCTCATAATGCAGTAGAGATAAATTGGGTTGAGAATCTCACACATCCCATCAACCCCTTCTTTAATGACACCATAGGTAGCGAGTTCACTGATAATGTCATCGTCAAGATTGAAGTCTACGCCTTCATCACGCGCCATAATACGCATCAGAACGCTTCCAAATCTCGGATTCCTACGGATATTGGTTGTGAGATGCTTAATATTGGTATTCTGTCCACGAAGGAGCTGCGTGTGTGCGTTCAAAAAGTGCGCCATCGTAATCGGCTCGGTTTTCGGAATGTCCAAGGTCTCTGTGAGTATCGCGGCGAAGTGATTGACAAGCACAGGTTGCCCCGCAGTTTGCTTGTGAATGGATGCAACGACTTCTTCCGCAAAGGCCTGACCCACCGCTTCGGTATACTGTCCAAGCAGTTCACACACCTGTTCAAAGGTGAAATTCGGCAAGTTGAACTCATCCTGGATATTGAAAGGCGAGACAGAGCGATCATAACTGAGTTGTGTAATACTTTTGATACCGATGATACTCACGCTGTGAGGGCACCGATTCTCGTCAGCAAGATAAATACGGCGGAGTGAATGTAGAAAACCTTTGAGTGCCTCGCGCGGGATAGCGTCAAACTCGTCAATGATGAGAACAACTCTATGGTCCGGTAGGAAACTATCGAAATGTGTAAAGAACCTTCGCATTGAAACGTGGTCGGTGAGTGCCGTATTTTCTAAAAATTGGATGAGTGCTTTGGGGGGAACTTCTTCTCGCTTCTGAAAAACGTTTTCTATTTCTTCACGAATATCTTCGTAAAGGTTAGCGTAAAATTCGGAAGCGGTAGAGTCTTCGTACTCCTCAAAATTCAATTGGATTGGAAAGTAGTTGGGCTCTTCGGTGGTAAGTGTGTCGAGTGCCAGTCGAAAGAAGGTTGTCTTGCCCGTCTGTCGCGGTGCGAAGAGGACAATATAGCGTCCTTCTTTGACGCGTTTGATGAATTCTGTTTTCTCCTCGGTGCGTGGGACGACGTAGTGTCGGCTCGGATACACGCGACCTTGTGTTCCAAAGGTTCTCATAATGTAACACGTCTATAGATGTCTTGCAGCGGCAATGTGCAGTTGATGGAAATAAGCGGTAGCACGTCCGTAAGTTCACGGAATTCTGTTGGAATCCACTCCGTTTCTCGGCGGAGATAATGTTCAACACGGACGCTATCTTGTGAAATAAGGATGTATTCTTGCAAGGATGTCAGCTGCCGATAACGATCAAATTTTTCACCTCGGTCATCGGTTTCGGTTGAAGGTGAAAGTACCTCTACAACAATGATCGGGTTGAGGAGCGTGTCAAAAACATCGTCTTCAAAGCGAAGCTCATTGCAGGCAACAACCACATCTGGGTAAAAATAGGATGCCGTCGTGCCAGCCTTGACGCGCATATCGCCGATGAAAGCTTCACATTCAGTACCGACCAATTGGTTGGAAATCGCATTAAATACATCCCCTGTAATGCGATTGTGGGCGCGACTTGCACCAGACATCGCAACTATTTCTCCTTTGATGAACTCGTTTTTGAAGGGTGCCTTGCGCTCAAAAGTGATATAGTCTTCGGGGGTTAGGCGAGTTTGTACTGCAGCAGATGCCATAATTCCCTCCATAATCAATTTAAATAGAATTATACCACAGATCAGCGGTAAAATCAAAGTGATCCCATCCTATAATTTCCAATTCAAAAAAACGCTGTCTATAATCCTGTAAACCTCTTGAATCCCATAAATCACAGTTCAGAGTCCAACGGAAACAGAGGTCGCCTAACATCGTGATATTCAAAATGCAACGGGTTCACCGCCGTCAACCCCGGTGTATCCACCTCGATAATCTGCCCCGCAATCGGCTCATAAGCAGCACGGTAGGCGACCGCAGCTTTGACAACAATCATCCGCATCTCCGACGGATTGATACCGAGACTCAACAACTGCTGGAGACTAAACGGCGTTTGCCGTCGACTCGTCAGCACGACGAGAGAATCCCCCACAGCCACGACAGTCGTTAACCCTTGATCGTGGTATCGCTGCCCGCCGTGTCGTGGCTCTGTCTCCTCATAGCGACCATCGTGGATGAGACGCACTTTGCCCTGAATTGCAACAGGATCGCCATGCATACTGCCCGCTTTCCCACCGACGTTTAAGGCGACATCCGCACCGATACCCGCCTGAACACAGGTTTGCACACCCTCTGGATCGCAGAGCACAACCACGAACCCCGATGCGCCTTGCCGTTGCAACTCCGCTAACACGAAAGTACTATCTCCCGGTGAACCGCCACCGATGTTGTCCCCCATCTCCACAAGGATCACCGGATGCTGTTCAGATGCAATGGTTTGCGCAACGGCTTGCACTGCATCGGGCAAATCAATTGTGAGCTGCTCGTGGATACCCCACAACATATCGGACAGTTGATCGGCTTCCGTCTGTGCAAGTTGTGGGTTATTGTCCGTGACGACGACAAAGGAGGGTCCAACTTCATGGACATCGGCATACGGATACCCCAACGCGATGTTCGCGACAAGCACTTCGGGACGCGTTTCGAGTTGCTTCGCTGCCGTGAGAATCGGTTCCATCGGCGGTACGCTGGTGTTGTGATAGAGGATATTCAGAATCATCGGTGGTTTGACGAGTGCTTGTGTCGGCGTAACTTCGTCCGCGAGGATCCGCATCATGAGTTCTGCTGCCTGCAGCCCGCGTTGGCGTTGATCGATGTGTGGTGTTGTCTTGTAAATTACGAGAGCCGTCGATTCAGCGACCATCTGCTCGGAGACGTTGGCGTGTTGGTCAAGCGTAACGACAATCGGCAAATCTCGTCCGAAGGTCTCTCGAAGTCGGCGCAACACCTCTCCATCGCCATCGGGGTAACTTTCCACGACCAGTGCACCGTGGAGTGCAAGGAGCAGCCCTTCATATTTGGGTGCAGCTTTGAGGTGCTGGATGAGCATCTCAGTGAACCGGTCGAAAGCGTCATCCGTTACGCGGCCTGCAGGCGTCGCCGAAGTCATGAACATCGGATAAGCCGTATAACCGTATTCCGTTGCGCCCTGAATAAACCCGCCTATTTCGTGATGTGCCTCTCCCCAGACTTTGCGTATATTGCCCGCATGGACCTGAGAGAACGCAGCGAAATCGGTAGGTGTCTCACTGAATGTATTCGATTCGTGCATGATACCGCCGATAGCAAGTGTTTTCATCTAATCTTCGGGCAGTAAACCCAATGCTTTAGCGTTGGGAGGAATGCCCGCTCCTATAATTGAAATTAAGACGCGTGAGCACCGTAAAATCACGGGCTTTCGCATTTTGGCACAAGCGTTGACCTTCCAAAGAATACAACGCTATCCCCTGTTGACCAAAGCCACTGATACGCGTTAGACCATACTTGAGGTGTCTCACTAAGGTGTTCTTTACCAATCCATACCAAGTCGTGCCACCATAGCGGGGTCTTTTCCCGCCTTTCTGTGGGTTCTGCCTATGGAGTTCACGCCGGCGTATCGGGATAGGCGATAGACAGAAGATGTCTGTGTTATCTACAACACCCTCACCCCCCAACGACATGGTAAGCCAGACACCAAGCATCTACGCAATGTGCCTCAAAGGTTTCAGCGAGTTTCTTGGAAGACTTCTTGAGACCGAACCTATCCCGAATCTCTTTGGTCTCCCATCCTTGAAGTGTTAGCAGGTGCCACCGTTTTTCTATTTGAGTATAGAACCATTGCTTGCCAACTTCAAGTGGGCTAAAAGAGGTGTTCCACTTCTTCGCGTGTGCTATCGTTGGTGCTTTGATGTCCTCTACACATACATGGGTGATTGGAAACATTTGACGCAACCAATCAAGGATCCGAAGTTTCCAATCCCATCTCGCACGCGTGCCAGCAGGGATACGGACCTTGTTCGCCATACGGTTGGTTCTCTGCTTTCGGTTCGGACATTTACGAGAACGCCTACCTCTCCGCAACTCGCGACGCTTTTCAACTTTCTTACCGACTTTGCTGTGAGCATCGGCTTGCACATTCAAGTAGGTATGTCTTTCTGATTTTACGCTAAAACCTTCCTTTTTGCTACCGGGGTCAATACCGACAGCAATCTCTTGGGTGTCTCTATCAGAGGGTTCTTTGTTGAGACGGATACAATATATGCCGTTATTCCAATAAGGTGTTGCTTCGCCACGGTTGATAAGTTTTCTTGCGCGTGCGGCGTGCATAGGCATCAGTTGCTGTCCATCTTTTGTTTTTACAGGCACAAACATAAGTTTGTCTTCTCCCTTACGGGGTATATGTTGCCCCTTCGAGATCACGTCCGAGAGCGGATATAGACTTGGGGAGCATCCATACCGTCTTGGGGTGTGCCACCACCAGGGACGCGATATTTTACTCTAGAAAACCGTTTAACTTGTGGGTCCCCGTGTGGCTACGGATATTCACAAGCCCAAGCCTTTAGGCTTGGGTAGTTGACAATATTTTCCTTGTAGTTGTCAGTTAAGCATGTTGTATTTGCGAACGTTTTCTTGCCTAAAAATCTCTTAAAGGGTAATCGTAGCGGTTATAGGTTACAAAACAACTTCGTTCAATCAATAACCTCTTAACTGATAACTGATAACTGAGTACTATTATAAAAATCCCTTGACGTTACACTCGAAATAGTGTATCATTTAATAATGTTTAAGTCTCTAATTTTCTACCAAAGGTTTGGTCTGTAGGACCTGTATTTTACAGAAGTATGACGCAGAACGGTACCGGGAAAAACCAGATCGAAGAAGCAATAGAAGTCGCTGCCGAAGCCCACCAAGGGCAATACCGGAAAGGCACCGATACGCCTTACATCACACACCCTTACGCCGTCGGACTCATCTTAATGGAAGCCGGATGTACTGAGGCAGTGATTATCGCAGGCATCTTGCACGATACGGTTGAGGACACAGATCTGACGTTGGAATTCATTCGGGAACGTTTTGGTGAAGACATCGCAAATATCGTTGACGGCTGTTCGGAAAACAAAGCGTTGCGGTGGCGCGCCCGGAAAACCGAACGGATTGAGGCGTTAAAAACCGCCAGTCCCGAAATCTGCACTGTGACCTGTGCCGACAAACTCCACAACCTACGGACCATCATTTCAGAATACGATCTCATCGGTGACGCTGTCTGGGATCGGTTTCACGGCGGTGTCGAAGACCAAGCGTGGTATTATCGGAGTATCCTCGGTGCAATCGCAGACCGAGATACCACTTTACAAAAAAGGGTAGAATGTGCTACACTAACGACGCATGATAACAGTGCGCGTGCCACATCCGATACCAAAAACACCGCACCTGACACCAGTGCTGCTCCAGAGACACCCGCAGCAGTAAATGCTGTAAACCCTCAACTCTTGCGACAGTTCCAGCAGGCTGTAGCCTATCTATTTCAAGGAAGGACGCTATGAAGATTGCGTACGCTTTTAGACGATGTACATCATACCCTTACAACGGCGGCGGGCTACCCACCGATAGCGCAGATCGCCAACGCTTTCTGGCACACGCCAAAAAAATTGGCTTCGATGGGATTGAACTCCCTGGAATGAGTCTTCCTGACGCTGAAGCCAAAACATTCCGATCAGAACTTGAAGATGCAGGTATGCCGTGTGTCGCAATTCGTGGCGGTGGTGGTGCCGCCAGGGACCCACAAGTCGCTGCAGCGAACAAACAACGGATGATAGATGCCGTCCACTTCGCCGCGAAAATGGGCGCGGGCATTGTTAATTCCACAGTCACGACACCCCCCGACGATCCGGGGGCAAAAGGCATGTATCGGGGCGAATCCGTCTCACAGGGATCCAGCCGTCAAGCAAACGATGAAGATTACGTACGAACCGCAAGTGCCGTGACTGAAGTCGCCGCTATCGCCGCGGATCTCGGCGTCGAGATCTCCATCGAAATTCATCAAAATTCAATAGCAGACAACAGTTCCGCAACACTACGCCTGTTGGAACTGATTGATGCCCCCAATGTCGGCATAAATCCAGACTTGGGGAACGTCTACTGGACTTACGATATTCCAGAAGAGACCTGTGAAGCCGCCATCGCCGCAGTGGCACCGCACGTCAACTATTGGCATTGCAAAAGTCTCTATCGTGTGCATATCCCAGATTTGGAGACAGCCATCTACGTGCAAGTCCCGCTGCCTGACGGTGAAATCGACTACCGATTCGCAATCGCTGCAGTGCTTGATGCCGGCTACGACGGCTATCTGGCGATTGAGGGCATCCGCGACGGCGACCAGTTCCATCAAGACGGTCGAAGCGTGGCATACGTAAAATCCGTCTTGTCGGACTTGCAATAACAATTAACAAGTATTACACCATTTCTCCTTGAATACCTTTCAATGTGCATGTAGCATAAACTTTTAGTTTGTGCCAGAGCGTTATCAGTAAGATAGCTATCGGTTTTCAGCAGGAATGGCGGCTATTGGCTGTCAGCATGCTTCGCAGTGAGAACAAGAGAACCTCTTTGCTGACGGCTGATGGCTAATGACTACTTCACTGACAACTGACAACCGAAAACTGACAACTCTATTATGACACATAAAAAAGTCCGTTTAACCGCAACCGTGAAATGTGCAGGGTGAGCCTCAAAACTCGCTCCGGGGGAGCTTGCCCACATTTTAGAAAACATCCCGAAATCCACCGACCCGAACCTCCTCGTCGGCACGGAGACCTCCGATGACGCAGGGATCTATCGCATCTCTGACGATATCGCACTCGTCAACACCGTCGATTACTTTACACCCATCGTAGACGACCCCTATACATTCGGCGCGATCGCCGCGACAAACTCACTGAGCGATGTCTATAGTATGGGCGGTGTACCGAAAACGGCGTTGAATATCACCTGCTGGCCCAAGGCGGACCTGCATCTATCCATCCTCGGCGATATCGTCAGAGGCGGCACTGAAAAAGCCATTGAAGCAGGGGCTGCGCTCGTCGGCGGACACACCGTAGATGCACCGGAACTCATGTATGGACTCGCCGTAACGGGGACCGTACATCCTGAGAAATTCGTCAAAAACTACGGTGCGCGGCGCGGGGATGTCCTCATTTTAACCAAAAACCTCGGCATCGGTATCCTCACCACAGGACTGAAGTTCGATAAAATCAGCGACGCTGTACTACCCCAACTCGTTGAATCAATGACCCGACTTAATGCCTCCGCATCAACGGTGATGCTAAAGTATGGCGCGAGTGCCTGTACGGATGTCACGGGCTACGGGTTATTAGGACACGCATCGGAGATGGCAGCAGGGAACGATGTCCGTCTGAAAATTGATAGCAGTGCCGTGCCGTACTTTAAAGACGCACCCGCACTCGTTGCACAGGATACTTACACGCAAGCCTATCTCGCGAATATGACGTTCCTTTCGGATAAAGTCACCTTCCACACCGATAGCGAGGCGATGCATCACATCTTGATGGAGGCAGAAACGTCTGGCGGTTTGTTGTTCTCACTGCCTGCAGAAAACGCTGATGCAGCGGTAGCAGAACTCCGGGCCACAGATTGCCCGGAAGCCGCTATCATCGGAGAGGTAGTCGCAGGAGATACCGCACATATTGAGGTGTTTTAATAGTTGTCAGTTGAGCGAGTACGCAGTTAACAGTACGGCGAGTACGCCTTTCGGTTATAAGTTGTTGGTTAAGAGTGGCACCTAACGCAATCAAAAACCTCTTAACTTATAACTTATAACTTATAACTTATAACCAACAAATGACAAAAACAGAACTCGCAAAACAGATTCGTGAGGCTTCGTATCTCACAGGTGAATTCAGACTCCGTTCAGGAAATATCAGCAATTTCTATTGGGATAAATACCGATTTGAGAGCAATCCCGCCCTGCTTACCGCCATTGCGGCAGAGATGGCAAAATTGCTGCCATTGAATTGTGATGGGTTAGCAGGTTTGGAATTAGGGGGCATCCCGCTTGCAACAGCACTCTCACTGCAGACAGGGATCCCCTGCTTTTATGTGCGTAAGGAAGCGAAGACTTACGGCACCTGCAACTTGATAGAAGGCGGCGTTGAAGAAGGAAGTACGCTCGTTGTTATAGAAGATGTGATTACCACTGCTGGACAGGTCTGTACATCAATTGAACAGATCCGAGCAGAGGGATACACAGTTGAACATGTTGTAGCAGTCATTGATCGGCAAGCAGGTGGTGCAGCAAAAATTAATGAACTCGGATGCACATTCGCATCCGTTTTCACGCTCACAGCGTTAGAAGAATTTTAATTATACCTTGCGGAGTAACGACGTGCGTTTGGACTTTGAACTACGTTCCTCAAATCCCCCTGCACCTGCTTCGCAGTGAGAATGCAGGCTACAGGTTTGTTTTAAGAGTGCGTAGCCCGTAATCAAATGGAGGGGCGGATATACGGAAAGGAACGGCAAACTTGAAACTGACCTGACCGAACCGCAAGGAACATTAAAAATATGAAAATACTGTTTATCGGAGATATAGTTGGAAACCCGGGCAGAGCAGCAACAACGAAATTTCTGGAAGAACATCGACACAAATACGACTTCATTATCGCTAACGGAGAAAACGCCGCCGGGGGCAAAGGGTTAACCTTTGACATCGTTGACCAACTCTTGGCATCAGGGGTCTCCGCAATCACAACCGGCAACCACGTCTGGGATAATAAAGAGATTTTTAATTTTATAGAGACGACACCGCAACTGATACGGCCCGCGAACTATCCAACCGAAGTAACCGGGCGCGGGGTGACCATTGTCTCCTCCGAGGACGAGCAGGCACAACTCGGGGTCATTAACCTCGCCGGACAGATTTTCATGAACCCCTACACCAACCCGTTTCATGCCCTCAATACCATTTTACCTGAAGTCAAAGCAGTGACCCCGTATATCCTTCTCGACTTTCACGCCGAAGCGACATCCGAAAAAATCGCCATGGGCTGGCACGCCGACGGCAGAGTCGGCGCAGTCATCGGGACGCACACACACATCCAGACAGCCGACGCACGCGTCCTCCCCCAAGGGACCGCTTATATTACCGATGTCGGTATGACGGGACCTTACGATTCGGTGATCGGCACCCGAGTAGACCTTGTACTCGAACGGTTTTTGACAATGATGCCGACACGCTTCGCTGTCGCCAAAGACAACGTCAAACTCTGCGGTGCTGAAATAGAACTCGACGATAAAACAGGACTCGCAGTGAGCATTGTGCCGCTGCAAGCGCAATATTAATGAGTTGTCAAAGGAATGGTTGCCAGTAACCAGTAGAGACAGTTAAGACGGAACTGGAATAGAACAGTAACTCTCTTTAACTGGTAACTCGTAACTGGTAACTCGTAACTGGTAACCTTTATGCAATTAGAATTCTCAATGCCAACAAAAGTTATCCGCAGCGTTAGTGAGATAACACATCTACTGAAAAGACTGATAGAACAACAGCCTGACTTCCAAAATGTTTGGATACAGGGAGAAGTGTCCAATTTCAGCAAGTCTGGTGCTGGACACGTCTATTTCACGCTCAAAGAAGATAATCATCAGATCTCAGTCGCCATTTTTCGGAGTAATGCCTCCCTCCTCAAATTTTTACCGAAGGACGGTGAAGAAGTCATTGTACAAGGGCAGCTGAACCTCTATTCTGCAAGAGGACAATATCAGATTGTCGGTCGAAACGTGGAACCCGTCGGGATCGGTGCGCTGCAGAGAGCGTTTGAGGAATTGAAGCAACGACTCACAGACGAAGGACTGTTTGATAACATTCACAAAAAACCGTTGCCAAGATTCCCAAAGAAAATCGGTGTGATTACCTCAGCAACAGGTGCAGCCTTCCAAGACATCTGCGAACAACTTCGCAAGCGGTATCCGTTAGCCGAAGTATTGCTACACCCAACACTCGTTCAAGGCGACAGCGCAGCACAAGGGATCGCCTACGCACTGCAAACGATGAACCAACGAGACGATATTGATGTACTAATCGTCGGTCGTGGTGGCGGTTCGATCGAAGACCTCTGGGCATTCAACGAAGAACTTGTTGCGCGTGCGATTTTCGCTTCCACAACTCCAGTTGTATCGGCAGTTGGACACGAAACGGATTACACTATCTCGGACATGGTAGCGGATCACCGAGCACCGACACCATCGGCAGCAATTGAACACATCGTCCCGGATCAGGATGAACTTTTCGCACAACTTAACGGTTTGGATGCATGGCTGCACACAACAATCCAGAATCAATTAAATGCCCATAAAACGCGGATTCAGGAGCTCGGAACGCAACTGGCACCGGAACAACGTAAAGGCAAAATCAATCAACTTTACCAAATCGTAGACAACTTAGACACCGCATGCCGTAACGCTGCAAGGCAAAGCCTCACCACCGGTGAGAACAGGCTTCACACACTCGCACAACGCCTCAACGCCTTGAGTCCATTAGCCACATTGAAACGCGGGTACAGCATCAGCCGAAAAATAGAGGGTGAAGTACTCACTGACACTGAACAGGTATCCGTCGGCGATAGGATTGAGGTTCAACTGGCACACGGACATCTCGCCTGCCGCGTTGAAGAATTTTTGGACGAAGATCATCAAAAGTAAGAAGCTGCTTTAGTAGTTAACAGTTAACAGTTAAGAGGGTTCTTGGAACAGTTCCGTAAACCTCTTATAACTTATAACTATTTCCTGGAGATAAAACATGACCTTTGAAGAAAGACTCACTAAACTAACACAAATCGTTGAAAAATTAGAAGCAGGCAACGAACTGCCCCTTGAGGATTCCCTCAAACTCTTTGAAGAAGGCGTTAGCTTAGTCTCATCGTGCAGGGAAATGCTTGAAAAAGCCGAACAGCGGATAGAAAACGTTCTCGAAACAGATAACTCTTAAGCAATATTAAATAATAAGTTTAGATTTTCGGATTTCGGAGAGGTGTCGAACTCCCGTAGGGGCGGGGTTTCCCCGCCCGCGATGGGTAATGTGCTTATTTAATGCTGAAACTTGCATAAGCAATATTCAGAAACAAATTTTAGGTTTTGAGGAAAGATGGAAGAAAGGAACGGACGAATTGGAAGGAAGGGAAGGATGGTGGGATCTTGGTCTTCCAACCTTCTAATCTTTGAACGCATCCGAAGATCAAAAACATCAATTTTATATTCAAACTTGCTTAAATAACAGGATAAAAACATGTTCTTAGAAAAAATTAATAGCCCCGCAGACCTGAAAAAACTTGAAATTGACGAACTCAAAGTACTTGCTGAGGAGATGCGCGCCTATCTACTCAAAGTTCTTTCTGAACATCCAGGGCATTTCGCACCTAACTTCGGCACCGTCGAATTAGCAATAGCATTACATACCGTATTTGATACACCACGGGATAAAGTCATCTGGGATATCGGGCATCAGGCGTACCCCCATAAACTGCTTACCGGCAGAAGAGATGCGTTCCCGACCCTCAGACAAAGCGGCGGTATCAGCGGGTTCCTCAGTAGAGCCGAAAGTGAATATGACGTTTTTGGTGCCGGGCATTCCAGCACCTCTATCGCCGCTGCGTTAGGCATTGCTACCGCGCGAGACCTCGTTAACGATATCTACAAGGTCGTCGCTGTTATTGGGGATGGCGGCTTGACAGGGGGCATGGCCTTTGAAGCGTTAAACGCCGCTGGCGACTTCAGAAACGATATGGTCGTTATTCTCAATGATAACAACATGTCCATCTCAGCGACTGTCGGCGCGTTCTCAAAACATTTCCACAAACTCACAAGCTCACCCCAATATAACTTCCTACGCTCCGGCGTCAAAGAGTTGATAAACCTAATGCCGGTAGATGCCAAACAGATCGCCCGTAAAGTTGAGGCTTCACTGAAACCCGGCACCCTATTTGAGGAATTCGGGTTCCGGTACTTCGGACCGCTTGATGGAAATGATTTAGAAGCACTGATTCCAGTATTAACCGGTATCCGCAGCCTCACAGGTCCGATCCTGCTCCACGTTGTTACCGAAAAAGGGCGCGGTTATACGCCAGCCGAAGAAGACCCAGTAGGGTTCTACAGCGTCAGCGGGCCCTTTAACTTGAAAACCGGGAAGACAATTAAACCGAAACCCGCGACTCCCTCCTACACCGAAGTATTCAGCCGGACACTCATTGAATTAGCGAAACGCGACGCACGGGTCGTTGGCGTGACTGCAGCAATGCCCGGCGGGACAGGCCTTGACAAATTTGCCGACGCTTTTCCGAGTCGGTGCTTTGACATCGGATTGGCGGAGCAGTGCGCTGTCACCTTCGCAGGCGGACTCGCAGCACAAGGGATGCGCCCCGTCGCCGCTATCTATTCGACCTTCCTGCAACGCAGTTATGACCAAGTGTTACACGACGTCTGCATCCAAAACCTTCCTGTCATCTTCGCACTCGATAGGAGCGGACTCGTCGGGGCAGACGGACCGACCCATCACGGTGTTTTCGACTTCGCATATCTGCGTTCTATCCCGAATATGGTCGTGATGGCACCCAAAGATGAGAACGAGTTACAATCTATGGTGAAAACTGCGCTCGTCCATGAAGACGGACCTATCGCGTTCCGTTACCCGCGAGGGACAGGCATCGGCGTAAAGATCGCAGCGGAACCCCAAGCACTGCCCATCGGAAAAAGTGAAATCGTTAGAGAGGGTGAAGATGTGCTTGTGATCGCTATTGGCAACCGGGTTTACCCTGCGCTTGAAGCGGCGCAAACATTAGCTGATAACGGAATTTCTGTGACCGTTGTCAACGCGAGATTTGTAAAACCGTTAGATACTGAAACAATTCTGCCGCTTGCAGAACGCATCGGCAAGGTCATTACGATTGAAGATGGTGTGGTGATGGGCGGTTTCGGCAGTGCCGTCTTAGAGGCTCTCGCCGCAGCGGGCATCACAAACGTGCAAGTCACAAATCTCGGTATTCCAGACAAATTTATTGAACACGGGGATGTGCAGCACCTGTACGCAGTCTGTCAGTGTGATGCCGACGCTGTTGTCCGCACCGCACAGAAAATGCTGGCGTAGTGGCGAGGTTTCCTCGTCCGTTATTTTGAACAACCGTGCGGATAAAGAATGCTGGCGTAGTGGCGAGGTTTCCTCGTCCCTACGGAGAAAAAAATGCAACGGATAGATACTTTTCTGGTAGAGCACGACTTAGCCGAAAGCCGAGAGCAGGCGAAACGACTGATTCTTGCCGGGGCAGTCGCTGTTAACGGAAACTCCAAAATTAAACCAGGACAACGCATCCCTGCCGACGCTGAGGTCGTTGTTCAGGAACAGCAAAAGTATGTCAGTCGCGGCGGGTTCAAGTTGCAAAAGGCGTTATCTGTCTTTGAGGTAGATGTGCAAAATCGGGTTGCACTCGACGTAGGCGCGTCAACAGGCGGTTTCACAGACTGCCTCCTCCAGCACGGCGCGAAATTCGTCTATGCCGTTGATGTCGGTTACGGGCAACTTGCATGGAAACTCCGAACGCATCCCCAGGTTCAGTCAATTGAGAAAACGAATATCCGACATTTAACTCCAACACATTTAAGTACAGGCGAGGTAACCTCGCCACTACACGATAGCAAAGATTTTATCTCTATCGCTGTGGTTGATGTCTCTTTTATCTCTTTGAGAACAGTACTCCCGAGGGTCATCAAAATTCTGACACAGCAAAATAGTTGTCAGTCCTCAGTTGTCAGTCGTCAGTTAAAAGCGAGACCTTGTCAAAACGATAACTTCTTAACTGAAAACCAAAAAGTTTTTCGCAGAAAAACCGAACTTTGGCCAAACAACTCGACTCCGATTGCTATTGACGAAGGCACGAGTTGTTTGGTCAAAACGCATAACTATTCCTATGATATTATCGCACTGCTGAAGCCGCAGTTTGAAGCCGGAAAAGAGTATGTGAAAAAGGGTGGAATTGTGTCTGATAAACAGGTGCACATCGAAACAATAGACAACCTCAGCAACTTTGTCACGGCGAAACTCGGAGCCATAGTAAGAGGCTTGACCTATTCGCCGATCCACAAAGACATCGGGAATATTGAGTATTTACTCTGGCTCACGATCGAGCTGGATGCGCAAATAGGTGAACTCAGGGATTGCGCGCAACCCAAACAAACGACTGCAGAAATCGTCGCGGATGCCCACGATTTTTTTCGGAGATAGCAGGCAGCGAGAAGGTTTGAAGTAAGTCAGATGTTCTTTACTGACGGCTAATTAGGAAAACGAAGATGCATAAAAGAATCAAAAGAATCGCTATTTTCCTCGGAATATTCTTTATTGTCGGGCTATGCGCAGCTTTTTTCTTTATCCATTCAGAACGGTTCATGAATTGGGTGGAAAAACGACTTGCGACCGAACTTGGATACCTCCTAACGGATGACTACACGGCAAACGTCGGTGATATAGAAGGCAGCATCTTAGGAAACGTTACCATTAACGGTGTTACAATTTCCAAAAACGACGCACCAGACGAGCCGGTAATCTCTACAGGAAAAGTTTTACTCGAATATCACTTGCTCGGGCTGTTGACACGCAAATTTGAAGTAACACAACTGACGGTGACCAAACCCCGAATTGGCGCGAAGTCCAATACCGATGGCAGCCTCAATCTAACCCATATTTTTAAAGGAAACACAACGCAAGACGAAAACACCACCCAAGATGCCCCGAAATTCACTTTTGCAGTCGAGCGTATCAAATGTAATAACGGCATCATTGACTACATTGACACACAACGCGATATTCACATAGAAATTACAGGCGTTTCCATTGACGTAGAGGGGCCCCTCAACACATGGGCGCATAAGGGTGAACTCAGGATCGGGGGCGGTCGTCTCAGTTTCAACGGTTCGGAAACGGCAATTGATAATTTTGAAGTCGATTTCCAACTCTTAGCCAATCGCAATACATTGGACAAACTCGAGTTGGCATTTGGCAACTCAAGTCTGGCGATTACAGGTGAATTTCCGCACCGAGAAACGGGAACGCCTTGGGCAGTTAAACTCGACTTTCAACAACTAAATGTCGCAGATGTAGAACCGTTTTTCGGCAAAGGTACTGAACTTGAAGGGATCGTAAGCGCGGACCTGACGATGAACGGCACGGATACCACATTAGACGGCACACTCTCCGTAGAAGCTCCAACACTTTCTATCACAAAGGCGGAGAACGACAGACAAATTTTACTGACAGATCTAAAAATTGATGCCAGCCTCAATTCTGAACCCGCACCAAAATTCACGCTAAAAATCTTCACGGCACAGATCGCCGATGGCACTTTGACAGCGAAAGGGAGTGCCGAATTACAAGATCGACTTGAAGACAATCCGGTAGCGCAGCGTAGGGGCTGGGTAACCCAGCCCCTACAACACCCAATTGTCTACGAGGGACAATCGGACGCTACAGATATGCAACTCATACCGCTGCTGTCAATGTTCGTCGAACTTCCCGATTACCTTGCCGAAAGCACAGGGCACCTCTCAGGCACAACAACATTCAACGGAAATACCAAGGACTTCTCAACTCTCAAACTTGATAGCACGATCGAAATAACAGAGACAATCCTCAATGCTGTAGAACTTGAGGATTCAACGCTCAATTGCGCAATTGCAGCGGGTGAATTGAAAATTAATGGCAACCTTGACGAAACCGAGATTACTGTTACAAGTCCCTTTCCTTTCGCAGCGGAAGACGCTATGGACATCCGTATGTCAGGCATCAATTTTGACGACCTGATGCAAATTGTTAACAGTGCGGACTTTGATGGAACGGGAGAATACACTGCGAAGTTATCGTCGGACGGCACGTTGAAGGGGTTTATGGAAATCCCGAATGCCAGTTTCAATAACATCCCAATCGGTGTGTTGACAGGGGATCTCCGCTATCAAGATGGACAGGTATTTATTGAAAATGGACACCTCACTAAAAATACCAAAAGCGGGACTTTGACCGAATATGAGAGTCGAACGACAATTAACGGGGTTGTCCATGCTGAAGGCGAATTGCCCGCGATGTTCAGTATCGTTGCAGATCCCGTCTACGTCCAGCACTACCCGCGAATATTGTTGGGCGGTGAACAGCCAGTAGAGGGTGAAATCAGAGGCGAATTCAAATTAGACGGAACTCTCATCAACCTCGATGGCAGTGCCGATTTCAGTGTCACCGAAGGCGTGGCTTGGGGTATCCATCTCGATCCGCTAACGCTCCCGCTGCGAATGGAGGATTACAACATCTCGGTGCCTAACTTTGAGATAACCACCCGTGGTCAGAAGGTTACGCTCAACACTTCGGTAGATACCAAAGGCGACTTTGACCTCCTGCTTGAAAGCAACACGCCTGTGAATTTTCAGGAACTTTCACAGGCTGCACAAATTTCTGATTTCCCATTTGATGGGCAATTCGATGTCCGATGCGTCGGAACACTCAAAAAACCCGAACCTCTCGATTTTCAGATCGAACTGGATTTCTCGGATATAACTTTCTTAGATAATGGACGCAGCACGAGACATCTACTCGGTGATGCCAACCTACGCGGCAAACTCGTAACTGGTGAACCCGATCGTTACGAGTTTACGGGACGCGGGTTTAACGGTCAGATTCACGGATATGTTAGCACGGCTCCAGACAACCCCTACGAGTTTACAGTCGAAAGTAGGGCAATTGCGGTTACACCGATCCTGCGTATCTTGCATCCCGCATTTGAGGCTATCGCTGGGACTGCCGATGGACGTGCACAAATAACAGGAACGGTGGCAGCCCTCGCACCAGCGGATGAAAACGAAAATGCCGAATCTGACCGACAGATCTACCCCTACGATGTCAATATTGAAATTAACACCAGTCAACTGCGCTACGGAAATTCGACAGGTCAAGAATTAGCATTCACAAATCCCGAACAGATTCGGCTACACCTGAAAGACGACACGTGGACTATTGAGACGTTTTCTCTAAGGACATCAGCAGATACATCCGCTTTCATTGAACTCACAGGGACCTATGACGCAAAAAGTGAGATGATGGATCTGTACGCGAAATCGGATAAATTCGTGCTGCCCCCCTTTGAAGCAGCATTGGAACTTCCGATCAACATGTTACAGGCTGGCAGCGGTCATTACACTCTCAAAGCAACCGGGACACCTAAACAACCCGTAGTGGCGTTGGATTGGGGAATTCCAGCGTTGGATTTAAAAACAGATATTGGCGATATTCATATCAGCGAGGCAGGCGGGGCAATAGAATATCGGGACAACCTGACGCGCCTCGAAAAAAACACCCTGAAACTCTTCGGTAACCCGATAGATATAAGCGGCGAGATAGCCGTTCATGCCGAAGCTATTCACAATTCGCGGCTAAACCTTAGCGTCAACGCTCCTGAATTGAAACTTGAGACCTGCCGAGAATTGATAGCAAAAGTTTCTGCAAACAGCATCAAGACTGCGGATTTAACAGGCGGCGTATTAGCGGCTTCAATAGACATCACTGGCACACCCGCCGAAACCGCAATTGCTGTAAATGCCCAAACAGCAGCGCAGCAACCCATTCGTCTCGCGTCCTATCCAGATCCTATCATATTGGAAAGTCTACGTACAAATGCCATCCTTAATTCAGAATCCTTACACATCCAATCCGCGGAAGCATACGGATTGATAGGTGATGGTAACTACAGCGTACAGGCGGAAGCCGCATTCTCAATCCAAGATACGGAAGCGATGCAGTTCGCTATTGATGTATCAGCATCCGATCTGGAGGTCTCGAATTTTCTGACTTTGTTGTCAGATCAAACCTCACCTGTACACGGCACCGTTTCCGGACACGTTAAACTTCAAGGCACAGGGACGCATCAACACCAAATTTCAATAACCGGTGAAATAAACAAACTAAATCTCTACGGGTACGGTGGCAGTGCCACCAACATAGCAGTGCTCCAATTCCGATCGGAACGCGGTAATCTCGCTGTACATCTCCCTATAGCACTGAAGTCGCCTCAGATAACGGCAACGACGAACGTTAATATCACAGGTACTGTTGACGCACCAGGGATTACAGCAGAATGGAACGGATATATCAACGAGATAGAATGGAACGGCGAAATCCAATACGGGGGTCAACGCATAACAATCAACGCAATTGAGCTAAAAAACCGTGCGGGTACGTCAACTATTACCGGTGTCATTCCGTTCAATTTGGCATTCACTGCGATAGACCTATCTGATCGATTTTTGGAGCAACCGATTGATGTCCATTTCCGAGGGAACGAATTGCCACTCGCCTTTTTGCCCGGTATTGATCGGCTCTTTTCTGAAACAAATGGCACCATTGACATAGATTTAGCCCTACAAGGCACAAGCCGCGATCCCCATATAGACGGGAATGTCGTACTTGAGGCATCACAACTTCAATTGCGGAATTTCCACGAACCGCTCCGCAATATGAAGATGCAACTTAAGGCACGCGAAGATACGATTAACATCACGGAATTCGGATTTGACATAGGCACAGGCTACTGTAGGCTTCGGCAGGGACAATTGGTGTTAGATGGATTAATGCCCAAAAATTTCACACTGGCAGGATTGAGACTTGAACAATTCCCACTCGGTTCAACGGTTCAGCAGGCACTCTCGCCAGAACCGTTAGAAGAAGTCGAGGGACATTTAAGCACTATACTCAACGAACTGACAATTCCGCTTGATAGTTTTCTAACAAATGGAGAAAGCACACTCTTTCCAGAACTCCGAGAGATCCCGTCACTCGCGGATATTGTCGCTGTTTCAAGTGCCAACGTTTCAATTAACAGTGTGCGCCTCGCCTTCAAGGCACTGGATCGGGATTACGATTTCCAAGAGCCACACGCCGTTCAGATGCACCTCAACGCTGGCACAGTAACCTTATCTGAGGCATTTACCCTTGAAGACCAATCCACCTTTTCAGTCAAGCAGACTTTTACCGCTGAAGATGAGAAGCCAGAAGGGATCCTCGGTGATGTCCACACAGTTGAAGACGCAAAAACAACCGTCAGTATTGATGCCGGAAGTCAATGGTCCGTAAATGGAGAATTTAACACGGCACTCCGACTCAAAAATTTCGATGTCTCGGCGATAACTGCGCATTGGCCCCCACTTTATCGGGTTACGGGTGCATTATCCGGAAGTTTACAGATGAGCGGCACCAGCGAAAATCCGAAGATAACTTTCCGCCGCCATAAGTCTGAACCCGCAGAACTCTATTTACAGGAGGTCCCCATTGACCTCCGGTGGAGAATCCGGTATCAGAACGGGAAATGGGAAATTTCAAAGAACCGGTATGTTGAAGTTAATTTCGGTCAAAACCTGCTTACCTTTTCATGGGAAATGCCTTATCAACTCGAACTCATCCCATTTTTAGTGGAATTGCAACGATCACCGGAAACCGTTTGGCAGGAACTCCGGCAGACAGATATGGTCGGCATCTTGGACATTGTGGTAAGCAATTTTGACATCCTATCAGCTATGGTGCCAGGTCTTAAAGCTGCAACAGGTACAGGTAAAATTTACATCGTACTCACCGGGGCGATGGAAACTCCACAAGCTGAAGGTAGAGTGAGTTTCAATAATATCGGATTTGGACTGCCGGATGCCGGTATCTATGTTAAAGAGACAACAGGCGATGTTAAGTTATCAGAGAGAGGAGCGACAATTGAGACGTTTGGGGGTGTGTTGAATAATGGGAAATTTTTAGTTACAGGTAGGATCATGGCTCCTGAAGATGGACGGATCTGGGAAACACCACCAACACTGGATTTGAACGCCAATATCTCATCAGCAATCTTTGAGCAATCCGGGAACTACCAAGTCAACCTCGGTGCCAACCTCACCGAATTTCATCTACGGGGTGGATTTGATGACCCATATTTAACGGGTGATCTGAATATTAGCGAAGGGCATTACCAACAAAATTGGGAAAGCGTTCGAGATTGGCTGGTCGGGGCTTCAGTCAGTGAAATGGATGTTTTGTTGGATTACCCTATTTTGCGTCATTTAAAACTGGATGTTGGCGTCAATATTCCCAATAATTTTCGGGTGCTCTCATCAATTACAGGTCCAACAGACATTGAAATCGCCTCTTCCGGTAGACTCATTGGTCGAATTCAAAATCCAGTTTTCAATGGAAACATCTCGATCCTCAGAGGGAAAATTGGACTTATTCCACAGGACTTTGAACTCATTGAAGGTTCAAGAATTACCAACCGAAGCACCGTCGAATTTGATCCAGAACTTAATATCTCCCTCCGGACACCCACCCGTATTCGAGGGGTACTGCCAAGAGATCAGAGCACTGTTGACCTCGAAATCTATGCAAGGTTAACCGGCACCTTAAGAGATCCAGAGTTCGTTTTGAGTGCTGCCAACGCACCTGAAGTCCTTTCGCATGAAGATATTTTAGCGTTCCTTGTACGCAACGCTGCATTTTCACACGTACTTGGCGGATTTACCTTTAACTTCCACCGTCCACTTGATGAAGAGGCACGCTCTATTAGCGCGGAATATCAACTCAGAGAAAATATGTCGATTAAAATTGAAAGCAACGAAAAAGGGGAATACGGTGTCGATTTTGGGATAAAGGGACGCTTTTAAAGGAGTTACCAGTTACCACTAAAGAGGGGAAGATTCTTTTCTCACTGGAAACTGTTAACTGGAAAAATGCTTATGGTCCGTGCAAATTACAATACATTCATAAATAGCGTGATTTGTTTTATCCTGATGCTCTGCTGCTTTTTTGCGCAATCTCTAAGCGCGAGCGAATCCCTGAAAATTTCAACGGATACAAGTACAGAACAGTTCCCACTTACGGAAATATCTGATGCGACGCGCGTCGTAAAAATTGAGTACTACATCGACACGAAACCTATAGAGGGAACGACAGAACAAGTCAGTAGACTCAGAAACCAAACTTCGACGCGTGTCGGCGATAGGTTCTCTCGGCATGCTGTCCAACAGAGTATTAAGACCCTCTACACAACACAGCAGTACGCCGAAATCCAAGTCTATGCACAGGAGGCTTCTGATGGCATTGTGCTAACTTATCAATTGACATCCTTCGCTCGGATCAGAAAGATCGTAATCACTGGCATCCCTGCCAACGAATTCAAGCAGTCCATTGAAAATGCAATGAGATTGAAACCCGGAGCGAAATATGTTCCCGCAATTGCCAACGCAGATGTTAACGCCATTAAGCGGATTTGTAAGGCGTATGGATATTTTAACGCGCAAGTTACACTTGCTGACGCGCTTACCGAGGATGGCGCGTTAACCTATCAGATAACCGTCGGCGAGCCCTCAACCATCAAAAGGTTGCAAATCCGAGGCAATTCTGCTATCTCAATCAACCGCCTCAAAAGATCTTGTAGTTTCAGCATACGCTATCCGGTTTACAATGCAACTGGAGTCGCCTTTGATGTGGTATCGATGAAAAGGCTCTACCGTAAAAACAACTATCCCGCTGCCACTATTGAACCAACCTTTGATCCTGAAACCGGGCTGCTGCAGTTCCAAATTAACGAAGGCACGCATGTCAAATTTGATTTCGTTTCGGATGTCGGGACGCAACAAGACGCGTTTAAAGACGAAATAGCCAGACAGATAAGCACTACAATTCCGTCTATGTGGGAGCGGAGAATAAAATCCTTTTTTCGGGAGCTGGGGTACCATGACACCATTGTGCATGAAAAAATCCTTGGTGAATCAACGGTTCAGCTGACGATTGATCCTGGCACGCAGTATAGGGTTACGCGTGTCACTTTTTCCGGTAACTACGCCTTCTCGGATGCAGAACTCCTGCGAGAGATGATAACAAAACCGAGAGGAGGGGCATGGCAGCGCTTGCGAGCCTATATCACTGGATTGTTATTACGAGTGAAACGGAAACCTCTCTTTTACCAACAAGACCTCAATACAGATGAACGCCGGCTTGAGCTCTTATACGAAAAAGCCGGATACCCCAAAGCAGTCATTGACGCAACATTTCAAAAACAAAATCCAAACAACCGAAGCATCGGTGAAGTCACAATACATGTCTCAATTTTTGAGGACCGTAAAGAGATGATTCACCGATGTGACATTAGTGGTAATCGCGCAATAGATACTCCCACACTGCTGGCACGTTTACAAGATGAACTTCCACTGCCACAACCCAACGCTTCCTTTGAAAGAACGATCTACCAAAATGCGGTCTTAAAAGCCTATGGTGAACTCGGATACGTTGGTGTGAAGGTTCGGGACACTTACACTTCGGAAACAACGGAACCCGTTTTTGAAGTCCAAGGTAATTTCTCAGAGCCACTCGCGAACGGCAAACTCCCGCCGACAATCGAGGATGAATTTGAAAAGCGCAAACTCTCACTCACAAGGCTTTCTATAGCACCGAATGTCGGTAACCCCTGGAGCATCCAAGATATTCAAGGGAATCCACGCTATACACTCAAACAAGAGGCGACACATCTTGAGGTCTTTGAACACGGTATCCTCCATCTTACAGTGCTTACAGAGGGTGAACAGGCGGCTTTCGGTAAATTCTATTTTCAAGGCGATACGGACATTGTGAAACAACACGTGCTCGAACGCGAAGTACGTCATCTTGAGGGCGACCGTTGGACATCAGATGAATTAAATCGTGCCTTGCAAAATCTTTACGGTTTAGGAATTTTTCATAGTGTTCAATCCGAACGACACAATACTGGACAGCGAACAAACGACACCGCGGTAAAGAACGCAGCCCAAGGTAATCCGCACCCTATTCTCAAAACCTACGACGTTTCAATAACGGTCGAAAAGCAAAAATCCAGAACCTTTAGATACGGGGGCGGATATAGTTTCGCCGAAGGCTGGCGCGGGTCATTGGAGCTAACAAACAGCAACTTTCTCTTTAAACGGAACATCCAAGGGTATTTCCTCAGTAGATTAGCATGGCGTGATGAATTAGGTTACCTCGTTGATGCAAGGCTCACCGAACCCTGGTTGATTGGCAGGACGCGAGGCACCTTACAGGTATCTGCTAAAAAATTAGAGATCGATGACAATGTTCGCGCCTTACGTGGGAGTTTCATCCTTAGCCGGAAATTAGGCGAATCCCATCATTTGGATCTGCGGTACAGTTACCGAGACTTGACCCAACCGGTTTCAGCAATGATGCAAGACACTTTGCCAGAGGTTGATGTATCTGTCGAACAGAATCCATTCGGCACGACCGTCAGCAGCCTCCGTTTCTCTTGGATTTACGATGGGCGTGTCCGCTATCTGAACCCTATAGGCGGCACGTTTAATGAGGTTACATTGGAATACGCCGGCGGTTTCTTGCAAGGTGGCACCAGCTTTATCAAAACAACTACAGATAGCAGATATTACCAAAAACTCATTGGCGATTTTGTGCTGGCAACTGCTGTTCGATTTGGTATCACCACCGGATTGCGGTCAAACCGTCGCGCAGAACTTATCTCTTTTGAACGGTTTTGGGCAGGCGGTGGCACGACGGTTCGCGGCTATACTGAACGCTCCCTCGGCCCCGAAGATAGCACAGGCACCCACCGCGGGGATGTCCAATTCATTTTTAATACTGAGTTGCGTTTTCCGATTTATTCGGTCGTCCGCGGTGCCTTCTTCTTTGATGCCGGCAACGTCTGGGATGCACTCGCGGACATCGAAACGATAACTGGCTTACCCGCTTCTCTCGGTGCCGGACTCTATCTCGACTTCGGCGCACTTACGGTCGGATTTGACTATGCAATCCCACTCGTGACCGTCCCGAGTTCGCCAGATACACGGATGGGACATTTCCGCCTCGGCAGTACTTTTTGATGGCTGTTGGCTGATCGCTAAACGCTAATTATTCTGATTCTACGTAGGGTTTCCCCAACGCAAGAGGGGCATCGGCACGCCCAACAAATCCGCTAAGGACTGCTAAACAGAGTAGATAAGGCAACATTAACCACAATTGATAGGGAATTCCCCATCCCAACGCTTGAAACCGCGCATCGAGTGCCGAACCGAGTCCGAAGAGTAACGCAGCACCGCACGCCTTCACAGGATGCCACTTCCCAAAGATAACGATCGCTAAAGCGATAAACCCGCGTCCGACCGTCATCCCAGGCGTGAAATAGGGGACATCGGCGAGGGAGAGATAGCCACCCGCGATACCTGCCATCGCACCCGCAAATAGCAGACACATCGTTCGCAAACGGAGCACATTTGCACCGACAGTGGCAATCGCCTTCGGATGCTCACCACACGCACGGATTCTCAACCCCAGCTGCGTATGGTAAAGGAAAAAATAGACACACGGCATCAACAGAAACGCAATGAAAACGAGGATATTGTGCGAAAACAGCGCACGTCCCACGAAAGGGAGCTCGGAGAGCAGCGGAATATCGATTTGCTGGAACGCTGGCACCCCTTGTGCGATACCTGTTACACCAAAGAGCCGTTGATAGATGACCTCTGTCAAGCCTAACGCCAAAAGCGTCATCGCCGTGCCAACGATAACCTGATCGCCACGCAACTTAATTGCACACAGCGCAAAGAGTGCAGCAGCGATAAGTCCGCTCAGTCCTGCCATCAGAAGTCCGAACCACGGTGCGAACATCACAAATTCTGCCGTGTAAAACGAACCGACCATTCCAAAGAACGCCCCGATGAGCATCATCCCCTCAATGCCGATGTTCAGCACACCCGCACGCTGAGAAATCACTTCACCGAGTGCCGCCAATAGAAGTGGGGTCGCCCCACGAATCGTTGCCGAAAGAATCTCTTCAAACATTTTTTTATATATTAAGTCTCCGCTCGTTTTTCTCCGTTGTCGAAAAACGGTTTCTTCTTAAGTCCCTACCGTATTATAAACCATAGGGGTCAATATACCCAGGCCTGGTAGGTTTGGTAGGTTCGGTTTTGCGGCGTACACGCCCCGGGGAATGCCACACGGAGAACCTTCATACCGTTGATTCATGCGACCTGTATTCCTAACCGAACCGGAACTGAACCACATACTTTTTAGACATCAAAAGCCTCTTTATAAGCGTATCAAAAAATTACTTCCGTATCAACATCCTTCGCGTCGCCGTAAAATCACCAGCAGTTAGCGTATAGAAATAGACACCGCTCGCGACAGCCTCACCAAGGGAGTTACGTCCATCCCAATACGCCGCACGGCTACGGGACTGATACTTCCCAGCAGATTGATGCCCCAACGCCAACACCCGCACCAATGCCCCATTCACAGCATAGATGTGCAGCGTCACCTCCGTAGGTTTCGCCAACGTATATGGTAGCCACGTCTCAGGATTGAACGGGTTCGGATAATTTGCTAACAAAGCCGTCTCCTTCGGTAACAAGTGTGCCAGCAACTGCTCCAACACCGCAATCCCCCGCAAATAAGCAGGATCTGTAAGTGCCAGCTGCCGCGCCTGCGTGAGCAGCTCTTGGATATCCGCTGCGGTAAGTCCTTCAAGATCCGAAGCGTGTAGGGACGGCGCAGCAGCCGCACCATCTCCCAACGCACCAGCAACCCTAACGAGGTCTTGGATATTAACGACACCGTCACCGTTGACATCCGCATTACTTTTGCCTGTCTGTCCCAAGTTGGACGATACCAAAACGAGGTCTTGGATATTGACAATCCCATCGCCATTGACATCCGTCGCGAGGCGTGATGCCGCCGTGGCGATAGCAGTGAACGTCACAGGGTACGTTATCTGTGAGACTGTCACACGGATCTTGATCACGCCTGGATCCCCGCCCAGTGTCAGCGTTGTCTGTGCCCTACCGTTGGTATCAGTTATAGTGCTTGTTGGACGGAGGCTCCCGTTGCCTTCAATGACGCGAAATGTGACAGAGAGTTCTGTGATTGGAACACCATGTTCATCTAATGCCTCTACGACAAACGGACTTGCTAAGGTCGTGCCTGCCTCGCCTTCTTGCGTATCACCTGAGATTTTCACGAGTGCCGAATGCGCACGGTTGTCAAACCGGACCTCAACACCTTTCGCCTGCATTGCAGGAATATGCGTATGTACCGAGGCATAGTTGAGTGGGTTACTCTCAATATACAAGCCTGTACTGTCCCACTGTGTTCCAGAGAGCTCTAATCCGATCAGAGGAGAGACATCCAAGATTGCGTTATTACTAAGAGCTAGGACCGCCAGTTGCGTGAGATCCGAAAGAGGAGATATATCCGAAATCTCATTGCCGGAAAGCTGCAGGGAGTATAGTTGTGTTAGCCCTGATAGGACGGATATATCCGAGATGGCGTTCCACACAAGGTACAGATGAGTCAGCCGAGTTAACCCTGCAAGCGGAGATACATCCGAGACGGTGGTGCCAGAAATGCCTAATTCTGTTAACGCTGTTAAGCCAGACAAGGCGGATAGGTTTGAAATAGAAGTGTTGAAAAGATAAAGCCTTGTTAACTGCGTTAGCCCTGCAAGCGGAGACACATCGGAAATGGCGGTGCTGGAAAGCTCTAAGAATGTCAACTGTGTCAAACCTGAAAGCGCAGATATATCTGAGAGAGGATTGTTAAAAAGACGCAGTGTTCGCAGTTGTGTCAAACCCGACAAGAACGACACATCGGAGACGGAACCGAAGGAAAAATCCAGTTCTGTCAGTTCTGTCAGTCCCACGATCGGTGAAAAATCTGGTATTGTATTGCTGTTGACAGTCCCCTCACCCTCAATATACTCACCCTTAAGGTTCAGGACTCTCAGATTGTGGGCATGTTCAAGCCCAGTGAGGTTACGAATATTCGCATTTGGAGCATTAAGTTCCGTCAATGTCAACATATCTCCCGCTGTCAACTGTACACCCACCGGTTTGCTAAGGGCTTCTGCTATCTTCGCACGGAGATTTGCATCGGGGATGGTTACAGGTGAATTCACATTGATAGCGGTGATGGTAAAAATCACCGGTTGCCGCACCTCTACCGCAGCAGCACTGACGATATTCTTACCGGGCGTTGTTCCGAGTGTGAGAGTTGTGCGCGCGCTGCCAGTCATGTCGGTGATGGCGTTTGAAGCGGACAAGTGTCCACCCCCAGCAGTAACGGCAAACGTCACAGGCACCCCCGCGAAACCTAAACCTTGCGCATCCTGCACTTCGACGCTGACAGGGATAGCCGTGCCCGCAACACCGTGTGTTCCAGAGACTCTCACAAGCACTGTTGGTGTGCGGAGGTCAACCACCACCGTCGCCCCTCCTGCTTGGATAGCAGGAATATGTGTGTGGAGGGACGGGTAACTGAGTAGATTTCCCTTTAGCTGCAGCGTTTTCAGTTTCATAAGCGATAGGAGAGGTGCTACATTCCAGAGGTGATTGTTGTTAATTGACAGCACTTCCAATTGGGATAATTCCGCAAGGGAGGATATATCCGAAAGACGATTGTTATCCAATGACAGCGTTTCTAATTGCATTAAACCTGAGAGCGGTACCACGTCCGTAAGGTTGTTGTTTTCAAGGGAAAGTGTTTGGAGTTCTGCTAACACCGCAAGCGGTGTCACGTTCGAGATACGATTGTTATTAAGGGATAATGTTGTCAACTTGGACAATCCTGCCAGAGGTGCAATATCGGAAAGATTGTTACTGTTAAGCGACACAGTAGTGAGATTGGATGCCTGTTCTAACCCAGTCAATTCGAGAATGTCCATATTATCTGCTGTCAGGGTCGTCAACTTCAACATATCTGACACAGTGAGGTTGCTATTCGGGGACTTACCCAATGCTGATACGATCGCCGTGTAGAGTGCCGCATCCGAGACAACTACAGGCGCGCTGAGCAGCACACCTGTTGCAGTAAACTCCTCCGATCGCGATATTTCTGCTGCCGCCACGCGGACGGTCGTCGTGCCAGCAGCGCGTCCCAACGTCAGGTGTGCCGATGCTCTCCCAGCAGCATCCGTTGGAACGGTTGTTACACTCAACTTACCATCACCTGAGGTGACAGTAAACGTCACAGGCACACCCGCAAACGCTTGATTCCGCTCATCCCGCACTTCCACAACGAATGGAAGTGGCAATACAGTATTGACGATACCTTGCTGTGCAGTACCTGAAATTTTTACGAGCCGCGTTGGGGTCCGGGAGCCAAACCGGACCTCAACACCTTTCGCCTGCATCGCAGGAATATGCGTATTAATCGAGGTGTAACTCAGCGGATTACGCCCAATATACAGTCTTGGGCCGTCCCACTGTGTCTCAAGGAGTTCTAATCCGATCAGAGGAGACACATCCAAGATTGCGTTATTACTAAGATCCAGGTACGCTAATTGTGTCAAACCCGAAAGCACAGATATATCCGAAATCTCATTGTCGGAAAGGTCCAAGAAGTTTAACCGTGTTAGCCCTGATAGGGCGGATATATCCGTGATGGCGTTCCATTGAAGATACAGATGAGTCAGCCGAGTTAACCCTGCAAGCGGAGATACATCCGAGACGGAAGTGTTGTCAAGATAAAGCCCTGTTAATTGTGTTAGTCCCTCAAGAGCGGATACATCCGAGATGGCAGTATTAGAAAGGTCTAAGAGTGTTAGCCGTGTCAAATCCGAAAGCACAGATATATCCGAGACAGAAGTTCCAGAGATATTTAAATTGGATAACCGCGTCAATCCGGACAAAACAGAGATGTCTGAGAGGGAACAGTCCGAAAGATCCAACGTTCTCAAGTTTGTTAATGTCTTCAACGCTGTAAAATCCGATATCGCATTACTGTTGACCATTCCTCCGTCGATATCTTCGCCTCCAAGGTGCAGTTCCCTGAGATTGTGTGCATGTTCAAGCCCAGTGAGGTGTTGAATGTTCGCATTTCGTGCCTCAAGTCGCGTCAAACGCAACATATCCACCCCCGTTAGCTGCACATCCACCGGCTTATTGAGGGTTTCTACTATCTTTGTACGGAGGTTGGCATCGGAGATTGTCACAGGACGCTGGTATTCAGCAGCAAGTCGCTGAGATTCATCGCCTGCGTCCAGCACATTCCACAGTTCAACCGCACCATCAAACGTCCCCGAGGCGAAGGTTTTCGTGTCAGGTGAAAACGCCACAGACCATACAGCGGAGGTATGTGGGAAAGCAGCAATCTGGAAGCCTGTGGCAATATTCCACAACTTAACCTCGCCAGTCCAACCGCCAGCTGCGAGGGTTGTCCCATCAGGCGAAAACGACAAAGCATCGACAGGAGAACCAGCCCTTAGGGTATCAATATTGCGTCTTTCCGCCACGTCCCACAACTTAACCTCGCCAGTCCAACTGCCGAATGCAAGGGTTGTCCCATCAGGCGAAAACGACAAAGCATCGACAGGAGAACCAGCCCTTAGGGTATTAATATTGCGTCTTTTCGCTACGTCCCACAACTTAACCTCACCATCCCAACTGCCGGATGCGAGGGTCGTCCCATCAGGCGAAAACGACAAAGACCTAACAAATCCTTGATCCCCCTCATGCCTCATCGTAGCAATATTGTGTCCTGTCGTCAGATCCCATAACTTGACCGTCCAATCATCTCCGCCGGAGGCGAGGGTTGTCCCATCAGGCGAAAACGACAAAGCATTGACAAAATCCCCATGCAATAGGGTTACAATATTGCGTCCTGTCGTCAGATCCCATAACTTGATGCCATCATTTCCGCCGGAGGCAAGGGTTGCCCCATCAGGCGAAAACGTGACAGCTTTGACCCGCCTTGTATGCTTGAAGGTAGCGATATTTGTTCCTGTTGCAATATTCCACAGTTTAACCATTTTATCAAAAGACACAGAGGCGAGCGTCTGTCCATCGGGTGAAAACGCTAATGAGCGCACGCCCTCCGTATGCCCTACAAGCGTAGTGATATGGTGCGGCGATATTTGCGCAAGTTTAAAAAGCTCGGTCCCCACATTTCCATCCGTATCAATCGCTTTGACCCAAATATTATGTACCGTAGCATCCGAAAGACTCACAAAATCCACATGAGCGGTATCAAAATCCAAAAGGCTAATGCCACCATCATACGCAAATTCAACGACAGCCTCTTGTTTCCCTGCCAATCCACGGCAGTCTTGGAGTCCACCCCAAGCAAATAGTTGCACTTGATGAATTCCTTCTGAATCTTTGACTTTGAGCCGAACCGGTATGCTTTCTGAGCCTACTGGATATGTGGGCACGGAAATGAGTTCGATAGTTGGTGGGGGTGCCTTTGCAATTGAAATATGAGAATTGAAATAGGGGTGACTGGACAGAAATTCGGCAGCACAAGCAGATAGAGAAACATCTCGACGGCTGCCATACGACATGATATACGAGTCATCCCTGAAATCGTGCCCCAGTCCGAAGGTGTGTCCGAGTTCATGAGCTACCGTATCCCATTCAAATCCATTAGGAACCACCAGATGCCCACCATTTTTCCCACGCGCCGCTCCGACCCCCAGCGCAGGCAGCCCATTCCCTTGACGCAGTGCTTCTGCACCCAGTACAATAAAGTAAATGTTTGCATCAAGATCAAAGGCTTGTTCAAGCTCACCAACTACAGCAGTGCCAAGGGTGTTGTCATAGTAACTAAAGGGGTGTTTCCCATTTACCCTATGTATATTGGGTTGGTCTTGATGTGTAGTTTCAAAGTGGAAGGTTTTGTTGCCATAGCCGTGGGCTTGCATCTGCTCAGCATAGAAGGTTTGGACAGCGCGAATATCATCCTTCATCTTCTGAACCACATCGGCGCGAAATGGACGGTCATTGGGCAGAAAGTAGATCATCCGCACGGTGCGGGGTTCGCCGACGTTCAAATCCGCACCGTAACTTGTTCCTCGCGTGGTAAAGAAAATCGTTAAAACGGTAAGTAAAATACATCCTAAACATTTCACAACTTTCGGACCCTTCCCTCGTGTCCTTGAAGGGGCCGGAAGTAAAAGACTAAACAGAATAGTTATTGTAATAAATAGACGTTTCGCCTGCATGTAAAGAACTCCATAAGTTTATTCTGTTGAAGAATGTGAAGACGCACGCTTGCGGAAAAGTTGGATAGAACCATAACCGATAACAAATAACAGAATGGTCGCTTGCATCACAAAGGTTACTTTATCAGAGATACCCACCGTTCGCTGCATGCTATACGAACCTGTCGTCAACGCCCCAAATAGCAGCGCAGCAGCCACCGTTACCAACGGATTCAACTTCGCCAACAACGCAACCGCAATCGCTGTGTAGCCGTACCCGGGCGAGAAATTGAGATAGAGCCGACGCGTCAGTGCTGTCAGCTCAATCGCGCCACCGAGTCCGGCAAGTGCCCCGCTAATAAAAAAGACGCGGAGCGTGTTATGCATAATCGAAATCCCCGCCGCCTCCGCTGCAGCCGCACCCTCTCCGACTGCGCGGAGTTGATACCCAAACGCTGTCCGAAACAAAATAAATGTAAGAATAATTGCTAAGAGAACAGCGATAACAATGCCGAGATGGATCCGATGCGGTGGGAAAAGTCGAGGCAGAAACACCCATTCGGCGATCCGATCACTCTGAGGGCCCCGTTGGGATGCCTCCTGCAAGGGACCCCCATCTATCATCATACCCACCAGATGAATAGCGACGTAGTTCAACATAATCGTGCTAATAACTTCATTGACACCGCGTGTTACTTTGAGAACCGCAGGGATGAGTCCCCATATCCCCCCTGCAAGCGTCGCGATCCCCAGCGACACTGGCACCGCAATCCATGGGGTCTCAGGAAAAAGTGAAGCGAGTTTCGTCCCAAACCATGTCGCTGCCAACGCACCCATCAAAAACTGTCCTTCGGCACCGATATTCCAAATCCCGCACCGAAACGCCATCGCGACCGAAAGACCTGCCATCAGAAACGGCGTGCTTTTTACCAACGTCTCCCCAAATTTTCTACTATTCCCGAAAGCACCACTCACCGCTGCTAAATAGGCTTCTAACGGGTTATAGTTGCAGAGCAGCATTATAATAGCGTTTGTAACAAACGCACTCGCGAGAATTATAACAGGGGTCGCCACCCAGTGAATGTCAATTCTTTTTAATATATTGATTATTTTCGGTATCATGTTTTAAGAGTCGTCGTCGTTAGTTATAAGTTGTTGGTTAAGAGGCGTTTGGTAACAATTAACCTTACTCTCGAATATTCCAAGACGCGTTGAATTACTGCAAGGAACTTCTTTAACCGAAAACAGAGAACTTATAACTTATAACTTATAACCCTTCCCCCGTCATTAACAATCCGAGTGCTTCAATATCGTTGTGCTGCGCCGTCGCTTCGATCAACTTACCCCTCGACATCACAAAGAGTCGGTCACTCAATAGCAAGACTTCATCTAACTCCGTTGAGATGAGCAGCACGGACTTCTTTGCGTCGCGCTGTGCCAGTAAATTCTCATGGACATAGCGAGCCGCGTTGACATCTAAACCGCGTGTCGGATTAACGGCAATAAGTAGATCGGGGTGAAGCGAGATTTCGCGGGCGAGCACAATTTTCTGTTGGTTGCCACCGGAGAGTGCAGCGGCAGGAATGCCACCGATAGGCGGACGGATGTCGTAATCAGCGATAAGTTGTTCTGCGGTGTTCCGTTTTCTTTTTTGATTCAGGACATTCCACCGCGCCGTGTTTTCCAAATGCGTTACATTCAACAAAAGGTTTTCCGTAACTGAGAACGACGCGATAACACCAGTCGTTTGCCTATCTTCAGGAATATAACCGACCCCGCGCTGTCGCACCGCTTTTGTCCCTTTCGGATCAGTGCCTAAGATGCTGATTGTCCCGGATTCGCTGTGCCGTAACCCCATAATCGCTTCGGCGAGTTCACGCTGCCCGTTGCCATCAACACCAGCGATACCGACGATTTCACCGCGATACGTCTCCAGAGAAACATCTGAAACCGCAATTTCGTTGCGACTGCCGAGCACTGTCAGATTTGAGAGGTGTAGCACACTGTCTGACGATTCAGACTCGCGGTTTCCATTCGATGAACGTTCAACCTCGTCAATGTCCTCGCCGATCATCTCCCGCGCAAGTTCTCGCGCAGTGAGTTCACCCGTCGGACCGAGATAGACTTTTTTTCCGCGCCTTAACACGGTAATCCTATCACTGATACCCAAAACCTCTTTCATCTTGTGGCTAATGAAAATAATCGCTCTACCATCGGCTTGGAGGTTGCGCAAAATTGTAAAGAAACCTTCCACTTCCTGCGGACTCAGAACAGCCGTCGGTTCATCAAGGATGAGAATCCGAGCATCAACCGCCAGTGCCTTCAGGATTTCCACGCGTTGTTTTAAACCCACTGATAGCGTCCGCACCAATGCACTCGGATCAACAGCCAGACCGAACTGCTCCGAGAGTGCCTCCGTTATTTCAATAGCCGCTTCCTTCTTAAACCGAAACGCATCCAATTTTTTCAAAGATCGGAAGATTGGAAGCTTGGAAGATTCCGAGCGATGCGCTTCTTCCACCCTTCCATCCTTCCACCCTTCCATCCAAGTCCTTCCTGCATCATTCTGTAATTGCCCAAGACTCAACGCGATGTTCTCAGCAACCGTAAGATTTTCAACCAGCATAAAGTGCTGATGCACCATACCGATACCAATCGCAATCGCATCACGCGGCGAGTTTGCCCGTAACCTACGTTGCCAACCCTCACGATCCGTAACATAGATACGTCCTGCCGATGGCTGGTAAAGCCCATAAATAAGATTCATCAGTGTGGACTTACCCGCACCGTTCTCCCCTAAAATCGCGTGAATCTCACCCGCTTGCAGCGCAAAATCTACATTGTCAACAGCGACAAAGTCGCCGAAGGTTTTGGTAACATTCCGAAGTTCAAGGATATTTTCTTTTTCCATCTACAACCGACACCATTTCTCCGCACACGCTGATGTCAATTCGCCATCATAAGCGATAACCCGAAGTGAGACTTTCCAACTTTCACCTTCAGGTGTTGATACGGATCCCGTCCAAGTCGGGTTATAGAGTGCCATCCCGTAATCCCGAATAAACCACGGACCCCGAACGCCTTCATTAAGGATGCTCATAAAGACACCAAACGCGCCATGCCCAGTTAACGTGTTCTGGTAGGCAACGAAATCCGATTCGCCTTCGTGGACGACATCAACACTTCCCTTACGTCCATTGTCACCCAGCACAATACCACCCATGACAGGCAGGAGTCGCGGTTCAACGCGGATACCGATACTCCCGAACTTCGTCTGTGGATACGTCGCAGCACCGTAAGACGCGATCTTCTCACTTGTCATATCGCAGACCGTAGCATCCGCAAGCGCGTAAAGATTGACAGTGCGAATTTCGTCAATCAACGGTGCCTCGTTTTCATCGCGCCAGACAACGTTCTGAACAAACTGAACACCATCCGCATGCGGTGTGATGTCAATGTCTTTCTGTGTATCCATCCGTCCCAATCTCTCAAAGACTTTATCCGTCCAAGAACGGCGCGGTGGTGATGCCCAAAAACCCGCCTCCCTATCACCGACCTGAACCGGTCCCTGCCCAACGAAAATACCGTTATGGAACGGATGATCAAAGGCAAATTCCTGAACAACGGTATGTCCGGCTGGCGTGTAGAACGGAAAGACAAACGGACGATAAAAATTCGCACCGATACCGCCCAAACAACGACCGGTATCGGCTTCAACAACCAGATGTGTTTTGGCATTTACTTTAACTTCAAATTTTTCTTGCATATTCCCTCGTCTATTTAGAATAGGACTTACGCAGCCCCCACTGCAGGGTTTTTGCAAACGCTAAAATCCAATGCGAAAAAAGTATTTCTTCAGGGTTTGAAACCCCGCCTGCAGTGCGTCATACGCCCGTTATCATGGAAAAATGCGTAAGTCCAGTAGAATCGAAATCCTATGGACAGACACGACTTATTTCTTAACGTGAGTTTGATAAATAAAAGTTTATTTTTTGTATAAAGAGAACCCTTTTGGTATAATGAAGTATCTAACCTTCAACCAAAAGGAGTTCTCTGATGAGTATTGTATCACTTTTCTGTAGAATAGACGACTTTTTTTTTAGACTACGAAGCACATTTGGCACCCCGCTCGCTTGAGGACGG
>JAJEGI010000156.1 GCA_022819945.1 Candidatus Poribacteria bacterium
AAAATTTTTTATTCCTAAAGCGAAAGATGATGCCCAAGCAGAGGAAGTCTGGGAATCTGTTAAGAAATTTGCGGAAGAGACACTGGACTGGGATGTCTCAGATAGACGTATTTTCAGTATTGCCTATCAGAAACGCGGCAAAGACTATTATGTAGAAGTAGGGAAACCAGATCCGCGTAACAAAGAACTTGTGGTTGCGATACTTGAGTCGATGACCTACCTTATATGCACTCCAAATCGCGGCGTGTTACGAGGTATGCCACTCTTGATAGCGGAATCAGAATTGACAGATATTACGGATTTCCCACCGAATTAGAAATTTTACACATTCCGTTGAACTCCACAAAGTACGTGGACTATCTTAAGACATAGGATGCAAGATTTTGTCTAAACTGTAGGAGAATCAGCATGGGATATGTCTATATCCTCGTAAACGATTCAATGCCGGGCTTAATAAAAATTGGCAAGACAGTTCGTAATAGTCGTATCCGAGCGAGAGAACTTTCAAACTCAACTGGTGTTCCAACTCCCTTTGAAATTGCCTTTGAGTTATCTTCCGAAAAGTATGAAAAATTTGAAAGGGAAGTACATAACAGGCTTGCTGCCCACCGTGTTGCTTCTAACCGAGAATTCTTTAGGTGTTCAGTAGATAAGGCGAAAGAATTGCTTGAAGAATTACACTCCGAATACTGGAGTCTTGAATGGGAAATTGATCAACTAAAGGAACCAATTATCCTGAACAACCATCCTATCAACCAAAGGGCAAAATTTCTACTAACGCTGGTGCCAGAGGATCCGAACGATTTTTATCGGATACCAACAATGCGTTGGACGCGCCCGCTTGTGGCACCGGGGAGCAAGGACCATTTATATCTACTTGATCTGATGATGTGGTATCTGGAGAATCCGAGTAGAGAGATAGTGCGGGACGCGGCATATATAGGATTAGACACCTGGGACCTGAAAATACAAATAGAAGAGCTTCAAAACCTTTCCCCGTATGAGACAATGATGTGGATGATAATTCCTAAAGGAGTATTTTCGGACGACGATCTCGGGTATGGAGAATTAGAGGATCGATTTCTGACAGAGACAAATCCAGAAGTGGGTGGGTGGCTAGTGGTAAAGCATTTGCTGACAGTGATGGAGGCACACCAAATCAAATTCCGGATGGAACTGGAGGGGTAAGCCGAATACTATGAAAGATTACGATGTTATTGCCGCATTCATAGAGCATCTCCGGAAGCATGGTCATCCAGAACTCAATATCTGTCGGTACCCAGATAAGGAAAATCGGAGTTCCTCTGATATAGATGCGATTGCCGGTCCTTTTGCCATTGAGCACACAAGTATTGACACACTTCCTAATCAACGCCGCAATAATGAGTGGTTCATGAAAGTCATAGAGGGGCTTGAAGAAGAATTTTCAAGTCAACTTTTGTTTCGTCTTTCTATTAATTTTTACGATGGATCCATTGCGAAAGGACAAGACTGGAAAACGATTCGTCAAGGGTTCAAGAACTGGATTAACGAAGAAAAAGATAATCCGCGCTTATCAGATGGTTCTCATCGGATTAACAACGTTCCAGGCATACCTTTTCCTTTCCAGGTAATCAAAGAGCATGACCTATCGCAGGGAGTTCGCTTCAGTCGTTTTCCACCTGAAAACACAGATCTTCCAAATCGTGTAAGAAAACTATTTGATAGAAAGGCAAAAAAACTCGGAAAGTATCAAAATCTCAAAAAGAAAACGGTACTTCTTGTTGAAAGTAACGATATTGCCCTCATGGATGTTCAAGGACGGACGCTATTGAAAGCGATACGAGAGGCATATCCGTTTGGTATTCCGATCGGAGTTGATAAAATCTGGTATGTTGATACAGCAGATTTACCTGATCGGATTACTTTCAAGGATTTTACATCCGATCTATTGACGAGGTAGCGTCCAATTGGGTGCTTTCAGAAATATATGCAAACGAAAAAAATCACAAGAATATCAAAAGTTGCTAAACTCCGTGAGGGAGCAGTTTAACCTGTTTAATGAGTTGGATGGTCGTCCGGAGGAAGCGGAACACAGTTTGAGGAAAATTGAATGAAGGGCGAGTCTTTTGGTGGTAAGACTTATAGAATTCTACAGAGATTCGTCAAAACGTTTAAAGAGTATGTTTCCATCTTTAGGAGAAATATTCGTAGATTCCTCATTTTTTGAAAAAACGGACGCAAACTCGCCTTCTGCCAATAAATTTTCAACTATTTCACAGATAGTCTGTTCAGTAAGCTTTTGAACAATCAGCATATCAGATGTCCAGAAATACGAGCCGTTGGCACATTCGCCAGTCTCTCTGTAGTCTTTCATCAGGGTCTTAATATTTTGAAGCGTAAAAAAGACAGCAGAAAAACTCTCACCGTTCGGAAAGGTTACATGAACATCAACATTAGCGTTGTCGGGATCCAGAGGTGCAATTCCGTGAAAGATCGTTAATGTGTAATCATTGTGTTGAACAGTTGTGTAAGGTTTATCCACGGTTATTGATCTCCAAAATGCTATAAGCCTCATTTCACGCGGGCAAGACAAATGCGTTTTTGAATTTCTTGTACCATCGCGTAAAGAGTGCGATGGCTTCTGGGTCCTGACGTTTCGGTGAAAACTGATAAGTGCCTTCACCCTCCTCCCCGTAAGATAGGGCAAAAACGCCTCGCGCCTCTCGCCCGATCGCAATAACCCCGAAAGCCTTTCCGTTCATGTATACGCCTTTTTCAAAAGGTTTTTTGTTCCCTGTAGCGATCGCAACAAGTCCATAGACGTTGTTATTTCCGAGGGCAATAACACCCACAGAGGATAGACCTCCTATAGAAATCACACCGCAAGAAACAAAGCCGCCGACCGAGAGCACGCCAAAAGAAATATGGAGACCAATAGATATAACACCAAAGGAGAGGAACCCGAGTGAAATCATTTCTAATGAAATCGGTCTGTAGGTTATATATGGGAATCCCCAATCTAACAGTAGAGACCCAGTGGCATGCCAAAGGTTTAAGAAACCTGTAGTATCAACTCTTGCCTCCCCTAAATACCATGCAATCACGCGTGCTATGAAAGGCGCGCAAATCAAGAAGACTAAGGTAAAAAAAATGGTATTGAATCTCTGAACGTATCTGTTGAATGTCTTTCGGAAGATGTCCGCATCGAAAGGGTAGTTGTGGAGATCTTCAGTTTTCGTCTGTTTTCCTGAAATCTCTGACATCTCTTTTCCCTCTACTTAATCAGCAGCAACGCTTTCCAACGGTGGGAGTTCTGGGTAATTCCCACGCGCATTTCGCCACGCGATAACCCCTTCAGCAACCATCCAGATCTGTAACGCTTCTACGACAACACCAAATCCGAAAAGCAGATATTTACCGGTGAAAAGCCATCCAGTCTCTGGATTGAACATCTGATGCAGCATCGCCCAAGCAGGCATAATGAGCATAACGATCATCGGGAGGAAGGCGAACCAGATCGGTTTATTTCGGCGGACAAGGTAGAAGACGATCACCATGAACGCTAATCCTGCGAGGAGTTGATTCGTAGCACCGAAGAGGGGCCAGAGCGTCAAACCACCACTCCCGGGGCCATTCGGTCCCTGTAGTAAGGCGACAGCTGCAGCAAACACTAACGCGAACGCAGTAGCGATATACCGGTTCTGCAACGGCTTGATGTTGGCGGTGAGTGCAAGTTCATGGATAACGTACCGCTGCAGCCGCGTCGCAGTATCGAGCGTTGTGGCTGCGAAACTTGCAACAAGCACTGCCATAATCGCGATACCCATCTTGAGCGGAATACCGAGAGAAGCAAGAAAATTCCCGCCACCATCCACAAACGCGCTCACCTTTGCCTTGAGATTATGGCTTGCCCAACCGCCAACCACGCTTGTTGTGCCATCAGCATTTGTCACTGTTTCGGAAGTAGCATAACGGGTTCTCCACGCATCGTGATTGGTAACCGGAACAGCACTTTCTGCTTGGACGATGGGTTCAAATCTGTAGTTGGCACCGGTGCCAGTACGGTTGAAAATCCCCATCCCGATGCCAGCACAGCAAGCGAGAATCACGATCACTGCAAGTCCACCCTCAAGCAGCATTGCACCATAGCCTACGTATTGCGCATCGCTTTCGGATTCAACCTGTTTACTTGATGTACCGGAACTCACCATACAGTGGAAACCGCTAACGGCACCGCACGCAATCGTGATAAAGAGGAAGGGCCAGATCGGTGGCGCGTCGGGTGGGATGTCTGACGCAACAGCGGGGGCAGATGCGACAAGGTCTGCTCTGCCTGTGAAACCCGCAACAGCGAGTCCGAGTAGCAATAGGAGCAGTGCCAATACAAGTTCGTGGCTGTTGATGAAATCACGCGGTTGCAGGAGCGTCCATACGGGTAGCACTGAGGCGATAAAGCAGTAGACAAAAAGCACTAATGTCCAGACTACCACGACATTCAGGTAAGTTTGTCCCAGTAACGGGATACCGAATATTTGACTCAAATCAATCGGTAGGAGGTATGCGCCGACACCCATCCCGATGTACATGATACCGAGTGCGACAATGGAGGGAATGAGGATGTTACCACCCTTACGGTAAATCCAGATACCGATCGCTATAGCGAGTGGGATTTCTACCCAGACCGATAGCACAGATTCCGGGTAGTAGGAGAAAATCAGGGCGATGACTAAGCCGAAGATAGCGAGGACAATCGTCAAACCCATGAAGAGAACGAAAAGGAAGAGAAATTTGGCGCGAGGTCCTATCATCCTACCTGCGACCTCGCCGACACTCTGTCCTCGGTTCCGTAAAGAGACAACAAGCGCGCCAAAGTCGTGAACAGCACCTATGAAAACAGATCCAAGAACAACCCACAGCAACGCCGGCAACCAACCCCAAAAAACGGCAATCGCGGGGCCAACGATGGGACCCGTGCCAGCAATGCTCGTGAAGTGATGCCCGAAGATGACCTCTTTTTTCGTCGGAACGTAATCGACATCATCTTTCAGTTCTTGACTCGGAACCGTTGCTTGGGCATCTAATCCGAAGATCTTTCTTGCTAACCATTTACCGTATGTATGATAGGCAACGATGAAGCCGACGAAGCTCAAAACCGCAATGATAAGCGTATTCATAGGCGAGGCTCCAACTTTCTCAACGGAGCATGAGATTACCTGACTCCGGTTAAAACTTCAAATGTGAGTTGATCTAATTTCTCGTATCCGAGTCCTTTTTGTGCAATCGTATCAGGTTCAAAGTCTATCTTTCGCAGCCTGCCGACGCTCTCGGCATTATAGGTTGCCATGAGTGCTTCAAGTTCAGGATCACGTGCTTGAATTTCCGCGAGGAGCCCCTGAATTTCAGCATCTTCGTTGAAACGGCGTGCTTTTTCCTTCAAAATCAGGTAGCTTCGCATGCACCCTGCAGCGAAATCCCAAACGCCTTGTTCGTCTTCAGTGCGATAAGCGTGCGCGTCAAAGTGGCGGTTGCCGTCCCAGTTCACGTCCTCAAGGAATTTAACGAGGAAGAACGCACTTTTGATGTTTTCGGAACCGAATCGCAAATCTTGGTCAAAACGACTCATCTTCTGGTCGTTGAGATCAATATGGAAGAGTTTGCCTGCTTCGTAGGCTTGTGCGACACCGTGGATGAAGCTTAACCCTGCCATGGTTTCATGCGCGAATTCGGGGTTAACGCCGACCATTTCTGGGTGATCAAGCGTTTCAATAAAGTGAAGCATGTGCCCCGTCGTGGGTAGGTAGATATCGCCGCGCGGTTCATTCGGTTTCGCTTCAAGCGCGAATCGCAAATCGTATCCTTGGTCTTTGACGTAGTGCGTGAAGTAATTCATCGCTTCACGGTTCCACTTGACGGTATCTGGCCCGTTTTTAGCGGCATCTACTTCCGCTCCTTCGCGGCCACCCCAAAAAACATAAATTGTTGCGCCGAGTTCGACACCGAGGTCAATAGCGTTTAGGGTTTTCTGAATCGCGAATGCGCGGACCTTCGGATCATTCGAGGTAAAAGCACCGTCTTTAAAGATCGGATGGTAAAATAGGTTCGTTGTTGCCATCGGCACCTTCATATCGTGATCTGCGAGTGCCTTCTTGAATTCGCTAACAATATTATCGCGTTCGGCTGCTGACGCATCAAAAGGGACAAGGTCGTTATCGTGTAAATTGACGCCATACGCGCCCAATTCACTTAGTTTTTCGACAGTATAGGTCGGTTTCAGAGGGGGCCTGACAACATCACCGAATGGATCACGTCCTGGGTTACCAACAGTCCACAATCCAAAGGTAAATTTATGCTCAGGCTTAGGCTGATACTGTTCTGACATTCATTCACTCCTATGACTTGTTATTTTGGGTGGGGTTTATGAGTTAACATTTAGATTATACCATATTATGGGATTTATTGCAAATCATTATCGCTGTACGATTCAGTTTGCGTCTCTATAGGTAGGTGTTATGCGTCAAGATGTGTGCCAATCTGTTTCAGGACACCTTCATAGTCTGCTTCCAATTCAATTGGGGCATTTAGGTAGCGAGGGGGTGGTTCACTGGGGGCGACCTTGTGATAGCCTACCTTGAAATCTGGGAACTTGAGACCGTTAGCAGTGGAGATAACGATCACTCTATCGTCTGGCAGGATCTGTTTACGTTCCACCATTTTTATCAGCACAGCCAGGGCGACCCCGGTGTGCGGACAATTAAACAATCCGGTCCTATCGGCTTTCGCTGCCGCGTCCGCCAGTTCTGACTCTGTTGCTTGGTCAACGATACCGTCAAACCGCCGCAAGGTACGGATCGCACGATGCACCGAAACAGGGTTTCCAATCTGGATCGCTGTGGCTAAGGTCGATTGTGCGGTAATGGCATGAAACTCTGTAAACCCGGTTTGATAACTTCGATAGAGCGGATTCGCGCGTTCGGCTTGTGCACAAGCGATGCGCGGAAGTTTGTCAATGATACCGAGTTCATACAGCATTAGGAAACCGAGCCCGAGTGCAGAGACGTTACCGAGGTTGCCACCCGGAATAATTATCCAGTCTGGGACTTCCCAATCAAATTGTTGTACGATCTCAATACTTATTGTTTTCTGTCCTTCAATGCGGAGAGAATTAATAGAGTTGGCGAGGTAGAAATCTTTTCGTGCGGCAAGCCGCTGGACAATCGCCATACACCCATCAAAATCCGTCTCAAGTGAAAGTGTTAGGGCACCGTTGGCAATAGGTTGAATGAGTTGTTCGCGTGTAACCTTGTCTTTCGGTAAGAGGATAATTGCCGGAATACCTGCAGCGGATGCGAATGCTGCCAATGAAGCGGAAGTATCGCCGGTGGAAGCGCACATAACAGCCCGGATGTTTCCAGACTCAGCGATGATCTGTTTAACCATTGAGACCAAGACGGTCATCCCGAGGTCTTTAAAGGAACCCGTGTGGCTGTTACCGCATTGCTTGATCCATAGGTCGTGTAAGCCGAGTTGTTTACCGAATCGTTCTGCCCAGAATAGGTTGGTGCCACCCTCATACATGGAGATGATATTCTCATCATCAATGTTTGGGCAGACGAGTTCTTTTTTTCCCCAAACACCACTACCGTAGGGGTACTGCGTGCGCCTATACCGTTGCTCAAAGAGGGTTTTCCAATCAGCTGCACTGCGCTGTTTCAAAACGTCGATGTCGTGTCGAACCTCTAACAGCCCATCGCAATTTCTGCACCGATAGATAATTTCAGTGAGTGGATAAGTCTCATCGCAACCTTCACTGCACTGGAACCATGCATCGTAGTTCATTGCTCAGCGACCTCCTCCATCACGTCAGGAAGTAGGTTTTGGGCAGGATCACTGCCGTTTGGTGTATCAAGGAGTTCATCAATTTCATCAAGCGAAGGCAAGTCAGATGCATCCTTTAATCCGAATTGTTGAAGGAATTCGTCTGTAGTTGAGAAGAGCAGTGAGCGTCCAGCTTTTCTGCCGGCGATACGCACAAGCCCTTTTTCAAGAAGCGAATTAAGGACACTGTCACTATTTACACCGCGAATCGCTGCGACATCCGCACGTGTGACCGGTTGCTTGTAAGCAACGATTGCGAGTGTCTCTAAGGCAGACGGAGACAGCGTGACGCGAACCTGTCGGGTATAAAACTTCTGAATCCATTCTGAATATTCGGGGCGCGTGCAAATTTGGTAGCCGTTCGCTATTTCAGTGAGGTGAAAACTTCGACCCAGTTCTTGATAGTCATCACTGAGTGCAGCAAGTCCATTCTGGATATCACGTTTGCCGACTCTTGGCAGTGCATCTTGAAACTGCTCCAGCGAAATCGGTTCGCTCGCAGCAAACAGGATCGCTTCCAAAATTGACTTAAGTTTTTCTTCCGACATCGGATCTACTTCTTCAATCGGATTGGCAGTTATAACGTTTTCAGAATCCATAAACACAGTTCCTAATAGCCTCGTTCTTCTGAGCGAGGGGTTTCTACAGTTGGAGGCGGCGCGATCTCGCGATCGGACTCCTGCTGTTCTTGTTTAACAATATAGATACTCTCAAAATGGTCAGTTTGGACAGTGACGATTTTCCCTATCCGAATTAACTCTAAAATGGCAAGGAATGTGACAATCCAATCCGTTTTGCTTGCAGACAGTGGGAACAGTTCGTCAAATAGCAATTGGTCAGCAATCTCTAAATGTTTCTCAATGAAAGCGATTTTGTCTTCGACAGTGATTGTTTCTTCTTCGACTGTTTCATACGATTCTTCGGGGTCTATCTCCGCAGCCCGATCATTTATAGCCTTAAAGGCAGTGAGTAGGTCAAAGAGTGTTGCTCTAATCTCGAACGCGCGTGTGCCATCTAAATCGGCGTGTATCTCCGGGCTTCTGTTGTAGACCCACGTCTGTTGTTCGGCGTAAACATCCAAGACCTTAGCAGCCTCTTTAAACCGTTTGTATTCCAAAAGTTGTCTAACGAGTTGCTCTTGATCACCGATCGGGTGTTCATCATTTGGCGTGAGTTGTGGAAGAATGCTCTGCGATTTAATATGCAGAAGCGTCGCTGCCATCACCAAAAATTCGGAGGCTACATCTAAATCCAGTTCCTCCATTAAGTTGACATATTCCAGGTACCGGTCAGTGATTTGCGCGATCTGAATATCGTAGATATCCATCTCCTCTTTCTGGATCAGATGAAGGAGCAGATCGAGCGGTCCCTCAAAACCTTCTAACTTGACCGAGTAGAGCGGAGCTGCGGCAGTAGGTGTCGTTTCCGGATCTTGATTTCCAAGAGGTTCAGTTGTTTCGATTAGCATATTTGATGCTTTCAGCATTGTGGGATGTGAACCACAGATTTTCCATATTGAAACGTGCTGGATAACATTTAGCGGTATAATAACTCGTATAAAACCGTTTTTGGTAAGCCAACGATCTCTGCTGTCAATTTAAGTGTGTCGAGGCTGATAAGACCCAAGAACCCGAATACATTAGGGAAAATAGGGAGGAAATACGGCAGAAAGATAAGGCACATCAGAATCGGCATACCATACGGACTCAGTTTTTCAAATTGACGTGCTGCATTTTCGGGGAGCAAGCCTCGGACAACGCTGAATCCGTCTAATGGAAAGAGCGGAAGCATGTTAAACGCTGCAAGAAATACGCTGATCAGTGCCATCCGGACAACTTGCTTGCCTATTTCATGGTGATAAGATGCAGATTCAAGCGGATTGAAGGGCGTAAATTCCAATGCTACTCTGAGTCCTGCCAAGATTACAAAAGTGAGAACAATATTTATGAAGGGGCCTGCCGCCGCGATTAGCATTAAATCGCGTCTCCAGTTTTTGAGGTTGTAAGGATTCACTGGCACCGGTTTTGCCCAACCGAAAAAACCGCCCCCAATCAGTGAACCAAACAGAGGCAGTAAAATTGTGCCAATGAGATCAATATGTACACCTGGATTGATTGACATACGTCCCTGATCACGCGCAGTCGAATCACCTAACATATCTGCTGATTTCGCATGTGCCCATTCATGAAAAGTTAGCAGAATGATGAATTGTGTAACTATAAGAATTGCTCCGTATATTTGTTCTGGACTGAACATATTTTAAATGATTTCCATTCTATTTTATTGAGTTTATATTATTTTGCGGGCGCGTGATCTTTGAATCCGCGCAAGTGACGAAATGCTTCCGACTTAGTCGCTGTTTTCCCATCTAATTGTGCAGCAAATAACTCCCAAAGCACTGTCTCAAAAGTTTTTCCTGGCTTTTCTCCTAACGCGATCAAATCGTCTCCTGTAATAAATGGTTGCGTTTTGCGAAGTGTGAAGAGGTAGTCTGCTATTTTTTCACGCTTCCATTCTGGCACCCTTGCATCTACAGAACCGAGGACTAATGCTTCAATCGGATACGGTTTTAGCAATTGATAAATCTCACTCGGCTTTACTGTTTCCTTTAATGTCGTAACCGTCTGTTCCAACTGCTTGTAAGCAGTGAGCGGTGTTTGCACCCGATAGAGATTTCCGTCTCCGCAGACATAAGTTTTCATATTGTCTGGGTCAACAATGCACCACATTCCGTTATGCTGTTTGATAGATGTATTTTTCGACAACGGGAATCCTAATTTTTCAAAGACAGGTACTGTCACCTCTTCAAGTGAGACCCCGCGTTTCATTGCTTGTGTACGGCTTATCAGTCGTTGAAGTTGATGCTCTAATACCAATCTGAAACTGATGGCTTCAATTTGGTATATCGGTGTATGAGTGCCGAAGAGTGTCATCCAACGCACTCGGTCTGGCTGAAACGCTTCATCTTCGAGGTGTGCTGATGCCCAAGTTATTGCTTGTTCTGCTTTTTTAAAGTCGTCCGCAAATGTAGCTGATATATGCCAGTCAGTGAAGATAGTTTCCCATACGCCGAGTTCTGCGAGATGTTCTACAATCTTCGCTGCGTTTTTCTCAAGAAGCACCCTATCGATTTCGTTCCGTATCCGTTCACCGCTCAATTGTGGTAATATCGGAAGTGTCTCCTGAATCAGAACCACATCGGTTTCAGCGATGCGGAAACCGTAGCGTCCAGCATACCGAGAAGCACGGAAGATACGTGTCGGATCGTCTATGAAACTTTGCTTGTGGAGTACCCGAATGATACCCGCCTCAAGGTCTGCCAATCCACCCGTTTTATCAACGATAGTGCCAAAAGCATTTGGATCTAAACGCATTGCAAGCGCGTTGATAGAAAAATCGCGTCGGCGCAAATCGTCAGTGATCTTTCCGCTTTGCACTATAGGTAACGTGCCTGCACCTTGATAAGTTTCACGCCGTGCGGTGACGAAGTCTACCTTGGGCAGGTCGATATTTCCATGTGTGACGGTTGCGGTACCGAATTGTGGATGCACCTCCAATGTCCCATTCCACCGGTCACACATCGCCTTTGCAACCCGGATTGCATCTCCTTCGACAACGATGTCGATATCAAGACTCGGTTGTTTGAGCAGGAGGTCTCGGACGAATCCGCCGACAAGATAGGCGTTTTTTCCTGCAACTTCACCGATTTCATATAACAGATTTAAGATCGGTTCGGGGATATTGCGTATCATTTTTTACGTTGCAAAACCGCACCCTATCTGAAGGAGATAGGTACATCTTTAGGGGACTTATACGAACGCGAAGACACGCGTCGGTGCCCCGGAACTCCGTGCTAACTTTAGTGGCGCGATGACCACATAGAAGTGTGTGGGGAGTTGACTCAAATTGCACAGGTCTTCGACGTGCGGGATACCGGCTCCGAGAAAAACAAGGTGTGCAGGCGGTAATCCATCGTGCAACGGCGGGTGTCCCGCTACCGAGTCGATACTGCAGGCATCTGTTCCGATGACCTTTATGCCCTTCTCAACGAGGAGTTCAGCGGCATCTTCGCTGAAACCGATCCACTCTCGATTGAAGTTATCCTGATAGACGAATCTGTCCATCCCTGTACGCATAAAGACGATGCTACCTTCTGGGATTTCCCCGTTTTCGGCTATCCACGCTTTAATGTCCTCTGCGGTCACAGCATCGTTCGGTTTCTTAATCGCAGAAAAGTCCATCAACACCGCGTGTCCAGTCAGTTTCTCCTTTGGAATCTCGGCGATAGTCGCGCCGCCCGGATACATTAAACAGGGGGCATCCATGTGCGTAGAGTAGTGTCCGGACGTGTCGATGCGGCTTTCAAAGTAGCCATCTTTTTCCAACGTCGCTTGGTCATAAATTTTAGCAGGATCAATCGGCAGTTCGCATGGACTCTTTTCATCGACCACATAGGACAGATCCAGCACGTCCCGAAAGTCAAGGTGCATTTAGTGTTCTCCTTCTTACAAACATATCGCCTCTACAAAGTTTAGTAGTAGTATAACACATCCACTTGAAATATTCAAGGAAATCATGTCTTATGTCTTCCAGAAAAGTGCATCCGTTTTGATGTATAAACGAAAACTATTTCGTCCTAAAGGGAGACATAATGCGTAATATAATCACTTACAGACACTGGCAACCGGGCGACGATAACGCGATTTTGGAGTTGTTGTCAGCAGAACCCGTCAGTGTCAGCAGAGATTACTACGAAAAGAAGTTTAACGACGGGTACCTTGAACCAGAGGGTGTTCGTTTGGCACTCGTCAATGAAAGGGTTGTTGGACATGTATTCGGTTCAGAAACTTATATGTATCTTGAAGGTGAACCCCAAGATTTTGGGATGGTAACAGTTATGTATGTTGCACCTGACATGCGCCGTCAAGGGATCGCAACCCGATTGATGCAGGATCTGAATCCGTATCTTGAACAGAAAGGTTATCGTGGGAGTATTCTTGACGCAAACACGCGAGATACCTCTCAATTGTATCAGAAGGTCGGATATCAGGAGGTTACCAGAGAGTTACGAACGCAACTCTCGCCACGTCCGAATCCGTCTCAACTCAAATGGACGGAGATGAACCGTGAAGATTTCGAGGTCTTACATGACATTAAAGAGAGATGGGCAAGCCAGAATTTCCCGGTTCATTGGAATCCTCAGTACCCGGAGGTACATATCTACAATATGAAGCAATATCGCGTCTTGCGTCGCGAGGGAAGCATCATCGGTTATGCGAAATGGGATGAACCCTCAAAGCACCATCCGCAAGGCTTGGTGCGTGACCCGATGGTGCCAGATGAAGACCCGATGGCGGTTATTGCATCCGTACAGGCAGCAATCCCTGCACCGCGCGCATGGAAAACCGCCGAAGGAAGTAGATATGAGAATCCGCTCCGTTCTCTCGGTTGCATGCTTGAACCGACGGAAAAAGTAGAGATGCTGTTGCCCTTTGGTTCTGAAATTGATTGGGGTGGACTGACGCGAACGCGCCCCTTTTGGTAGTAGATTCCTAAAACTACTGCAGCGCGTCTCATAAATAGTTGGATGGTATTTTCCAATAAGAATGTTTTGTGGGAGAAACCCCTAAACCCCTCTTATCAGGGGGACTTGTAATATATCTTGTAAAAAAGGGTGTAACTACGGTTGGGCATCTTTAAAATAGTCCAATACAGTGTCATGCAGCACGCCATTTGTTGCTACCAGTGATGCTGTGTCTTTGGTGATGGGTTGTCCTTGTATATCTGTCACCTGTCCACCGGCTTCCCGCATAATAACGGTAGCAGCAGCGATGTCCCAAATACTAATTGCTGCTTCAACGACGGCATCTACTCTTGCAGAAGCAGCGAGATGATACATGTAGAAATCACCGAACCCTCTCGTGCGTGCAGCATCATTGATGAGATTATAAATACCGGGGAAGGTGCCTTTCTCTACAAACCACTTCAGTCCGCCATGGCATACCATTGCGTCTTCCGGTTGTGTCACATTGGAAACGGTTATCGGTTTACCATTTAGAAATGCACCACTTCCTGCCTCTGCGTAAAGGAGTTCGTTCAAAAGCGGTGCATTGGAAATGCCGAGGATGAGTTCTTCATCTTTCATCAACGCGATCTGTGTGCCGAAGATCGGGATTTTGCGGATATAATTTTTAGTGGCATCAATTGGGTCGATAATCCAGACGTAAGGCGAATCTCCCTTTTCTATTCCGTATTCTTCACCTAAGAATCCGTGGTCTGGAAACGCCTGTTTAATGGTTTCGCGGATCACTTTTTCTGCACCTCTGTCGGCGAGCGTGACCGGTGTTTCGTCCGCTTTCATTTCGACCTTCATATCGTCGGTGTAGTAAGCTGTGATAACCTCTTCGGCATTTTTGGCTGCTTCCAATGCAACCTTTAAGAATTGGCTGGGCATAAATTCTCCTATTGGGTTTGTGAAGTTGAATGGCAGCGTAGGACGCATCTGCTATTTTTAACGCAGTGAAACTGCTGGGCAATAAAGTCCTTTCCGGTATCGGGACCACCACGTTCCTTCTGACCGTTTTGTAGTGATGTCGGTAAAATGATAATCGTAAAGCGTTGCACGGACATAGCGCGGCGGCTCTTCAGGGAACGGATTTTCCGCCAATAGTTTCAAGACTTCAGGTTTACCTTGTAGCAGTGCACTTACGAAATGGGTGAACCAAGGTGTATTTCGATAATTCCCTCGCAGTGCCGCAAACCACATCTGCCAATCCAGTCGCGGTTGATGCGGCGCAACCCATTTCGGGGCCGCTTTAAGATCCCCCGGTTTCCATCGGAAACGGTAAGTTTCCCATGTGATCTGATCGTTGCTGCCTTCGACGATAATTTCGGGACGCGATTCTGTCATATCCGCGAAGAGTCCGTATGTATTTACACTCCGAAAGGGTCTAATCCAAGCGATGTCTGGCAGCGGCGCATTTCTAAAGAGTTGGTTTCCGAATCGGATACCACTCAACATGAAGAGAAGGATTGCTACGACTGCTATACAGTACCGCCTATATTGGTGGGGTGCCTGTTCAACGGATTGAAAATTGGGCATCAACCGTTTGGGTAACAACCCCTTCCACGTCACATCGTCAATAAGAAGCAGGCACAGCACGATTGTTAACAAATTAAAAAAGCAGTAGTTGCCTGTCAGTAGAATCACGACTTGTAGTCCAATCAATCCTATACATCCAACAGTCCGTAACCGGCGTGGCGCGAAAATAAAAAACGGGATCACCAATTCAACAGCCAACATACCGATAACCGAGATTTTGTGGAACCATTCCGGCAGTTGATGTGCGTACCATCCTAACCATGTTGGCAGTGGCTGCGTTTCATAGTGGAAGCTGAGGGCAGTGAGGTTTCGCCATACTTCATCGCTCGCAAGTTTGACGAACCCGGATGCAAACATAAAGCGAAACAGAAGCCACCATAAGAGCCATAAGAACGCGCCTGAAGGTGGGGATGCGCGTCTAAATGTATCGCGTATCTGCAACGGTGCGAAAAAGATGGCTAAAAAACCGATCTCTAACAGCAACACATCCCACTGGAAACTCAGAAAGACTTGTCCGACTGTTACAAGTGACAGATAGAATCCCCATAAACCTGCTAAGATAAAAGGTGGAAAGAAGCCAGCGATGAGAATCAGAGACAAAACAACACCGCCCGCGCACAAGAAATGGAGGCAAGCGTCTGACAGATTCAACCAAAACAGTGTTGGAATAAGGTAGTAACCTTCCGTCCCGATCTGCTGACGTACGGCTGCTAAATATTGATCTGCGGGCAGAATTCCATTGCTCCCAACCAACCCGTGAATCTGTACCCATAAAGAGAGGAAGGCGATAAGGTAAATACAACCGAGTCCGCGCAAGAACAGCCATCGCGAAAAACAGAACGTTGTTCTTTCAGTATGTGTCCCCCACAGCCAGCGCGTCAGCGCAGAGAAGAACGGTCGATGCTGTGCGATGAAACGATAGACACCTTCCGACACACTCGCGAACCCGGGCAAGCGGTAATAGCACCAGAGGAGCAAGTCGTTGTTCAATGCCCGAAAGACAGCCTCAGCACCACTCAAGACCGTTCCATTATCTAAAAATAACTGCACCGAATTCTCAAATGCTGAAATCGGTATTTCTGGGTATTCCGCGGCGATTTCCTGGTACGGGGCATAGTCGATGCTGTCGCCGGTAACGTGTTGCCACTGTGCAATCCAGTATCGACAAAAATCGCAGTCGTTATCGTAAATAAGGAGCGGTTTACTGCTTTGTGGGTGCATCGAAATTCTTCAGCGAGGGGTGCCCAATACTTACAATTTTCATCAATTCCATGCATCCCCCCTTGCAGGCAGGGTTTCAAACCCCGCCTGCAGTGCGTAGGACATCTGTCATCATAGAAAAATGCGTAAGTCCTGACTTACAATTTTCATTAATTCCATGCTTTGTGAATTTTGGTGATCGCTTCCACAATTTGGTCCATATCCTTTTCTGAACTCAGGAACATATTTTGGAAGAGCCATACACTCTGTTCGCAAACTACTGCTGCATTCGGGCAGGGCAACGATCTAATGAGGTGCGGGTATTTCTCAGCGACGTGTGCCATTCCGGGTTCCTCCGACAGCGGAGAACGGTAACCGATGGAACACGGAACGCCTTCAGCAGAGAGCGCGTTGACAAACTCTTGCCGCGACTTGCCACCGAAACCTTCAGCGTCATACTTCAAGCAGTAGAGATGATACCCATGTTTCGTAGCCCACGGAGCAAGTTGTGGCGGTGTAATACCGTCAATTGTTTCCAGTGCGTTAGAGAGGTAAGCGGCGTTATGATTGCGGATGTCGGTTTGCATCTCTAAAAGTTCCAAACGCACCAGTAGTATCGCGGCGAGATATTCTGATGGACGATAGTTCCAACCGAGACGTGGATATTCCCATCTCGCACCCCCCGGTGCACGTCCTACGTTCATAAACGCACAGACTCGGTCGTGAATGTCTTTGTCGTTCGTTGTGACCATTCCACCTTCACCAGAAGTTAGGTTTTTCGAGGCTTGGAAACTAAACGCACCGACATCACTAAGAGAACCGACCTTTTTCGTCTGGTATTCTGCACCATGTGCCTGCGCGCAGTCCTCAATAATCGCGAGGTGGTGGCGTTGGGCGATTTCTTGTAATGCGCCCATATCTGCGGGATGACCACCGAGATGGACGGGTAGGATCGCACGGGTTTCTGGACCAATAGCTGCTTCCACGCCTTCGGGATCAATCGTAAACGTCTCTGGTGAAATGTCTACAAAGACCACGGTGCATCGGCGTTCCAATACTGCGCTCGCAGTTGCTACGAACGTATAATTCGGCACGATGACTTCACCGCCATCGCTGAAGCCGTCAAGATCCAACGCACCGGCTAAGGCTGCACTGATTGAATCTGTGCCGTGCGGCATGAAAAGTGCATAGTTTGTTCCAGTATATTGTGCGTACTGCTCCCCGAAACGTTCAATCATTGTACCACCGGAACCTTCATTCGCGCTTAAGTATACTTCCCGAAGCAGCGGTTCAACTTTTGATTCCCACTCCTCGGTCGTTGTGAGGGGCCATGAGGACCACGGTTCGCTTTCTGTGTTGCGGACAGGGGTGCCACCTGAAATTGCCAGTTGATTGGACATGCGAATCTCCGATCTGCGCTGTTAGTTTGTGTTCTATGAGATGTTTATAGTTTTCTGCAAGCGTTTGGAACAGGTTTGCCGGGAGCCAAATGCTTACAGTTTCAGTTTTAAGTGTACTATGTTATCCAGAAATCTGTCAAGGAAAAATCAGCGGTCAAACAGGTTCAGCGTATCTCATAAATTGTGTTAAAAGTTTTTGGTATAAAGTCATCAAAAACACCGAGGGTTGAAAGTCAGGGGGTGCTGTATTATGCGAAGTTTGTTCCTGTCGGACAAAGGACAAATCCCTTGACTTTCGCCTCAGCTTATGGTATCCTGTTATGGGAACTTTTACAATACGATCTGCTATTGATACGCTTTAAAAAAAGGCGCGGTTAAGACTCCCAGCAGCAGAGAACGGGATTCATACATACATACCAGCACACCCTTTAAGCGTGCCATATTAGACTGGATTCATATATGGATAGTTTTGATTGCGAACTGAAACAACAGGTTATCTTCGGTGATAACACCATTGAAAGACTTGGTGAGTTGACGCGCTCGCTTGGGGGTAGCCGGGTTCTCCTCGTTACAGATCCGGGTATCGAAAAGGCGGGTATCCTCGCGAGAGCCGTCTCAGCGTTGCAAAGCGAACGGATCGCTGCCTACGTTTATGCGGATGTCACGTCCAATCCGACAACGGAGAATGTGGAAGCCGCCGTTGAAGTTGCGAAAACCAACGCGCCGATAGACTTCATCATCGGACTCGGTGGCGGCAGCCCGATGGATTGTGCGAAAGGTGCAAACTTTCTGCTCACAAACGGCGGGAAAATGGAGGACTATTGGGGCACGAACAAGGCGACAGAACCGATGCTGCCCTCTATCGGTGTCCCGACAACCATCGGTACCGGCAGCGAAGCACAGTCCTTCGCGCTCATCTCACAAGCAGACACACACATCAAAATGGCGTGTGGCGATAAAAAGGCGCGATTTGGCACTGTAATTTTGGATGTAACGCTCACCAAGACCTTGCCGAGACCGATCGCAGCAATTACCGCAATAGACGCGATCGCACACGCTGTTGAGAGTTATGTTTCAACTCGACACAACCCGATGTCACAGATGTTCGCACGGCATGCATGGGAGTTGTTAGATACTCACTTTGAGGCATCGCTTGGACCTAACAGTTCGAGAGCACGCAGCAAAATGCTGTTCGGTGCTTATCTCGCTGGGCTTGCGATTGAAAATTCGATGCTCGGTGCTGCACACGCTTGTGCCAATCCGTTGACAGCACGATACGATGTTATCCATGGTGTCGCTGTCGCGTTGATGTTACCGCATGTCATCCGATTCAATAGCACCGTCGCAGCAGAAGCTTATCACGAACTGTACCCGGACGGAGATATCGCTGACAGAATTACAGTACTCAAGCAGATTGGTAATTTACCGAACAGACTTCGGGATTATCCTGTCCAATACACGATTGGAACAGCAGATATACCGACATTGGCAAAGGAAGCAGCGGGACAGTGGACAGCACAGTTCAACCCGCGTCCTTTGGATACCGGAGATTTTATGAGGCTTTATGAACAGGTTTATTGACGGACAAGCAGGGGAGCGAAATCGTACACACCTTAAAAAGTCAAAGGCTACGGAAACCCAAGGGCGTGTGCCTGCTACTTTCTTTATCCTTCTATTACTGCTTAGCATCGCAAATGCAACGCTTGGTAACTGGACAAGTTTCCGCGGGAACCCACAACTCACAGGTGTTGCGGATTCGCAACTCCCGGACAATCCGCAATTGCTCTGGACTTTTCAGGCAGGTGACATGATCGAATCCACCGCCGCAGTTGCCGATGGAATCGTCTATGTCGGTGCGTTGGATGGGGTACTCTATGCAATTGACGCACAAATAGGCGAGAAGCGGTGGACGTATCAGACGAACAGTTCAATCAAAGCGTCACCCGCTATTCACGATGGCGTCATCTACTTCGGCGATGGCGATGGGGTGTTTCATGCCGTGGACATCAACGCTCAGAAAATGAAATGGCAGTTTAACACGGAAGGTGAAATCATATCCTCCGCAAATTTTGCTGGCGACCGTGTTCTATTCGGATCGTATGATGGATTCCTCTACTGTCTCAACCGAGAAAGCGGAGAACTGGTCTGGAAATTTGAGACGGAAGGGTATGTCCACGGTACCCCGGGTGTCTGGACGCAGGCTGCTAATGCTGCGAACTTCGTGGTCCTGACGGGATGCGACAGTTATCTGCGCGTCATTAACATTGATGATGGCACACAGACGCAACAGGTGGACCTCGGCGCGTACGTCGGTGCAAGTCCTGCGATTTCGCAGGATCGTGTCTATTGTGGTACGTACGGAACCGAGATACTCGGTATCGCGTTAGATACTGGAGAGATTGCGTGGCGGTACCGGCATCCGAAACGACAATTCCCGTTCTTTGCCTCAGCGGCTCTCACTGGGGATAGCGTTATCATCGGTGGACGCGATAAGATGGTGCACGCGCTTTCACGGGAGACCGGCGAACCGAAATGGACTTACACTGCTAAATCGAGTATTGAGTCTTCCGCTGTTGTCGCTGGCAGGCGTGTCTTTCTTGGAACGACTCGCGGATCGTTCATTGCGTTGGACCTTACGACTGGCGAATCAGTTTGGGAATTCGCGACGGGTTCATCTATCGTTGCATCACCGAGTGTCTCAGATGGTAAAATTTACATCGGCACCGAGGACGGGATCCTCTATTGCTTTGGATAGATTAATTTTCAAGGACGGATTCATCAAGTGGAAATTTCTCAGTAATAAGCATCAACGGGTCTTTCTTCGCGACGATCCTATAGGTCCGGCTGAGAAACGGTTTTGACTCAAGATGTTCAATAGCATCGGGGAGTCCCGTAGCATGCTCAACGCCCCACCATAGTAAGTCCCGGCGCGTCTCCAATACCGTTCTTTGCAAAAGCGCGCCTAATCCGCCTGCTCTCGATTTTAACCCGTCCACAACGCTTTTCGGCAAACGTTGGTAGACGAGATCGGAAATTGCATAGGCGTGAACCTTCGGTGCTTGCATATCAGCAGTGGCGGGTGTCTGCAGTACCGCCTCCCGCGTAACAATCGGATCGCCTATCGGGAGTTCCAGCCAAGCATGTTCAATGCCTAAGGCTCGCTCTGTTTCTCGTAGCGGGACAACTTCCACTGAAGACATTGTATACGCTTCAATCAGGCGCGTGACAGTTCCATCGGTAACGAGCAGTGCTCGCTGAAATGGCGTTAATTGTGAAGGTTTGATGTCGTCCAACGCTGATGGTCTGGCGGCTTGTGCCACAAACAGCGTATCCAACTGCTCGCTAACAATAGCATCTGAATCAACAACCGTATTATGATCTGTACGCATCGCACACCCTTATTGAGGATCTAAATTTTTCAGATAGAACTTAGAGTAATTATACTACATACACTAATGCCGCTGCCAACATAGAATTGACACAACGTCTGGCTCTATGTTATAGTATAATATAGAATGATACGGACTTATAGCAACGTCATAAATTACATTCGGTGCCTTAGGATTAGGCGCGTGTCAAGGCACACGTAGGCAAGATAAAGGAGTAGAGATAATGCCTGAAACAAAACCGGAACCCGCAACAGCAGGCATAGATTCAAAAGATACAACTGTAGGAAGCGTGTTCGTTTCAAACTATCCTCCCTATTCTGTATGGGGTGAATCCGATGTGCCAGAGGTGCATCGTGCACTCGAAGAACCGCCGTGTCCAGAGGCGACTTTAGGACTTTACCTCCATATCCCGTTCTGTCGTAAGCGGTGCAAGTTCTGTTATTTTCGGGTCTACACCGACAAAAACAGTTCCGAAATTGATACATATCTGAACGCACTTGGGAAAGAGGTTGAACTTTACAGCGAACAACCCGCAATCGCAGGTAGACCCTTGAGATTCGTCTACTTCGGGGGCGGCACGCCTTCTTATATCAGTGTCAAACACTTAACGGCTCTTGTTGAGAGAGTGAAAAACGTGATGCCGTGGGATGCTGCTGAAGAGGTAGCGTTTGAGTGCGAACCCGGTACCTTGACAGAAAAGAAACTTGATGCCATCAAAGCGATCGGTGTAACCCGATTGAGTCTCGGCGTTGAAAACCTAAATGACGAAATCCTCGCTGAAAATGGGAGAGCACATCTTTCCAAAGAGGTCTATCGTATCGCCCCGTGGATAAAGGGATTGGCATTCGATCAGGTAAATATTGACCTCATCTCAGGTATGATCGGTGAAACATGGGAAAGTTGGCGCGAGACTGTTAGAAAGACAATTGAACTCGATCCGGACAGCGTCACCGTCTATCAACTTGAACTGCCGTTCAATACTGTCTATTCCAAGGATATCCTCGGTGGCGACGCACTGCCGGTGGCGGACTGGAAACTCAAGCGCGAATGGCACCAATACGCTTTTGAGCAGTTCACAAAAGCCGGTTACGAACAATCCAGCGCGTATACTGTTCTCAAGAAAGACAAACAGTGTCAGTTTGTCTATCGCGACGCAGTGTGGCAAGGCAGCGATATGATAGGTACAGGCGTTGCATCGTTCTCACACCTCAGTGGGATCCACTTTCAGAACGCACCCTCATGGGGAGATTATCTCGGTAACCTTTCGGAAGATAAACTCCCAATTTACCGCGCACTGCAGCCGACGGAAGCAGAAAAACTGACGCGGGAGATGATACTGCAGCTTAAACTCGGAAAAATCAGTCCTTCCTATTTCCGAGCGAAGTTCAACGCAGACATTCTCGATATTTTTGCCGAATCTTACGAAAAGCTGCAAAACGATGGTATGCTGCGCGTCAATGCTGCATCAGATGAAATCCGACTGACACAACGTGGATTGCTCCGAGTTGACAGTCTACTTCCGGCGTTCTATGCCCCTGAATACCAGAACACGCGATATACCTAATATATGGATATACAAACCCAATTACATCGTCTTCGCGAGATGCTCGCGCCAGTGTTAGAGACTAACGCCTTCTACAAACAAAAACTCACCGAAGCCGGGATTACGCAACCAAACGACGTACAGACACTGGATGATTATCGGCAGCTGCCTTTTACGACAAAAGAAGAACTCAGCACAGACCAAGTCTCGCATCCACCCTACGGCACAAACCTCACCTTCCCTCTGGCGCAATATACCTGTCTCCACCGCACCTCCGGTACAACAGGCGAACCGTTGCGCTGGTTAGATACAGCGGAATCGTGGGACTGGTGGGGAAGATGTTGGGGCGAAATCTATCGCGGTGCAGGCGTGACCTCAGCGGATCGGTTGATGATCGCCTTTTCGTTCGGTCCGTTTATCGGTTTCTGGAGTGCTTATCACGGCGCGCAGATGCTTGGCGCGCTGACAATCCCAAACGGTGGTATGACCTCGGATCAGCGGATACGCGCCATCCTCAGCAACGATGTGACGGTACTCATCGCTACGCCGACGTATGCACTCCGACTCGCCGAAGTCGCGGAACAAGACGGTATCAATCTCAGCGAAGCGTCTTCAGTTCGGGTAACCATCCATGCGGGTGAACCCGGTGCGAGTCTACCTGCAACGAAAGAACGGATTGAGATGCGTTGGGGGACGCGTGCGTACGATCACGCCGGTGCAACGGAAGTCGGTGCATGGGGTGTGATGTGCGAACCGCAGGCGGGTCTCCATCTCAATGAAGACGAGTTTATCTATGAAGTACTTAATCCAGAGACGGGCGATCCCGCAGACGAAGGCGAGTTAGTGATTACTAATTTAGGGCGCGTCGGTATGCCGGTTATCCGTTATCGGACGGGAGACTACGTTAAACTCAAATCGGGGCCCTGTGAATGTGGTCGAGAGAGCCGTGTCCTTGAGGGCGGCGTTATTGGACGGATAGACAATGCACTTATCATCCGCGGACTGAATGTATATCCTGCAACGCTTGAAAATATCATCCTCAAGTTCCCGGAGGTTCAGGAGTTCGCTGGTCGTGTTTACGGTGCAGGCACACTCGATGAACTCGAAATCCAGATTGAATCTACGAATCCTAATCCTGCTGATACTGCTACTGCTGTCGCTGCTGCGATCCGAGATGAGTTAGGTTTGCGTGTTGTTGTGAAAACGGTGTCGCTCGGAACGTTACCGAGGTATGAACTCAAATCAAAACGGTTCACTGATGAACGCTACTCACAGAGAGAAACAGGCTAAATGCTTTCCAATGTTCTCCTTGACATCTGATGCCTTGGAGACTATAATTGATTAGGAGTTGACGACTAAAATGGCAGACTATGAAATTGACGAAATTCGCAGAATTCGACGGGAAATCTCCGCGAAGTTTGACCACGATGCAAGCAAACTCGGGGAGTACTACCGGAAGTTAGAGGAAGAATATGGGAAGTCTGGCAAATACAAATTTGTGGATCCACCGGATGAGAAACCAGAAGCTGCGAAATCAGAGGGAGATAAAGCTGCGAATTGATTTTGAATCCTTGAAAGGACGGGTATCAACACGCTATAATGAAAATTTCAAAAACACGGCTTTCTGAAATTGAGAATCTGCCTGATGACGCGATTGATACATCAGAGATTCCGGAACTTGATGATGAGTTTTGGGAAAATGCGCAGCGGGTTGTTCCTGAAAATTATCTTCAGATTGAACATGAAATCTTGGAATGGTTCAAAGGACAGGGACAGGATTATCACTCGCGGATAAATACGGTACTTCGAGCGTATATGGAAGCACATAGATAAATCAACGAATGAACACACACCACAACTACGACACCATTATTATTGGGGGCGGACCTGCTGGTAGCACCGTTGCGACACTTGTTGCTGAACAAGGGTATCGCGTGTTGCTGCTTGAACGAGCAACGATACCACAATTCAAGATCGGTGAATCACTGATTCCCGCGACATACTGGACCTTCAAACGACTCGGTATGCTCGAAAAACTACGGACAAGCCACTTCCCACAGAAGTACAGTGTGCAGTTCTATTCACGCACGGGTAAAGGCTCCACGCCGTTCTATTTCTTTCAAACCAACCCACATGAGAGTGCCGTCACATGGCAGGTACTACGGAGTGAGTTCGACGAAATGCTCTTGGACAACGCTACAGAGAAAGGCGCAGAGGTCCGTCGCGGCGTAGGTGTCCGAGAAGTCCTTTTTGAAGGTGATACAGCAACGGGTGTTGTTACACAGAACACAAATGGCACCCGCGAAACTCTCCATGCAACCGTTATCGTCGATTCCACTGGGCAGCGGTCGCTTATCGGAAGGCAATTGAACTTGAACACGATAGAACCGAACCTCAAAATGGCATCGCTCTTTACGCATTATGAGGGGGGACATAGAGACGAAGGCATCGATGAAGGGGCGACGCTCATCTTACACACCGAAGAGAAAGATTCTTGGTTCTGGTCGATTCCGCTGCCGTATAACCGTACGAGCATCGGGGTTGTCGGCGAATTGGACTACCTGCTTCAAAATCGCAGAGATGCTGACGGTAGACTCGACACTCAGAAAATCTTTAACGAAGAACTTGAGAAGTGTATGCCATTGCAGCAACGGCTCGAAGGGGCAAAGCAGCTGCTCCCGATCCAGACTACGAAAGATTTTTCATACCGCGCCAGTCGTATTGCAGGCAATAACTGGGTGCTGGTAGGGGATGCATTCGGATTTCTGGATCCTGTCTATTCAACGGGTCTATTTCTGGCACTCAAATCCGGGGAGATGGCAGCGGATGTCATCATTGAAGCCTTCCGAAAAGACGACTTTTCCGAAGCACAACTTGGGAGTTTCGGACCGGCGTTTGTGGATGGAATGGAGGCGTTTCGGAAACTTGTTTACGCTTTTTATACAAAGGAATTTAGTTTTGCCCGGTTCCTATCAGAATACCCAGAGCATCAGGGCGGCATCGTTGACATCCTGAGTGGAGATGTGTTCAGGAAAGATGTAACGCATATCTTCCCAGCGATGGCAAAGATGTGCCCTCTCCCGCCTGAGATGTCGCTCGGTTAATATAGAACACACACCACATATCCATAGGAGAATCTCATGAAATCAATCACGTCCTATCTATCCATTACCGTTCTCATCTTTGCTATGAGCATTGGGTTTGGGTGCGATAACGCACAAAAACGTCAAGCTGCTGAAGATGAGACGGCAGAAGGTGATAACACCGCAAAACGTGTCAACATCAGCATTGGGACTGCCCCGACAGGTGGCGCGTTTTTCGTTGTTGGTGGCGCGATCGCTGCTGTAGTTGCCGATAACACTTCGGAAGCCGGTTGGGAAGTGACCGCTGAAAGCACGAAAGGCACACAGGAAAATATCCGCCGCCTTGTGAGTGGCGAGCTTGAGTTCGCACTTGCCAACGCCGCGATCTCGTACTTCGCTGTGCGTGGCGAAGGCGCGTGGAAAACGGAACATTCCATCCGCGCCGTTATGACACTTGCTCCTAACGTCGGTCTGTTTATTACACCGCAGTCCTCTGGTATCCGTAAAATCCAAGATTTCTCGGGAAAACGGATTGTCGTTGGTCCCGCAGGCGCAGGTTTTGAGTATTTCCTTAGACCGATACTGTCTGCACACGGTATCACCTACGAAGATTTTTCACCGATTAACAGCACATACACCGGAGCCAAAGACCTGTTAGCGGACGGCTCCGCTGCTGCTGCATTCATGGGCGGTGCGATCCCAACGCCAGCGGTTACACAAGCTGTTACGTCCCTGGACATCTTTTTCATTCCGTTCGACGCAGCAGCGAAACAATCTCTCTTTGAAAAGTACCCCTTCTTTCACGCGATAACTATCCCCGCAGATGCCTATCAAGGACAAACGGAGCCATTCGCGAGTATGAACGTGGGTTCGATGCATTTGATCACCGCCGAGACGGTCGATGAAAATATTGTTTACGAATTCACGAAGACATTATACACACACCGTGCGGAAGTCGTCAAACGGCACGGTGCTGGCAAAGCGATTAACCCAAAAAATGTTGTCAAAGATACAGGCACGCCTTTTCATCCGGGTGCCGTCCGTTTCTATCAAGAAATCGGCATCTGGCAGGAATAACACCTCTGTTTCCGTTTTTTGTGCCGTTTCGTAAAATCATGCACTCCTTTTGCCTCCGAAAAGTGTCATTAAGAAATTAAGAAGCGCGTAACTTTTTTCACTCGTTTGTAATAACGATACGCGTAGAGACGTACCAGAAATAGGGTTATCTCAATCAACGAGATTTCCCTGTTTCCGGTCGGCTTCGGTTTGCGGGAAACGACTCTCCCTTCAGACCGAATTCCTTTCGCATTCTTAAAACACGAAAATTCTCGGAGGCTATGATGGATTTAAAACGGAATCGTGGGCACAACTTGTCCCAACAAGATAGAAAAGATACCTTATACCCACCTGTTAACCTGCATCAAGGGCAACACCTTCACGGCTTTGAAGTGAAAGCTGTGACCCCAATTGACGAGCTGCGCGCAGTCGCAATAGAACTCCTGCATCCACAGAGCGGCGCACGTCTACTTCATTTCTATACAGACGACACCAGAAACTGGTTCTCAATCAGTCCAATAACACCAACATTAGATGATACAGGATTACAACACATCCTTGAGCATTCAGTGATGGCGGGGTCTCGTAATTATCCGGTAAAAGAGGTGTTCTTTGAGATAATGAAGATGAGCCTCGCTACTTATGACAGTACGAATGCCATGAACTACGTTGATCACGCCTTTTACTACGCTTCAAGTAATGTCAAAAAGGATCTGTTCAACCTTGCAGAAGTCTACTTTGATTCGGTTTTTCACCCGCTACTGACAGCGGAAACTTTCAAACGTGAAGGACACCATCTTGAACCTGTTGATCCAGATCAACCCACAGGAGATTTAAAAATAAACGGTGTTGTCTACAATGAAGTGAAAAACGGTCTGTCTGCGCCAGAAGCGTGCTTGTATTTCGCTGTGAACGGCGGACTTCTGCCTGACACCTGTTATGCCCGCAATGGTGCCGGGAACTCGCTGGTTATGCCTGACTTAACCTATGAACAATTAAAAACCTATCACCAAACCTACTATCATCCACGCAACAGTTACTTCTTCTTTTACGGTAATATACCAACCAGCGATTACCTCGTATTTCTCGCTGATAAACTGGCGGCACTTCCAAAGGCTGAGACAAAAGGATTTCTACATCCCCTTCGACCAGAAATTTCACACCAACCGAAATGGAAAACCCCACGAGCTGTGACGGATACCTATCCAATTGGGGCAGATGAATCCCTCACCGAAAAGACATACTTGATGCTCAGTTGGATCATCGGGGGGACAACAGATCCCGAAGAGGCAGTCTTGTGTGGTATTTTAAATCTAATTCTGTTTGGCAATGAAGGAGCACCACTTCGCAAGGCAATCATTGATTCAAAACTTGGAACTGATATACTCATTAATTTCTTAGACGGTCTGACAGGACCAAACAGAACTTTTAGCGTTGGTCTGATTGGCAGCGAAGCAGTGCTCGTTGAGACTTTCACGGAATTGGTTATCAGGACGCTCACTCAAATTGCAGACGCAGAAATTGACAAAGAGAAGGTAGAAGCCGCATTCCAACAAATCACCTACAACTATCAGGAAGTTACACCGAACTTCCCATTTGAAATGATGAAACGCGTCGTGAATACCTGGATATACGAAAAGGAACCGACCCTCTTTTTAGAGATGGGAAAGCACCTATCTGCTGTCCGTCAGCGCTGGGAGCAAAATCCGCGCATCTTCAATGAATTGATCCGCGAGCGGCTCCTTGACAACCCACATCAATTGACGACCATCCTCTTCCCTGACCCGGATATGCAGGCAAGGCTTGATGCTAACGAGGATAAACGGCTGAAAGCAATCCGCGCAAAACTTACCGATGAACAGATGCGGCAGATTGCTGCCGATGCCGCTGAACTGGATCGCCTTAATGGACAACCAAATTCACCAGAGGATTTGGCAAAGTTGCCGCAACTGCACATCTCTGACCTTCCCAATAAACCGCAGCATATTCGGACGACCCTTGAAACGGTTCGTGGACGACCTCTGCTCCGGAACGATATTTTTTCAAACGGTGTGAACTACCTCGTGCTGAACTTCGACTTGCAAGGGTTACCACAACATCTATGGCAGTACCTACCCAGATACACTGATGCCGTTGGTAAACTCGGTGCGGGCAAGATGAGTTATGAAGAGGTGGCACAGCGCAGCGCGGCAGCTACCGGCGGCATCGGATGTTTCCTTGACTTTAGCACTCACGCGCTTGATCCAAGTCGTCCAGTGTGGAACATGCAGTTTCGACTTAAAGCCCTTGATGGAAAAATGGAGGATGCCTTGGGTATTTTGCACGATTTGGTTTTCGCTGTGAACCCACGCGATAAAGAACGTCTCTACGACGTGCTCAGTCAAACCGTCGTAGGGTATCGGAACCTGATACACAGTTATAGCGGTCCAAGTATCACAAACTATCATGCTGCCCGTGGACTTTCACCAGAAGCATATCTCAAAGAAACCGTTTTCGGACTGCCACAATTCCGCATGAGTGAAATGTTGCTCAACCGTTTTGACGCATCCTATGAAGAACTTAGCGGGTACATTGAACAGATCCGAGATTTCCTATTAGTCCAAAGCCGCGTGACCGCCAGTTTTACCGGTTCTGATGCAGCTTTCGAGATGCTTCAAGGACGGTTTGCCGAATGGATCCGCGATATGCGTGATGAACCGATAATCCCGACACAAATAGGCTTTAAACCTTTTGGGACACCACCACGCGAAGGATTGGCGGCTCCTATTCAAGTAGCGCACTGCACGCAGATGATACCAGCACCGCACTACTCACATCCGGATTCAGAACTCTTGACTATTGGGGCGCATATCTTAGAGAATGATTACATATTGCCCGAAATTCGTTTTAAAGGCAATGCCTACGGTTTTCGTTTCTCATATAACCCGTTCGAGTCCTTAATCCACCAAGGTTCAAGTTTTGACCCACACGTTTTTCGTACACTTGACGTTTTCGCACAGACAGTTGACTATGTTAAACAGACAGAATGGACGCAAACGGATATTGACCGAGCGATTATTGCGAAATCAACGGATTACCAAAAAACAGCCCGTCCCAGTCACGCCTCAGCCGATGCGCTTACACACTATCTTGCGGGGCAGACCCGTGAAATGTTTGAAGAAAAATATGTGCAACTCCAGCGCGCAACCCCCAAAGCGGTAAAACGGGCACTGCTTCAGACGCTTGAGGGAAATAGGGATAAAGCGTCAATTTGTGTCTTAGCGAGTCGCGAGAAATTAGAAGCCGAAAATCAGAAGATGGCGCAGCATTTACGTATTGAAGACCTCTTCAAACTCTAAACTGTTGTGGTTACCAAGACTACTTAACATACGTTGAAAAATTCCTTGACTTTAACGGGATATTCTGATAGAATTATAGAATACTTAACAAGGAGAATTATACATGGAATTAACTTTTGAAAAAGATGATCTCTTACATTCTTTGCAAATCCTACAGGGTGTGGCGAGTGGACGTAGTACGCTACCAATTCTTTCAAACGTCCTTATGCAAGCTGCAGATGGAAAAATTGAGTGTATTGCTACGGATCTCGAAATCGGGATTAAGATCAGAGTAGAAGGTGTCATTCAAGAAGATGGCGCGATTACCGTTGCCGCCAAAAAGTTGGCGGACATCATCAAAGAACTGCCGGAAGATAAACCTATACACCTCGTAACCACAGCAAATCATCGTGTTGAAATCACCTGTGGCGACGGCGTTTATAAGATTATTGGACTCTCGGATGAAGAGTTTCCGCAATTGCCTTCCATTGATGGACATTCACTGACGATTGAAGGCGAAACGCTACGCGGTGTTCTTCGTAGAACTGAATTCGCCGCAGCGACAGATGATGTGCGTTACTTCCTAAACGGTCTCTATTTCAGTTTCCTTGAAGATAGAACCGAAGTCGTTGCTACTGATTTTGTCCAGCTCGCACTCGCGCAATGCGAATCCTTCAATGCCCCAGAGAACATAGAGGGATTCATCGTTCCACTGAAAGCCGTTAAAGAGATCGAACGCACTTTCGCTGCATCCGATACAGTGAAGGTCTCAATTCTTGAAAACCAGATTCTCTTCGCTGATGAGAATGCTACCTTAACCACACGCCTCGTAGAGGGTGATTATCCGAAATACCGAGAAGTCCTCCCAAAATCTACGGAAGGCAGCGTAGTCGTCTCCAAAGAACAACTTCTACATGCCGCCCGGCGCGTGGCACTGTTATCGAATCCGAAGAGTTATTGTATCTCTTTGGAGATCAATTCTGAACAGATCCAGGTTTCAACGCAGGCACCGGAAGTAGGCGAAGCACACGAGACACTTCCTGTGGAGTCCTGTACTGGAGATATCCGATTCGGCATTGATGCGCGTTTGTTGGTAGAGACCCTGGCACACATCGAAACGGAATTGGTCGTGATAGAATTCACAAGCGAAGTGAAACCTATAACCTTTAAACCGATTGATACGGAAGGACATATTTGTCTTGTCGTGCCAATGCGTTTGGAAGTTTAGGGTGCGAAACCTACAAACATTACTCTCCGATTGCAAGGGAAGATAAAACACGCCGTATAGCAGCACGCATGTCCCGCGTTCAACAAGTCCAGTTTGGTGTTACAGAGAGATGCCGAACCGATTCAACGCGCGGATCTGCTACAATCTACCCCGAAAATAGTCCACACGGATTCAAGCAGGTGTCTCAGTCAATGTTGTCACCGAAACCACTTAACATCGGTTGAAAAATTGCTTGATTTTAAGGGGTTTTTCTGGTAAAATTGCAAAAATACTTAATAAGGAGAAATGGCATGGAACTAACCTTTGAAAAAGAGGATCTCTTGCATTCCCTGCAAGTCCTCCAAGGGGTTGCGAGTGGACGCAGTACCCTACCGATTCTTTCAAACGTTCTCATTGAAGCTGCAGATGGAAAAATTGCGTGTATCGCCACGGATCTCGAAATCGGGATTAAGATCAGAGTAGAAGGTGTTATTCAAGAAGACGGCGCGGTCACTGTCGCCGCAAAAAAGTTAGCGGACATCGTCAAAGAACTGCCGGAAGATAAGATCATACACCTCGTAACCACGGCAAATGATCGCGTTGAAATTACCTGCGGGGATGGCGTTTACAAAATTATCGGACTCCCCGATGAAGAATTCCCCCAATTGCCCTCTATTGAGGGGCATTCACTGACGATTGAAGGCGAAACTTTACGCGCTGTCCTCCGTAGAACCGAATTCGCCGCAGCAACAGACGATGTGCGTTACTTCCTAAACGGTCTCTATTTTAGTTTCCTTGCGGACAGAACCGATGTTGTCGCTACTGATGGCGTATCGCTTGCCCTCGCCGAATGTGAAGCGTTCACGGTTCCAGAGAATATAGAAGGGTTCATCGTTCCGCTGAAAGCCATTAAAGAGATCGAACGCACTTTCGCGGATTCTGATAAAGTGCAGATCTCAATTTTTGAAAACCAGATTCTCTTCGCTGATGAGAATGCCACGTTAACCACACGTCTCGTAGAGGGTGATTATCCGAAATATCAGGGACTCATCCCACAATCCTCAGCGGGCAGAGCGGTCGTCTCTAAAGAACAACTCCTCCACGCGACACGACGGGTCGCATTGCTATCGAATCCGAAGAACTATTGTGTCTGTTTGGAGATTGATCCTGAGCAGATCCAGATTTCAACGCAGACCCCGGAAGTAGGTGAGGCATACGAGACGGTGCCTGTCAAATCCTGTACTGGACGTGAACGGATTGGGATTGATGCGCGTTATCTGATAGAGACGTTGGCACATATTGAAACGGAATCGGTCGCGATAGAATTTACAAGTGCAGTGACCACAGTAGCCTTTAAACCGATCGGCGACGAAGGGCATATTTGTCTTATATACCCGATGCGTTTGGAATCCTAAATCCGAACCATTTAGATGGGTTTATCCTTCAGCTGTAGGGAATTAATTTTTTGTCACACCGGTCGAGATTTCTTGGGGAACACCCAAGCAAAAACACCTCACCAGCGAAAAGTTAAATCGCTTTATTTTTTTCAAATAACTTGACAACCCATTACTTTTATGGTATTATTATATAGTCCGATGCCGAGATAGCTCAGTCGGTAGAGCAGAGGACTGAAAATCCTTGTGTCGGCAGTTCGATTCTGCCTCTCGGCATTTCTCTCCAATCGTAATGATTTTCTAAGCCGGTGTAGCTCAGTGGAAGAGCAACTGATTCGTAATCAGTAGGTCGGAGGTTCAAATCCTCTCATCGGCTCTTCTACTCCCCCGATATTAACAAGTTAACAACACCGGATTCGTTTCCTACGCTTAGCCCATTCACCTGAAAACCTTGGGGCTGCCGATGACCAATACCAAACGCCTATTAGCCGCATCAAAAGCCGTAAGTCCATATTTGCCGGAGAAGGCTCAAAAATTGATGCCTGAGTTCTTAAAAATAATCCCACATTTACCGAAGAAGGTTCAAAAATTGATGCCTGGTTTGTTAGCATTTCTGCCTTTGGCAATCGAAATCGCCGGACTCTTGTATAAACATCGCCAAGAAATCAGAGGTGTTATTGAGAATCTAACCAAACGGACCTCAAAGCAAACTAAAAAGGTGAGTAAGAGGATCGAAGATAATCGCTCCGCTTTGCCGCAGAAGGTACGTCGTCTGTTGAAATATTTGCCGTATGCCCTTGAAATCGCTAAAGCATATCACAAAAAGAAACACCGAAAAGTCCAGCGTTTAACAACTGCGCTCCCGAAGAAGATTAAGAAGAAAATCAGCAAGTTATTAAAATAGTGTTTAAATTTTCTCCGTAGGTCCCGAAATCGCCTTGTAAGACCCCACTCCTAAACATATCAGTTTCTTTCCTTTTTCCGTTATTCTTCGGATTCCGCTTCAGCAGCAATTTCCTCTTCAAGCGATTTGACATTCGCTAAAACTGTCGGGTGGGGTTCAATTTCATATACCTTCCGGTACATTTCAAGTGCTTTTACTTTATCCTTAAGAAAACTGCCATAAATCTCAGCCATGCGTTCCCAAGCGCGGACCTCTTGTGGATCGAGTTCTACAATGCGTTCATAGGCTCGAAGTGCGTTCGCATACCCCCGCGTTTCAATATCCTCTCGTCCAAGTGCCTCCGCACGCACCAACCATAAACGAACGAGATCGCTTACAATTTCGTCCATCTCTGGACGTTTTTCGTATGCCTGTTCCAGTACGAGAATTGCCTCTGACTCCAGTCGGCTCACCTCAGCCAAGTCTTCATCGGTGAATTCCCTGTCTAAGAATCGATAGGCTTGGAGCATTTTGCTGTATGTCCTCGATAATTGAAGCCGAGCAAGGATACCAATAGGTGCTTTTTCAGACGCGATATCTCGGAATTCAGGGTCGTTGTCAATCGCCTGTTTATAGTGTTCAACGGCTTGCTTATACTGTCTATTTCCTTGATAGAGAACACCGAGAAGATAATGTGCTTCAGCGTTGCTTGGGTCACTTTCGAGCACCGCTAAGAATTCTTCAGTGGCTTGTGCTAACAATTCATCATCTAAGCCTTCATCGCGAAGCAGCTTGCCGCGTAAGAGACGCACGTCGGGATGATCGGGTTGAATACGTGCTGCGTGCTCCAAGCGTGCCTTCGCATCTTTTAGCCAATTGCTCTGTGAGTAGATTTCGGCGATGCGGAGGTTTGCATGCAGACGGACCGCTGCACTTGTCTGTGATACCCCGTTGACCGAGACTTCCTGCTCTTTTTCGGTAGTCTCTAATGCTTGTAATGCCCGCCAGTAGAACAGAGCCGCATCAACGAGATCCTGTTCCGCGAAGAGCATGTCTGCCTTTTCAATGAATGTTGCCGCTTGTGACAAGGGGGGTGCCTCGAGTTCAGCACTGCCGCGCTGGATATAAAGCACTGCAAGCACAATAAAACCGATTACCGCCAATACCTCTGCATAAATGAGCCAACTGCGTAAGGAAAATAGAGATTTAGTGTTAAATGACATATTAACTCCTTTTCGTTGAACTGAAACACAACAGCCCAAACTATACGCTACTGTCTACCCTTCTCAATTTCATCAAGAATACCGAGCATCTCCTCTGCATCGACAAATCCGGTGAATCGTTTGAGAACAGTCTCATTAGCATCCGTGAAAATGACGACCGGCAATCCGGGGATCTGATACTTCTCGGTGAGTGCTTTCGTCGTTTCGGAGGTGCGGGTGAAATCGAGTTTAACATTGACATAATCAGCGAGTCTCGCGGCAACAGCGGGATCCACATACGTCTGGTGATCGAGTTCCTTACACGCAGCACACCAAGCGGCATAAAAATCGAGCATGACGAGTTTGTCCTCCTGCTTAGCGATTTCAAATCCTTCTGCTTCGTCATAAACCCAATCAAGATGAGGCCCTGCGGGTTGTTGGATACCACCGACAAACATATAGGCACCGAATACCGCTAACAGGAGTCCACAGGCTTTCTGGAATTTCACACGTGCCGGAATACCGCTGAAACGCTGTGTTAACTTTCCGATCCACAATCCAACAAGAACTAACCCGCCAGCGATGCCAAAAAATGGTAGCGAGTTCTGGAGGAAACTCTGCAAGACCGGAAATACATCTTTAAGAAAGTAGAGAGCCATTGTAATAATGGCGATCCCAAAAATGTTCTCCAAAACATACATCCATCCACCTGAACGGGGTAACGCAGAAAGCAGCCCGGAAAAGGTGCCGATACCGATAAAGAGAAGTCCCATTCCAAGTGCGTAAGTGAACATGAGCCAGAATCCGAGGAACAGACTTCCCGTTGTCGCTATATAAGTTAGTACTACTGCTAATGCCGGTCCCGTGCAAGGTGCAGCGATTACGCCAGCGACCGTTCCCATCGCGAACGCGCCGGCAAACCCGGCACCGCCAACGGTATTCAAGCGATTTTGCACTGCGTATGGCAACCGAATTTCAAAAACACCAAACATCGACAGTCCGAGCGTAACGAGAATTAAACTGATGAAACCGACAACCCATGGATTTGCCATTATCTGACCGAATACCGCACCTGTTGACGCGACCGCTACGCCTAAAATTGAGTACGTAACGACGATTCCAATCACATAGATAACAGAGAGCAGAAAAGATTTCAAAAAGCCAGCAGACTCGTTAGCCCCAAAAACAGAGACGGTAATCGGTATGAGCGGGTAAACGCAGGGGGTCAAACTGGTCAAGATCCCACCTGCAAACACGAGTAGGAATGCCAGCCAAACTTGTCCACCGGAGAGTGCGCGCGCAAGGCTCCCTTCGTCGCCGGTAGAACCCGGTGGTGCCGCGAATTCAACATTAGCCAAAACCGTTTCATTAATGCGTTGAACTGTTTCCTCTATGCCAACCACCTCAATAGGTATCGAGAAATCGAGGGTTTCAGGTAACAGACACTGTTCATCGTTACATGCCTGATATTGCAGCTGAAAATCCAACGTCCTTAATCCAACCGGAGCCGTCTGGTTTAAGTCAGCTTGGATACCGATGGTGATGGTATCGTGATAGACGGGTGCTTCTCCGATTGATGCGAGTTTCAGCACATCACCTGCTGGATATACGACTTCCCCAAAAGTGAGATGTGCCACCTCCGGTAAGGTTATTTGGGTCGCGATAAACCCTTCCTTTGCTGGATTGGCGTTGACGTGCCATCCTTTAGCAATCTCTACAACGACAGCAATCTGAAATTGACTTCCCGGTTGCACCTTGTCAAGTGAGAGGTAACTTTTCGCGGAGAGTTTCTCAACGGGTACTTTTTCATCAAGTAGTAAATCTCCAAACGGTGCTTGTGCGTGAATCGGGAAAGTTATCGCAATTAGTGTTAACAGGCTCCAGAATAGGTATTGATGGTGTTTGATGGTCTTCAACATACGTAAATCCTCCTCAACTACCTCGGTTCAAGCACAATGCAGGGCAAAATTATCTCTTCAAGTGAAATACCACCGTGTTGGAAACTGCCTTGGAATATCTCTTTATAAACGTCGAATTGCCTATCATAAACGAAATAGTAGTCCTCTTTTGCGAGAACATAGTTTTTCTGAGCTGTTTTCCCCGGCAAACGATACGCTTCGGGATCTTTTATAATCCACCCTGCTTCGGGTGCACATGAGATGTTCCTGCCCTCTTTAAACCGAAGCCCTGTAGTGAGTTCGGCTTGGCTTGAAATCTTCGCGGCGTTTTGACAGCGTAACGAACCGTGATCGGACGTTAAGATGACGGTAATACCGCGCTCAGCGGCGATTCTGAATATTTCGTAAAGACGCGAATGCTGAAACCACGCGTGCACAAGTGCCCGGAACGCCGCTTCGTCTCGGATCAGCTGCCGAAGTAAATCTACTTCGTATCGCGCATGCGTCAACATATCCAGAAAATCGACAACAAGTGCCGTCAAACTAATCCTATCTGCGACACTCAGCCAGTGTAGGTATTGCATCTCGCCGCGTGCATCGAAAATTTTGAAATAATGCAGAGGTGGCTTAAGAGGTATCCCGTGCCGTTCAAACTGCAAGTGCATGAGTTGTTTTTCATGGCGATTGATGCTTGTGTGTGTATTATCTGGTTCGGCGTGGAGGTCTGGATGTCTTTCAGCAAGTTCGAGCGGAAACAGTCCACTGAAAATAGCGTTCCGTGCATAACGGGTCGCTGTCGGCACGATGGAATAATAGTAATCTGTCTTTATGTCAAATAGCGGGTAAAGAAACGGCTCAATTTTCAGCCAGTGGTCCAACCGCATACAGTCCATAACGACAAATAGTACCTGTTTTCCCGCCTGAATTTCGGGGATGACATATCTGTAAACAACATCCACGGACAGGGTAGGCGACGTTTTGCCCTCAAGCCAGTGTCTGTAGTTATTCTGAATATAATTAGCGAAGGCGGCGTTTGCCTCCCGTTTCTCCATTTCATGGATGGTTTTAAGTTCGTCAACATTATGGAGGGTATCCAGTCGAAGTTCCCATTCAACGAGACGAACATAAGTATCAATCCATGCTTGCCAATCGGTACCGGAGGTGCTCCTTCGCGCTTCTCCACCGGAAATGTGGGTTCGGTTGAAGTTTTGGACGTACGCTTGCGGTGTATATGCTTCCCGAATCGCCTGTTTTTCAAGCATAAATGCAAGTGATAATGCCAATTGCTTTGAAGCAGTTTCGACTTGACCACTCGCTGGCATCATGAAGATATTGTCAACATCATACAGACTCGCCTGCTGCATCACTTCCGCTCCTTCCTCAAACGTTAGGAGCATGATCGGAATGTGTGCATCCACCTTCCGAAGACGCGCCAGCAGGTTATCTTCTCGTGTTGTTTCGTCATAACTCAACAGGACAGCGTGATATGTCTCATCCTTGAGTAAGGCGATACTTTCGGGATCGGCGTCTGTTAAGGTTACCTCATATCCTTGATACTCCAAAAAGCGTACGTACGGTTTCAGCGTTGGATATTTTTGTTTTTCGCGATGCGAATCTTTAGGTTGTCCACCAGATTGCACTACATTAGATACCTGATTATCAATCCACAGAATCCTCCATCTTTTTTCTTGCATGTTATACCCCTTTTTTTAAACCATAGGCTTGTCAAACAGACCTACATCCTGATGAAACGGACAATTAGGCTTGTCCGGTATTTTGGGGTGGGCAGTTATGAATCTTCCAACAAAACACAGAACAAAAACTAAATGTTAGAGACAAACCTCCCTGGATTCAACAAACCATCCGCATCAAATCTATCTTTAACCTGTTTCATTAAACCGAGCGGGTCTCCGATGTCTCCCCAAACGTCAATATGTCGCTTGAGTTCAGGCGGAGCCACCTCTATAATAAGATTTCCTTGTGCCTCCATTGCAGATTGACGGAGCTGCGTTAGCGTGTCCGCGAGTCCTTGAAAATCGGTGTCGGCTGTAACAGGAATCGCGAGATACAACACACCACTTCCAAGGAGTGCCATCACTGCCCAACTCGTCTCCACAATTTGTGCAGCAAATTCGGCGATATCCGTGCGTCTTAGGTTCAACTTGGCAATCACTGCCGCAGTGTCCGTGTCCTGCGCGGGGAATTCCCGAATAGTTTCTTGAAGGTGCGCTCGCGATTCACCTTCAGTAATTGTGACACCTAATGCACTATTTTGTTCCATAATTCCTTGACATTGCGTCAATTGCCATGCGACAGTTTCAGGGTCCCCACCGAACCCAACGACTAACGTCGGTTTTCTCGCATCCGCGGCGGCACCGATGCCTATATCAGCGTTTACAAATAGATTTACAAACATCGGGAGCAGCTGCGAACCGACAATGCTTAAGCCTGTCCGAACTGCATCTTGAGTGTTTTCAAACGCTGTTACCAGTATCGCTTCCCGCGCCGGGATTGGCGATAATTTGAGCGTCACTTCAGTAATAATACCGAGCGTTCCGAAAGCACCGATATAAAGTTTGTTGAGATCGTACCCCGCAACATTTTTTACCACTTTGCCGCCGCTTTTAACGACAGTCCCGTTTGCATGAACAACGCGTAATCCCAAGACCTGATTTCGGGCAGTCCCATATCGTATACGGAGCGACCCACTCGCATTTGTTGCGACAATCCCACCGAGGGTGCATCGGTCTGCAGAGGGTGGGTCCAACGGAAGATACTGTTGATGCTGTGCCAATTCGGCTTGCAAAGCTGCTAAACGGATACCTGCTTCTACAGTAACGGTTAAATCCGCGGGTTCATATTCCAGAACACTGTTCAGGCGGGTTGTCGCCAGTACGACATCTACTTTCTGCGGCAGATTCCCGATGCTGAGTTTTGTGCCTGCCCCCGCGGGCATCACCAATAAATTCTGTTCAGCCGCAAATCGGAGGACATCTTGCATTTCTTGAACAGATGCCGGCAAAACAACTACCTTCGGAACGTATCCATCGAAAGTATAAGCAGCAATCTGCGCCTCTGGTAGGATCCCAGTCTCTCCAACAATATGCTTAAGTTCATCGTGCAATGTACGTGAATTTCCCATATACTTCTCTTTCTCTATCATTACAGCAAAACACGGGTACCCCGGCTGCAAGTCAAGCAACAATTACATTTGCCTCTATCACTCCGCTATCCCTCCACATTAATCTGGTCAAGACTGAGGTTGATTCGTCTCGTCCAGTAGTACTCTCCTGACTTGCTATCAAGGTATTCCATTTTGTCACCGGTACTTGAGATGCTGCCGTCAGTGTCAAATTTATTTCCTAATGCAGAACCAAAAGTGTCAATAAATCGCTCATAACTGTGTGTAGGAATGACAGGTATCTTGTCTGCTTTCGTAATAATAATGCGAACCGAGAATTCATTCCCACTGACATGTTCAACAGATTCAACTTCAGTGACATCTTGCAGTAAATCTCGGATAGCGTTGATAA
>JAJEGI010000141.1 GCA_022819945.1 Candidatus Poribacteria bacterium
TTTCGGAACCATCTGCCCAAGTAATCGTCAACGTCAGCGTGCCGGGTGTGAAAGGCCCCGTAATTGTAACCGTATTATCCGTGATTGTAAAAACACCTTCGCTGACGGTAACATCCTCCGGTGGATGATCAAACGTCAAGGTGATACTATCATTCGTGGTAATCTCTCTACCGGTTACTGGCTCTACACTCTCTAAAGCCGCAGGTTGACGAATCGTATAGTCGAGCATTTCGGAACCATCTGCCCAAGTAATCGTCAACGTCAGCGTGCCGGGTGTGAAAGGCCCCGTAATTGTAACCGTATTATCCGTGATTGTAAAAACGCCATCACTGACGGTAACATCCTCCGGTGGATTGTCAAACATCAGGGTGATGGTATCATTCACAGTCATCTCGGTGTCAATCGCTGGGTCCACACCCACCAACACCGCAAGCAGTCTGACCGTTTCGCCAAGATGGTTCGCGACAAGGACCAAGTCAAGGATATTGACCTTGCCATCACCATTGACATCCGGATTTACGGTTTGATCTTCCGTAGGTGTTTCGTCGAAGAACCCGGCAACCAACACCAGATCAAGGATATCTATCATCCCATCAGTATTAACATCAGCTGCCCTCAAGAGGTCAATATCCACATCTTCTTGCGCATAACTTACTGTTAAAACGAACAGTGCTAAGCTTAGTGTTAGCAATGAACAAATCAATTTTCTCATGTAATTTTCTCCTGCACGATGCACTGCTGGCGGGGTATTTTGCTTGGGTGTTTCTGCGGATTTCTGCGGATTTCCCGTAGAAATCCCGCCAGCAAGGGGGATGCGTAAGTCCTATTTGCGTGCGTAAATCCTATCTATTATACCCGCGCACGATGCCATTCCTGTACCGCTTCTGGGATGGCTTGGAGGTTTTCAATAGTCGTCTGAAGTGGAATCGCACATTCCGGTCCGATCAACGGAACGCCTGCCTCCAAGTTTTTTATCACTTCTGCTTTAACGTCTTCCGGTTCTTTGGCAAACAGTGTTTCAGGGTTGTTAACGTTTCCGACGAGCGCAATACGCTCCTTCACGATATCCATGGATTCCTGCGGTTCATTTTTGGAATCATAATGGAAGGCTGCCATGCCGGTTTGCGCGATGTACTCCATCCTATCAACGGTACGTCCGCAGATATGCAGTATTAAAGGGATTGGGATACGCGCAACGAATTCGATATGGAGGTCGCGGAGATAGCGTTGATAGTACTCACCACTGACCAAATCACCCGTCGCGTGGTCAGGCAGCGTAAGCGCATCGGCACCTGCCTCAATTTGCGCAACGCCGAATTGCACGGTGGCTTCCTTCATCCGATCCAGCGCGAGTTTCGTCTTACCCGGATCATCAAGCGACAGCAACAAGAAAGGCTCAACGCCAAAGCAGTGGTAACCGAGCGACCAAGGTCCCATGGTTTTGCCAATAACAGCAACCTCATCCCCGTATTCTTTTTTCAAGATTCTAATCGCTTCAAGTACACATTGGGTATCTGGATGTGTGAGGAAATCATCGGGGATCGTGATATCATCAACATCTTCCCAGATCGGTTCACGCATTTTAACGGTCGGCCAGTTATCCTTCTGTTCCCACTGAATTTTGCATCCGAGCGCACTGGATTCTTGGATAATCGTGAAGACAGGCATGATGGTATCAAATCCGAGTTCTGTATATCCTGTCGCGGCGAGGCGCGCCATGAGTTCCGGTTCGCGATTCGCTTGTGGGAAAGGCGCGTCCATTAGATCCATCAGTTCCACAGTCGCGACGGAGGTCGGATTGCAGACAGGCGTGCGGTCAGTCGGTTCATTGCGGAGCACGGCGAGTACACGTTCACGGCTTGTCATAGCATTTTGCATCTTCAACTTCCTTTACCTCTGTTGGCTCGGTGCAGTGAGTACGCCGCGGGCAGCTTCCATCTCTTCTTCACGTAAAACAACCCTAACATTCGGCGCACGAGTGAGTAGAAGTCCCACAAGCGCATCATGAGACTCCGTGCAATCAAAAGCGACAGTGTCTTTAGCATCGGTTTCAATACTTGCCATTTCACCCAATTTCATCAAGCCGCCCGCAATCGCTGAGATCCGCCGTGATGCGCCTCTACCTTCACCGTCCGCGCTGACTCGGTAGACACCTTCTCCAGTAGAATCGACTTTAATAGTGAGTTGCGATTTCTTATCAAGTATGTTGAGGGGACGTGGTTCAGTATGGGTATTCGGCGCAAGTTTACACGCTTCTAAAAAGACCCTACGACACGCGGCTTCATGTCCGCTGTTACAAGGGAAATAGAGCAAACCGTCAGCGGTTTCCAGCATTCCACCGAGTATTTGCATCGCTTGTCTGACGTTTTCGATTCTCTCGGCGGCACCCGAAATGCGGCTATAGGTATGTACCCAAAAGACAGGAGACGCATTGCCCGTAGCTGCATCAACAGTTTGCTGGCGATAGAGTCCTATAGTGATGTCATGGAAGTGTGGATCAATGGGTACAAGTTCAAGCCGTCTGCCGATGTCAACGATGCGTCGCATAGCATTTCCCTTCCAACGATTAACGGCGGGAGAGTCTACCACCGTAGTGATTTTCGTAGATGTATTTATAAGCCTGTTCAGAGAGCCTGCGCAAGATATAGGACCGCCGGTTCTTCCAATTATAAAAGGATTGCCACCGATTTCTTCTGTTTGTCTTTGTCCTGTCCTCCATCATTCCGATGAAAATGTAGGGTCTCGGTATACCTTTCGGGTCTCGGAAAACTAACACGCCACCATCACCTACAAGTCCATAAACCGTTCCGGTTTTGTTATAAACCTCTACCGAAGCCGGTATGTAGGTCTGTTTATAGATATAATCTCCGTTTTTGAGGTTGAAGTACCACTTCATTTTTTCGGAATACGGGAGTTTTCCTTGCCACAATTTAAGGAAAAAGGTGCTCAGATCGCGCGCCGAAGTCATATTCTTATAGGTGCGTCCACCGTACGGAATAGTTTCGACAATCCGAGTCTGCTTAAAATACGGATAATTGCTTCGCAGGATTCGATTCACTCGCGCCGTACCACCAAGCAACCGAATGAAATAGTTAGTTGATGTATTAGAACTCCACTGAATCATGGCTCTCAGATTGCCTTTATTGACAGCGGTGTGTTTCTGCCGTCCGTATTTAACCTCGTGGAAATAGGCAAGCATCACAAAATTCTTAATGAGCGAGGCTGCCATCATCTGCCGATCTTCGTTGATTGACACTAATTTTTTATTTTTGGAAATATCGTAGACAACGAAGCTCGTCCGATCTGTTGTTGCCAAGACGCGCCGGCTCCGCCGGCTTTTGATATAGCGTTCAAAATTAGCCTCTAAAGGTGAATCAATTGTACTTTGGTATTTACGCGGAATGTTCTTATATGTCGCCGCTGGCGATATAAATACCGGAAGCAATAATGAGAGGCTACAACAGACGAAAAGTGTGACTAACTTCGTTGTACGTCTAAGCATTCTACTGTCCTTTTCCTTTTTCATTTTTAACCTCAATGCGTATGAGGAGCATACCATATTTATTAGTGCAGGGTAGATCAGTGGCACGAGTCATTTCGTGTTAGCGTCCGCATTGATGTCTATAACCGGTAATTGATAGCACGCCGCTTCTCGGTCATTGCGAACAAGTAGATAGTTCCCGGCAATTGCCGGCGTGTTCCATGTTTTACCTGTTAATGCCGCAAAACGTGCATGTTCAATATGGCGTTCTGGATTAGGTTCAACGAGGACAACATCACCTGACTCAGTTGTTACCAATAGGACATCTGAAATTAATAACGTCTGTCCATGTCCATATCTACCGCGTTTCCATTGACGTGTGCCATCGACTGGGTTTATGCAACAAAGATACCGTCGTCAAGCCCATACAGATAGCCTTTGTGATAGATGATATTGGTGAATTTTGCTTTGAGATTTATCGTTTCCCATATAATGGAAACGTCAAATTCACCAGTGGGGTTACGCGAGAATTGATAAAGTTTAGCACCGGGACTCACAACGACAAGCTCATCAAAAATAAGTGGCGAAATACTGACACCCCAAGGGGGCGGTTCCGCTTCGTTCTCTTCAAAGATATGCGTCGTCCAGAGTTGGACACCGGTTTCAAAATCCAGACAGTTGAGAATCCCCGTTGAACCGACAGTGTAAACCCGATTCCCTGAGATCGTTGGTGTAGCACGCGGGCCAAGGCCCGCAGGTGGCGCGTAGTAACGCGCCTGATCTCGATGGCTCCACTTTATCTCACCAGTCCGTAATTCATAACAGACCACTTTTTCCCAATCATCTTCTTGTTCTTGCGTGATTGCTGAATTTCCAACGACTGCAAAGCCTGACCAACCCGCGCCAACAGGTTGCCGCCAGACGAGTTTCCGGGGATGGGCGTCCCAATCGCGGTTTAACTGGATACCGGTTACGACACCGTTCCAATGCTGTCCGAGGAATTGTGGATAATCCACGACAGATACTTCGGTGTTAAAGGTACTGTCTGGATCTTGCCGAAAAGTTGAAGGTTTTTCTTGCCATCGCCATTCAAATATGGGTGTGAGGTCACCGCTGAATCCTTTGAATTGAAATAGATTCGCGCTAAGAAAAACACCGAAGACGACTGTCGCAAAGGCGATTAACCTAATCCGCCAACTCAGACGCGAGAAACCTAATAACCACAAGATTCCGAGAAAGGTCGCAAAGATAACAACCATGAATGTCCCTAAAATCTTGTCTTGGCGATACCCTGCATCTAAGACCCAGATGACCACGGTGGTTAAAATGGAAAGGGCAATGATGACAAACAAGAGCCACCAGCGAACCGGTTTTTGCGAACGCGCCACTATAAGAATTCCCTTTTTCTTTTACTTAAATAAATCCCTGTGTTTTACATTACCTCATAACTATAATAAACGTTTTCACAAGAGTTTGTCAAGTTAAAATTACAAGTGTTCGTCTTAAGGATTTCAAGACACTTGAGGTGCTACATCAGTCCCATCGAAAATTTTTAATAAAATAATCTGAATTACCGTTGGATCTAACAGAAATTTCAATGAAGATTTTTAAGTCAAAACGCATCTAATAACGTGAGTTCAATCAGAAAAAACACATACGGAACCGTAGGGTATCAACACCAAATACGATCTGCATTCAGGCGAAAAAAATTGAAAAAATACGACTAATTTTTTACAAAATATTTACACACCCGAAATGTAGAGGAGTCAAGTCGTGCTCCGGAGACCAATCCTCACAAGGATTTGTACGGATTCAAAGACCCTTCCTACAAGAGCATTAAACACTCCTACCCGATATGAGTGAAACCTTGCAAAAGAATGGGCGTTACGATAGAATGGTAACATAATCAGAAGAGCAGAAATTAATTAAATTTTGTCGTATGGAGGACCGGATGCGTTTTGAAAACCGAGTCGCATTTGTAACAGGTGGCGGTGGACCGTTAGGTATCGGAAGAGCCGCGTGTTTGGCTTTTGCGCGTGAAGGTGCCGCTGTCGTAGTCGCTGGTGGTAGAAGCGCGAATGCTGTCGCGGACGAAGTCCGTGACAAAGGGGGCAAAGCGATCGCTGTCCCTTTAGATGTTACTGTACCTGAGCAGGTTCAAACGGCTGTAGATACGACTGTAAATACATTTAAACGGATTGATATTCTATTCAATAATGCAGGGATCCTTGGGCGTCAAACATTGTTTGAACTCACGCCGGACCTCTTTGATAAGGTGATAGCGGTTAATGTGAAGGGTTGTCTGCTATGTACGCAGGCAGTCGCTAAAGTAATGATAGAACAGCGGATACAGGGACGTATCATTAACAATTCGTCTATTTATGCCGAAGAATCACACGTTGGGGTACTCAGTTATTGTGTCAGCAAAGCGGCACTGAATCGACTGACGCGAAGCCTGGCACTCGAACTGCGTCCACACGGTATAACGGTCAATGCAGTCGCACCCGGTGGTGGGGCACCGACCGGTATGAATGCATCGCAGAACATCCCCAATGATGACACGCTCCCCGATTTGCCGCTTGCTCCCGCGGACGCACCACCGCTTGAACGCGGGGCAACAGTATGGGACTACATCGGCGCGGTATTGTTCCTCGCTTCCGATGAAGCCGCCTATATTAGCGGCGATATTATGACAATTGACGGTGGTGCTGTTTCACGCCGATGAGTAGGTAGAGGAGGATCTCCTTGTCTGTTGATACTTTCAAAGCTTTCTGTCTCGCTATCTTTGGATGGCTTAAAGCGCATGGGTTGGTCGTCGGTATTATTTCGGGGGCCAGCTTAGTGGGCAGTATCTTCCTCTGCGCACTGGTCATCGCTTACCTACCCTGCGACTATTTTCGTGCCAAAAGACGGGTGAGTCGTATCAGACGATCCTTTTTATGGGGCGGGATGATTCTCCTGAAAAATTTGGTTGCTATTATTCTTATTATTGTCGGGATTATCCTGATACCGTTGCCCGGTCAAGGTGTTTTGACGGTATTGATTGGGATTGTCATTAGCGATATTCCGGGCAAACGTAAATTGGAGCGTCGCATCATACGCTCACCAATGGTACTATCGGCACTGAATCATATCCGTTCCCGTTTTAATCGTCCACTGCTGGTATTAGATGAACCAACAACGGAGTAGTCTTACCGAGGCACCCATTGCTTGTGTATCTCCAATAATCGCTGAAGTTCTTCAATCGGTTTCTCAGCGTCATCCACACGCAGATCAATGTACCGATCATTGAAACCGCCATAACCCCCATTCTCTTGAACGACAAGTAGCGCAGCGGATTGTTGTCCACGCGTGTCACCTCCAGCCTCTTGCCCAGCGAAAAGTGCCGCCATTAATTTGTCAGCGAGTTCACCCTCCGTTTCCTCATACGCTTTACCCATCGCTTTAACAACGTCTTCACCGGCGAGAATATTGCCTTGAGCGGTCCAGTGTCTACCTGAAATAGCACCTGCCCAGGCGTTACATTCATCGCCTGTGTAGTTAACGACGTTCCCTTTCGCATCCACGATACCGACCTGCCGCGTTGCGCGGCCTGGGTCATCCGCGATAAGGCGCTGCAAGGTCTGTTCCGCGGAAAGCCCACTTTTGAGGAGTTTTAAGCCCTTGGGCCCATACGTCGTGTTTGCCCAAGATTGCGTTGCGATAGCGCCAACTCCTGCTTCCGCCCACGGTACAACCGATCCAACAGCGAAAAATTTGGATTGGACAGCGATGCCAAGTGCACCCGTTTCCGAATCGTATCCGACAATCGAAAACGTCGCAACGGGCAGTGGAGAAGGCTTGACAATGTAGGCATTAGGACTGGAGAGAGAAAAAAAAAGACTCAGTGGTATTAAAAGCATCTACTCTATCTCCTATATTGTGATGCATATATGCTAATTTGAAAAGGGGTCTTATTGTAGGTTGGGTTGAGCGACAAAATACTAAGAATGCTCCAAGGAATACGAGAAACTCCAATGCTCGATGAGCCTTCTGTATAGGTAGATATAGCGAAACCCAACCCCCTAAACGCTAACGGTATAAGAGAATGTGTCGGGCTTCTGTGTTTGCCATAAATACGAGGTCGTCTAATCTTCTTCAAATCGGATTTTCAAGGAAGCGGCATGCCCCTCAAGTCCTTCTACCTCAGCGAGCTTGACAACCGACGGTGTGACTTGCGCCAAGGCAGTCTTGGTGTAAGAGACAAGGCTTGTTTTCTTGAGAAAATCATCAATGTTTAGCGGTGAGGCGTAGCGTGGAGCGGTACCAGTTGGTAGAATTGCGTTGGGCCCAGCAATGTAATCTCCAACCGCTTCTGGAGAATAAGGCCCGACGAAGATAGCTCCGGCATTTTCGACATCTCCAAGCCAGTCCATAGGATTCTCTACGTGGAGTTCGAGGTGTTCCGGGGCAATTTCATTTGCGAAAGCTACAGCTTCCGCAATATTAGGAGTGACAAAAGCAACACCGTAGTTTTTAAACGCTTGTGTCAAAAGATCGTGGCGAGGTAAGGATTTACCTTGTACCTCAATAGCTGTTTTGACCTGTTCAGCAACCCCTAATGAGGAGGTAACAAGGATCGCAGCACACTCGGGGCCATGTTCTGCTTGTGAGATGAGATCGGCAGCAACATAATCTGGATCAGCTGTGCTATCAGCGATAACAAGGATCTCGCTTGGACCTGCCAATTTGTCTATGTCAACGTGTCCATAAACCTCTTTTTTCGCAAATTGTACATAGAGGTTCCCGGGACCAACAATTTTATCGACAGGTGGAATAGTGTCGGTCCCATACGCCATCGCTGCTACGGCTTGTGCCCCACCACATTTGTAGATTTCTTGAATGCCGCACTCCGCTGCAGCAACGAGCATATACGGATTAATATTCCGGTTGCGCATGGGGGCAGTACAGACGGCTATCTCTTTCACACCAGCGACTGTAGCGGGGAGCACAGCCATCAATAAAGAAGATACCAAAAGCTGGCTGACAGATGGCACACAAACCCCGATGCGCTTCAAAGGACGAATCAACTGTCCCAGCACCACGCCATTTGCCTCAGTTGACATCCAGGAAGTCCGCAGCTGCTTTTGGTGAAATCGTTCAATGTTGGTGCGAGCGTGTGTAATTGCCTCAATATATTCCTCGGTAACTTCTAAATAGGCGTTCCCAATTTCTTCTCTTGATACCTTCAGCTCTTTGACGGAGATACGCGGCGCATCGAGCTTACGCGTATATCGTACAACAGCTTTATCGCCTTCGGCCTGCACATCGCTCAAAGTGCGATGGACTGTTTTCAAAATACTTTCATCTTCCAATTTACCGCGTGCTTTCAACTTTGAGAGGAAAGTATCAGCCTCTGGGGTATGGGTTTCAACAATTCGTAGCATGCGTGAATAACTTATCCTTTCTATCTACCAGAACGATTAATCTTTAACCCTCGTAATATTCGCACCGACGTTGTTCAATTTCTTCTCTATCGCCTCGTACCCTCGGTCAAGATGATAAACACGCGAGAGGACGGTTTCACCTGACGCTGCCATCCCGGCTGCAACGAGTACCGCGCCAGCGCGTAGATCGGAAGCCATCACAGGCGCGCCACTCAAACCCGGCACACCATTGATGATAGCCTTACCGCCATCAAGCATGATATCTGCACCCATTCGGTTCAGTTCGGCAGCATGAATAAATCGGTCTGTATGAACGTTTTCGCTGATAATGCTCGTCCCTGACGCGAGACAGAGCATCCCCATGATTTGTGCCTGCATATCTGTTGGGAAACCTGGGAAAGGCGCAGTAGCAACATCAATACCTCTGATCTCTCGCGGTGTTGTGACGCGAACACCGTTATCATCCCAATCCAATTCAACGCCTGCCTCAACAATCTTCTCCGAAATGGCAGGAATTTGTTGCGGCGTAATCCCTTTGACGTAAACATCGCCTCGCGTAATAGCACCTGCGACAATAAAAGTCCCCGCCTCAATATCATCAGAGATGACGGTATATTCAGTCCCACGTAGCTGCTTAACACCACGAATCGTTAGAACAGATGTACCGATACCGTCAATGTCCGCTCCCATCGCACTGAGGAAGCGTGCAAGGTCAGAGATATGCGGTTCGCGCGCTGCGCCGCGGATGACGGTCGTGCCTTGTGCCAGCGTGGCAGCCATCATTACATTCGCTGTTGCACCGACGCTGGGCCCATGTTGCCCCGTCAGATACATCTCCGTGCCGACTAAATGCTCCGCTTGCGCGTAAATGTATCCCTCTTGGACCACCACTTCCGCCCCTAAATGCTCTAAGCCACGAATGTGCAAGTCGATCGGGCGAGGGCCAATAGCGCACCCCCCAGGAAATGAGACTTTCGCTTTGCCAAGTTTTGCCACGAGCGGACCCAGCACATAGATAGAGGCGCGCATTTTGCGAACCAGATCGTAAGGTGCCTCATATTCCAAGTGATTTATGGGTTCAATATAGAGTGTTGAATCTTTAAGTTTTATTGTAGCACCAAGCCCTTCTAACACGGCACGCAGGGTTCTGACATCTGTTAGGTTCGGGACGTTATGGAGCACACTCACACCGTCTCCAAGGATCGCAGCAGCAACCGCGATTGGGAGAACCGCGTTTTTGCATCCACTCACAGGGATTGTCCCTTCAAGTTTGGTACCGCCTCTAATTATTAATCTTTCCATTTTCCGTCTCCTTACAAATCTTCGTCGCGGAATGTACGGGTTTTACTTTCTACTATAGCATAAACGATGCCAATCGGGTACCTGTTACAAACTTAGGCATTACAAGGCTTTTCGGTTAAGTAAATTGTGTCAAAATAGACACATGTTATCTGTTTTCCCAGAATTTGCTTGCGTTGATGCACAATTTTTGGTAATATTTGATTTCAATTTCACACTCTTAATTACGTAGGACTTACGCAATTTTTCTACGAATCACGCCGCTGGTGAGGTGTTTTTGCTGAGGTGTTTCCGCTAGAAACCTCGCCGCGAAGGGGCTGTGTAAGTCCTATTACGGAAAGGTATAACAAATGGCAGATAAAACATATCGTATCGGAATTATTGGATGCGGTGGCATGGGACGTTCCCACGCGAATAATTGGACGAATACCGGGCGCGCCGAAGTAGTGACGGCTTCGGACATCAACGAAGCATCCGCTGCAAAATTCGCTGAAGAGTTTTCGCTTCCAACCCACTATACCGATTTCGGTGAAATGTGCGAAAAAGAGGACTTAGACATCGTCAGTATCACGACATGGCAGAGCGTGCGTGCCGAACCGACGATCGCCGCTGCTGAAAACGGGGTACGGGGTGTTATTACAGAGAAACCGATGGCGGCTTCCGTTGGCGATGCCCAAGACATGATGGATGCTTGTGAGAAGCACGACGTGAAATTGGTTGTCGGACACCAACGGCGCTTTAGTCCGCAGAATTGTGAAGCACGACGGCTTATCCAAGAAGGCGCAATCGGTCAACCCCAAGCGATGCTCCGTCGCGATGGACACGGGTTGTTAAACCGCGGCACGCATGAAGTTGACGAAATGCGTTTTATCCTCGGAGATCCAGATCCGTTATGGCTCATTGGTCAGGCGGCACGGAAAACCGACCGTTGGGAACGCCGTGTGCGGACGGAAGACCTCTGCATGGCGGAAATCTGCTTTGAAGGCGGTATCCGCGGTATCTACGAAAGCGATCTACCAGAACCCGGACTTCGAGGCGATGCTGTTTATGGTGATGACGGGCAGCTGCGCCGTGGTAGTGATGGTACGATTGAACTTCTGAACAGCAAAGCTGCTGGATGGCAGACGATCAAACCGCGTCAAAGCGAACCGAATCAATTTAACGAAATGTTGGCTTGGATCGAAGGCGATGTCAATGAACACCGCAACGCTGGCAGACACGGGCTTTGCACGATAGAAATCCTGATGGCGATTTACGAATCGTTGCGCATTCAAGACGTCGTAACCTTCCCCTTAACAACGCGTCCGAACCCGCTTGACCTATTGGTTGAAGGTGGAAAATTGCCGGTATTCGTCGAAGGCCGTTACGACATCCGCGCACCATTCCCAGAACAGAAATAGTCTTTCAGGCTGCAGGCGGGGTTTGAAACCCCGCCTGCAAAGGGGGCTGTGTAAGTCCTAAGTAGTAGCTTAATAGTTGTCGGTTATCGGCTATCAGCGGTCAGTAAAGAACGATAGCCGATAGCTGACAGCCATTGCTTAGCAATCTACATCCTTCCCTTCACTGCCATAAACTTCCATTCGTTCTTGGGTCGTGACTTCTCCAGCACTCACCGGTTTGTAATGGAACTGTAGCGCACGCCGCCGCTGCTCGGACTGGTTGACGGGGCTGCCGTGATGCGTCAACCCGTGCCAAAAAAGACAGCCACCCGGTTTAAGCGGGACCATCGTGTCGCGCGCGACCGGCACGTCCGTATCGCAAATCTGCCAATCCCGACGTTTGAAATGGATCATCGGTCCCTCAATGTGCGAACCGGGGATGATGTGCAAGCATCCATTCTCAGCGGTCGCTTCATCTAAAGCGATCCATACACCGACAACGGTTGTTCCTTCCTGTAAGTTAAAATAGGCACAATCCTGATGCCACGGCTTCTCTGACCCGTGACGCGGCGGTTTGACGAGTGCCATATCTTGGAACAACTCAGGCGTATCTCCCATAATCCGTTCAAGGACACCAAGGAGTCCTGAATGCGCTGCCATCGCGTTCAGACGCGGTTCGTGATCCACAAACCGGAAGATTTTTCTGATCGCATCACGGCGTTCTTGACCCTCCCTCTCGTCCTTCGCCTTAGCGAGTTTCGGTTCAAATTGAATCGCCCGGAAGTCAGGATCGTTTTCATCCATGAGATAAACCATGCCTGCCAGTGCATCCTCAACTTCGGTAGGACTAAAAGCGTCGTTGATGACGAGATACCCGTATTGATGAAAATACTCAATATCCGCTTCAGTTACGGCTGGAAATCCGCCAGAAATCCCCTTGGCAGCCGCGTCAAAGCGGTAGAGGTTTTCAGGGTACGGAATTTGGATGATGTCTGTCCGTTCGCCTGTTGCTGGATTATTCATAAAGCAACTCCTTTTAATGGCTGTCAGTCGTCAGCAGTTAGCAGTCAGTAACGCCTTTAGTAGGCAGGAACGTTTACAACTGCCAGTTGTGCCTTAAATTTCTCCTCTGCTTTCGCGGGTCATTAGCGTCAGGAAATCGTCAACCCGGTCAATAGCCGCTTGCGCGCGGTCACGTGCTGATGCGTCTTTTTCCTCTTCAGCCAACCATTGTCTTCGCTGTGGTAGCCACTCGTTTGTCAGGTGGTCAAGTTGGTTCAGGAAATGCGGATCTTCGTTTACGCTCACGAAATAGTCAATGATACCGAGCAGCCCGTATTTTCGATTGATCTCCATATCCTCTAATTCATCTACCATGAGTCTGAAAAGCTGCTGATTCCTATCTTGTCGCGTTTGGGCAAGTTCACGAGAGGATTCGGTTAGAAGCTTGTCAACGAACTCCTGCTTGGAGTTAATCCAGCGCGGCAGGTTCCGCACATAATCTTCTAAGTCGAAGTTTCCGCGTTGAAGTGCGAAATAAGCGTGGATGTGAATGTTTCGGAAAAAACCGGTATAGCCGACGTTCGGATCCATGGTATCAGCGTCATAGAGGATCTGGTTTTCGATCCTGTTGTAGAGCAGTTTAAAATTCTCCTCTGTGAGGTTCGTAGGCTTTAGATGCGCGAAGACAACCGCTGTCGCAGCTTCTACGAAAGCCGGTTCAAAGTCGTACATTGCCAAGATATTCTCGGTAATAACCGCCCCGGATTCGTGATGGACCTTACCGTGGAGATTATGCTTGTTATAAAGTTCCGTAACGACGTTCTGACCTGTGGGTGTCAGCGTCTCGTTTAACCAGAAACCATCAGGAGTGAAGACCCGTTTTCCTTCCGCGTCGGTCTTAAAATCACCGTCATATCGTTTAGTGATGTCGTGCAGGGTGCCAGCAACTTCAAGCAGTTTCACGTCGCCGCCTTCCCGTCTACCAAGTTCCATACTCGTCGCACGCACACGCATGGTGTGGTTCCATGTATAGTGCCGCCATTGGAAGCCGACCCGGTTATGTTCCCAAAGCCCAAAGGTTTCGTTGACTAAAGTTTCCAATTCATTCAAGACTTGGCTGTAGTTCATAGAGAACTCCTTTTGAGTAGTTGTCAAGTGAACTCTCACTGTGAGGCAAACTGACAACTATATGGAATATTTGACGCAGATGAGTGATAACCCGTGTGCGGGTGCTGACATCCCGGCTGCGGCTCGATCTTTGGCTTCTAAAATCCGGTGAAGTTGCGTGTTAGCCTCCTGATATTTCATATTTTTTTCACCGCTTGTAAGCAAAAACTTGCGATTAAAAGCTAAGACAGTGCCGGTGATAGCGCGAACCATACCGCGTAGAAACGAATCCGCTTCGATCTCAAAATAGACGTACGGCTCTTTTTTCCACCAATGCACCTCATAAATTTCACAGACAGGATTTTTCCGGTCACTTCCCACCTTTTGGAAGGAAGAAAAGTCGTGTTTGCCAACCAGTGTTTGGCACAGCGCGTTTATGCGTGCAACAGCGACTTCTGCAGGAAAAAAGTAACTCGTCTGTCGCGAAAGCGCACTCGGATACTCACGATTCAAAATCGTGTACCGATACCGCCGACTTGTGGCACTGAAACGGGCATGAAACTCGGCGGACACCTCTGTTGCGGAGCAGACAACAATATCCCGGGGCAGCGTAGCATTAAGTCCTTTTTGAAAAGCGGTGGGTGGCATCTGTGAGGTCGTGTGGAAATTCGCAACCTGTCCCGCCGCGTGGACACCGCTATCCGTCCTCCCCGCCCCAATGATCTGTATCGGAGTTTTCGTTAGTTTCGTTAAAGCGTTTTCGACTGTGGCTTGGACTGTTGGCAGGTTCGGCTGTGTCTGCCATCCGTGATAATTCGTGCCATCATACTCAAGCACGAGTTTGATATTTCGCATTGTGTCACCTTGTCATCGGGCATCTGAAACCCTAATACATAAAGATTATCACATTCCGTGAGCAGTGTCAAATCAATTGTAGAATTGACAAATACAACACGAAAGGTATATAATGGCTTGGATGCAGAATGAAACTACGGTCTACCACATCCAAAAAGAACAGCACGGCACCCGTTTGGATCGGTTTCTGATGCGTGCGACTGAAGATATGTCTCGAACCCATCTGCAGCGACTGATTCGCGACGGCAATGTCACCATCAACGACAAGGTAGTGAAACAACCGAGTTATGCCCTTCGAGACGGCGACGAGGTTAACCTAACGCTTCCACCGCCGCGCCCTTTGGATACCATAGCACCTGAGAACATTGCGCTTGATATCCTTCACGAGGATAGCCACTTAATCGTTCTGAACAAACCTGCGGGTATGCTCGTTCATCCTGCAAACGGTGTCTACACAGGTACACTTGTTAATGCGTTGCTGGCGCACTGCACAGATTTATCGGGCATCGGTGGTGTCGAGAGACCTGGAATTGTTCACAGGCTGGACAAAGATACGTCTGGCATCCTCGTTGTTGCGAAAACAGATGTTGTGCATCGCGAACTCTCTGCGCAATTTGAGAAGCACAGCATTACGCGTCAATATATCGCTATCGTGTGTGGTATCCCCGCGAAAACCACGGGAACGATTGATGCCCAAATCGCAAGAAGTCGGCGCGATCGGCGACGAATGACAACGGTCGAAAATCACGGACGGCATGCCGTTACACACTATGAAGTCTTAGAGACATATCCCAAATTCGCGCGCGTCCAACTCACATTGGAAACGGGACGGCTCCATCAGATCCGTGTCCATCTGCAACATATCGGGCATCCTGTTGCGGGTGATCCTATTTATGGCGGCGAACAACGCGCCATAAACGATGCCGATACGGGAGCATTGAAACACGCACTCGCACAACTCAAACGTCAGGCGTTGCATGCCCGATTGCTCGGTTTTACGCATCCGGCAACGGGTGAAAACTTAACATTTTCAGCACCGATACCAAAAGATATGCAACGGGTTGTAAATGCCTTGAAAGTGAATTAAGTGTTTATACGAAAATATTCTGTTTTCTTTTGACATTCCATAGTAAATGGTATATAATACGGGTATGGAAGAGAGTAGAAACAACCAACAGTCTGCATCCGAGGCGTTTATTTTACCACACCAACAATTCGATATCGTAGCAAAGGATCCGTTCTATGTTTTTCCCGAAGATATGCTGTGGTTCCTAATGGACAGGCTTGACTTTGAGTTCATTGAACACGTTGATAGCAATTTAGCCACCGTCGAAGTTCGCCACATGGATGTCCTGATAAAGGTGCTGCTTGAGGGACAAACTGTCTTGGTACATTGCGAAATTCAGACTGATGATAGCCAGTATCCAAGCATGGTGCGTCGAAATGTCGGGTATCTCGGTAGGTGCTATGAAAGATACGGCCTGCCCATTTATTCTTTTGTACTTTATCTTCGGTCAACAGCCGGACATAGAGATCCGGGTGGATATTTTCAAAATATACCAGGGCACCGATTTATCGTTGAATACCAAGTAATACGGCTGAGTGAGATTGATGGACAATCTATTCTTGAAGCAGAACAACCAGGTCTAATGCCATTTACCCCTTTAATGAGGCCACCCGCGGATATGACAGCGGTTGAGTGGACGACGCATTGTGCTGAAGTAATGCAGGCATTGCCTGTAGATACAGCGACGCGGAATAATTTAATGGTAGAATTATGGGTCATGAGCGGTTTAGCGCATGAACGACAAGACCTCTTAACACTAATTCCGGAGGATATCGTGAAAGAATCTTCAGTTTATCAAATGATTATTGAACGTGGTATTGAACGCGGTGTTGAACGCGGCATTCAAGAAGGTAAGCAATTAGGTGCGAAAGAATTTGCCATTGAACGTATTCTTAACTTACTTAATCGCCGTTTTAATGTAAGTATAGCACCGGCCTTGACTCCCTCGCTGGAAGCAATTGATAATCTGCAACATCTGAGTCAGTTGATGGATGAGGCAACGGAAGCAGAACATTTGGAGAATTTTATTCAGACGCTGCAGACGTTCCACAATGGAACGTGATCTATAACATATTGGGAAAGTTCAGAACAGGAGATTAAGGAACTCTGTCTATGGAATACGTTAATTTTGGAAAAGCAGGGGTTAAAGTAAGTCCACTCGCTTTAGGCTTAGGACTCAGAGGACAAAGCGATGCAAGTGATGCCCAAAGGCTTATTGAGCACGCCATTGATTCCGGTATTAACTTTATCGATTGTGCCAATATCTATGGGCTTATGGACGATCGCGCCAACATCGGTCGCTCCGAAGAAGTTCTCGGTAAAGCGATTCAGGGCAAACGCGACGACGTTGTGATTACGTCAAAGGTCTTCAGTCAGATCGGCCCAGGTCCGAACGATGCTGGATTGTCCCGTTACCATATCATGCGGGAGGTAGAACGTTCCTTGAGACGACTCAACACCGACCATATTGATATCTATCTCCTCCATGCGTATGATGAAGGCACCCCTCAAGAAGAGACGGTTCGCGCAATGGATGATCTGGTGCGTTCAGGGAAGGTACGCTATATCGGATGCTGTAATCATCAGGCATGGCAGGCGTGCAAGGCACTCTGGATCGCTGATCGAATTAACGCAACCCCTTATATGTGTATTCAGAACATGTATAACCTGCTGAATCGGGATATGGAGACGGAATTGTTCGGATTGGTGCGTGAAGAAGGGTTGGGTGTGATGTGTTATAGTCCGTTAGCCGTTGGTCTGTTAAGCGGGGTCTATTCTCCAGATGAACCACCCCCCGAAGGCACTTTGTGGGCGACGAGACTCCGCGATGAATTTTCAAAGCGGATGAGCGGGGCAACCGGGCAGGTAGTCTTAACACTCAAGCGACTCGCAGCCGAGTTAGGCAAAACGCCAGCACAGCTCGCCGTGGCGTGGGTGTTATCGCATCCAGAGGTTACAGTCGCAATCAGTGGTAGCGATACGATTGAACAGCTCGATGATACGCTGGGCGGTGTCGGTTGGGAACTTGATGCAGCAGTGCGGGCTGAACTGGACGAGGTTTCGAGTTCATTTGTCCGTCTCATCGCACCACCGGCTTAATGGCTATCGGTTTCCATCGGCAGTTAGCAGTCGATAAGCGTCGCTTCTACAGAAAAGCATCGGCTTAAAAAACAAAAAAGGCGGATCCAAAGATCCGCCTCTCTATTTTCAGCCTTTAGGATTCAGACACAGTTTGATAGCGTTCCCATTTATCGCCTGCAGCTGCAGCTTGACGCTCTAACTCAGTCCGCCAACCAACGACTTCGCCTGCTTTGATACGCGCGATGTCAAAGCCAGCATAGCGATCTTCAAGCCTATCGCCAAGTTTGTGGTTTGCCGCCCAGCGATCCCATGCGGTTTTCATCCATTCGTGCGGCAGTGCCTCACGGACGGCGGGGTCCAGTTGCCATGCGAATCGCGCATCGACGACCTTTGGCTCTTCTTCGGAGGGACCGCCCCACTTCGACCAACCGATTGACAGTGTATTGCGTTCACGCTCAGGCACGGTATGTCCCGTATGGATCGTTGCCCCGTTACGGATGAGGGCTTGCCCAGCCTTGAGCCGAATCGCAACCTGTCCGGGGAGTGGATCCTCGCCGTTCCAACTCGGTGTATAGGGGACACCCTGATCCTTCATGGATTTCGGGAGCAGCACGTCATGCTCAAGCGGGGTGCGCCAGCGGCTGTGGCTCCCGACAACGAGTTCATGGCATTCATCATCTGCGAGTGCCAAAAACATACCGACACCGTTCCGCTCGGTAATTCGCTTCTCATTTTGTTCTTGAATCTCTTTCCAGCGGATCCGCTCAACCTCTTCGGAATAGGCTTCAGTGCCGTCTCCACGGTTGTCTTCTTGTGAGAAGTAGCTTTCCCCTGTGCCCCACCATGTCACATCTCGGTGCCATCCGAGTCTATTCTCTTTTTTACGCGGGTTGCACCAGAGGAGCATGTTCGTCATCACGAGGTCCTCAGGTTCAACATCACACCACGCCTTGACGAAACCCGTGAAATCTGGCGATCCGTAAAATTTAGCGAAATCGGGTTCTTCAAAAGCAGGGTGGATGATGCCACGGATTGCCCAAGGTTCGTTTTCACCGGCGCGGTGAACATAGCCTTTTGAGCAGTCGATAACATCATAGCCGTTTTCAGGGGCACACGCTTGCGTAACACGGCGACCCGCTTCCCGAAGCATCGGAATCCACGGGTTGTCAACAAAATCGTTGATGATCACGAAACCGTGTTCCCTTAAATGTTCCAGTCTTTCGGGGGTGGCTCCGGGTGCGGAGAGTTCCGGTTTGAAATCAGCAAATGCCGGCGCGCGATAGACTTCTTTCTCAGGTGATTGATCGTTGCTCATTATCGTTCCTCCTTTGAAACTTATTGAACACTCATCAAAACTTGGAATTATATTATCACACACTGTCACAAATTTTCAAGAACCACTACTGACAACTATTTAATGCATCTCAATTGAAAGCACATAACTCAAGATTGTTACCAAAAGCCATGTGGCAACCAACACGACTCCAAACGGACGTTTCAATTGATCACCTGATACGAAGATACCGCATCGGAAGACGATGAGAATAAACAGCATCGCGGGGAACAGGAACTGGAAGAACTGTCCGTCCGCCTGTAAACCGCCTTGCGTAGCGGAAGCAGAGACACCCGCGACGAAAAGGACATTCAGAATATCCGCACCGATAATATTTCCGACTGCTAACTCACCGTGTCCACGTCTGACTGCAGTTATCGCCGTCACCAGTTCCGGGAGCGATGTACCAAATGCTACGAGTGTCGCCGAGATAATGTGTTTCGGGACACCAATGCGTTCTGCCATGATACTCACGGCTGGAATTAAGATCTGTGCGGAGACAACAATAATAGCGATTGAGCCGATGAGTTTAAGGAGGGTTCCGAACCCGCCTGCTTCTTCTTCGTCCGCGCCTTCTGTGCTTTCAGTATCTGACGGTGTTGAACCTGCCCATCGGATCGACTGCCAAATATACAACGCCAGAAGGATAACGAAGACGACACCAACAAGTTGTGGTAAAACGCCACCTTGCGTAAAAACTTTCGCCGGAGATGCCCACGGAAAGCAGGCCGCCACCAGAAGGATGCCAGCACCTACTTGCACATTTGATAACCGTGAAGCCAACTGGCGATTAATGGGTAACGGCGCGATCAGAGATGCCAAGCCGATGATAAGTCCCGTATCACAAATAATCGAACCGACAGCATTGCCGAGTGCAAGTCCCGGTTTCCCTTGTATCGCTGAGAGTACAGAGACAGCTGCCTCTGGTGTCGTTGTGCCGACGCTCACAATCGTCGCACCGATGACCGCTTTTCCTAAGCCCCATCGGCTTGAAAGGATGACCGCCTCATCAACGAGCCAATCTGCGCCTTTGCCGAGTGTATAAAGCGTCACTGCAATTATCAGAAAAAGGGCTAAGCTGGGTAATCCAACAAGAAGATGTTCAATCCATTGTTCCATTAATTTACCTTTCGCGGAGATATAGGATATTAGTTTCCATAAAATAGATTAGCATATACATTTACTAAAGTCAAATGTGTTTCAAATATGTCTGTTGGATTACCTATCCGATGTTATCCCCAACGCTTTTTCTGAAATCGGGATGTTAAAGACGGCGCGATGCACTTGCATAATTGTCTTGCGATGCGCCGGTGCGGGTTGTTTATCTTCATCACCCACAATAGATAAATTTTCCACAGTAACAGTTTTTGGGAACCAGATGTCGGGTTCAAATTGTGCGAGCTGGTAGGTATAAGCGGTAAGGTCGTGCGATTCTTCACGCGGTAGTGGTCTGAGTTCACCATCACGCTTCTCTATGAACACCTGAGGAAGGGATCTACGGTGCGCTAAAATGCGGGTCGGTCGGTACGCTTTCTGCGGATCCAGCCAAATTTCAGTCGTACGCGTTGAATCAAAATCTGTGCGTTGCAGCGTCAGAAAGGAGTGTGGCACCCCTTCAACGTTAACTTGCTGAACACTGACCGGTTTAAAGACGCGAATTAAGTGTCCGAGTTTAAATCCCCACGGGGGCCAACTCCACCAGCGCGGGTTGAACTCTGCCTCGAAAACATCTGAGGGTATTTCTTCACCCCAAGGGGGTCTCACCTTATGTGAGAATAACTGTTGCCATTCAGTATCAGGTTTCTCTCTGAAATACAGCACTTTACCGTCCATCTGATATTGAAAGTGCATGCCGTGCCAGTCTCGGAAGGATTTACCATTTAATTCCATCTTTTTGCGCATCTTGATATCGTAAAAGTGGCGATCGCCATCGAATCGGTAGGTAATGTACCAAAACCCCTGCTCTTCATACTGGACCTCCTCCTTCTCTTTTGCTGCGAAAAAACGTTCAAAGAAATTCTTCTCTTGTTGTCGGATCCGTTGATTCAGCGTAATTGAGAATTCGACCTCACCGCTTTTAAGTTTGGCGTTATAGGCTGCTGTTCCAGTTTTTATATTTTCAAGCAGTTCTGTCGCTTCCGCGGAGAGCGGCGGTCTGAGTGTTAGGACTTGTCCCGTCCAGTATTCCAAAAAGCGGTCGCGATCCATGCGTGTCGCCTGTGAAGACTTTTGAGGCATAAACACAAGTACCGATTCTTCGGTTGCCGATTCAACGACAATAAAATCCTCTATAGCAGTCGTATCTACCTCCGAAGGATTTTCGTCATCGAATGCGGCTTTGAGGTAGGCGATAACGGGTGTTTCAAGCACTTGTAATGCTTCATAGGTGAGGCTACGCTCCTGCAATTCAATCCCGATTCGACTTGCAACGTCAACAATGACAAACTTGGCGACATAAGGTCCCTGCGCCCTTTGCACGACGATGTTTTCGACGTGTTTCAGCGATACTTCAACCCCCAAGATTCTGGCGAGGTGATAGAGACTGACAGTACCAGAGGTTATTTTCTGCCCCACTGCGAAAGCCGATGAAAGTCCGAGCAAACCGATGAGAAGGGAGCAAGCAAATCGTTTCATAGTTTTCCTCGTGATGGAAGTATTTGGCAGTAAGCCTTAAAATCCTTCTCAGTTGTCCATCTCCACGATGCGTGAAATCATAGCATGTTCTGAGAAAAAAGTGAAGAGTTGATCTGTATTTATAACCCAAGTTGCTACCTAAGAGGAATAGGCACCAGTAACCAGTGGACAGTTAAGACGGAACTGGAATAGAACAGTAAATCAGTTTCGAGTAACCGGTAACCAGTTAAAGAGGCTTTCGGATTATCAGAGACCTCTTACTGGCCACTGAAAACTGGTAACTGACAACTGTTAATAATAAAACGTATACGTCGGTCTATCAAGAATAATGCTTAAGATATTCCAGATGCTCCCCATAGCAAAATCTCCGAGTGCCAATCCGAGAAAGAGCGGCACAGTTTTCCGGTAGAGACCGAGTCCACCATATTTCAGCACACTCCATTTAGCGAGCGCGCTGATAATAAACGCCGCCCAAAAGAGATGGAGATGGAACGATACACCATAACCGAGCGGATGAATCGGCCACCAGAAGAGTCTGCTACGAACCACGGACAGCAGGATTGTAACAGCAAAACCGATGATTATCGCGGCGATATGACCGCCGTCTGCATCTCGCGGCGAAGTGAGCCACCCCTCAAGGAAACGGTACGCTCGTCCACCGAAACTATTAATCTGACCACCCACCTTACCGGAATTAACGCCGAGTCCAAAAAATGTATCCACCAACATGAAGATACACAACGGCATCGCGATGATTATCAGGACCAGCATCAGGCGTGATAGACCTTTCACGTCAAGGTTGCCACGTTCAGCGAGCTTAAACGCTTCAAGTTGATGCGGCATCGGGTGGCTCCGATTGTCTCTATTGAACCAGAAAAAGAGCGCGAACCAAGTCAGGTTGCGTGCCCCGATGCGACGTGTACCGAGTATGCTAACAAGACTGTGATGCGGTCCAATAAAGGTTGTTGAGTGGATAGGGAAACCGATTTGTGCCCGGATACGCGTCAACGGAATCGCAATTGTCGCAAAATGCGCGGCAAAGAACAGCACCGCGATCCACATCGCCATCCCGCCACGCATCGCAAACCCGATGATGAATATCCCGCCGAACAGGATCCCCAAAAACGCCGTGCGATAACGCATCGGTTCTTCCGCATCCACAATCCGCCGTTGTATGAATGCTGCGCGGAATGCCCGCCCAATCTGGCGGCGTGTACCCCACACGGCAATTGCACAGATACCGATATACGCACCGATGTTCTGCTCATACGGATAGGGGAAACCGGGGACGTTTTCCAAGCCGCTTAAGATGGCGATGAAGTATTGCACTTTATAAAAAAAGAAAAAGAGTAGGCACGACGTGAGCAACTCAAGCGGCATCAGGAAACCGAGTCCGACAGCGAAAGGATAGACGATAATCGCATTCCCGCCACGGAGCAGAGCCGTCCACGGCTTTTCAGTGAATAACGGACTCAGCGGAATGTGTTTATTTGGGAAAGCTGGGATCGATGGAAAAAAGATGTTAAGCCCGTTGACAAGGCTGATGATCGCCGCAATTCCGAACCCCCACCACATGGCTCGACTGCGTAGAAATCGGTTCGTGTTGTAGGCGAGTTGATAGGGGAGTTCGACAATCGGATACACGAGGCGTTCTTGTTCCGTCCACTGTTTACGGATGATAACATTGATACACTGCATTACGAAGATGAGCGCGAAAGTGAAGGCACACCACCAGAACGTCGGAAGCATCCATTTCGTCAGATAATGGACTTCAAAAAACGGTTCATCACCCAAGTAGAACGCCCGAAGCACGCTCGGATGGTTGATCGTCAACCAGTCCGGTAGATAGCCCCAGAACAACTCGCGCCACTCATTTTCAGGGGTCCCGAAATAGAAGGCGTGAACGATAATCGAGACCAGTGGAAGGAACATATCGTAAGACATGAAAAGCAGTGTGATTGACATCAGGATATAGAGACTAATGAGTTCACCGCCTGTCAGCGCATACTTTGCGACGTATTTTTTTAGCACGGTGTTCAACACAGCAATGACCAACAGTGTGAACACAACGCTATAGAAGGGTGCCATCAATGTCGGGAAGGTGTACCGGAGCGCCTCACACTCAATATGCCATTTGTAGATAAACGGCAAGAGGAGCAAAGATATGAGAATGGTACGCAAGGTGATTTTTTCGTACGTCGGCATATTCACGGGTGAACTTATAGTAAAACCAGTAATTCCGGTTTACCCAGATCCGGCAGGCGCGGTTTGGAACCGCGCCGGGCATTATCAGGAGGGTTTAGTGAACAGATAAACAGTGTATAAAAATTTGGTGTGTGGTCTCAGAAAAGTGAACCGTCCGCTTATATTTTACGTTTATTTAGGTAAAAGTTCAAGTCTTTCTGAAAACTGACAACTACAAGGACCCACAACCATGAAAATAACACAAATTGAAGCCTTCGCGCTCCGATATCAAAAGGAAAAATCAACCGAACAACAGACAGACAATTATTATTTACCGGACGAAGGTTGGCGTTGCATCTACGCACGCCACCACGAAACAATGGTCGTCCGAATCACCACGTCAGACGGCATCGTCGGCTACGGCGAAGGACAGAGTCCGGTCTCACCGCGTACATCAAAAACAATCGTTGAGGAATTGTGCCATCCGATACTCATGGGAAGAGACCCCTTTGATGTGGAATACCTCTGGCAACGGATGTTCACAGCAATGCGTGAGCGCGGACACTATACAGGGTTCTTTATTGATGCACTCGCTGGTTGTGATATTGCACTATGGGACATCATCGGACAAGCGACGGGGAAACCGGTTCACAAAGTACTCGGCGGTCGGTATCGGGATACAATTCCTTTGTACGCCGGTGTCGGTGGTAGCACACCAGAAGCAGCCGCAGCCAGGGCAGCTGAATATGTTGCCCAAGGATATGGCGGGTTAAAAATTCACGCAACACAGGAGCGCGCGGCAATTTTGGAGATCGTCGCAGCAGTCCGAGAACGGGTTGGTCCAAAAGTCAAGTTGATGGTCGATGTTCATACGCAGTACAGCGTACCAGAAGCGACCATGCTCGGACGCGGGCTTGAGGCATTGGACGTGATGTGGTTAGAATCACCAACGGCACCGGAGGACATCCCCGGGCAAGCCGCATTGGCACAGGCATTGGATATGTCCGTCGCGATCGGGGAGTGGACACGCACCCGTTTTGAATTGCGGGAGGTATTTGAACGCCGTGCCTGCGACATCACGATGCCCGATATTGCGCGCACCGGACTCACAGAAGGGAAACGGATTGCAAGCCTCGCCGATACCTATAACATTCCGGTGACACCGCATATCGGTGGCGGCGGTATCCTGTCGATCGCCGCCACAGTCCAATTTTCCGCGACAATTCCCAATTTCCTCATCATGGAGCATTCACCTGAGGCGTACGAGATGAAAGGACAGATTACCACGCGAAAACCGACGGTCAAAGATGGAGCCTTCATCCTTGATGATACCCCCGGACTGGGTGTTACCATTGATACTGCAGTATTGGAAACCTTTGCAATCTGAAAACTGAGAACCATTAATACCCTTTTTCCTTGTCTACTACATTGGTCAAGGGTTCGCCGTTCACATATTTGTGCATGTTGTCAATAAACAACGCCATTGCGCGTTTGGCGATGTTCTGCGACGCGCCGGCGGTATGCGACGTTAAAATCACGTTCGGTAGCGTCCATAACGGATTATCCGGTGGACACGGCTCAGTATAGGTAACATCCAATCCTGCACCCGCCACTTTTCCACTTTCCAACGCAGCAATAAGTGCCGCCTCGTCAACCACCTTACCGCGACTCACATTGATGAAGAAGCATCCCTCTGGCAAGGCATCAAACTCTGTATGGGATAGCAATTTATGGGTTTGCGGTGTGATGGGACAGCATACCGTCAAGACTTCAGAGCGGGACAAAAACTCCGGCAGCCAATCGAGTTGTCCCAACTCATCTACAGTGTCGGGTTTATCCATCGGTTCGGGATCCACCGCAATTACGTTGAAATCGAACGCCTTCGCGCGTTGGGCGACTGCCCTACCGATACCACCAAGACCCAAAATTCCCATCGTCATTCCTGATACTTCAACACACGGCAGCCATTTCCATTCCTTCTCTCGCATCAAGTCGAGTTGCGTGTGGATCCCACGGGTCAGTGAAAGGAGTAACGCGAACGCGTGCTCGGCAAGCTGCGGCCCGTACAACCGCCTACTATTTACCAACGTGATAGGACTCTCTTTAAAGGCAGGATACATTGAACCTTCCACACCGACGAAAGGTTGCATCACCCACTGCAGGGAGGTCGCATGAGGGAGCGCCGATTCTGGCACCGTTCCATAAAGGATTTCGACATCTGAAAGGTGATCACTGAGAGACTCGCCTTCCGGCAAAAAGTTAATTTCCATCTCCGGTGGCGCGTCCTGCAGCATATCCGCAACCTCTTGGCTGATCCCACTGGCAATCAGCACCTTGATTTTAGCCATTGATAATCTGTTCCTTCAAAACTATGTTTTTCTATACAAACATCAGTTTTAGTGTTCCTGTTTCAACGTCCGCTGCCTCCCGTATGAGGTCTTACACGGACTCCATCAGGCGTTTTGCCTCTCCACCGAACCGATGGCGAGGGTTCTTAAGTTTAGGGCAGCGTTTACGTCACGGTCTTCCACAAAACCGCAACTTTGGCAATGATACTGCCTATCTGCTAACGACAGTTCTTCTTTCTTCTCACCACAACTGCTACACGTTTTACTTGAGGCGAAAAACTGTGGAGCTTTTATAACGGGTATGCCAAGTGACTCGGCTTTCGTTTTCAATTTCGCAAGGAAACCCCCTAATGCCGAATCGGATAACGCTTTTGCAAGTTTCCTGTTCTTGAGTAGATTCGTAACCTTCAGCGTCTCAATACCAATCGCACTCGCTTTATTAACAATATCCGTGGTCGCTTTATGATGAGCATCTTCACGCATACAACCGATACGATAGTGGACACGTTCCACTTTCCGTTTCTGCTTGAACCAGTTATTTGAGAGAAACTCTTTCTGGCTCAACTTACGTTGCTCTCGCTTGAGTTTCCGTTCATAACGTTTCAAGGGTCTTGGGTTGGCATACTTCATACCATTATCAAGTGTAGCAAGGGAGTTGATACCTACATCTATACCGACAACAGGGAGTCCACGTGTATCTCGTGGCGCATTCGGTGTGCCTGTTTCGACAAGAATACTGACGAACCAACGATGTGCTTTCCTTGAAATCGTGACCTTACGTATCTCACCTTCAAAACGGAGTGCCTCAAACATACGGATACGCCCGATTTTCGGCAAACGGATATGCTTACCTTCCACTTTCACTTTCGCACCTTCAACCGTGTAAGATTGACGGTGTGAACGTTTTTTATATTGTGGGAAGTTGTTTTGTCCTGATCGCCATCGCTGGATAGCGTCGTCAAGATGTTCAAACGCGTAAGCTGCTGCGCGCTGGTCGCACTCACGACACCAGTCAAACTTCTCGTGCTTGTTCGTATTGAAACGTTTGCGTAAATCGCGAGCAGACCGAAATTCGTCTTTAGATAGACCGTCTTTAAAATCAGACAATCCATAGTTAAATGCAACACGCGCATAACCGCATTGTTGTGCAAACCATGAACGTTGTTTTTCTGTCGCACGTAAGGCTATCTTCTCTGCTTTTAATGCCATTTGGGTATTCCCCAGTCTCTGTTTCATATTGCTCTTGTTGTGCTTTCAAAAGTTCATGCTGATTATAGATAAATTCATCATTAGGGTTTAGGTGAATCGGAATCAGATATATTATGCTGAGAACCTGCTTTCAGTGCCAACTGGAGTTGATGGTTATATAGTCTATCACCTACGGAGGAAAAATGCAATTCAAATCGGTTCTGTCGGGTGTGTAAATATTGGGTCATAATGGAAACCATCGAAAGGCTATATGGAGGGATTTCGTAGGTTGGGTAGAACGCAGCGAGATTCGACGAAACACTATTCCGCAAGCATGAAGCGAAGCACGCCACGACCAATGGTCCCGATGTAAAGCGTCTTACCCTCAACAACAAGCGAGGTGACACGATTCGGGATTTCTGGCGTAACCTGTTTCCACGTGTTAGCGTCCTTTTTCAATTGATACACGTGTCGCGCTGGATGCGCGTGGATGTCTGAAATACCGTATACCATCGTGCCATCCACAGCAAATTTGTCTATAACCAGCATTGCACCATCCACGTCGGCTGTTTCGTGCCAATCGGTCCCATCTCTGGAATATATTACCCCCTTGTCGGTGGCTACGTAAAGGGTTGACCCCGCGAAGGCAATGATTTTGAAGTGTGAAACAGGAAACGGAAGATTCGCGGTAACATTGTTCCAGGTGTCTCCCTCATCAAACGATTGAAAGAGTTCTCCATCCCCTCTGCCGACATAAACGGTACGACCCGACGCAGCGAATTTTAGACCTCCAGGCACACGAAAGCCAGAGCTATCAGAGTCCTTACCAGAAGTGGGCTTTCCACCATCTGTTAATCTTGTGTCGGACCATTCAGTTGTGCCGGGTTTCCATCTAAATAGTTTCCTGTTGTGTTCAACATAGTACGTTTCCTCGCTGACAGCAAATTTTCCCGAATAACCGAGCGCAATAAGTTTATCCAGATTTTGATAATGTTCACCGAGCGCGCCCCTTAACTTTTCCAGATCGTAATCTTCAAGGTCTATTGATTCATCGACCTTGAAGTTCTGCTTAGCCTCCTCCGTAAGGGCATTCCGAAAAGAGTATTGTCTCAACCACTCCTGCACCCGCTCCTGTTCGTCTGGATTGACTTTTTCAAAAGTGGGGACTCCAAGAATGGCAGTGAATCTGTCGTCCTCAGCAGATAGGCGAAAAAATCGAGCAGCCATTTTCTTCTCGCCTCTCACATATACGCTTCCATCGAATTTTGCTAAACCGGTAATATTATCAATCCCACCAATAGAAAGCAGCGTCCATGATTCACCGCCATCGGTTGAACTCACAATTCCATCTGGAGTCTCGGCGTAGAGTTTACCGTTAGCAGCAACCAAGTTCGTGACATCTGTACTCACGATCCCTGTATTGAATTGCTGCCACGATTCACCGCCATCGGTTGTTCGATGAACGCCCGTCGCGCCACCTATGTAGAAAGTCTTTGCGTCTAACATCACAACTGGAAGCGCATACCATCGACCCTTTAACATACCCTGTAAATTCAATGAAAACCAAGTTTCACCAGTATCAACTGAGTAGAATAGGTTCAGCTTGTCTGACACCATAACCTTTGCTCCTGATGCGAATATCTCAATGTGTGATTTAAGGTTGATTTCAGATCCGGAGCGTCCATTTTCTAAATTTGTGATACCCTTCGAGAATTCAATAAGAGACCCGTCCTTCAACATCTTTTCATTCTTCACTTTTTTTCTCGGATTTACGGCATACCATGTATCGCCCAAATCGGTTGAGCGATAAAGAGACCACCAAGTATCACCTATCATCGTTGCTTTAACCTGCATCCCAACCTGACTTGTGAACTGCTTTCCTACAGCGGCATAGAGTCGGTGTCCCGCAACTGCCAAGGCATAAACAGGCAGTTTTTGTCCGTGCCTATCTGCCTGCGTCAGGGATAATTGTTCCCATGTCCCACTATTGCGTCGATAAAGACCATCATCTGTTCCTGCAAATACGGAATTTTCAACGGCAGCGAGTGCATGATTTTTTTTCCCCGCTAAACCGTCTTTCAGAGGTATCCATGATTCACCACTATCCTCAGAGAGATAAATTCCGTCAGTTAGAGCAAGATAAATTGCAATATCAGTTTCCGCACCAGACGCACTATCCGTTATCACTATATCAATAGGGAGACCTTTTGGATGCGTCCCGAGTGTATTCCAAGTTCCGCCCCGATCTGTGGAAGCCAATACCTCTGTATCGGTGGCATAGTAGAGGGTATCTCGGTGTTCTGTCATCGGCCACCACCCGATTTGAGTATATGCCTTATAGACAGAGGGAGCATCGCTGGTAATCAGTTTCCATGCACGTTTACCATCTGTAAGCCTATAAAGCCCCGCAGCAGTCCCAGCGTAGATATCACCAGAGGTTGTCTCGAAGAGGCTGAGCACTCTCCCACCTTCTGGTCCCTTTGCTTGAATCCACTGTGGTTCAGGAGTTGCGATCTCGGCTTCATCAGCAACAACTGCTGCGAAAAGCGGTGCGTCCGGTTTTTGACCTGCTCCGAGGTTTTTACCGGGAATCGCCGAATTTCCTGTCTGATTTTGAATCGCGGGTTTTACCGGTGTGTCTAAAACAATAAGTGCTTCAATTATCTCAACAGTCGGTTCCGAGGTGGCATTTAAATTGTAAGGTTTCTGGAAGCGGGAGAGGTGCTGGGTGCCGACACCGATGAGTAAAAGAATTAAAACAGCAGAGGCTGTAGAGATTACCCACGGTAACACCGGTTTATTGGCAGCAGGTCTGACTGGAGGCGTATGAGAAATTTCACGCATAATATTCTCTGTTAGGTAAGCAGACAGTTGAAAACTGTCCAGGGATTGTCGAATCATGTCTTCCTCCTTCTTTAAACGGTTGCGCGCCCGACTGAGGCGGCTCCTGACAGTATTGGCAGAGACACCGAGAAACTCACCGATGGTTTCGGATGTCATTTCTCCAAAGTAATAGAGCGTTATCACTGTCCGTTCACTTTCAGGTAATTTTTGTAGAAGTTTTTTGACGATTTCGCGACGCGTTTCGTCGGCTTCGGTCGCCTGTTTTTCTGCCATGTATCGGGAGTATGACATCTGCTCCATCTCACTGGCATCAAGCGTTTCCAAACATTCTAATGGCTGTGGATTCTTTCGGTGCCAGTCTGAACACAAGTGCGACGCAATCACATAGAGCCATCCCGCAAATAAGTTGTGGTTTTTCAAGGTGCTAAGTTTCTGATACGCCTTGAGAAACGCGTCTTGTGTAATTTCTTGTGCGATGTGAAAGTCGCCAATTTTGCGCCACGCCAGCGCGTGAACGCCTTTCTGATACTTTTTGACTAAGCATCCGAACGCTTCTGGATTGCCTTGGAGTACCTGTTGAACGAGTTCAGCATCTTTCAATATCATTCCGCGCACCCTCTGGAATCGTCTTATCTTTTAACTTAAGTGACGGGTTTTAGGCATGATCTGTTGCATTATTTTAAGCTACTAAACTTTGGACAATCTAAAAATCTTCGTGTGATAGTTTGGATTCAAATGTTACATTGGTGTGACATTTTCAGGCATCTACATCAACAAAACGCATCAAAACAAACCGTCGCGAAAAAACGGAAATCACATCACATTCCCACCTCACACGCAGCTTATGCACGTCACAGTGACATTTGAAACGTCACATTGTCAGAATGTCCGACTTACTGTTAGCATTCCATCATAAAATTTCATAGCAAATTTCATAGCAACTTCATAGCAATTTTTGATAGAACCGCCAAAAACCTACTTGTAGCGTGGATGCATAGCATTTCACAAAATTCATAGTTTCCTGATTTGCTATGAAAACTGTGAAATTTTACATCCTTAAATCAACGCGAACGGAAGATGAAGAAGAGTAGATAAGAAGCGACGAACAGGACATTGACGATGACCAGACACCAGCGCGCCAGGCGGGTTTTGAGTCTTGGGAATAGATAGATGGATGCGAGGAGTATCACTATCCTTTCAATGGGTGCGAAGATGTTGGCGTGGTGCGCATCGTCCCAGTAGGAGATAGGACTTTTGAAAGCGAAATCGGAGAACGGGTAGAAGTGATGATGTCCGTCGTCGTGGTGCGTCAGGAAGTCGAAACCGCAATGGATGAGCAGACTCCACGCGAGGACGGTTACCTTCTCGGAGTTGAGTAGGTAGGACCCGATTCCTAATAGCATTAGAATGAGCGGCACGGAATTGAAAATATCGAAGAAATTCTGCCACGCTTCTGTGAAATATACGGAATCCCAGAGTTCACGCTGTGGGGTTTTAAGGATGATGCTTTCGATGATGAAGAAGATGAAGATGGGTAGGTCAGGCAGCACGGCACCCATGAAGGCGTAGAGATGTAGGTGCGATTTGCCTCGTTTTGAGAGGAGTGCTATGTTGAGGATGGCATGTGATTGTGTTGTCATTGTTAATGGCTATCAGTTGTCGGCTTCGGCTTTCAGCAAAGATTATAGCATAGTTGCGTAAGTTCTGCTTAAAAAATTGGATATTTTAAGGAGTGTTGGTATAATGGCTGGACGTTGTAAACAAAACTATGTATTGAATGCTGATGAATTTCAAGCCGCGTCCCGCGTTCTATTTTCTTATCCCGTATCTACTTGGCATCATTGCCGGAAGATGGTTATCTATTCCGCTGCTGTGGCTCTGGCTCGTTGTGCTATTCTGCCTGATTGGTAGCACTGTGACGCGGCAGCGGCGGCAGTATCTCTGCTATGGGTTGCTGCATCTTGCTGTTTTTGCGGGTGGTATGCTACGCCTGGAAACGGCTTCGCATTCACCGGTCCCTCCACACTTTTACAACCAACCGATCAGTTTCTCTGGCACCACCACATATCAACCCGAACGCGGGGAGGCGTGGGATGCGTGTTATGCACGCGGCGAACTTCAACTGTTGTCGGATCCGACGCAAGGGGTATCGGCAAAGTTTCTCGTCAGGTTTCAAAGTCTGGTGCCGCTCCGCTACGGCAAACAGATAACACTCACAGGTGTCCTGCAGCAACCACAAGACAAACGGAATCCGGGTGGCTTCGATTACCGTGCTTACCTCGCAAGGCAAGATGTCGTCGGGATCATTGATGCAAAAGGGTTATTACGGATCAATGAACAAGGTGGGTTCCCACCATTGCGATGGATAGAGGCACTCCGTCTCCAGACGGAACGCGTCATTGACGACATTTATACCCAAAAAGGTGGAACGGTAGAACCGTCATTGCACGCGCAACTCCTTAAAGGCATCTTGCTCGGCAAGCGGAGCGATCTTCCGACAGAGACGTTAGACCTCTTCCGAAATAGCGGGACCTTCCACGTACTCGCTGTCTCTGGCTTACATGTCGGACTTATTGCGATGTTCTGCTACTTCGGATTTTCGTGCTTTCGGTTGCCGCAAAAGATACTGTGCTTGCTGACGATCGTCGCTGTGTTGATTTACGCCTGCTTGATCGGGTTTCGTCCATCTGTTTTTCGGGCATCACTGATGGCGATCCTGTTTCTTTTCGCAACGCTTATCGACCGGGATGCGGATCTCTTTAATTTGCTGGCATTCGCGGCGTTGGTGTTGCTCCTTTTGAACCCACAGCAGTTATGGGATGTCGGTTTTCAGCTGTCTTTTGTCGCTGTGGCTTCGATTGTCTATTTTGTTCCGAAGATGGAGGGACCGTTGCGTCGGTTGTGGGAAAATGAAGCACCGTCACCAGCACACGGGGACGTTTCTATCCTGACAAAATTCAAAAATGGCGCCGTAAAGTGGCTCGTCCTGTCTTATCTTGTAACACTCGCGGCACAGATCGGGACGACACCGTTGATCGCCTATTACTTTTTCCGAACATACCCACTCGGTATCCTTGCGGGACCCTTCGCGGTTGGACTCGTGTCGGTGATTGTTGCTGTCGGAATGGTATCGGTCTGTATCGGTTTCATTTGGCTGCCGTTTGCGAAGTTGCTCGCGCTCCTTAACCATGCTATTATCTCTATTTTCTTAGCACTGATCGGCATGTTTGGACAGACGTGGGGTGTCGTGAAGTTAACGCCACCGACGTTGGGTATCTTTGTCTTTTATATCACTTGCTTTTTAGGGTTGGTGCATTGGCGATATGTCTATAAGCATTGGCGAGTCTCAAGCCTGATTGGATTGTCTGTTATCGCTATCTGGGTCTGGAGTGCGGCGTTCCACGAAAAAGGTCGGTTGCTGGAAGTCGTCACGCTCGACGTTGGGCAAGGGGACGCAGCCTTCATCCGGTTCCCTGACAATCGGACGATGTTAGTTGACGGCGGTATTCAGCGGAGATATTACAACGAAAAGAAACGGAGATGGGTTGAGTATGATGTCGGGAAACGCGTGCTCGAACCGTACTTCGACTTCCACGGGATTCGGAAACTTGATATGGTGGTGCTAACGCACCCAGACATCGACCACGGGGGTGGACTTGGGTATATCTTAGAGAATTTTGAAGTCGGACGTGTTATCGGTATCTCGGAGATGCAACTCGATTCACAGACGCATCGGCGACTGCAAGCCATTGTCAAGGCGGATGACATCCCTTATTCGTTTCCGTACGCTGGCAGAATAGACCTCACACCAACAGCTACATTGAACCTATTGCATCCGATTGATGCCACATCAACGAACTTGCTGGACCCAGATAAGAACGACGATTCACTCGTAATTAAACTCACATATCGCGAGGTAGACATCCTATTCACAGGCGACATCGGTAAGAGAGCGGAGTCGCGGCTCATCGCGTCAGGTCAAGATCTCCGTTCAGAGGTTCTGAAGGTGCCACACCATGGGAGTCGTACCTCCAGCAGCGCACCGTTTATTGATGCGGTTCAACCGCGTTATGCGATCTTCTCACTCGGTCAGAGCGGTCAGTATCAATTTCCACATCCAGATGTAGTTGCGCGGTATCGTGAGCGTGGATGTGTACAACTCCGAACCGATGAACTCGGTGCAATTACGCTTCGTACCGATGGAAAGCGGTGTTGGATAGAGCGGTTGAAGTAGTTGTCAGTAAAGAAGTTGCCAGTTACCAGTTGTCAGTTACCAGAGGGAAACCTGTTAAACAAAAAACTCTTAACTGGAAATTGGTGACTGGAAACTATCCCCCTGGTGCAACAGCGATGCGGTGTGCTTCCTGACGCATTGCGTGTTCAAAAGCGGTGTTAATATCCGCTAATGGATATGTCTGCCCGATAAGTTCAGCAAACAGATAGCGTGAACGGTATTCTGCTACAAAGCGGAGCGCGGTACCGAGCGCGGTGTAATGGTAGTTGTGAACGCCTCGGAGTGTCACGCATTTTGTGACGAGATGATGCGCATCAACAGCGGTCTGCGCGTTTGGATAAACGTATCCGAGGGTCAAGCACCTTCCACCGACTGCTAACCACGTAATCAGGTTCGGTAACCCACTGGTTACACCGCTGACTTCTACGCCGAGATCGACCCCGCGGCCATCCGTCAGTTCTTTTAAGGCGGCATCAATCTCCTCAATAGACATCTTGTCGGGATTAAAAGTATGCGTCGCACCGAAGCGTTTGGCAATTTGCAAACGTCCTTCGTTGATGTCTATGATTGCAACCGGATCGTAGCCCTGTTCCCGCAAGTAACACGCTGCATAGATGCCTAACATGCCTGCACCGTGAACGACAGCTGCCTCGTTCGGCTGCGTGCCGATAGCCGCTAAACCGTTGACGACAGTCGCGAACGCACAGTTGACCGGCACTGCTTCCGCGTCCGTCATCGTATCGGGTATGTGGTAGATAGCCGTTCCTGGATGGAGTTGGATATATTCGGCGAACCCACCAGACAAGGTAGTATTTCCCTCACTCCGCGCGTGTCCATATTTGAAAAGTGTGTCGCATTTCTGTGGAAGGCTTCTGTTAACACAATAGTCGCATGTGCCGCAGGATGCCATGAGGCTCCACGTGACACGCTCCCCTTCACGTAGCGGTTTACCGGTTGGGGTGCGGAAGTGTGTCGGTGCCGCAATCGTGCCAACGGCTTCATGTCCAAGTACACACGGTGTGTCTGCACCGCGGCGACCCGACACTGTGTGGAGATCGGAGCCACATATCGTTGCGAGAGAGACGCGGACGAGGATGTTATCTGGATTGGCTGTTACAGGGACCTTGCAGACCTCGAAAGGTGTGCCTGTCCCGTGAAATCGGGAAATTTGTGCTGATATTTGCATTGAGACTTATTCCTTAAAATATCGGTTGTTATCGTCCTCAAGTATGCTACATTTTGAGGGTTATGTCAACGAAATTTATAGTACTCAGTTATCAGTTGTCAGTTATTAGAGGAATGATTATCAGTGACATCGTAGGTTGGGTTGAACGGGCTCTACCAAAACTGTGGAAGGCAATAGAAAAATGGAACCTTTTCTATACACACTGTATTAAACAGAACCGAGTGAAACCCAACGCTTTTGTTTTGAAATTTCTGGGACTTTGACGATGTGAAGTTGGGTTTACTGAGTCCTTGAGTGTACATGGCAGCATATTGATTTTGAAGTGTGCTTAGAACCCCGACATCCAACTTTTCAACGCCGTTCAACCCAACCTACGATGCTGGAAACTCGTAACTGGAAACTGGCAACTATTCCCTCTGATAACTGACAACTGTTTTAATTTGACAATACCCTATGGATTTCGTATCATATAGTATAATTATTTTATGAGAATAAGGGACAAAATATAGCAAAATGAACAGAACGGCTGAAGTTCTTATTGAAGCCTTACCTTACATTCGCCGGTTTTATGACCGGCAGATCGTCATCAAATATGGCGGTGCTGCGATGGAGGATGACACGCTTATCCATTCCGTTATGCAGGACATCGTCTTGATGAAATATGTCGGGATCCGACCGATTATCGTTCACGGCGGTGGTCCCCGAATTACTGCGTGGATGGATAAGATCGGAAAAGTGCCAGAGTTTGTGCAAGGGCTACGTGTGACTGACGCGGAAACCGTTGAAATTGCTGAGATGGTACTCGGATCCATCAACAAAGAAATTGTGTCCCGTATCAACCAACACGGTGGAAAGGCGATTGGGTTGTCCGGTAAAGACGCTAATTTGGTGCTTGCGGAAAAGCAGGAAACACAGGCCACCGATGAAAACGGACAGAAAATTGACGTGGATCTGGGGTTCGTCGGGAAGATTATCGGGGTCAACACCGAGTCGGTCACAGCACTCGATAAAGGGGGTTATATCCCTGTCATTACACCGATTGGTGTTGGTGTTGATGGGCAAACTTATAACATTAATGCCGACACGATGGCCGGCGAGATTGCGTCCGCATTTCAAGCGGAGAAACTCATTGTCCTCACCGATACACGCGGCATACTCCGAGATCTCTCGGATGATAACTCGTTAATTCCAACGATCCGCATGAGAAACGTGGACGAGTTTATCAAGGAAGGTTGCATCGCCGGTGGTATGCTCCCGAAGGTGGAGGCGTGTACAACAGCACTCATTGGTGGCGTGTATAAAACACATATTATTGATGGTAGGATTCCGCATTCCCTGCTGCTTGAAGTTTTCACAGAGGGTGGAATCGGAACGGAGATCGTTAGATAACCGCCTTTATCCTCCTTTATCAGGGGGTAGGAGAAGAAGATGGCTGATACCAAGAAAGTTGCTGCGATTATTACGACTTATTTTCAGCACTCGCATGCAGACGTGATTGCTACTAAATACATGAAGGGTTTTCCGACGGATACGGGACTTCAGATGCCACGTGTGGAATTGGTCTCTATCTATCTCGATCAAGTTGATGAACGGGATATCGGTGTCGGATTGGCGGCTGAACATAACGTGCCTATCTATCCGAGCATTCGGCAGGCGTTGACGCTCGGTGGCAGCGAATTGGCTGTTGATGGTGTGATACTTATCGGTGAACACGGCGACTATCCGCATAACGAAATCGGGCAGCACATGTATCCGCGTCGGTATATGTTTGAACAGATTTGTGGGGTCTTTGCGTCGAGTGGCAGGTCAGTCCCGGTCTTTAACGATAAACACCTCGCTTACACTTGGGATGACGCGATCTGGATGTATGAACGCGCAAACGCGTTGAATGTACCGTTCATGGCGGGTTCTTCGCTACCCCTCGGTTGGCGGAAACCGTTTTTAGAACATCCGCTTGACACAGCACTAGAATCGGCTGTCGGTATCGGCTACGGGGGTGTGGAGTCCTACGGTTTTCACGCGCTTGAGACGCTGCAATGTATGATTGAACGTCGAGAAGGCGGCGAATCAGGCGTTGTGGCGATACAGTGCTTGGAAGGCGACTCGGTTTGGGAAGCGGGTGAGTCAGGAAAATGGTCTATGGAATTGGCTGAAGCGGCGTGCGCACAGATTGAGAATCGTCCGGATAGCACGTTCATAGAAGGGTGTCCGAATCCGACAGCGTTTCTGCTTGAACATAGCGACGGGTTCCGATCCACAGTGCTGATGTTGAACGGTTATGTCTCAGATTTCGCATACTCAGCGAAAGTTGGAAGTACAATAGACGCTACGGAAGTTTACCTACAAAATGGACCGCCGCATTGCCATTTCAGTTATCTGAGCCTCAATATCGAGGAGATGTTCGTGACAGGGGAGCCACAGTATCCAGTGGAGCGGACGTTGCTTGTGACGGGTGTGCTTGATGCGCTGATGCATTCACGTGCGGAGGGGTATACCCGAATTGAGACCCCGCATCTGGCTGAAATTGCGTATCGTTCTCATGAGAAGATGCCGATCCGACCGGTTGCCCCGCGTCCTGAAGGCGCGACCTTAAGAGAATTGCTTTAGGTCGCTGTTGGTCAGGAACATCGTAGGTTGGGTTGAACGAGTGCCATCAAAACCATAAAAATCAGAGAAAAACGAAGTCTTCTCCAGACACGCTACATCAACCAGAGACCGAGTGAAACCCAACGCTTTTGTTGTGAAATGCCGCAACTCTGACGGTATAAAGTTGGGTTTCACTATGTTCTTGAATACAGCCGTCTATTGGATTTGACGAGTATTTGAAACACCGACATCTACCCTCTCAACGCCGTTCTACCCAACCTACGGGAGCATGGAAACCGCAAATTAACATCTATGGCGCGGTTGGACATGCAGATCGCATGAATCAACGCCGAGTGCACGTGTTGCCTCGCTGTGAGAGTCCATGGGGACGAGTACGCCGCAAAACCGCGCCTATTGTTTTAGCGTTCGGGACGCGCTGGAATTCCTGTCTCCGCGGATTCGTAGATGAGGTCCATCAATTCGGATTGGATGATCCCGTTCATCGGACTGGTACGCGGTTCTGCTCTGCCCATGAGCGTATCGATGAAGTTGTCATCAGGTGAACCTGCGGACATGTCGTCTGTAATTGGGGGTGGATCTAATGCTTCGTTCCCTTTCCAGACGCGAATCCAGCCGCCACCCCAGCCATCAATCTCAATCCGACCATTCTCAAAGACTAACGCCATGTGCGTGCCGCCGGGGCTTGGGCAATTGCCGCTCACTGCCATTGCAGCCAGCACACCATTTTCAAACTTGACGTTCATCGAAGAGTTGATGTCTACCTCACGATCATGGTTATCGGTATACGCATAAACTTCAGCAACTTTCGATTCGACTGCCCAACAGAGACTGTTCAGAAGGTGCGCACCGCTATCGTAAGCCTGTCCGCCACCAGAGAGTTTTGGATCCTGCCGCCACGTTCCGGTTGTGCCCCCTTTCCAGCCTTGCGTAATATAGCCAATCACCAGTTCCAACTTGCCGAATTCTCCACTACGAATAATTTCTCTCGTATAGTAGAAGTTGGGCGTGCATGGGGTGTTATAGCCAATTGTCAGCGTTAGCCCGGTCTCTTGCACCTTTTCAGCGAGGGTGTAGGCATCTTTGGAAGACGTGACCATCGGTTTTTCCATCAACACGTGGCATCCGGCTTCAAGTGCTTGCATACCGTGTTCAAAATGGAGCGTGTGCGGTGTAGAGATAACCACTGCATCGGGTGTTGTCTCTTTGAGCATTTTACCGATGTCGTCATAAGCACCCGGGCGCGGGCTGAGATCGGACAAATTCCGATCAATATAACCGTCAGCGATGTCAGTGTTCACATCACAAGTGCCGACGATTTGCACGTCAGGGTTCGCATTCATGCGTCTGGCGTGGCCGGAGGAGTTTCCGCCACACCCAATCATGGCAAGTCGAATCTTCGCCATATTTTTCTCCTTGTTTTTTAATTTAGGACTTACACAACCCCTTTGCCGGCGGGGTTTGAAACCCCGCCGGCAGTGCGTAATACGTAGATTATCATAGAAAAATGCGTAAGTCTTGAAGTTGTCAGTTATCAGTTTTCGGTTTTCAGTTAAAGAGGTTTCTGGTGAGACGAACGCCTCTTTCTGGCACCTGAAGGATTGCGGTTCCCGCTCTGATATCTAATAAACGACTGGGCTTTCGTGCTGAAACTTCGCTAAATCGGCGACACGGATCGCACCGTTGCCGAACACCCGCGTAAAGGCATGCCCGTTATGCGATTTCGTGTCACCATGCATGTAGCAGACACTGAATGCGCGTCGCGGAATATCGGTACTGTTTGTGCCTGAACTGTGTAGCATCCAATTGTGGAGTAAGACGACTTCTCCTGCCTCCAATTCCATCGGTAGCGGTGTCGCCTTCGCGACGATGTCGTCAATGTGTTCCTGTGTGAGAAAACCGGAACCATTTTCAGGGTTGATGAGTCTGCTATGCGACTTCGGAATGATATGCACACAGCCGTTCTCAATCATTGCTGGATCCAAAGCCGTATAAATCGTAATCTTCGGATCGCGGTCGAGATCCCGCCATCTATCTTGATGCCACGTGAGTTGCGTGCCTTCATGTGCGGGTTTATTCATAAACATCGCCCGAAAACAGGTAACTGGGGTATCATCTCCGTAGATTTTCGCGCAAACCTCTTCAAAAACCGGTTTCTGAAGATACGCCAAAAAGATGGGATCGAGTTCAAGGTTCTGGATTTTCCGATACAGGAGCGTTGGACCTTTATGTCCTTTCGACTGCGGTCCCGGTGCGTTTTTGCCAGGCTCTCGGTCGAGTTGCATCATGATCTGATCGTAATCCAAGGGTGCTGTGCCGAGCATGATGTCATCCATCCGTTGCTGGATTTGTGCGAGTTCGGCATCCGTAGCGACTTGTCCGATGCGCACATAGCCGTTTTCCCAGAAATGTTCCCACTGTTCGTCTGTTATATGGTGTTCCATGCTGTGCCTCCCGGTTGAGCATGTCGTGATTTCAACTTTTGTACGTAGGTTATAGAAGCCTACAAGCTGCACCAAAAGTCTGTATACTAAAGTATAACATATATTTTATGATGTTTAAAAGAAAATTGCAATCTTGTTGTTCTTTCTATTATCTTTTACTGCAACGACTTAATTTTAATGCTTTCTTTAAATAATGCAACCTTTTGAAATGTAAGTTACGTCACTTCAATCAGTGGATGTTAAATTTCGGGCGAGTTATTACGCACACACTGAACGGCACTTTGACTTTGGAAGGAGAAAACTGTGCGATTTTTCATGATTAATCTGATTTTTGTCTTTTTGTTGTTCTTCGGGATCGGTTACCTTGCTTTCGGCTAAACGCCTGAAACATCAAGGACGCAGATACTTGAACAGCGAGAGGCATAAGATAACACTGACGGATGTTTAGCCCAACCAGAGATGAATTTTTTATTTTTTTCAGAAATAATGCAACCTTTTTGTACCTAAGTTACGTCCCTTAAATCAACAGACGTAATAATTTGGGAGGAGGCGTGCAATGCAACAGACAACGCAACAGAGCGATGCGCAACTCATTCAGCGGATATTACAAGGTGACCAGGAGGCGTTCAGCCCCTTGATAAAGAAATATCAGAAGGGGGTTCACGCCCTGGCGTGGCGGAAAATCGGTGATTTTCATATCGCCCAAGAGATTACGCAAGACACCTTTCTCAAAGCGTATGAGAAACTCCGTACCTTGAAAGACCATAAAGCGTTTGCCGGATGGCTTTACGTGATTGTAGCAAACTTATGCCTTGATTGGCTCCGAAAGAACCGTATACCCATG
>JAJEGI010000025.1 GCA_022819945.1 Candidatus Poribacteria bacterium
TTTGCACATTTTGCTTCAATCGGTGAAAACACAAAAATACTGAACCATGTCCAAACGCACAATCCTCACACTCATCATTATCCCCGCACTGCTAATTGCTGGACTTATCCTCGTCCTTGTCAATAACCCGCCCGGAACCACCGCCGAACTTGTGCTCGAACAGCAATATATCGACTTTGGAACGCTCCCAGAATGGGAAGGACCGATAACACGATCCGTAATCGCACGAAATAGAGGTAAAGACACACTCCGTATCCAAGGCATTCACACAGGCTGCAGTTACGCGACAATTACAGGTCCCGATGTAATCCAACCAGATGCAGAAGAGATGTTCCAGATAACTATCAATCCAGAAATCTTGCCTACTGACGAGACTTCGGCAACCGCGGTAATTTATACCGATAGCCTCAAAACCCCAAGCGTCGCTTTGACGATTGTCGCCGCTGCCAAACGATTTGCAGTTCTGATCCCTGATACCTGTGAATTTGGAAACATCCGCCCCGAAACGACACATCGGAAGCATATCAAACTCACCGTGAATCCACCGCTCAACATATCGGAGACCCGTCTCTTACCCGCAAACCATCCGAAACTGACATGGCAGATGACACCTGATCCGGACGCAGATAATTCACGCCTCATTGCAATTCAACTCGGTCCGCTCAGAGACAGAGGACGCTTCGCATCACTACTCACTTTGGCGTTTCCCAACGGACGAACATTGACACTTCCCGTTACTGGGGAAGTCGTCGCACCGGTGATAGTGCAACCGCAAACCCTCTCATACCGGATGGTGGTGCCAGACACACAACCGTCGTTAGAATTCGTGCTTTCCGCTGAAACGCCTTTTGAGGTGCTAAAAGTTACATCGCCTGCTGTTCTGGATGTTAGTGTGATGAACGGTCCTCACAAACAGCACCAGCAAAGGCTGAAAGTTGTGTGGCGTGTGCCGAACGCGTCTGCACCCTTGCGCGAAGAAATCCGAATCCTAACTACAGCGGATCCGAAACCCATCCATATCCCTGTCTACGGGTTCATCCAAAAAGACTAAACATTCCGCTTCCTGCAGCTGCTATAAACATAACGTCGCTACGCGACTGAAGAGGGTTTTGAAGTTTTCAAGGGTTCCGCGGAGTATCCGGTTCGGTTGGGAAACCGAACCTACCGGACCTGGCGGTGAGGTGGGATTCAAGAGGGTTTTGAAGTCGTCAGGGGTTTCCGCGGAGTATCCGGTTCGGTTGAATGAAGATTATAGTAAAGCCCCTAATTACTTGAACACCGAAAGAATGGTGGGGTTACAAACCCCGCCTGCAAGGAACAGGGGTTCTGTGTTTCCGAGAGTGTTCACATATCTTCGGGCTTTACTATAATAAAATATTTCGGTAATAAACGGGCAATGAATTTCCCTACTACAAACGGGCGGGTTCGTAGTAGTGCGATTTATCGCACGTTCCAACATTACCGAATTAAAAACTTCATAAAACCGAACCTGCAGGACCTGGGGGTGAAAATTCAATCGAACCGGGCCTGGCGGTAAAAATTCGATTGAAAAATGGACGATTGAATGACCTTGGATTGATAACTATTCCCACTTGACAAAACCTTGTAAATTGTAGTATCATTAATACACAAGCACCTGTAAAAAGCAGAAGAACCCTTCATGGAAAAACGCTACTTCGATTTCAGGGATATTTTCCAAGTCATCGGCTACGGATTCAGCGGACGAAAGATCGCCGTTCATCTCATTGGACTCATCATCGCGTATCTGATTTATGAAATTTTGGTGTATCTCAGTCTCTTCGTTGTAGGTGGCACTGCTGCTCAGGAGTTTTGGGATACGTATGCACTCCTACCCGTTCCTCCGTTCAGTAACGCGGAATTTGCACAGCTCACTGAAATCGCAATGTGGATAGGGGTGGGCAGCTTCGCATGCATCTTCTTCTTCGCAAGTACCGTGGCTTCCAAAATTACGATTGAGCAACTCCGCGGAGATTTCTTCTTCTCGGTCGGCGATGCCGTGACTTTTCTCAAGGGGCACTGGAAATCGGTTTTAGGCGCGTTCATTGGCTTATGTCTGATACAGATATTTCTCGTTTTAATACCGCTTGGCATCGCAGGGTTTGGAAAGTTACCGGTCGTCGGAAAACCGTTTCTTATGATCGCTTCACTGTTCATGCCGATCGGCTTTTTTCTGGGTATGCTCATAGCCTTAATCGGTGTGGTTTGCTGTGTAAGTCTGCTCTTTGTGCCAGCTGTTGTTGCTACTACCGGTGCCGATACGTTTGAAACAATCTATCAACAGTTCGCCATTGTCTGGAACAAATCTTGGCTCACGGTGTGCTATGAAACGATGTTGTTTCTGATTAAACTCATCTTTGTACCGATCTGGGCATTTTTTTGCCTCGCCGGTTTTTCAATCGTGATGCTCCCAATATCTTTTCTACACACTGGACAGATGGAGCATATCATGGCGTGTGCGAACCTATGGCTCGGTGGTGCTATCGAAAAATTAGCAATGCTGCCCTACGTTAATAGCCTGGGTGTCTTTAACATCGGTATTGCTATGAAAGAAACATCCGCTTTCACAACGACAGTGGCGGCTGTTTTTCTCACAATCACACTGCTGATGGGGATCGGACTGGTTATTGCATACCTGTTTTCAATCGCTTCCGCTGGAAACACGATAGTTTATACCATTTTACGCAAGAAAATTGACGGACATAATTTGTTAGTTCTATTGCGTGCGGAACCGGTCGAATAGCAAATCCGGTTCGGTTAGGAATGCAGGTTGCAAATGTAAAGCTTTCTCACTGCGAAGCAAAATTTGGTCTCCGCGTATGGGAAACCAAATTTGGGCGTGTACGCCGCAAAACCGAACCTACCGGGCCTGGGGCTTTATGAAGAGTGAGCGGTAACCTTAATGGGGTTAGTTTCGTAAATCTAAAAGGGCGTAGAAATTTCATGAACAACGATCCGCAAACGTCTCTTGGACTGGCATGGTTTTTAACTTCCAAATCGTCGCGAATCAGAGAAATCTCTCTTTCTGATAACTGAAAACTGATAACTGAAAACCCTAAAATAGGATAGCGACTATGTTCCAAAAAGTAATGACAAAAGTCTTCGGTAGTAAAGAAGACCGGGATGTCAAAAAGTATCGTGATATTGTTGAAGCCGTCAACCAACGCGAACCCGCAACTAAAAGACTCAAAGATGCAAAACTGCAATCCAAAACACTTGAATTTCGTCAAAAGTTAGAGGCAGGTGCGTCGCTTGATGAACTCTTACCTGATGCCTTCGCTGTCGTCCGAGAAGCGGCCGTGCGGACGTTAAAACAACGCCACTACGATGTCCAAATTATGGGCGGTGCCGCACTCCATCAAGGCTGAATCGCGGAGATGCGGACAGGTGAAGGTAAAACGCTCACCTCAACGCTTGCCGTCTATCTTAACGCACTCACCGGCAAAGGTGTCCATGTCGCCACTGTTAACGACTATCTTGCACGCCGTGATGCCGAATGGATGGGAAAAATCTACAACTTCCTCGGACTCTCCGTCGGACTCACCCTCAATCTCATACCGTATGAACAGAAAAAACTCGGATACAAGGCAGACATCACCTACGGTGTTCACAGCGAGTTTGGATTCAATTACTTGCACGATAACAGTGCCCTCTCGCTTGAGGCGAAGGTACAACGCGGGCACGCTTATGCGATCCTTGATGAAGTCGATAGTATTCTTATTGACGAGGCACGGACACCACTTATTATCTCAATTGCCGCTGGTAAACCGGCTGAACTCTACAAACAAGTTAACAGCGTTGTCACACACCTCAAGGAAAGCGAACATTTCCAGATTGATCAGCAAGGGAAGTCTCGCGGCAGTGTAACCCTCACCGATGAAGGCGTTGAGGAAGTTGAACGTCGGCTTGGCGTAGGCAATCTTTATGAACATACCAATATCGCGATGGTGCATCACGTCAATCAGGCACTCACCGCGCAACACCTCTACAAACGCGATGTCGATTATCTTGTCGAAGATGGGGAAGTCCTTCTCGTTGATGAATTCACCGGACGAAAACAGATCGGTAGACGGTTGAGCGAGGGGTTACACCAAGCCATTGAGGCAAAGGAACGCGTGAGAATCGTTCAGGAAAACGAAACGAGTGCCAAGATTACCTACCAAAACTATTTCCGCATGTACGATAAACTCGCCGGTATGACAGGTACCGCTGCCACAGAAGCAAACGAATTTGCGCATATCTACGGATTAGAAGTTGCTGTCATCCCTACCAATGAACCGATGATCCGAATGGATAATCCCGACCAGATTTATGCGACTGAGGATGCGAAATATGAAGCTGTCTTGAAAGACATCGCCGAACAACACGAAAAAGGGCGGCCCGTACTCGTCGGCACGGTCTCGATTGAAAACTCTGAGAAATTAAGTAAGATGCTCAGAACCAAACATCGAGACATCAAGCACCAAGTTTTGAATGCCAAGGAGCACGCGCACGAAGCCGATATCATCGCGCAAGCTGGTGTCCCTGGAGCCGTGACAATCGCTACGAATATGGCAGGTCGCGGTGTGGATATCCTCCTCGGCGGGAACCCGGAAGGCTTAGCAAAGGAAATGCTCCGAAAACAGAAGGTTAAGGTGGAAGCACTACCGCCAGAATCTGAAAAATATCAGGCAGCATTTGAAGAAGCCGAAGCAATTTGTAACGAGAACAAGGAGAAAGTATTAGCCGCAGGCGGTCTCCATATCGTCGGCACAGAACGCCATGAGTCGCGTCGTATTGATAACCAGCTCCGTGGACGTTCCGGCAGACAGGGCGATCCAGGCTCGTCTCGGTTCTATCTCTCCCTCGAAGACGAATTAATGCGAAAATTCGGATCCGAACGTCTGCAAGGATTGATGACCCGCGTCGGCATGGAGGAAGAGGTACCATTAGAACACCCGTGGGTTACCAAGTCGATTGAGAAAGCACAGACGCGTGTTGAGCAGATGCACTTTGAGGTTCGTAAAAATCTACTGAAGTTTGACGATGTTATGGATTCACAGCGCGACACCATCTATACCTTACGTGACACCGTCTTGGCATCGGCGACCGATATGTCAGTATTAGATGCGGATGAGGATGCCCCCGAAACGGACGTACCGGAATCGCCAGGAAACGGGAGTGTGCCAGAAGAAATGGGACTTGCTGCACTCGCTGAAAAAGACGGCAAAGCACCTGCTGCCCTCAAAACGACAATCTGGCAAATGATTGAGAGAGTCGTTGCCGATGGCATTGATGACAATCTGCCGGAAAAGGGCGGAAACACGCTTGAAAATCCGGAGAGATATGAGCAGTGGTTGACGCATAAGTTTCCAGTCAAACTGATTTGGAATCCGCCATTAACACAAGCAAGTTTGGACGAAATCGAGGTACAGACCTTGGCGGCATTGCGCGAGGTTTATGAGCAACGCGAAGCCGAATTCGGGCCAGAAACGATGCGTCTCCTCGAACGCCTACTCCTTCTCGATAGAATCGACGATCATTGGAAGGATCACCTCCATAATATTGACTACATCGAGGAAGGTATCCGTTTCGGTGCCGGATACGGCGGCAAAGACCCGATTGTCGTCTTTAAAAACGAGGCGCTCGCGGTCTTTGAGAGTATGTATCAACAAATTGAGGAAGAGGTCAGCGAGTTCATCTTCAAATCTCGCGTTAACACCGAAGCCCCGCGCCGTACGCCGGGTCGGCGCACGGGCGGACGGCGTAAACAACCGGCGAGACGTGCCCCAGCAAACAGGGCGGCTTCAGCTAGTGATCAAGCCGAATTCGCTTCGCAACAGGCGATGGGGAACATGCCGAAGGTCGGTAGAAATGCGCCCTGCCCCTGCGGAAGTGGTAAGAAATATAAGCGGTGCCACGGCGCGTAAAACGTTAAAAGTCGGTAAAGTGTTCTCAAGTCTATAAAGTTCAAAGAAGGCTTGCACGCTCTACAACTTTCCAATTTTAACTCACTTTAGCACACTTCGTAATTTTAATGGAGAACAGCTTTGAATTCTGAAAACGCCTATACACTCTCAAAAACTTTGCTGGATATCCTCGCGTGTCCGGCATGTAAGGGTGGAATAGAACACGATGAGACTGCGCAGAAACTGGTGTGCATCGGTGCGTGTCAACGTCGTTACCCGATCCGAGACGGTATTCCGGTAATGCTTATTGATGAAGCAGAATTACCTGATGAAGAACCAGGCTAATGTAGAAAGCCGATCGCCGAGATCCGTTTAGAATTAATCAGAAATCACCGCGGGCGGATAGAACATCTTAAGATAACGTCCGCAGTATCTATTGCGTCGAAATTAACCAGAGACCATCGTGAAACGAAGTGGAACGATGAGCGGAGGCCCATATTTAAAAAGATGAAAATTCTATTTTTGAGCCTCCGGTGTCCGTATCCACCGCATCGGGGTGATCGGATCCGGTCGTACAACTTTATCAAGCAGCTCTCAAAACAACATGCCGTAACACTCGTTTATTTTGCAGAGTCTGAAACCGATATTGAATCAGCAAAACATTTAGAACCGTTCTGTGAACGCATAGAGTGGGTGCGTTTCCATCGTTCTTTTGCCTTCCTGAATACAGGTGTCCACTGCTTATCGCGGCATCCGCTTCAGCTGCACTACTGGTACGCGCCACAGATGCAACGCCGGATTAACGAACTCCTCGCACAGGAACGTTTTGAACTGATTCATGCGCAGCTCTTTCGGATGGGACAATACGTGGCAACGGTACAAGGTCCCGCTAAAGTGTTAGATTTATGTGATTCATTGGCACTGAATCTCAGCCGACGCGCCGAACTTGAAAGCAATCCTTGGCTTGCAAAAATAAAATTAGATTGCACTCCAAAACGTTTTTTGGTAAAATTGGAGGAAAAGCGGGTACGGCGTTACGAAGTCGATATTATGAAGGCTTTTGATTGCGGTACCGTTGTCGCACGTTTTGACCGTGACTATCTGCTGGCACAGGACGATACCTTGAACCTATCAATTGTGCCGATGGGTGTCGATCTCGGTTACTTTCAACCGAAGCCGATACCGGACTCTGCGCCGATGCTGCTCTTTACGGGAACGATGAACTATTTTCCGAACGCCGATGCTGCAATGTATTTCTGTAATGAGGTGTTTCCTCGAATTCGAGAACGGCATCCAAAAGCGTGCTTTTATATTGTCGGTAATCATCCATCGGAGTCTGTGAAACGGCTTGCCGCAGAAGACGGGGTCGTTGTTACCGGTTATGTGCCGGATGTCCGTCCTTATTTTGAAAAAGCGTCTGTTTTTGTTGCGCCCTTACGCGCTGGGTCGGGCATACAAACCAAAAATTTAGAGGCGATGGCGATGGAGGTCCCCGTTGTCACGACGTCCGTCGGTGCGATGGGTTTGGAAGCAGATATCGGCAAGGAATTGCTCGTCGCTGACACACCTGCAGATTTCGCCGAACAGGTCGTTCATTTACTTGATAACGCATGCTTACGAAAAACCCTTGCGCAAACCGCCAGGTGCCGCGTTGAAAATAGTTATAGTTGGGAGGCTATCGGAGACCGTCTAAAGCATGTCTATGCCCAAGCGATGCACACGCCAAGGTCTGAAACCATCTGATAATAGCATCCCAAGGGCTGACGACCAAGCAGGGACCAGAAAAATAAGCGAAAAACCCTGATCATTAAAAATTCTTGAGGACAGAATATGGATAAACCGAAAATAAAGTGGAGTTCTTTAATTGTTGTTGACATAATCCTTATTAATATTGCGTTTCTATTCGCTTACTTGACCAGCCTGCAATTCGGTTTTGACGTTTTAGAACAGCCAATACCGTTCTCCGCCGTATTGCAGAACGCGGACATACCCTCTTATCAGCATTTTCTTGGTATCGCGGCTGTCGTCACGATAGTTCGCATCGGTTTTCTATTAGGATTCAATCTTTATAAACCGATGTGGCAACACGCTGCTGCGCAAGAATTCCGTAAACTGGGTACTGCAATCATATTGGCGACGATCGGGCTTATCGGGCTTTCCATGCTACTGAAAATCGCATGGGTGTTATTCCTGATTGATGGATTCTATAACTTCGCACTTATCGGGTTTACCAAATTTTCTAAACAAATTTTCCAAAAAGATAGACGGGTCGTCCCGACAGCTCCGCAGAAGGCCAAAGATTCAGAGGGTATGACCGCGCCCTCGAATCTATCGGAGCGAAAACCGCCAACAAGAGTCCTCATTGTCGGTGCGAGTGAAACAGGGATCGGGGTCCTACGCGAGCTGAGGAATCATCCAGAAAAAGGGTATGTGCCTTTAGGTTTCATTGACGACGCGCCCCGTAAGGTAGGCAGAACCGTCGCCGGGCTTGAGGTACTTGGCACTACGAGAGACCTGACGTATATCGCCCGCAAACGAGAGGTTGACGAGGTTGTGATCGCTATCCCGTCAGCGCCGGGCGGAAAAATTCGTGAGATTATTCGGCAGTGTAAGTACCGTGGATGCCAATTCAAAATAGTCCCGAACATTCATGCGATCCTTGAAGGCCGCGCAAGTGTCAGCCATATCCGAGAAGTCCGATTTGAGGATCTTCTGAATCGTTCTATCTCCGAAATGGACATGGCTGAAGTCTCTAAATACCTTTCGGGTAAACGCGTGATGGTAACAGGTGCCGGTGGTTCCATCGGGTCTGAGCTCTGCCGACAGGTTGCGAAACTGGATCCTGAACTCCTTATCCTCTTCGGGCGGGGTGAAAACAGTATCTACCACACAGATATAGAACTTCGCGAGTTCGAGCCGGAGCTGAACCGTGCTTTAATTATCGGTGATATTCGGGACAACGCCAAGGTCTCGCAAATTACGCGTAAATATCGCCCGCATATTATCTTCCATGCCGCTGCGCACAAACATGTCAAGTTCATGGAGAACCATCCCGACGAAGCCGTCAAAAACAACATCCTCGGTACCCAAAACCTGATTGATGCCGCGATTAGACACAACGTAGAAGCGTTTATCCTCGTCTCATCTGATAAAGCGGTGAACCCAACGAGCGTTTACGGTGCTTCCAAACGTGTGACGGAGAAATTGATTCAGTGCAAGGCGAAGCAGAACGGCACACGCTTCATCGCAGTTCGTTTTGGCAACGTTATCGGCAGTCGCGCGAGTGTCCTCCCGAATTTCAAACGTCAAATCGCGAAAGGCGGTCCTGTCACGGTTACGCATCGCGAAGCGACCCGCTATTTCATGACGATTCCTGAGGCTGTCCAGCTCCTCATCCAAGCGGGTGCTATGGGAAACGGCGGCGAAATTCTGATGTTAGATATGGGAGAACCGATCAAAATTCTTGACCTCGCCCAAGACCTCATCCGTCTTTCCGGTCTTGAGGTAGACAGGGACATCAAGATCGCATTTACAGGTTTAGAACCCGGCGAGAAGTTATATGAAGAACTCCTTACACCGAAAGAAGGCGTTACAGCGACAAAGCATCAGCGTATCTTTGTAGCGCAATTGGAAGAAATTGAGGAACGGCAACTCCTTTCTCAGATTGATGAACTCTCGGAGCTTGCAGACGGACTCGACGCAGAAGGGATTGTCGCCAAATTCCAAGAATTGGTGCCGACATATCAGCCAAACCGCGCATTCCTTACAGAGACAGAGACTGATAGCGGATCTGAGATTGTTCAGTTTCCCGCGGAAACGAAAACTGCTACCGCAAACCGTCGCTAATCCTACAAGGTAGGGAAATCGCATGCCGCAAACCGTAGACACCCCAGAGGTCATTATCGAACCGAAGCGTGCTTCAGGGAAACGGACATTTGATCTCGTGTTTACGATGGGTGCCCTTCTGCTTTTGTCTCCCCTTTTTTTGCTTGGAAGCCTGCTCGCAAAGTTGCAATCGAAGGGACCGACGTTTTACAAAGCCAAGCGCGTAGGCAAGGACGAAGTTATCTTTGAGATGTATAAATTCAGGACCATGGTGGTCAACGCCGATACACTCGGGGGCAGCTTGACAACCTATCGAGACACACGGATCACACGCATCGGTAGATTCTTGAGATGGACAAAACTTGACGAACTCCCTAACTTAATCAATGTTATCAAAGGAGAGATGAGCCTCATCGGACCGCGTCCAGAGGCACCCGATTACGTTAAATACTATACGGAAATCCAGAAACAGGTGCTACAAGTGAAACCGGGGATGACCGGTCCCTCACAACTCGCTAATCGTGATGAAGAAAAGAAACTCAAAGGACAACAAGATGCGGAACATTACTACATCACCGAGTTAATGCCCAAAAAGCTCGCTCTGGATCTCCACTATGTCGCAACGCAAAGCATCGCTTCCGATATAGGATGGTTATTGAAAACATTCTGGGTTGTCATCATTAGGCGGTAAACTGGCATCATACCCCCGGCCCGGTAAGGTCAGTTTGGAACCGCGCCATTGGTGTCAATTTTAGAAAAACCGTATCGTCCGGTAGGTTGGGTTGAGCGGATGCTCCGAAAACCCTGAAAAGGAACACAAGACTCAGACCGCACCAGTCTCAAGTTGGGTTTCACTACGGTTTTGGAGGTATAGGACAATAGCGCGGATTTGAGCGTATCGGCACAAGGATATGTACCTGCTCAACACCCTTCAACCCAACCTACAGGACTACTAACGGTTCCGGAGCAAACGCGGCTCCACACAGATAAGTATAAGAGTATGTCAGTATGTTTGTATCGAAGTTGAAACGTCAATATTTCACATATTTCTGTTTTGCTCTTGGCCTTGGGATTTCCAACATCATTGAAAATTTCCAAGCGTTTAATTTTAGACGTTTAGTCGTCAACGTAGTTATGGTGCTCGTCTTCGCTTTCCTACTTTATTGCGTTGGCTTTTGTGTTGGGATGCTTATAAAACGGATTCGCATTAATCAGAAAACGGTAATTTGACCATCAGTCAAATCGTAGCGAGGCACAATATAAAAAAATGAAGAAAAGACGTGTTTTTATCATCTTAGGCAGTATCGTTGCCTTGTTTTTCTTAATGCTGGTCTTATTGCGGTCAATGGGCGGTAGCGCATCAATCGGGCAGAAGGTCGCTGTGATAGACATTCGAGGCATCATCACGCGATCCGACGCGACAATTAAACTCATTCACACGTACCGCGATGACCCAAGCATCAAAGCGTTGGTTATTAGAATTGATTCACCCGGCGGCAGTGTTGCCCCTGTTCAGGAAATCTACAGCGAATTGGCAAAGATAGAGAAACCGATAGTTGCTTCAATGGGTGGCAGCGCAGCATCAGGCGGTTACTATATAGCGTGCGCTGCGGACACAATTGTCGCAAACCCCGGCACGCTAACCGGTAGTATCGGCGTTATTATGCAGTTCACACGGATGAAAGGGTTATACGACAAGGTTGGGTTAGAACATCAAGTCATTAAGAGCGGTGAATTCAAGGATACGGGTTCACCTTTTCGAGCGTTGACAGAACAAGAACGGGCAGTTCTCCAAACCACTGTAGATGATGTTTACACCCAATTTGTGGATACCATCTTTGAAGCACGCAGCGACCAATTAACGCGTGCTGAAGTTGTTGAACTCGCGGATGGACGCATTTTCTCAGGCAAACAGGCGTTGGAATCAAAACTGCTGGACCGACTTGGCAATTTGCCTGATGCGATCAAAATTGCAGGAGAGTTAGCAGGCATTGAGGGCAAACCGAAGGTGGTACGTAAAGAGAAAAGGGCATCGTTGTTTGAACAACTTGTCGGAATTGAACAGATGCCTGCTTTCGATGAAATGTTCGGTGCCCCCGGTGTCACCTTCCGTTATCAAATGAGCCTTGGCGACTAAACGCTCCGCGCCACGAGGCAGTAAGATGGATGACACGTATCAAGTTAACCAAGACTGGAGAAAACTTGCGAGTCGGATTGTCAAGCCTCAACAGATTGTGCTTGTCATCGGTACAACCGATGTCGGAAAATCAACTTTTTGCCGTTTCTTAGCGGATTCCGCACTCACAAAGGGCTTCAAAGTCGCTTGTGTGGATACAGACATCGGACAATCCCAAATCGGTCCCCCGACCACAATCGGCATAAAATCCTTCGTCTCGGACGAAAACCTTCACTCATCGGAAGCGCGAGCTGCCGTTTCAGACGGTGAACAAAACCGGTCAGAGCCCCGTATCGTATTCGACGGCACCGCTGACCAGTTTTATTTTGTCGGTGATGTGTCGCCTCAAGGACACTTGCTTGGACTCTTGGCAGGCACACGCTTGATGGTGGATCGTGCGCGTGAAACTGATGCGGATTTCGTTGTCGTTGACACCACAGGCTATATTCACGATCCGCCTGCAGTTATTCTCAAACAACACAAAATCGAACTCATTAGACCGGATCACCTCGTCTGCATCGGGCGTTCTACGGAATTGGAGCAGATAACGGCGTGCTACAGTCAACAGGAGTGGCTTAACATCCATTATCTGCTGCCACACCGGAGTGTCCGCACCAAAAGTGGTAAGGTGCGCAGCCGGTACCGAAAAGACCAATTTGATACATATTTCTCCGATAGCACCGTACAACAGGTGCCTTTTGACCAGATTCGGGGTGGTGGTACCCCCTTTTTCATAGGACGTATCGCAAATGAGAAAGAGTTGGAAATCCTCTCTCGACTCTCAGAAACACAGATTTACCATGCGGAGTGGGGGAGCCGTACCTTATGCCTCATCGCCTCAAAACCGCTTTCCAAAGCGACGATCACCCACATTAAAAATTATTTAAGTCTGACGCGTGTTACAGTGGAGGTCCGTGCGTATTTTGAACGCCGTTTGGTCGGATTAATCGGGAGTACCGGTAATACCTATGCCATCGGAATCATTGAGGCTGTGGATTTCCAAAAGCGAGAGCTCAGTATCCGCTGCCCATTTTCAAACGTGGGTGATGCTGTAAAACGGGCATGTGCCATCCAATTCGGTGCTTACCGACTCAAATAATTGGTTAAAAAACCCGGGACGGTTTACCGAAAACGATAACCCTAATCAAAAATCGATGATCGGACTATCGGGAAGATCATAGCGATGCTATTATTTAGAAAAACAAGAAACCCAACCTTTCCTCGATTTGCGCGGTATCACACCCCCTACATTGGCTCTATTCTGTTAGCAACAGCCTGCGCCCTCGTTATTACTGTGTGTGAGTTTGGCATTTTTCATATTTTAGCAGATACCATTGACGGACTTGCAGTCGTGGGGGGTAACACATTTGAGGCACCTGTAACTATTCACTACTTTCAACACGAAGGGCGCGGCGGGATATTCGCTTTCGAGGGTATTGAACTATCGTTGACGAGTGCGAACGACGCGCTTAGAGCCTTCCTATGGTTGCTTGGTGGCATGATCGCTTTGGTTCTCATCAAAGGCGTTTTCAGTTACGGTAACGATTATGCTATGGCGCGCGTTGGACAGAAACTCGCGTTTCGATTACGGAACGCCCTCTACCAGCGTCTCGTTTCTGCCCCGTTAGGGGCCCTACGTGAAGAACGTTCAGGCGACCTCATGGCACGCGTCACCGATGATGTTCACATCTGGCAGATCCTTGTTGCCGCGACGGCGCAGATTATACGCGCTATTGTGCTTGTTACTTTCTTTGGTTCTGCAATGCTCATCATGAGCTTCAAATTCACGCTTTTTGTCCTACTGATCCTCCCGTTACTTGTCTATCTGATTACCTTCATCGGCGGACGGATCCGTGCTGGGAGCACAGAAATTCAGCAGCAGAGTGCAGACATCTATTCACAACTCAAGGAGACACTGTTTGGCATCAAGATAGTTAAAAGTTTTACGGCTGAGCAGTCAGAAATTGATCGATTCAGAACTATCAACTGGGATCAGTACTGTTCAGCGATACGGCGTGCCCGCTTCGCTGCCCTTCTGCCTCCCGCTATTGAATGGTTAGGGGCTATCGGTGTGGCAACTGTTTTCTGTCTCGGCTGCTGGGAAGTAATTGACGGACGCCTCTCTACAGGCTGGTTTATCGGTTACATCGGCATGGTCAGTTACATGTTCAAGCCGATTAAAACAATTGGTAACGTCAATAACGCTTTACAACAGTGTCTCGCCTCCGCGGAACGCATCTTTTATCTTCTGGATTTCGGAGCTGAGGCGGGTAAGGCGAACAACACAGATGCCCGCGACGTTCCTGGAGAAAAATCTGCGGACGGTATTGAGTTAAAAAATGTGCGTGGAGCCGTCACATTCCAAAACGTCTCTTTCTCTTACTCACAAAATTCAGAAAACCGACAAATCGCTTCCAAACCTGTTATTGATAACGTAACTTTTGAGGCGAAATCCGGAGAGGTTGTCGCCCTTGTTGGTCCAAGCGGTAGCGGAAAAACGACACTCCTCAATCTGTTGTTACGATTCTATGAAGTCGATTCTGGGCAGATTTTGATTGATGATGTACCTATTTCTGAAGTAAAATTGGCGTCGTTGCGACAAAATATTGCACTCGTTCCACAGGATACCTTCCTATTTGATGGCACGATTCTGGAAAATATTGGTTACGGTGCCCCAGGTGCTACCGATGAAGCGATCGTTACAGCGGCGAAACGGGCGAATGCCCACGAATTTATCACAAGAATCCCGGAAGGCTACGCTACGCCGATAGGGGAAGCGGGCATGAAACTCTCTGGTGGCGAACAGCAACGCTTGTCCATCGCCCGCGCGCTCCTAAAGGATGCCCCGATTCTCATCTTGGACGAAGCCACTTCCTCACTGGATACGGAGTCTGAGGCACTCATCCAAGAATCGTTGGCAAATCTGATGGATGGGAGAACCAGTTTTATTATTGCCCATCGCCTATCAACGGTTGTCCGTGCGGATAAGATTCTTGTTATAAAGAATGGGGAGATTTTGGAAATGGGAACACATGAGACGCTGTTAGCAAAAGACGGATTGTATAAAAAACTCTGTGACATGCAACTGAGTTAGTCCTGCGATACCAAGGGTATTGTAGGCGCGCTTGCAATCATATCGGTTTTCCTACATAGGCGTTAACAATTTATATAAAAAAAATGCATTTTATGTAAACCTCTTGCGTTTTGTTAACGTCACATATAATAGGAAAATGGGTAAATACTATTAAGTGTTTGCATCTTAATTTCCGGACCGTAAGGCAACCCGGCGATCGAGCCTGATAGAGCAATGCTGGGACGCGTTGAATAGCAGGACTTGGCACCTACAATATACGCCGAGGAGATCAACGTCTTAATTTCGTCCCTTTTTCGTGATAGCACCTTCAAGATCGGATTCGCGATAGACGGTTTCGGAGAGATCGACCTCGTATAAATAGGCATCTTTAAAGTTAGCACCGAGCAAAACAGTGCCTTTCAGTTTGATTTCACCGAAAATCGCCTCTTCAAGGTTAGCATCCTCGAAAGTGGTGAGCGACCCGAAGGGCCCCGGTACCTCACATTGTGGGCATCCGAGCGTAGCACGACGCAAATCGGCGCGTTTAAAGTTCGTGCCACAAAGCAGGCTTCCACTGAGAAAAGCACCCCGTAGGTTCGCTGCCTCAAGGTTGGCATCCGTCAAATTAGAACCGACGAGATACGTCCGATGTAGCGTGGCACCTGAAAGGTTCGCGCCTGCGAGATTCGCATCGTTTAGGTTCGCATCCGTTAAGTCGGCGTTCTGCAGATCGGCACCGCTCAAATCTGCTTCTGATAAGTCGATCCCCGCGAGCCGTTGGTTCGCTAAATCAAGGTTTGCAAGATTTTCACCAGCACAGGATTCACCGGCTTGGCACCTTTTTACAATTTCATCTTGTGTGAGTTGAGCCATTAACTGCCTCCAGTGGTTATACCGAATTTATTTGATCTTTTCGTCTGTGGGACTTCGTAAACTTGCGATCGAATATTAAAATTTTTTAGATGATTCCGCTTAATAGCATACCACATACCAACTAAAAAGTTAAACCTTATTTTAATAATTTTCGCTGTATGCGTCAAATTCAAGAAACACTTCGATCTGGAGATCGAGGTTATGTGAGGTGAGGACATGAAAGACTATTACCCGGCGTACCCGGTAGAACCTGAAATTTTTGCAGAGGAAGAGGAGACGGAGGAGCACCCAGCAGAATCGCCGAGAGATGAAACCTTTGCCTACTTGCAGAAGATAGCGAAGACCCCGTTGTTGGCTCCTGAACAAGAAACCGGTCTCTTTGAAAAATATCGAGAGGGTTTCGAGATGTTCACCACCTTATTGCGTCAATTCCCGGATTGGATATTAGCCACACTTGAGATTACTAAAGACGATCTTCCAGAAAACCTCTACAAACTTGAACCGCCGCAATCAGAACACGGTTTAATTATCAGTCAAATCCGCGCTGAAATACAAACGCTTAGCGTTTTATTGGAGAAATTAGAAACGAAGGCGAGCTTATTAAAACAAGCACGGTGGAAAATTTTTCAAGGAAACATACATCTGCTGAAAAAATATATCGATGAAACCTCACCGCCGGAATTAATGCAGGCGGGCAGCCTTGGGCTCTTGGCAGCTATTGACGATAGCCATACAAAAGGCGGTGCAGAATTCAAAGCATACGCGCGCAAAACCATCCGCCGTAGTATCCGTACCTTTAACAAAGAAATGCGGCAGTCGAGTCAACAACAGCATGAGATGCCGCCTGCTGAACTATCAGCCGTAGGCGACTATGACCATACCACGCTCATCCCGTTTGACGAAGATCAAGAGTTGCACGCTTTTCAGGAGTTTGATGTTATTCGATGCGAGATCGAAACACTCTTGGAGGAATTGCCGCCTGATATGTTGCCGGAACGGACGGTTACAAACTCGCCGCGCGCACTGCGATTTGTGCTCGAAGATGTCCGGAACGAATTTGCCCATATCAAGTGGCTGGCGGAGCAATTGGAGGCAGCGGATCAGGTTACACATGGAACGAAGTTGAAAATCGTTGAAGCGAATCTCCGCCTCGTTGCCAGCATCGCCAAGCAACATCATTTCAGTAAAACCTCGTTAACTTTCCTCGATTTGATGCAGGAAGGCAGCCTTGGGTTGATGCGCGCTGTAGATAAGTTTGACCACACCCTTAAATTTCGATTTAGTACTTATGCGACATGGTGGATTATGCAGTCTATCAAACGCGCACTCGACCAACAAGGGCAGATGATCCGTGTTCCGTGTTATATCGGTGAAGCGCGACGTGCTATTAAACAGGCGCAGTCGGATCTGACAACCGAACTCGGACGTGAACCGACAACAACCGAAATCGCAAGCGCAGTTGAACTCACAGAAAAAAAGGTCTCCGAAATCTTCAATGCGACGAGAGATCCTGTGCCGCTTGATGCACCGATTAATGAAGATTCGCCGGACGGTTCGTTTTCTGAACTGATTCCGGATCAATCTCAAATTACACCTGAAAGTTACCTGGTTGATTATGCCAAAATTGAGGTAATCACGGAGATCCTTAACAGGACCCTCAACCCGCGTGAAACGCAAGTCATCATCTTGCGATACGGCTTGATCGACAATACGGAGTATACCTTGGCGGACATCGGAAACAAGCTCCGAATCAGCCGGGAGCGTGTGCGGCAGATAGAGGTTGAAGCCATTGACAAACTCAAACGCCACGAATCGACAGAATTGCTCCAAGAATTGCTCCAAGACTCTTAAAGAATACGAGTTTGATCATAAAAATCCAACTGTAGACGGAATGGAAGTTTATCACGATTGAGTTTCATGATGCCCTTGTTGCGTATAAAAATCCAACTGTAGACGGAATGGAAGGCACACACCGTGTGCCTTCACAACGTTACGCCGAAAACCTAAAGGAGCATGCCCTTGAAGATTGCGTATTTCGATTGCTTTTCAGGTATCAGTGGCGATATGACACTCGGCGCGCTTGTTGATGCGGGTGTACCATCGGAAATACTCACAGACAGATTAGCGACACTTAAACTCGATGCAGAGTTCAGTCTACGGTTTGAAAAAGCGGTGAAACACGGTATCACCGGCACCCGTGCGATTGTAGAAGTACACCCCGCGCACGCGTCCTCACACGCCGAAGAAGTACACGAACATACCCATACGCATACACACGAACACTCCCATACGCATACAGATGCACATTCTCACCATCACGAGCACGGACCGAGTCGCCACCTCTCTGACATTTTCAAGTTGCTTGACGATAGCAATTTGGATGCAGAGGTTCGGGAGACAGCAAAACGCGTCTTTGACCGGCTCGCTGAGGCGGAGGCGAAGGTTCACAATACAACGAAAGACAAGGTTCATCTCCACGAAGTCAGTGGGATCGACTCCATTGTGGACATCGTCGGGTCTGTCATCGGTCTTGCGTATCTGGATGTTGACGCTGTGTTTGCCTCCCCACTTTCTCTCGGTAGAGGCTTTGTCCGATGCGCGCACGGACTTATGCCGGTCCCCGTCCCCGGCACGATGGAACTCCTGCAAGGTGTCCCGATCCATCAAACCGATATTCCAAAGGAATTGGTCACGCCGACTGGTGCGGCACTTATTACAACTTTATCACAGGAATTCGGGGTAATGCCACAGATGCGGCTTGACCGCGTCGGATACGGTGCCGGTACCCGTGACCTCGAACAGCGTCCAAACCTCCTCCGTCTCTGTCTCGGTGAAAAAACGTCGGACATCGGTTCAAAAACGACGCACCACCACGCCGAAACGGACAGCGTAGACATTATCGAGACGAATGTAGATGATATGTCGCCGGAGATTACCGGCTATGTTACCGCCCAACTCTTTGAACACGGCGCGCTTGATGTCTTTCTCACTCCTATCTTTATGAAGAAAGGCAGACCCGCGACACAAATCACTGTGCTTTGTCCTACTGAGCATCGGGACACACTCATCGAACTCCTTCTCACCGAAACCACGACTTTTGGCGTGAGGCTGTCTTCCGCTGACCGGATCAAACTGCGTCGCGATTTTGTCGAAGTCGAGACACGGTGGGGCGCGATCCAAGCCAAACGCGGGTATCTCAACGGTACGCTTATCAAGGCCGTTCCTGAATATGAGGACTGCAAACGTCTCGCCGAACAAAACAACGTCCCGCTTCGACAAGTCTATGCCGAGGCGTTCAATAACCTCGGTTCCGCTGATCCTGTGGATCAATCCGAAATCTAAAGTCGTTTCCATCCATTTTCCCCTTTCTAACACTTAGCCGATTTGTAAAAGTCTGATTTTTCCGCTTTTTTAAACCTATTGATAGAAAACCTGCCTCTTTATACTTGAAGTTTATAGTAAACCCCTAATTATTTGCACACGCGGTAGGACCGTAGGGGAAACCGGGGAACCCAGCCGCTACGAACTGAAAGTGCATCCATACGTACGTATAAGTAGAATTCATCTATAAACCCCATCTCTTCTATTTCTCTGATCTTGTCTTTAACCGCGTTTCTTAGAAAAATAGACGCTACACGCTTGGAGTTTCCAATACAATGAAACTACGTGATGCTATTGCTGCGGGTATTTCGCACCTAACTCAAAATCGACTTCGCGCTGGGTTGTCTATCCTCGGTATCTTTATCGGGATCGCCAGTGTATTGTGCATGATGGCGATCGGTGATGGTGCGAAGAAAATTATCTCTGATGGGATAGAAACGCTCGGTGGCGTTGACCAAGTGCAATTGCGGAACAACTACGGGGTTTATCGCAGAGGACGCTGGCACCGTATAAGCGAACGTCTCAAATACGACGATGCACTTGCGATCGAAGCCGAAGTGCCGAACATCCGATTTGTTTTGCCGAAAAATGAACGCTACCGTATCCTCGTTACAACCGCCGAAGGCAGGCAGTCTCGCCCTATTCTGGAGGGTGTAACAGCAGACTATGCTCTCGGTATGCACTGGGATATCCAAGAGGGTAGATTTATCTCTGAAAGCGATGTGACGCAGGCACTGCAAGTCTGTGTCTTAGGAAAGAATGTTGCCACGGAATTGTTTGGAGAGACCTCCCCAATTGGGAAAGAGGTGAAGATCAAGTTTTATTATTGGCGACGCGCATCTATCAGAGCACATGTTGTAGGCGTGATGGCTGTGAAAGGTAGAGGTTTTGACTCTACATGGTCACTTGATGATGTCGTCTGTGTGCCGTTGACAACGCACCAACAGCGGATTTCAGGCTATGACTATATAGAGCGTATTACGATTTTCACGGAGAAAGATGCAGACAAGGCAGCAATTGTCGCTTCAGCACGCGCTGTAGTTCGCAGAAAACACCGTAACAGAGATAATTTTGTTCGCCATTGGGTTCCCACAGGCGGTGTGAAACGGTTGGAACATATCCAACGGGTGATAAAAATAGCGTTAGGGAGTATTGCGGGGTTCTCGCTGTTTGTGAGCGGTATCGGCATCATGAATATATGCCTCGTCTCTGTGGGTGAGAAGACGCGGGAGATCGGCTTGCGAAAATCCGTAGGTGCGAAACGGATTCACGTTTTCTGGCAGTTTTTAACAGAGGCGGTGTGTCTCTGTTTCTGTGGCGGGATACTCGGCATCGCAGGCGGTTGGGTGGCAGCGCACGGGATGGCGCGGCTGGCTGTGCGCATCGTGCCGATTGTGCCGGAGTGGCCCGTTGTGCTCTCTTTGCATTGGGTACTGATTGCGATTGTTTTTTCGCTGTTTATGGGTGTCAGTTTCGGGGTCTATCCGGCGATGCAAGCAGCACGGCTTACACCCATTGACGCGCTTCGCACCGAAAATTAACTGATGGCTTGTGCTTGACACAAATCGCAGGTGCCGCATCGGTAGTTTTCATCAACGGATTCATCGAAATAGTCTCGAATCACACGCATTCGACAAGTGGTATCTAACGCATAGACGATCATCTGATCGATCTGGCTCTGTTTTCGGCGGACGTAATCCCCTACCTCAATCTGTTCATCTGTCAGCGTGCTGAGCATTTGACTGTCTTCAAGCAGTTCAATAAGTAGCAAGTCTTCCTGTCCCCAGTACTGAATATAACCGTCGCTTTGGAGTTCAGCGAGGTCTTCCATGATCGCCTTTGGATTTTGTCCAAGGGTTTCACAGAGTTCCAGAATCGTTTTGATGCCGCTCCGCAATTCACGGAGCAGTTCGCGCTGTGCTGGGCCTGTTGGCTCTGGTGCTTCGGTCCAGAATCCGTGAAACCTCACAGAGAGCTGAGAGGGGACGTTATACCACCGCTTCAAAAATCCGAGTTTTTCGAGATAACTGAGGCTAACAAGCGTCTTTGTTTGGTTGCCGCCACTCATCCATTCCAGTTCTTCGTTAGAGATTGTGCGATAGTTATCGCTCCCCTTGAAATTCTCAATGACCTTTAAGAGTTTAAGCAAAAATTGCTTATCCGGTGTACTCTCTCTAATAAACCACTCGTGCAATCCGCGATCGTCGTGACAGAAAAGTAGCACACAGCGTGCGTCCTCTCCGTCTCTACCTGCCCTACCAAATTCTTGGCAGTATTCTTCAAGGGTACCGGTGAGTGTCCAGTGCACAATGTATCGGATGTCTGGTTTATCGATGCCCATCCCGAAAGCGTTCGTGGCGACGACAATGTCCAATCCGTTCTCGCTGTTATCAAAAAAGGCTTCTTGTACACGCTTGCGTTCTTGGGGTTCAAGTCCGGCGTGATAGAAACCTGCTCGGAATCTACGCGTCTGGAGAAAATCTGCAATCTCTTCGGTTTCGCGTCGCCGTCCGGCGTAGATAATCCCATTTTTTGATTGAGCGTCTGAGGCTCCGAGGGATGCTGCTTCCTGCTCTCTAATAAACTTTTCGAGTTGTTTATACTTCTCATCTTCATTTTCATTGTGCTGGACGCTCAATTTCAAATTAGGACGCTCAATCCCTTGTGTGAGAGTGAGGGGTGTCGGCATATTCAGGACACTGAGGATGTCTGCTTGGATCTCTGGTGGGGCGGTTGCTGTGAAAAGTGCGATGACACGCGGCTGGAGTACGTCAATCGTATCTCTGAGTGCCAAGTAAGCAGGGCGGAAATCGCGTCCCCATTGCGAGATACAGTGCGCTTCATCTATAACGAGCAGTGAGATCGGAAAAGCGTTCAGTATGTCTAAAAACCTGCGGCTTCGGAGGCGTTCTGGAGAGACGTAGAGTAGTTTTATCTCGTTTCGCCGCAGCCGTGCCAATGCATTCTGGTATTCTTCCCATGTGAGTGTGCTGTTGATTAGCGAAACTGCATCAATGCCTTGTTGGCGTAAAGCATCGACCTGGTCTTTCATCAACGAAATGAGAGGCGAGATTACGACTGTTATACCGTCGAGCATCAAGGCGGGAAGTTGATAACACAACGATTTTCCGTGTCCAGTTGGAAAGACAGCGAACACGTTTTTGCCATCTAAAATTGATGCCACAATCTCGCGTTGTCCTTTACGGAAGGATGTATAGCCGAAGTGGGTTTCGAGTGCTGTCAGCAGCGGATCTGTCGGCATCTGGAAATCTTGGGACGGTTTTTCTACATCAACCGAGTCCAGAAGGTCATCTACCTTTTTAAGCAAATCCTGCAAATTTTGCATATTTTTAGGGGGTGTGTTAAGCCGCTATGAAAAGAATCGGAAACGGAGAATGTGGAAGATTGCGGCGATCCCGTCCTTCCAACTCACGGTTTTCCCTTCCCCGTAGTCTCTGCCGTGGTAGGAGATAGGGACTTCAACGATTTTACATTTTCGTTTGGCAAGTTTCGCTGTAATTTCCGGTTCAAAACCGAACCTGTCCGAATAGAGCGAGATCTCCTTTAGAATTGATGTCCGGATCACCTTATAGCAGGTCTCCATGTCGGTGAGTTTTGTGCCGTTGACGATATTTGCGAGGGTCGTGAGAAATTGGTTTGCGAGGTAGCTGCGCAATAATCCTGCCTGTTTGCCCTTCATAAATCGAGAACCGTATACGACATCGGCTTCACCATCTACGATAGGCTTCAGCAATTTCGGATAATCTTGGGGGTCATATTCCAGATCGGCATCTTGGATAATGGTAATTTCGCCGGTAATATGTTGAAACCCGTTGCGGAGTGTCGCCCCTTTGCCCTTATTCACATCGTGATAAAAGACATTTACTGAGATTCCGTCTGTGTTTTCTGTGTCTTCGTCTATCGGCATCTCGGTTACTTCAAGGAAGCTGCGTATTTCGCTTGGAATATCTTTCAGACTTTCAATTTCCTTTAAAATATCGCGCGTGCCATCTGTTGAGAAGTCGTCAACGAGGATCAATTCTTTTTTCATACCGATTTCAACGTTGACAACCTGTTGCAAAAGTTTTTTTAGGCTCGAAACCTCGTTGTAAATCGGAATCACAATGGATAGCGTAGGCTCCATCTGGATGCCCCCAATGTTTGTTCCCACCGCTTTAGCGTAGGATACAATAGAGTCGAAGCGAAACTGAACACAATCAATATCTTCTGACTAAATAATACCCTATCTTTTTTAAAAAAGCAAGTTTAAAAACAGCGCAAGCCAGATTGAATGGCTCTGCGATGTGTTTATAAATACTTGACAGAGCCGGCACTTACGTGATAAAGTATATTTATCGGATTCTAACACTTACAACAGAGTTAACAGACGCATTAAACAGGAGTTTTAGATGCAATTCAACGCTGTTTTCAAAAAAGTGCCAGAAGGCTATATTGGATTTGTTGAAGAATTACCTGGCGCAAATACGCAAGGAAAAACACTTGAAGAGACCCGGGCAAATCTTCATGAGGCGATCCAATTAACACTCAAGGCAAACCGGGAGCTGGCTGAAGAGTACATTGCGGAATTAGAAGAGGTTATTCGCGAGCCAATTTTTCTCCGTTTATGAAAAGACGTGAACTTATCCGTCACCTTGAAAAGAACGGTTGCGAATTCCTCCGAGAAGGTGGTAACCATACTATCTACGTTAATCGCAGGACTCGGAAAAGTGCTCCTATTCCACGCCATAGGGAACTAAATCCGTTTTTAGCAAGGAAAATCTGTTCCGATTTAGGAATTCCACCCCCATAATTAGCACTCCTGTTTTACGCGTACGACAATCGCTCACCCCTTTTCTCTAAAGGCTCCATCGTTTCAAGGATACGACTCATGAGAGATGTCTTATCTGCAGCGTAGGCAGCATTGTCCCATTGATTGATGCGTTCACCTGGATCGTTCTCCAAATCGTAGAGTTCACCATAAGTATATCCACAATACCACGTCAATTTCCGTGTGTCGGTCACAATCGTTTTGAGTCTTAAGCCGCGAGGATCGTCCACACACTCGACCAGCACATCATCACGGACAGATGCCGTCTCACCCGTAAGCATCGGCATCGCGTTCACGCCATCTGTATCTGACGGGATCGGCAAACCGATTGCGGACAACACTGTTGGTACAATATCGACGTGGCTGAACAGTGCCTGTGTGCGTTGTCCTGCTGGGATTGCTTTAGGAAACCGCATCAACGTCGGTACGCGGACAAGCTGCTCGTAATGGAACGGTCCCTTCATCCAGAGTCCGTGGTCGCCGAGCAGTTCGCCGTGATCGGTCGTAAAGAGGACTAACGTATTTTCTGTCAATCCACACGTATCGAGGCACTCCAGAACCCGGTGCATCTGCTGATCAATAATCTTCACCATATTGTAGTAATATGCCCTGCCGAGTCGGGCATCTGCTTCCGAAACCTTACGGTAGTCGGCACCACCCCCCTGCCCGGCGATCGCGTACGTGCCTCGGATCTTCGACTTTTCAAGTTCCCCGCATCGTGCCTCCAAGAAATGTGGCGGTTTGTCGTCTAACTCGCCTTCAACGAAGTCCGGTAGTGGGACTTGGGTGGGATCAACGCGCGCTTCAAATTCAGTCGGAACGCAGTGCGGGTGGTGCGGATCTTGGAAGCCGACTGCTAACAGGAACGGTTGCGTGGTATCACGGTTTGACAGGAAATCCACTGTCCGATCAGCCGTCCAAACGCTGTTATGGTATTTCAGCGGTATATCCCAATCATAAGCCTCGCCGCCGAACCCTCTTTCACTGCGGCGTGTCGCCTTACTATAACCCTCGAACGCCTCCTCAGAGACCTGTGATCGCACCCATTCGCCGTAATGTCCGGCGATGCCGTAAGTTGCGTGTCCAAGTGCCAATTCGACCGTTTCAAACCCGTAGTAGGGACCTCGGAAATCCGGGTAGCGTGCCGTATTCCCGCGTGCTTCAATGGACTGTTCTGCAGCAGCACCGAAGGGTTGGAAGTGTGCTTTGCCGATATAGTGCGTCCGATAGCCGACTGCGCCGAGTCGGTGTGATAGCATGGTTTCATCGTCGGGGACGTTCATACCGACGTTCCACGCCCCGTGGCGACTCACATATCGTCCTGAAAAGAGTGAAGCGCGGGCGGGGGTACAGACAGGATTCGTGCAATATGCCCGCTCGAAACAGACCCCTTCCGATGCGAACTTATCGAGATGCGGTGTATCCGTGAACGTTGATCCGTAGCAGCTCAGGCTATCCGTGCGCTGCTGGTCGGTGGTAATAATGAGAATATTCGGTTGTTGTGTGCTCATAGATATTTCTTTCTTGACGTTAACAACTTTCATGTTTCTGGATCGATCCGAAGACAAAATTCATAGCACCGAATAGGATCGGCAAATTATCTATAGTAAAGTTAGTTCTATTTTGAATGAAGGTATCGCCAACAAGTTGACCAAATTCCCATAATTTTCCGTCGGTAACAACACCATACACAGGAAAATCAGAGTCATTATTTATTTTTTGCGCTGCAACCAATTCAGCCAGGCACTGACCCCAACCTTGCTCAAAATCGTTCTTTTTTGCTTCAACTAATATTACGAGAGGTGTACCGACAACAGTCATACCCAATTCAGACCGTGTAGCAATGAGATAGTCCGGAGTGCCGCTCAAAGTCTCATCATAGATGATAGATTTCTTTACCCAAAGTCTGTAGTTTTCGACGTAATTTTTGTAAACCTCTCTTAAGATGGGAAATATAATAACTTCACATCTTGATCCCTCAGACCCGAAAGCATCAATGTACTGCCTGCTAAACTCAAGTTCTTGTAAGAATTGTTCTGAAGGATTTTTAGCCTCAACGTCAAAAAAGTCATCAGACGCGTATTTGATTCTGAATTTTTCTTGAACTTCAGAAATCGTTTTAAAATCGCTAAATGCCATAAGTCTTACCTCCCAATTTTGTGTTTTTTAGGTGTACAATTTTTTACGCACAAAACGGCTTCAGGTAGATATAACTCTGTTCTGCTGCGTCTTCTGGCTCCATGATTTCACGGAACGCCTGATGCACCGTTACATATCCATCGTAACCGATCACCTCGAGACCTTCAAACACCGATGGGAAATCAATACCACCTTCGTCTTGTAGACGGATCGGATCATGCGGGACTTCTCCCTGAATCCACGTTAGGAGTCGTGTTTTTCCGTCCGGTCGGCGGATGTGGTTCTGAAGATAGACGTTGAGGAGGTAGGGTGAAAACCGCTTAAGCGTCTCAACGCCGTAATCCTGTGCACACAGATCAAGATTAGCGGGTTCATAGATAATCCCGAAATTCTTTCTGCCGACGCGTTTTAACACATCGACCGATCCCTCCACCGTCTCAAACAAGCTCTGCGTATGCGACTGATGTGCGAGACGGATGCCACGCTCTGCGGCTTCGTCGGAGGCGCGTTGTGCCCACGGGATGTCCGCTTCGACCTTCATTGCAATACGGATAAGGTCTGCCCCAAGCAGTTCCGTTAAATCGAGATACGGGGTGATATTGCGGAGGCCGTCCGGTCCTTGCTCGTTGTTGAGTGGCACCGGGAAATCGCCGGTGACCATAGAGACCTTCAAGTTGAGCGAATCCGCCTGTTTGCGGGCAGCGGTAATCTGTTCTAAAGGCGAATGGATACCGACTTGGGAGGCGCGCATGCAGACCGCTTCGTAGCCGAGTCCTGCAGCGAGTTCAGTCAGTTGTGTAAAGGTATGTGTAGCGTCTTTTTTCGATGCTGTCTCTGCGACGCGTACCGAGAGCGAGAGTTTCATTTTTTTATAGTTCCTTGCGGTTCGGTAAGGCTGTTTTTTTCAACAAGTGGCTCTCCGTATATCCGCCCCGGCGCGATGCTTGGGACTACGTTTTTATAGTTCCTTGCGGTTGGGTAAGGCTCCTTACTATAAAAGTAAAATATCTGTTATCGAAAGTGCCATCAAGACGAGGCTAATCATGCCGTTCAATGTAAAAAATGCAAGGTTGACGCGGGACAAATCTGTCGGTTTGACGATAGCGTGTTCGTAGATAAAGATTAGTACGACGATCCCGACACCGATGTAATAGAAAAGCCCCAAGTCGACGAGGTACGGGATACCGAGCAGGAGTAGCACTGTGATGACATGCAAAGCAGACGAGAGCCATAATGCCCATCGGATGCCGATTTTCGCGGGAATGGAGTGTAGTCCGTGTTTCCTATCGAAGTTCACATCTTGGCAGGCATAGATGATGTCGAACCCAGCTGTCCAGAGCAGCACGACGAGACAGAGAACAATCGGCGTTAGCGCAAAGTTGCCCTGAATTGCGATCCAGGCACCGACGGGTGAGATAGAGAGCGCAAGCCCCAACCAGAAGTGAGAGAGTGCGGTGAAACGTTTGGTATAGGAATACCCCATAACCACAGCAAGCGCGACCGGAGACAGCGCAAAGGCGAGTGGATTCAGTCGCCACGCCGCAAAAACGAGCAGTCCGGCAGAGACGATCGTAAAACTCCATACCGCGCCTTTTGTGATTAAACCCGCAGGAATCGCACGCATGGCAGTGCGCGGGTTTATACCATCAATTTCAGCATCAGCGAGCCGATTGAACGCCATAGCGCAGCTCCGCGCCCCTACCATTGCTAATAGGATCCAACCGAGTTTTGGTAGCGCAGGAAACCCGTCCGCAGCGATAAAGGCACTCATCACCGCAAACGGAAGTGCGAAGACGGTATGTTCAAATTTGATCATCTCCAAGATAATCTTAAGTTTTCGCATCTTTTTTACGGGCGGTTAGCTGATAGCTATCTAAAAGGGCAACAGATTACCCGCAGCGTCAAACGCAAACGGCTTTGTTTCACCGATGACCTCTAACCTTGAATGCAATTTCGCATCTTCAAGTAGCACATCAGAGATGTCGAGTTCCGTCAATCTCAATGTGCTTTCAATACGGATCACCCGTGCATCTTCGGGTTCAGTAAGCCCGATGGTATCCAATGCGACTTCAATCGCCTCACGGTCGGTGTCGTAGTAGAACGGGATTTTTGATTTCTGCGGTCCGAGGGCAGTGATCCCGTTCATGTAGGTCGAGTGCCGATCAATTTGGTCTACAAGACGTGTCGTTGTGAAGTCGGCAAGCCCGATGCCGGTGGCGTTCCCGTCGCTCTCTTCAGTGAGGTTTCGGACGAATATACGGAGGATCGCCGGTTTTGCGGGTTCGGGTTCAAAGTTCTGCATCATCCGCCCGATAACGTTGGTATCCATCCCGGTGCCGCTGATATTTTTCCCTGTCCAATCCACGATCAGCAGGTCGAGTTCATCGAATGGGAGTCGTCCCATCAGCGATTTCGCCTCGACGAGCAGTTCGCGTTCGGTCTGAAAGAGTTGGGCAGCAGGGACGGCGACCGCTTTTGCGGTCTCTTCGTGTGCGTTCTCAATTAAACCCAAGCCGAAAGCGATTTTTCCGGTATCCAGAATAAAACCGCCGACTGCAGTGATAACGTGTTCAAAACTGTACTGAAAGAAAGCGCGGTGATAGAGGTTCGCGCCCTGCTGTTTGCCGAGTCCGATCACCAGCATCTTCATCAATCCGCTCTCAATGGAGCCGTTGAAATCTGTGTGTGCCTTAATACGATTGAGCGGGACGACGTGATCCGCTTCAGCGGCATACTTGTCGAAGAAAACCGGCAATCCGTCTGCCGTCTTTCCGAGCTCTACAACCTCCATTGTTGCTTTCACGGGTGCGCCGACGGTCTCTTCGGTGATACCGTAATGTTCCAGTACACTCCGTTGTCCTTCGGGGGTTGCGCCGCCGTGGCTCCCCATCGCTGGAACCACAAAAGGTTTCGCGCCGAGTGTTTTGAGATAATCGACCGTCGCCTTGACGGCTATATCGACATTCGCAACGCCGCGACTGCCCGCGGTAATTGCAACAGTCTCGCCGGGACTGATAATAGAAGCGGCATCAATTCTTGCTAATTCTGCGTGAATCGCTGCGGGGAGATCATTAAGAACGGGTGCCTCAAACCGCTGCCGAATCCGTGCCATATTTGGAAGTGCCATGCGTCTCCATCCTTTATATTAAATAGAACTTACGCACGTTTCTCTTTTGTACCACAAACTTTTAGTTTGTGGTACCAGAAACGCTGGGTTGGCAGAAAAATTTCATCTAACAAAACCGCCTACAGCCAAAATTGCGTAAGTCCTCTTAAACTTTACGGCAATTCTATCAGATATAGGATAAGAGTGCAAGGGAAATATGAGGTAGCCGTCGGCTATCAGCTATCAGTCGTCAGTCGTCAGCGGAATGGTTCTTAGGTGTCGGGGTCAGGATTAGCAGATTTTCACGATCGCTTAGGCGAGATCCAAAATTCTTATGCAAACTCACG
>JAJEGI010000031.1 GCA_022819945.1 Candidatus Poribacteria bacterium
GGTAGGTTCGGTTTCCCAACCGAACCGGATCCTTGAAAAATCAGAGACATTCAATTGTCCATTTTTCGATTGAATTTTCACCCCCAGGCCCGGTAGGTTCGGTTTCCCAACCGAACCGGATCCTTGAAAAAAAGACGTGAAATCCAATAATTTCTTAAAATTGAATGGCCCTGGTTAGGTTGTACTTATGCGTCAGGAACCTCACAGATTTTGGAGGGTTCAATAAGGTTTCCGCTCCACTTTCCCCACCCCAGAGGGGTGATATATCTATAGAAAACGGTGGAGTGCTATGTGTATAAACAGGTGGCAACTTGGGTTATTATAGGAGAAATTTATAAATATGAAACGAACGCGAACTTATGTGGTATTAGAGTTAGCGTTATTGCTAAGTATCAGTCCATTCATCAGTAGCGGACGCGCAGTTGCAGATGAAACCATCTCTTTCATTTCCAGAGAAGATGGAACGCGTCCTATCATTCTCATGAATACGCAAGGAAAGATACTCAAAAAAGTGATAACAACACCGGGACAGCCGTCCGCCCTAACCTGGTCCCCTGATGGACGTTCGTTCGCCTACGGCTCGCGCCGAACTGGAAGTCCTGATATTCATGTGATGGATATAAGCACGAATACACACCGGCAGTTGACTTTCCATGGTAGCAGAGATATATGGCCCGCGTGGGCTCCGAACGGGAAATGGATCGCTTTCGTTTCGGATCGTACGGGGTGGATGAGCATCTACAGAATGGATGTAAATGGCGAAAATGTGAAGAAATTGACGAATCGAGGAGACTGCGGCAGACCGGCTTGGTCGCCAGATAGCCAATGGATCGCTTACGCGTTAGCACCGGATAAAGGCATTTACGGCCTTTTCGTGATGGATGCTGAGGGTAGAAAGACAAAGAAGATCGCACAGAATCTGCCACACCCCGGATGCACGTGGTCACCTGATGGAAAACAGATCGCTTTTATCTCATGGGACGCTGAAGGGAGAAGCAATATTTTCAGCACCGACAGGAATGGCAGAAATTCGCGCCAACTTACACAGTTGGATCTAAGGGCATACATCTTTCAACCCGTGTGGTCGCCGAGCGGGAAATGGATTGCTTATACCGTAGCGGAAAGACCAGCCGGGTTAGGACCGGTTCCAGTAGATCAGATTTACGCGAAAGCAGTCATCCACGTCATAGATACAGGAAAAGGTGGGCACGAGAAATCAATTAAAGCGACAAAGGGCTTGTTGTCGAATTCTTCTATTGAGTGGGTGCCGGAAGGATTTTTCGCTGTATCCCCAAGTACCGAGAAACAGACAACCCTCTGGGGTAGACTCAAGCAATCAGAAAACACCACCAAGTAACCACCGTATTATAATAACCCAAGTTGCTATCTAACGAGTTTTATATATTCAAGCGAGGAACTGGCACTTTCCACACTCCAGCGGAGTGTTATATCTATAGAAAACCGTGCCTTCAAATACCCGCACTCCAGCGGAGTGCTATGTGGATAAGAAGGTGGCAACTTGGGTTATAATAGGAGGAATTTATGAGTATAAAACGCATACGATCTTATGTAGTATTCGGGATAGCATTATTACTCAGTAGCAGCCTATGCGTCAGTAATGGCTGGACAGAAACTGATTGGGACATCCTCTCTTTTGTTTCCGAAAAAGGCGGAGACAGTCCTATCATTCTCATGAATACCCAAGGCGCGACCCTCGAAAGGTTGGAAACACATCCCGGAGTACCATCCCAATTCACATGGTCCCCTAATGGACGTTCAATTGTCTATGACTCCTGGCAAGGTGGAAACTTTGATATTTATGTGATGGATGTCGAAGCAAATACACACCGTCAGTTGACTTTTGACGGGAACAGGGATCAGTCGCCTGCGTGGGCTCCGAATGGGAAATGGATCGCATTCGTCTCCGACCGTGCTGGGGGCAGGACCATCTACAGAATGGATGTAAATGGAGAGAATGTGAAGCAACTCACAAACAAAAAAGATTGCCGCGGGCCCGCTTGGTCCCCAGACAGTCAGTGGATTGCCTTTAGTTCAGAACACTCTCTTTTTCTGATGGATGCTGACGGTAGAAGGTTGAGGGAACTCACATGGGCTAAGCGTTTCTCCGAGTGTTCATGGTCACCCGATGGCAAGCAGATCGCTTTTACCTCAAGTCCCCCTAATGGCGGCAGCGAAATTTTCAGCATTGACGTAAATGGAAAGAACCGCCGCCAACTCACATGGTCAGACCAACCGGCAGTCATTTGGGGACCTGTGTGGTCACCGAGTGGAAAATGGATCGCCTATATTGTGGGTCAGATTCCAATAGGCGGTGGACCGGTAGATCAAATTATGACTAACGGGGCCATCAGTGTTGTTAACACAGTAAACGGTGCCGGTGGGAAACCGATTGAGGCAACAAGAGGATTACCAAAACAATCTCTTCAGTGGGTACCAAAACAGTTGCTCTCAGTATCTCCAAGCGCGGAGAAACAGACGACACTCTGGGGCAAACTCAAGCAAGCAGCAGATGCCTCTAAGTAGCTGCGACATATCGAAGAAATTTGTTGTAATACCATTTCTAATTGAATACTTTTCAATAGGAAACTTGTAGCATAAACTTTTAGTTTGTGCCTGTAGCATAGGCTGTTAGCCTGTTCACTCTCGTGTAGAATAGAAGACCGTGGGTTTCCCGTTCACTATCGAAAAATGCATAACCGTAGAAGGAGAGTTGCTGATGTTTATTAACCATAAGTTCCTATTAAGTGTAGCGTTATTGTTCAGTTTAGTTGTACCTGTTTTTGCTTTCGAGCCTTCCGGCGGTGTTTTGTCGTTGGACGGTGAAGATGACTATGCAATACTCCCTTTCGCGGAACATGGGCATATTTTCCCTGAAGGCACCCGTGCATTTACTGTTGAAGTCTGGTTCTATCCAAAAACTGAACCCAAGGAAATAGATAAAGACCTTATTCTCACGCAGCAAGTTTCCATCGGATTAAAGGCAAGAGATCAGTGTCGACTCGCAAAGAATCAACTTTGCAGTTATCGTCATGCATATCTTTCAGGAGACAGAGCTCACGGACTTGCAGGAGCTGATATTGCAATCGAGAAGGATCAATGGAACTATATAGCAATCATTTTCAAGAACAGCACACTTTGTCATGCGACCAACAACCAAATTGGTCAAGGCTGGAGACTTCCTTTGGCGGACAGGGTGTCTTTGCATATCAATAGACCTGAAAGGGTTCAAGATTTCGTCGTAGGCGGATATGGTGAGGATAAGTTTGTGGCGCCTAACGGTGCGTTGTTATTCCAAGTGAGTAGCTTTCATGGCGAAATTGATGCGATCCGGTTTTCAAATATCGCTCGGTATGACTGCGCCGCACAGGGCCACAATCCGTTTGAGCCACCGCCTCGTTTTGTGAATGATCAACACACATTGGCACTCTGGGACTTCAATGATGAAGAAGGCGCAGATCGTTTTGAAGATACATCTGGGAATGGAAAGACGCTCATCGGCATGAACGGTGCCACCGTGGTTGGTGGTGAAGGTATTGGAAATCTCGAAATCCGTCCCAACAATTCCTTAACGACAACATGGGGCCAAGTCAAGTCAGAATCGTTTTGAACTTGACACACGAAATCTTAAAGCGCATCCTAAAAATAAATAGACATCTTTGTAGCATAAACTTTTAGTTTGTGCCAGTCTGAATGACCTCAACGGGCATTCAGACTGTTTGAAAGTGTCCACTTGAAATTCATGACCCGAGAAAAAAAGAGTACGCCAAGATGAAATATGCATTGCGTTACACAGTATTATGGGGTATGTTGATTCTATGGGTTGGAAATGTCAAAGCCGATCAGATAGGGACGCTCTCTTTTGCTTCCTTTCCTCGGAGTCCTGACCTCTACCTCATAGATAACACAGGTAAAAACTTCCGAAAACTCACAACCGATCACATAAATAAGGGTTCACCCGCGTGGTCACCTGATGGACGCTTTTTTGCTTATCACTCCAATGTTGATGGGGATCCCGACATCTATGTGATGGATGTTAGAAACAAAACATCCCGTCAATTGACCAACCATCCTGAAAGGGACCTATCGCCTGCATGGTCTCCGAATGGCAAATGGATCGCGTTTGAATCTGACCGAACCGGGGATCTGGATATCTACAGAATCGATGTAGACGGTTCAAACTTGAAGCGGTTGACAAACCGAGGCGACAACCAAAATCCCGCTTGGGCACCAGATAGTCAATGGATCGCCTATTGTTTCACGGTGCTGCCAGAACTAAAACCTGGTCAGATAATCCTAGCCGATAAACTTTGGCGTGACAATGTCATCCGTATCATAAATACTGACGGTCAAAACGACGGACAACCACTTGAGGCAACAAGAGGAGTGTCGTCCAGTCCTGTGTGGGTACCAGAGAGTTTCTTCCCAGTTTCACCACAACCACAGTTATTATCAACACAGTGGGGACAACTGAAAAAATAGTCGTTTTTTTATATTTAAAGAACACTTCTAAGCGATCCGATCCTGCATGGATTTTGCCAAAATCCTACGGGTATCGGATTTTTTTTCAAGATATGCACCTTTTTACCCTCAAAATTGTATCATTAATAATTTGAATATAAGCAATATTAACTAATAAGTTTAGATTTTCGGATTTCCGAGAGATGCTGAACCCCCGTAGGGGCGGGGTTTCCCCGCCCGCGCTGGGCAATGTGCTTATTTAATGCTGAAACTCGCTTAAACACAATCACATCTAAAGATGAGTCATGAGGAATTCTGATGGTAGAAAACGATGTTCAACTGATTCACAAAATTTTGTCGGGTGATGAACAAGCGTTCAGCACTTTGGTCCGAAAGTACCAAAAGAGCGTTCACGCGCTTGCGTGGCGGAAGATTGGGGATTTTCACATCGCTGAAGAGATTGCGCAAGATGCCTTCCTTCAGGCATACAAAAACCTTGCGACACTGAGGAATCCCAACCAATTCGCTGGATGGTTGTATGTAATTGCAAACAATCTTTGCAAGCGATGGCACCAAAAGCAGAAACTTTCTACGCGATCGCTGGAGGGCACACCTATGACAGAGATAGAGAACGCTTCTTACAAACGTTATGAATTGGAACGACGGGAGACAGCAACCGCTGAACACCGGCATGAAATCGTCAAGCAGCTTCTCGAAACGCTGCCGGAAAGTGAACGCACAGTTGTGACACTCCACTACCTCGGTGAAATGACAGCACAAGAAATTGGCAATTTCTTAGGCGTATCGGTAAACACAATTAAAAGTCGGATTCGACGGGCACGAGAGCGTTTACAAGCCGAAGAACACCTGATTAGCGAAACGCTGGGGAGCGTCCAATTCCCCACCGATTTCATTGAGCGCATTATGCAGCAAGTTGCCCACATCAAACCGACACCACCTTCGGTCGGGAAACCGTTGCTACCTTGGCTCGCTTTTGGCACCGCTGCGATTCTTATAATGCTGATGATTGGTATCGGGTCCCAATACCTGACCCGTTTTCAGAGACCTTACAACTTGAACGCACAATCCGAAACCACTGTTGAGATCATTGAGGCACCCGTCGTCCTTGATACACAGGCAGAACCAGATATGCGAAACCAAGCCGGACGTTCTAACATCACAGGTAGGGACACCGGGACCGGTCTGCAAGTTTCGGAACCTGTTGCCCCAGTTTCCGCCGCGCAGATAGAAAAAGAACCACTCCCAACACCACAGCAGTGGAAACCAGCAAGCGTACCAGCGAGCGGCCCGGTAGGCGGCTTACTCGTAAGTTCAAACGGCGATATCTACGCCGCTTCGCGGCTCGGTATCTATAGATTAACGCCAGACACACGCACGTGGGCACTCCTCAGCCCGACAAATTTGAAGGGCCCCGGCATAATACCGATGATGGAACAAAACGGGACCCTTTATCTTGTCTCTGATAATGAAGTACTTATTTCAACCCATAGAGGCGAGATGTGGGAGCCGCTCGGCACCCGTCCCAAAGGCACTGCTGTCGCATTGGCGATAACGGATGAAGCCTTGTACCTCCTGCTGAAAGATAAAGGCATCTTCCGATCTGAAGATATGGGACAGCAGTGGACACCACTCGGTCATGAAGGAACAGACAGAAGAATCCTTGCTTTGGCGACTATTGAAAACACAGTGTTTGCCGGAACAAATCAGGGACTCTATCGTATCAACCCAAGACATAATTCAACAACGGATATATGGGAAAAATTGCCCCTAACAACCACTAAGGTTATCCACTCCTTGGCGACTACTGAGAACAACCTCTATGTCGGAACAGGACCCGACTTAGGCTCCGCTAAACGGGAGGAAAGACGGGAACAGATAACCGCCGGGCAACCCATGTGGGAAGTTTTTCGGTCAACCGATTTCGGCGATTCATGGACCAACATCACACCTACAACCGAGCCAGTCTTGACAATGATGTCCCCGGGCATTAAAGTCCTTACGGCTGGAAAAACGCTTTGGGCATTCGGATACACCGGCTTCCAGTGCCGATCCACGGATGCCGGCGAAACATGGACACTCCACGGATACAAAAAATTGGACCCCCTCTCAATGATGAATTCGTTTATGTTGAGTGTATTCCCCGCTACTGGCGTGGACGAAAATATCCTGTTCAAAGCCAGTCTTTTTGGACTTATCCGTTCAACCGATGCTGGCGAATCGTGGCATCCGTTTATGACAGGCATGGTGGGAACCCAAATATCTAACTTAGTCGCATTCAAAAACGCGCTCTACGCCTATACCGGTACAAATCTCGCGAAATCCACCGACAGTGGAATGTCCTGGAGAAACCTGCGATTCGCTCCTGTTCAATTAACACCAGAATTAGGATCGGAATTGGAGGTCGGTTTTCTATTCCGTTCTACGCAACTGGCAATTTCTGACGATAAACTCTACGGCATCGGCACCGCAGTTTCCGCGGACATAGAAGGATCCCAGCAGCGCATCTTCCATCTTTCTAAGAATAGCGGTGCACTGGTACTTATGCCAGAAGCCCCCGTTTTAGGTGAAAATCTTTCTATCGAGCCTCCAAAAACTGCATCACAAGAAATCTCGAAAAAAAGTATACCCCACGATGCACCTAACGACCCTGAGAAAGCCAATGAATCGACAGACACAACCCGCGATCCCATAGCATCTCACACCGAGTTTGCAGTTAGCGGCGATACGTTCTATGTGGAATATCAGCGGCGGCTCCTACGGTGGAGACGCAGCGAACCTGAATGGGTCAACACTGGATTGATAGACACTGGCACAGCAGTTGGCGATAAGCGTTCTGATGGTTTCTCACTTGCAGTTTCAGGTGAAACCGTCTACGTTGGAAAACGCGATGGACATCTGTTCCGATCGTTTGATAGCGGGAACACATGGAAAGACCTGACCGCAACGCTGCCACTTCGATTTAAACATTTCAACGATATTGTTTTTGCGGATTCAGCAGTTTATGTCGCTACAGACGCGGGGGTCTTAACATCGGCAGACGGTGAAAACTGGCGAACAATAACCAATACAACCGGTACACACACCGTCATAGACCGAGTTGCCGTAGATGATATAACGGTTTATGGTGCTGGCGATACTGGGGCCTATCAATTGGATACTCGTGGTAGATGGAAACAGATCTCGGCAAACGTACCAAACAGCGTCATTTCTGTTGCTGTCAAGGGTAACAGGCTTTATATTATTACTGAACGGAGCGGGATGTTTTATGCCTCGCTAACCAGTAACCAGTTAAGAAAGAGACCTCTTCTCTGGAAACTGTTAACTGGAAACTGGTAACTTGAAAAAAAGGAGAAAAAGCATGCGATACTTTCGATCAGGATATCAGGGGCTGTTCGATCTATTGATGTTTTGTGTCCTTCTCGGATGTATAATCGTTTGCAGCTGTTCGGAAAGCGAAGTGCTGTCGTTTAAATCCGAAAACCGCAACGCGGTAGCCCCGGCAGAAACAACAAGATCCCTAATCTCTGAAGAAATAGTGACAGAAGTGCTGGCGGCTGTAGAGAAAAATAGGCTCGCCGCAGAAATAGAATTCGCACCGCAATTGGAGGCAGTACCAATGGCACCGATGCAGAGGCTCCCTACAATTGCAGAGGTTATGGCACAGTTGCATCTGGAATTTCCCGGCAACGTTTTAGACGACAACTTTACAAGGATTCAAGAAATCATCGGGTCAGAAACTTATTTAGACTTCTTGAAACGGACCCATCCGCTGGAAAATCCGTTTCAGACGTTTAATGAGTTTTGGACGAGTGCCGCCGTGGATACAGAGGGGTACCTGGAGTTTTTGAACCAATATTTTAAGCCACCCCTCCCTGAACCTACTGGAGCAGATGTTAGCGTCCTTCATTATATGGCTTTACAGGAACGCCACATCAATATCCGTCTCTATCACGGGGAAGACATAGCACGGGATACTCGTTTTGAGATGTGGATGAATGAGCCTGTGCACAGTTGGATAGAACAACGCTTTGTTACCGACGATGGCATAAATGTTATGCTTTGGATAAAGGTTTTTGTCTATCACTCTATAAGGGTCAAGGAATTGCAAGAGGAAGATCGGGCAAAAATCCAAGCCTTTTTTTTTCAACATGGGGTTCAAAAAGGGTTTTTACGGTTAGCACTTGAAGAGCCAGTGCCTCTCGGATACGTCCTCAAAGATTTTACCGATGTTAAAGTATTCAAAAAATGGGCGGAGGGAGGCTTCAGAAAAAAGTGAAATACATACACGTCTGTCTCTTGCTGGGGATCTCGCTATTTCTCGCGTGCCAATCAAGTCCCGATCCAAGTGTTCTTGAACCTGAAAGGGAGAACATTGACACAGAGGAGGGTATTGAGCCAATCGCACAACCGCCAACACCCGAGGAGACGTTTGAACAACTCAAACGTAAAAACCCTGGTAATATTTTAGATGAGAACTTCAGAACGCTCCGACGGCTCGTCACGTCCAAAACCTATTTAGACTTCCTCAGACGTAACCATCCCCTGGAAGCTCAATATCAAACCTTTGATAAGTTCTGGAAACTCGCAGCCTCTCATCCGTCGCGATACATGCCATTTTTGAAGCAGACGCTTGAGAAACCTGACGAAGAAGATGCCGCGCATGCACATCTTTTCGCAGTACACTACAGACATGTTCTGACCCGTGGATACCATGGCGAAAATCCTGATACGTTTCAGGACGAATTGAAGAAGTTGATAGACGGTCCCGGAATGGATATAGCCTTTAAGCATTTTGTAGATGCCGAGCGGAATGTTGTGAATGGGTTGGATCTCATTTTTTTTCTCGTGGAACTCACCCTTTACGTTGGAAAAACTGAGCGGGCGGATGCTGCGCTTGCTGGCGAACTCTTTGATAGACACGACGAGCATGACGCACTTATTTGGATCGCGCTCGAAAATCCCGTGTTAATCGGATATATTCTCAAGGATTTTACGGACGCTGAAGTACTACGGAGATGGATGACCGGCGAATTTCATCCATAAAATGTTTCGCGCAACGCTTGAAAAAGAAAATAATTGATTATAACAGAAAATTTCTCATTTCATCGCACTTGGTTCAGTTCTTACAATTTTTTTTACCGCTATGCACCTTTTTGACCTTCAAATTGTATCATTAAAGGGTAAATAAAGATTTGGGGAATCCCAAATTAATAGTTTTACACCCAAAGGAGTATAGCATGAAAAAAATAACACTTTTGATTTTAACCCTACTCTCCATGTTCACTGCTAACTTACCATTTGCCTTTGCGCAAGAGTACTTCCATACCCGGATGCTCGTCGGACATAAAATTTCTGTCCAAGCAATAGCCTTCAAGGACGACAGCACGCTTATCAGTCTAGGACAAGATGGCACGCTCCGCTCCTGGAATCTTGATACCGGTGCACAGCACTGGAGTACCGAAATTGGCATCTTCTTAACGGCTGATCTGGCCATTTCGACGCAGGATACGCGCTTCGCAGTTTATGCTGGCGGCATATTTTTTCGACCTTATATCGGGATGGTTTATACAGATGATGGAGACCTCAGAGGGGACCTCATGGGGCATACAAACACTGCCAATACTTTAGACTTTAAACCGGGGAGTTCTATGCTCGCCAGTGGCAGCAACGACGATACAATTCGCTTATGGGATTTAACGTGGAACGCATGGAGAAATCGCCCCGTGCGGACACTGCGGGGTCATAAGAATGATGTCGAGACGGTCGCGTGGAGTCCTGACGGAACCATGCTCGCCAGTGGGAGTAAAGATCGCACAGTACGCTTGTGGAACCCGAACAACGGTAACAACACTGCTGTCCTCCGGGGACATGAGAAAACGGTCAAAGCGGTTGCATGGAGCCCAGACGGAACGCTACTCGCCAGTGGCAGCAGCGATGGCACAATCCATATCTGGGATCCGGCGAACACCGATTCACCTTTGTACAGCCTCAAACAGCATACCGGTAGTGTCAACGCCTTGGCATTCCATCCGATTGAACCACTCCTTGCCAGTGCCAGTAGTGACGATACAATCCGCTTATGGGACCCCACCACCGGGGGACACCAAGCCACCCTTACGGGGCATAGCAGTAATGTGAATACAATCGCATGGAATTCTGATGGGTCGCTCCTCGTGAGTGGAAGTAGTGATGACACAATCCAATTGTGGGAGCCACTCGCGGTAGTGGATATAACCGGTGACGGGAGTGTCACATATCTCGACATTATTGAAGTGGCGGAGAATTATGGAAAAACTATCGTAGACAGTGCAAACCCACGCGCAGATGTCAACAAAGATGGCATCGTTGACATTAAGGATCTCATTGTTATCGCTGAAGCAGTGGATACTCAAGCGGCAGTAGATGTCCAAGCGGCACCTATGCTCGCGCAGCTCCCTCGCGCCCCCTCCTTCACCGTAGAAGAGGTACAGCAATGGATTCAAGACGCACGAGACATCGGCACCGATGCACACACAATTGCTGTCTTGGAACAATTCTTGGCAGTATTGACACAGCGGACACAACCTGCCCCAGAGAAAACAGCACTCTTGGCGAACTATCCCAATCCATTCAATCCTGAGACGTGGATACCCTATCAGTTAGCACAACCAACCGAAGTCACTATCTTCATTCACGCGATAGATGGTGCTTTGGTCCGGACGCTGCCATTCGGCGAAATGCCTGCAGGTGCCTATCACAGTAGAGCCCGTGCTGCCTATTGGGATGGTAAAAGTGCTCACGGAGAGCAAGCCGCAAGTGGTGTCTATTTCTATACGCTCAAAGCAGGGCAATTTACTGCCACTCGCAAGATGTTAATTCTGAAGTAAGCCCTTTATGCGCCAACAGAGTGGTGATTTTTTCAGGAATCACCACTCACTGAAATTAAAGAACCCAAACCGCCTGCATTTTCCGGGTCCACAAGACGCATGCGTTTTGCTATACTTTATAGTGAATCCTAAAAATGAATGGACATATTTGTAGCATAAACTTTTAGTTTGTGCCAGTCTGAATGCCCGTTATGGGCATTCAGACTGTTTGAGAGTGCCCAATTAGTTATGGGTTTTACTATAAATCCATTTAGGAACACGGATGTAATGTTATGGCATCAATTTCCGCAACGTCTGAATCAGCGTGCTTTCCGAAAACCATTTCCCCGCCACACGCCACACACTGCTCGAAAACGTCGGATACACATGGATCATCCCACTCAACTTACGCAACGGTATTCCCGACTGCATCGCCAAAATATACTCGTGAATGACCTCCCCGGCATTTGCACCGACAAGATGGACGCCGAGTATCTTGCCTGTCCACCGAGTCGCAATAACTTTACTGAACCCGTACGTCTCGCCCTCCGCAACGGCTCTGTCAACGTCCGATTGGTCGAGTGTGAACACGTCAACATCCCCGTATTTCTCACGCGCTTCTGCCTCGGTGAGACCACACCGTGCAACCTCCGGGTCACAGAAGGTCGTCCACGGCACGACAGCATAGTTGATTGTATTGGAAAGCGGGAAAAAGATATTCCGAAGAAGCAACTGCGCTTGGAACGCTGCGACATGTGTGAACAGGTAATGCCCAATTACATCGCCCGCGGCGTAAATATTTTTGACGCTTGTCTGGAGTCTGTTGTTGACTTCGATCCCACGTCTGCCTACCTGAACCCCGATTTTGTCAAGGCCTAACCCTTCAACATTCGGGGCGCGTCCCGCCGCAATCAGAATTTTGTCAAAGGTCTGTTCTACTGTTCCGTTTTCACTATCATTGAACCGGACAGCTATACCTTCTTGGTTTTGCGCAACTGCAGCGATAGTCGTATTGAGTCGGATCGTGATCCCTTCTTCACGGAGGTAACCGAGCATCTGTTCAGAGACATCGGTATCCTCTTTTGTGAGGATACGTCCGCTCCGTTGTGCGATCGTCACATCGGCACCGAGACGCTGAAACGCCTGTCCGAGTTCAACACCGATCGGACCCGCACCGACGACGAGCAGCTGTTCAGGGAATTCTTCCAGTTCCCAAACGGTTTCACTGTCGAGATAGTCGCAGGATTCTAACCCAGGTATAGGCGGCGCGACCGGACGAGAACCGGTACTGATTACAAATTTCTTACTTTCGAGCGTGCGTGTCTCTCCGTTTTCGGTATCTTCTACGACGAAGGTCCCGGATGATTCAAAATGTCCGTCTCCAAAGATAACATCGACACCCATTTCACGAAACCGCTCTGGGTTGTCGTGTTCCTCTTCTATAGTGTGTTGCGTCCCTCGGACATAGTCCATCACACGCTGCCAGTCAGGCGTGGTGTCTTGCACATCAATACCGTATTTCTCCGCGTCTCGGATGTAATTCGCCACCTTCGCCGCTTTCAATAAGGCTTTGGAAGGCACACACCCCGTCCAGAGGCAGTCGCCACCGATGCGATGCTTCTCCACAAGCGCGGTCTTTTTGCCTAATCTTGCCCCCGCCACGGCAAGCACGAGTCCCGCGCTACCGCCGCCAATAATCGTCAAATCGTACGTATCCACAATTTCATCCCCATGTTGACCGACGCAGCACCCTACCAGGCAGCTGCCCCGTTACGTTTCCATCTTCAACAACTGAAACGCCGTTGACGAACACCCAGTTTACACCGACAGGCGATTGCACCGGATCAAACCATGTGGATTTATCTGCAACGGTCTCTGGATCGAAAACGACGATATCCGCGGCGAGTCCTTCACGAATTCTGCCGCGATCGAAAATTCGGAAACGTTCCGCGGGGAAACCACTCATCTTGTAAATCGCTTCTTTCAGCGAGATTAACTGGCGTTCGCGCACAAACTTGCCGAGATACTGCACGAAACACCCGTAACTCCGAGGGTGTGGATGTGGAATGTTATAGACACCATCGCTCGCGATCATCATACGCGGATGGCTTGCTGTCTGATTCAGGATGCGTTCGTTTTCTTCGGGCGATGTTGCCCACGGCATCACAAAAGTTTCAACCGCGGCTTCTTCACAGATGAGATCGAAGGCGAATTCCTCGTTAGATTTACTTTCACTTTCGGCGGCTTCAGCGAGCGTCATACCGATGAACCTACCCGAACGGTTGTAACCCACAATCTGGCTGCCGTCGCGTAATTCACCGCGGAGGTGTGCGATCGATTTTTCTCGGACTTCGGGGTCCTCAAGACGTGCTAACATATCATCAGGGGCACCGGTCTGATACTCCATCGGGAGCATCATGGCGAGGTGCGTCATACCTGCGGGGTAGAGATAGGATTCAAAGGTCAAATCAATCTGTTCTTTCTCAACATGTTCAAGTATATCAGCAACTTCATCGTCTACCCGTTCATGCGAAATATGCACAGGAATCCCAGCACGTTGAGCAATCTCAATCGTCTCTTCCCAGGCCTTTTTTCTGCCGAGAATACGGTATCGGATATGTGCTGCATAGATCGCATCGTAGGCTTGAGTGATACCTGAGAGATACACAAGTTCATCCAAATCGGCATTTGCGGAGGGTTGATAATCCAACCCTAAACAGAGACAGCAAGCACCTTCCCCTAACCAATGATGGGTTGTACGTGCCATCGCCCGCAGCTCATCGCTGGTTGCTGGACGCGGATCCCACCCCATTGCCCCGAGGCGAACAGCACAATGTGGCACCTGCGGATAGAGATTCGCTGGGATGCGTCCGTGGAACATATCGAGATATGCCTCTGGTGTTTGCCAGTTGAGCGGCAGGTCGGCATCGCCATAAGCAAATTGTGTGTAGTGCCACAATTCTTTCGCCTGTTCCGGTGGTAACGGTGCCCATCCGAAACCGTCCGGTGCTGCTAAGTGTGTTGTTACACCTTGACTGACAGCGGCGAACTGGTCGCGACCCCCGAGCAGGGCGATCTCGGAATGCACATGCACATCAACGAACCCAGGACAAACAATCTGTCCTTCTGCTGAAATGCGATGCCGTGTTTCTGCTTTCTCAAGGTCGCCAATCGCGGCGATTTGGTCGCCTTGGATACCGAGGTCGGCAACAAAAGGTTCCCGTTTACCGGTGCCATCAACAATATTTCCATCAGAAATGATTGTATCAAATTTCATAAAATGCTCCTCTATTGTTAGATTGAGTCTATCATTAGAAGCCGTATATGTCAACAGAAAACTTAGGTAGAAACGCCTTTCAAATCACCACGCTCACCGCGATTTCCTTTGACAAAAAACCCAACGCCTGATACAATAGCGGAAAATAGTTTTCAGTCCCCAGTTTCTCTATAAGGGCGACATCTTTCTTGAGCCATTACCCCATAATAGGAGAGAACCGATGCATCAAGTCTACACCTTCATCAAGCCACTGTCCGCAAGTCTATATTCCAGATTCTCGATAGTTTTACTGTCATTGACAATAGCGTTAAGCGGTTGTGGTGAGGAGTCTTCTGGCGGAAGTGGCTTCACGGATTTAGGACGTGATGAACCTATTATAGTTGATGCCGCCTTGGCAACTGATGTCTTTGATGACAGACCAGATGGCATTACCACAACTTTCGTCGTTGATGTTGATGACCGAGTATTCTTGTGGATTCTATGGTCGAATGTTGAAAAACAACATACTGTTGAAGTCTCGTGGTTCTCACCAGAGGATGACTTAGACGGACCCCCGTTCCGCAGCGAGGAACAACTCCTCACATCAACAACTGGCGACAAAATTACGTGGTTTTACATAGACCTCCCTGATAATACAGGCGACTGGTTCGTTCAAATCCACCTGGATGATCTTTTCCAGCGGAGTTATTGGTTCCAAGTGGTATAGTAAACGTGAACTCCAATCCTAACATATCTGGAAGGAGAAAATCATGGATAGACTCAAAATCGCACATATCGGCACAGGTAGACGTGGTGCCGGAACCTACCTTCCCCTTATCTCAAAGTTGACGAATGATCTTGAGTTAGTCGCTGTTTGCGACCCGCGCGAGGAGAGCGTTACGGAACACGGTGAAAAATACGACGTTCCCGCTTACACAGACACTGAACAGATGTTGGACACAGTGAAACCTGATATCTGCGCCATAGTGATTACACCGAGCAACAACCACATTCCGGGATTGCTCTGCTCTGAACGCGGTATCAGCTATTGTACGGAGACACCGATTGATACCGACCTCGGATGGGCGGACAAGATGATCGCCTCCGCTCAAGCGAACGGCACAAAACTGGAAGTCAACGAAAACTACTATCGCGTGCCTACAGAGCGGATTAAACGGGAGATGATTCTCGCTGGCGTCTTTGGCAAAGTCAACGTCGCTTACAATGACTTCCGGGGACACGGGTATCACGGGATAGGGCTTATTCGTAGCTACGTCGGTTTTGACAATGAACCTGTACAGGTTTACGGATTCCGGAAAGGATACGATGTCCAGGAGCATGTCTGGCGGAAAGGGCAACCCACACGCAATACCGAGGACTGGCAACATGCAGTTATTGAATTTGAAGACGGTGCTGTCGGCATCTTCAATTTCAGCGGCCTCTCCTACGGTTCACCGCTACGCGGCTTTAACGGCTCAAAATTCTACGCCGAACGCGGAATGTGTTTCCGAAACGACGCTGTCATCTTGAACGACACCGCCGATGAACAGCGCACCATTACGATCTCACGCAGAACCCAGACCGTTGACGGCTACGAAACTTTAGCAGCCCTCGTTGCAGATACGGACCCCGAAGTGGTATGGGAAAATCCGTTGCGAAATTACCCGCTCAGCGATGGTGAAATCACTGTTGCCTCGGAACTGATGAGTCTTGTTAATGCCGTTCGCAATGATACGGAACCCGAATACGGCGCCTATAACGGGCGTAAAGATCGGGAGATTGATGTCGCGATGGCACGTTCATGGTCAAACAACGGCGCACCTGTCACCTTTCCATTTGAATACGAGAAGCGTTAAACAACGCATTCTCTACGACGCTGTGCGTTACATTTTGCTTGCCGTTTGCACCGAGATTCTGTATACTTTAATTGGAGCAACCGCAAAGCACAAGAGGAATTTCTGATGTTAAAAAGATTTCGGTCTATCTGTATTCTTTTATCTATCTTCGGTTTCAGCGCAACCTTGATGGGAAATGAGTGGGCAAACTACTATTTCCCGGATGCAGTCGGTAGCTACTGGACTTATGAAGATCAAGACGGTGAGGAATTAACGCGCTACGCCATAGCACCCGAAGAAATTGATGGCGAAACCTATCGTGCTTTCAGTTATGACCCCGTCTTGGAAGATTGGATAGACTATCGATATTATGTCCATCCCTATTTCTACCAAGTCGGTGACGACTGGATTGCGTTCTTTGTCGGTGAAGATATTGAGAATGCAACACGCGCAATCACAGAGCAGCAGTGGAATGAAGTTGTTACAGTTATGAAGCAACAAATGAATAATCAACTGCCACCTGGCGTAACGATTGACCTTGATGTGACATACGAACTCGATGTCACATCACAAGACTATTTCTATTTTCTACCAACGCCTGCTACCTTCAATGAAGAGTGGGAGGCATTGCGGGTCGATACAAAAGTGGATTTACAGATCAGTATCACAAGCAATTTGGAAGGCTTTCCACCAACGAGCCAAGCGATTACAATGTTTCTGACCCTTGTTGAGAGTGGGAATGTCACTGGCACGGAGACAGTCGACACACCCGCTGGCACGTTTGAGGATTGTCTAAAGGTTGAATATAAAGTCGATGCGTCAATAGAGACCAACCCGGAGATACCAGAAGCCAAGACGATGTTCTCAGATGTATACAGTGGATCGTTGACAACCCTTTGGCTGGCACCTAATGTCGGTATTGTTAAAATGCTACAGGAAGTTGAAAGTACAGATACTGTAAAAACCCTTGAATTAACAAACTATGAAATTCAGGCCACCGGTTCAGGAAGCACCGAAAGTCAGTAAGACCGCTTTTTGAACAGCTGCTTTCGGGGATCGTTGCATTTACCGAACGTAGCAAAAGGAACCTCTCATGCTAAAAAAAATCAGATCTGTTTTCGTTCTTTTACTCGTTTTGAGCTGCAGTGCTGTGTCAATCGGAAACGAATGGGCGAACTATTATTTCCCCGATATAACCGGCAGCTACTGGACCTATGAAGACCAAGATGGTAACGAATTAACGCGTTATGCAATAGCACCAGAAAAAGTTGACGGCGAGACGTATCGCGCCTTCAGTTATGATCCCGCTTTGGAAGACTGGGCGGACTTTGAGCATTACACTCACCCTTACTTTTATCAGATCGGTGACGACTGGGTGGCGTTCTTTGTCGGCTCTGAAATTGAAAATTCAATTAAGGCATCTACAGCTCGCGACATGGAAGATGTTCTACCGTTGATGCGTGAACAAATCATGCAGGATTTACCTGAAGGCGTAAATACCTCCGTTGATTTGACTTATGAGATTGAGGTAGGATCGCAAGATTATTTTTATCTCTTACCAACACCTGCTACCTATAATGAAGAATGGACAGCACTTGAGATAAATGTCGAACTGACCCTGACAATCAATTTTGAAGGAGTACCCGCGGAATTACTCGGAGGCGCAGCACCGACTATTAAAAGTCATAGTAACGTCGTAGAGACCGGGGTCGTTACCGGCACAGAAACCGTCGAAACACCCGCAGGCACGTTTGAAGATTGCCTGATAATTGAATATCAGACAAATGAAACAACTCAGATGACAATATCTGTGCCAGGACTCGGCGAACCACCACCCGAAGAGAAAAAAGGCACGACTGTGACGACACTCTGGTTGGCACCTAATGTCGGTATCGTCAAATTCAAGCACGAGCACCCGGATGCCGACGAGGCAAAGGAAGAACTTGGATTGATACCCGAGGGAGAGCAAACGCTTGAATTAACCAGTTATGAAATCAAAGGCTCGCCCTCGGAGGAGTAATGCACACCTTCCCTACCTATCGTCCGAGACGACTTCGCAGCAATGAAAATCTGCGACGATTGGTTCGCGAAACAGCACTCTCTATCGACGATCTTATTTACCCGATGTTTGTCGTTCACGGACATAACACTGCGATCGAAATTTCTGCGATGCCGGGATGCTATCAGTACTCGGTTGATACCCTCGTCACTGCTGCAAAGGAACTCGCTGCGCTGAAGATCCCAGGGACAATCCTGTTTGGTATCCCCGCGTCGAAAGACCCTCTCGGCACTGAGGCTTATGCCGATGACGGTATCATTCAACAGGCGGTCCGCGCAATTAAGGATGCCGTGCCTGACCTGCTTGTAATGACAGATGTCTGTCTCTGTGAATACACCGACCACGGGCATTGTGGGGTCATTGAAGATGGCGATGTACAAAACGACCCGACATTGGAACTGCTCGTTAAAGAGAGTCTCTCACACGCGCGGGCCGGGGCGGATGTAATCGCCCCTTCAGATATGATGGACGGCCGCGTCGGCGCGATTCGTGAAGCATTGGACGAAAACGGGTACGAGAATATACCGATTATGGCATATTCAGCGAAATACGCGTCTGCCTTTTACGGTCCCTTTCGTGAAGCCGCGGAATCCGCACCTCAGTTTGGGGACCGCCGCTCCTATCAGATGGATCCACCGAATGTAGAAGAGGCGTTACGGGAAGTCGCATTGGACATCGAAGAAGGTGCGGACATCCTCATGGTGAAACCCGCACTCGCTTATCTTGATGTGATTCAGCGAGTCAAGACAGAATTTCAGGTGCCTGTCGCTGCCTATAACGTCAGTGGTGAATATGCTATGGTGAAAGCAGCAGCGCAGAACGGTTGGATCAACGAGGAACGAGTCGCACTGGAACTATTAACCAGCATCAAACGCGCAGGCGCGGATATGATTTTAACCTATTTTGCAAAGTCCGTTGTCGAGTGGATCAACGATTAGGAATCGCAATTGACCATTCGTTGTTTGTCGCTATCCACTGATAACCACATAACTTTATCCGAGACCCGTTTTTGTTCTCCTGCGAAGCAGGACAAAACGGAGCAGAAACCCAATATTTAAAAGAATTGGAGGAAATGGTTTGGAGAGCAGTAAATCTTTAGCTGCATGGCAAAAATCACAGCAATTTATCCCCGGCGGTGTCAACAGCCCTGTCCGAAATTTTAGTAAGGTCAGTGGGCACCCGCGTTTCATCGCACGTGGTGAAGGCTCAAAAATATACGACATTGATGGAAACGCATACATTGATTATGTCGCGTCTTGGGGACCCTTGGTTCTGGGACATGCGCATCCGAGCGTTGTTGAAGCTATCAGGGCAACAGCGTTGAATGGCACGAGTTTTGGCGCGCCGACGACATTAGAGACAGCACTCGCCGAAACCATCGTTAACGCAGTACCATCGATTGAACAGGTACGCCTCGTCAACTCAGGCACCGAGGCAACAATGAGCGCAATCCGTGTCGCACGCGGGTATACCGGTCGCGATAAAATCCTGAAAATTGATGGATGCTATCACGGTCATGTGGACTATCTATTGGCGAAAGCCGGCTCCGGTGTCGCAACGTTTGGCCTTTCTGATAGCGGCGGTGTACCAGAGGATTTCGCGCGTAATACGCTGACGGTCCCCTTTAATAACGCCGATGCTGTGCGCGAAGCAATAGAAGCCAATCCAGACGAAATCGCCTGTCTCATTCTCGAACCGATTATGGGGAATATGGGCATTATCCCGCCCGATGACGGATACCTCAATCAACTCCGCGAAATTACTGAAGCACACGGTATCGTGCTCATCTTTGATGAAGTTATTACCGGTTTTCGGGTGGCGTATGGCGGGGCACAATCCTTCTATAACGTCACACCTGACATGACCTGTTTAGGAAAGATTATCGGGGGCGGTTTACCGGTTGGGGCGTACGGCGGAAAACGGGACATCATGCGGTGTGTCGCCCCAGAAGGCGATGTCTATCAGGCAGGAACGTTGTCCGGCAATCCGTTGGCGGTTACTGCCGGTATAACGACACTCAAAAAGCTCGCTGAACCGGGGGTTTATGAACAACTTGAAAACCGCGCTACTGCACTCGCAGAGGGACTCGCCGCGGCAACTGAAAAACACGGGATTGACGCTTGGCACAGTCGCGTCGGTTCAATGCTGATGCTCTACTTCACATCTGAGACGGTTACGGATGCCGATGGGGCACGCACAGCGGATACTGAACGTTACCAGCAATACTTCTGGGGACTCGTAGAACGCGGGATCTATGTCGCCCCCTCTCAATTCGAGGCAGGGTTCGTCTCCTTAGTCCACTCTGAAAAGGATATTAATACAACTGTTCAAGCCGCAACGGAGGTATTGGCGAACCTCTCTTAATAGTTGTCAGTTATCAGAGGGAATAGTTTCCAGTTTCCAGTTACGAGTTACCAGTAAGAGAAAGACTTGATGAATCAGACTCTCACTGCGAGGCACTCCTAACTGGTAACTGGGTACTGGTTACTGACTCACTGACAACTGATAACTGACAACTGATAACTATTACATTATGTCCAACTTTGATCAAATTGTAAAACTAATTGCCGATGACCTTAGCGCAGTTGAGGTAAAACTCACCGAACAGACTGCCAGTGAGTATAGTTTCGTCGATATGGCTGTCCAACATGTCGTAGAGGGTGGTGGCAAACGGCTGCGTCCTATTCTCGTTGTGCTTTCTGCTAAAGTCTGTGGATATGAAGGTAACGAGGCACACACGCTTGCCGCTGTCGTCGAACTCATCCACGTCGCATCGCTGGTTCACGACGATGTGCTTGATGAGGCTGCGATCCGTCGTGGACGCGAGACGCTACAGACGAAATGGGGTAATAAGGTGGCAGTCCTCGTTGGTGATTACCTCCACGCACGCGTTCTCGCGATGCTTGTCTCCCGCCGTTCCGATGACCCAGCGATGGCGATCCTCGCGGATACCACACAGGCGATGTGCGAAGGTGAGGTTATACACGCATACAAAAGTGGCGATTTTGACATCTCCGAAGCCGAATACCTCAAAATTATCAGTTTCAAAACCGGTAAACTGATCGCTGCGTCTTGCACCCTCGGCGCGCACCTCGGAAACACAACAGACACAAAACAGATTGAAGCACTCACGGTCTACGGACAGCAAATCGGAACCGCTTTCCAAATCGTTGATGATCTTCTCGATTTCACAGACGATGCTGACAAATTAGGGAAAAATACATTCGGCGACCTCCGTGAAGGGAAACTTACCTTTCCGATCATATATGCCAGATCTGTCTGCAATGATGATGAAAAACAGACACTCGAAAAAGTCCTGAATCCGAATACAGATGAAACAGAAGCGATCACTTTTGTTGAATCCCTATTCCAACGATACGGTGTCGAGACTCACTGCTTGAAGGTTGCCCAAGACTACGCCGATCGTGCCAAAGCGGCGTTGGCAAGTCTACCTGAGATACCTGCTCGTGTTGCCCTGGAACAACTCGCAGACTACGTCGTTTCACGCCAGTCATGAGGAATAGTTTTCAGTACGCAGTTGTCAGTTTTCGGTTAAAGATAAGGTTTGATTAACCAGAGTCCCTCTTAACTGATGGCTGATGGCTGACGACTGACAGCCATTAAAATGTTTTACCCTGCATACATAAATCTTCAAGATCGAAAGTGTCTCGTTGTCGGTGGCGGTACTGTTGCGGAGCGGAAAGTCGTCGCTATGCTCGTCAGCGGTGGCGATGTGACTGTGATTAGTCCAGACGCAACGGAATTGGTAACGTTCCTCGCGCACATCGGCACAATCCGTTGGCATAAACGACAACTGAAGGCCGGCGATACGCTCGGCTATTTTCTCGTCTGCGCCGCTACGGATTTCACGGATATTAACACGGCTGTCTACACAGAGGCACACGAAAAGAACAAAATCCGTTTCGTCAATGTGGTCGACGTTATCCCGCAATGCACCTTCGCCGCCGCATCCGTTGTAACAGACGGTGAGCTGATGCTCAGCATCTCAACAAGCGGTAAAAGCCCCGCGACGAGCCGCCGCATCCGTGAATATTTTGAGCAGATACTGAACGCCACTTCGTTATATACGCTCGGATACGAAGATGGAAAACCGGTACCGATTGAGAATCAAGGGCTGCCTTACCCTGTCTATCTGTTATTGGAAGGTCGGACGTGTTTTGTTGTGTGTGCGCAGAAAACGCCGGAGGTTGAACGTCGAATTTCCCTATTGGACCGATGTGGTGCTGCTGTTGTCCATACCACGCCTGACGAAGTGAAGCCAAAGCATCTTGACAGTGCGTTCCTCGTTATTGCTGACAAGGTTTCTATGGTAGACATGCCGTGTACAGATAAAGCGGCGTTTATTCGGGAATATCTTGATGAACCGGAGGCTGGCACTCACTTCACCCCCGATCTCATAATAGATGACAATCTGATAATTAGTGTGTCCGCTCGAAACAGCACAGCAGTTGGCAAGGCAAATCGGCTGCATGAAAAACTCGCAAACCAGTTTAAAAATAACGGCTACGGGGCATTTATTGAATTCCTTGGCGCGAGGCGTTCTGAAATTCTCAAAGCGTTTTCAACCTCTAAAGAACGTGCTGACTTTTTCGAGAAACTTATTAATAACATCGAAATGAACAATTCAGAGCAGCAGACATGTTGCCTCGGTTTAACAAACCCTGAATGTTCTGCGGAATGTCTTTTCAACTGGGTTCGGCGCGGTAATTTGGAACGCGCGAATACCTTTACAACAAACCTGTTGCAGTCACATAGCAAAAACCCTCATATTTAAAAATATGATAAATTTTCTGTTTCTTGTTACCCTTCTAATCTACTTAGCAGCGAGCATTTTTCAGACCCTCTCGCTCGCTATCAGTAGTCGAACTGAAGCGGCGGTGATCCGCCCAACGATTGAGCGGATCGCTTTTTGGGGGACCGGCATCGGTTTTGCTTTTCTGAGCCTCTTTATTGCACTATGGTGGCTGACACAAGGGCATTTTCCGATGACACACTGGACCGACTCCACCGCCTTCTTTGCGTGGGCAATCACACTGATCTATCTCATCATCGTACGTTTGACGCATCTCCGTGCGCTGGGCAGTTTTGTGATGCCAGTTGCGTTTATTGCTATACTCATCTCCTATAGTTTCGCCACCCACACGGCTGCACTTCCAGAACCGTTGCAAAACTATTGGCTTCTCGCACACACGACCCTCATTTTTCTCGCCTATGCGGCGTTTATTGCTGCGTTCGGGTTCGGACTGATGTACCTCATGACAGAGCGGAAGATTCGTAAAAAAACGGACGCACTTCTTGACAACCTTTTGCCTTCCCTCGGTACTTCCGATGGTCTGGGGTATCGTTGCACAATCCTCGGCGTGATTCTGCTCACAATGGGCGTTATTGTTGGAAGCCTCTGGACGCAGTATATCCGAGATGTCCCGTGGCGGTGGCTTGATGCAAAGGTAATCTCCACACTCGTGACTTGGTTTATTTATGTTGCCCAGATCGGTCTCCGCCAATTTTGGGGTTGGCACGGACGCAGAGCCGCCTACACTGCAATCATCGGTTTTGTCGCTGTCCTCTGCACCTACGTCGGCGTGGACCTCTTTTTGGACAGCATGCATACGTATCGGTAACTTGGAAAATAACGGAGGTTCACTTGTGCAACATAATGAGGAATCTATTGTGCAAATCCGCTTGGTTGAGGGAGAATCAGGAAAACTGGCTGGTGTCGGTAGCGGGTTCTTTGTGGAACGTGAAAAAGTTGTTACCAATATCCATGTGGTTTATGGGGAGGGGCTTGTCTCTGCGAAGTCAGTTGATGGGAAAACGGTGTGGGAAGTAGAAGGTGTCGTGGCGTTTGATGTTAAAAATGACTTGGTTATCTTAAAGGTATCGGGTAAAGGTAACCCGCTTCCACTTGGGAACAGTGACGCTGTTCAGGTCGGCGAACCGGTTTCTACCTTAGGTTTTCCTGAAACTGAACACAAGGTCACAGGCGGAATCATACAAGGTATCCGCGGTGAGAGTAAAAAGTTTTGGGTGGACGCTGAGTACGTCGGGGGCATGAGCGGGGGTCCCATGCTCAACAGTAAAGGTGAAGTCGTAGGTGTTGCTGCTGGCAGCACTGGGACTTACGGCGTTGCTGTTCCGTCAAATGCTCTCAAAGTATTGCTTTCTCAACCGGAGTCAACGGAATCTTTAGCGCAGTTTCGGAAGAAAGATCCTATACGTGCCTATACCTTCTACGCTCAAGGACAATTCAAATTTCTTCATGGTGCCCATGCCGAAGCCGTAGATGCTTTTGATAAAACCGTTGCGTTAAATCCGGAGTTCGCTGCCGCTTACGGAATTTGTGGTCTTGCAAAGTTACATCTCAGCCAATCTGAAGAAGCCAAAGAAAACGCAGAGGAGGCACAACGTTATTATCACGAAGCCATCGCAGACTTTAATAAAGCTGGCGAACTGGACGGAGAAGAAGGTTTAGGACAGGATGACAGAATTCTCGGTTACGTGAAGACTAAATTAGGTGACTCTGAGGTAGCTAAGGGAAATGTGGGGCAGGCACTGAACTACTATAACGAGGCGATTGCAGACTTTGATAAAGCCATCAAACTTAACTCGGAGTATGCGGGCGCCTATAGCAATCGCGGTTATACGAAAACTAAACTCGGACAATCCGCAGCCTTCCAAGGCGATCAAGAGCAAGCGCGAGCGTACTACTGTGCAGCGGTTGACGATTGTACTGAAGCCCTTAGATTAAGTTCAGCGGAATATGCTGAGGATTCTCTAATGCGCCATTACGCGAAACTCTTGCTTGAACCGGAGGATGCCGATACTTACAGAAATCGTGGTGACGCAAAATTTTACTTCGCTGAATTTGAAACGGACCAGGGTAATACGGAGCAGGCAGAAAACCACTATCGCGCTGCTGTAGAGGATTATACTGAAGCTATCAACCTCAAATCCGATTGTGCATTTGCCTACCACAATCGCGGACTTGCCAGGCAAACACTTGGGCTGCAGAAGGAAGCACAAGCCGACTTTGACAAAGCAGCAGAGTTGAATCGGCAAATTGAGGGTTCACGTGATAAGTGAACAGTTTTAGGCATTCGTTTCCAAATTTGACACAATCGCCGATATGTGATATAATTTACCAAGCGTATAAAGTACCGTTTCACCTTTTAGATTTTTTGGTCAAAGGAATGAACCAAATCGTCTCTATCGGAACGAGCCATCATGTTGCCCCGATTGAATTCAGGGAAAAGTTGGCGTTTTCCGAAGCACAAATTATAGAATCCCTCCAGCACTTTCGGGAATCTGATCAGGTGCAAGAGGCAGTGATTCTCTCTACCTGTAATCGGGTAGAGGTTTATGCTGTCGCGAATGCAGTGCGAAACGCTGATGCCGCTGCCAAAATTCTGGTTGAATTCCTTTCCCGCTATCACCAGATCGGTGTGGAATCACTTAAGAAATGGACGTATCTCCATCATAACTTGGAGACAATCCAGCACCTCTTCAGAGTAACCGCAAGTCTGGATTCGATGGTCGTCGGTGAATCCCAAATATTGGGTCAAGTCAAAGCCGCTTACGACGCATCACGGGAAGCAGGTGGCGCGGGGACAATCCTCAACCGTCTTTTCACTAAAGCCTTTAGCGTTGGCAAACGCGTTCGATCCGAAACAACTATCGCCTCGGGTGCCGTTTCTATTAGTTACGCAGCTGTTGAACTCGCCAAGAAAATTTTCAATACACTTGAAGGCAAGACTGTTGCGATTGTCGGTGCGGGTGAAATGAGTGAACTTACCGCAAAGCATCTCGTTTCAAATGGCGTTTCTAACGTGATTGTCGCAAATCGGACTTATGAACGCGCCGTCAAAGTTGCTGAGAAGTTTAACGGTACGCCTCTCGCTTATGATACTGACCTCAGTTTCCTCATTGATGCCGACATCGTTATTAGTTCTACTAACGCACCTGATTACCTCATCAAGCGACGCCCTCTCGCTGATGTCATGCGGAAACGGAAACACCGATACATGTTCCTCATTGACATCGCCGTGCCACGTGATATTGAACCAGACGTAAGTAAGATTGATCACGCCTTTCTCTACAATATTGACGACCTCGAAGCCGTGGTCGCTTCCAATCTTAAGGATCGACAGCAAGAGGCAACGCGAGCAGAACAGATTGTCACCGATGAAGCGAAGCGGTTTTACGACCAATTGCAAATCTTTCAGGTTAACCCTACTATTAAGGCACTCCACCAGCAGTTTCGAGAGATCGCTGATACCGAGTTGCAAGCATGTTTTTACAAAACAGCACTCTCCGATCAGCAGGAGGCAGCCATAGCCTCTATGACGCAAGCAATCGTCAAAAAACTGCTCCATCATCCCATGCAGAATCTACGCTGTGCCGTCAACGACGGAGATGCCGACCACGGGCAGTACATTCAAGCCCTACAGGAATTGTTCGCTTTAGATGTTAACGATGATAATTCAGGTATGTAGGGCGAAATTCCATCAAAAGCAACAGAATCTCACGCGAACCCCGTTTTTGTTCTCACTGCGAAGCAGGACAAAACGGAACAGAAACCCAATATTTAAAAAATGATGCACAATTCGCTCACAATCGGTACTCGTGGCAGTCAACTTGCCCTTTGGCAGGCACAATTCGTTAAAGATCAATTGGAACGTCTTTTTCCGAATCTTGAAGTTCACGTCAAAATTATCAAAACTACCGGAGACACCATTCAGGACCGTTCATTGGTAGGATTAGGTAAAGGCGTTTTTACCAAAGAGATCGAAAATGCACTTTTAGAAAGCAACATTGATCTTGCGGTTCATAGTTTGAAAGATATCCCAACAGAATTGCCCCAAGGCCTTTGTATTACCGCCATTCCGACGCGGGAAGATCCGCGTGATGTACTTATCACCGCCTCTCAGCTGCCTTTGAACGAATTGCTGAGTGGCGCGAAAATTGGCACCACAAGCCCACGTCGAAAAGCACAACTTCTCCACATACGGCCCGATCTGCAAGTCGTTGATGTTCGAGGCAACATAGATACGCGGTTACGTAAACTTTACGAAACCGATCTTGACGGGATTATTCTCGCCGCAGCCGGCATCAAACGTCTCGGAAAACCGGAGGTTATTACACAGTTTTTTGATGTAGAGCGGATGGTACCAGCCGTTGGCCAAGGCGCACTCGCGATTGAAACACGGGAAGCAGATGATACAATTGAGAAACTGCTCGCGCCCTTGAACGATCAAGAAACGGCGGCAGAAATCACTGCTGAAAGAGCCGTTTTGGAAAACCTCGGTGGTGGATGTCAAGTGCCGATCGGTGCTTATGCTAAACATGTTGATGGTGAACTCTCCCTCATCGGCGTAGTTTGTCACCCAGAGGGTACGCTGCGTATTGTCGAAAGGGCAAAAGGGGAACTCAGTGCTGCGCAGCATTTAGGCGAAGTTGTTGCCGAGAAACTCCGAGAGAGTGGCGCAACCGGACTGTTGACGGTACAAGGTGACTTGCAATGAATCCATCTCCGAACAAACCCGCCACTGGTATCGTTTACATCGTAGGTGCCGGCCCCGGCGATAAAAAACTCATTACGCTCAAAGGGGTAGAATGCCTTCAGCACGCCGATGTCGTTATCTATGACCTTCTGCTGAACAATGTATTGCTGGAACATTGCCCGCCGCACACCGAAAAAATCCAAGCACCCGACCCAAGAATTCGAGCCACTCGACAGGATGAACTCAATCGGCTACTGGTTGAGCATGCGAAAGCCGGTAAAGTGGTTGTTCGCCTTAAGGGGGGAGATCCCTATATCTTTGGACGTGGTGGCGAAGAAGCGGTCGCGCTGACCGAAGCGGATATTCCGTTTGAGATCGTTCCAGGGATTACTTCTGCGATTGCTGCGTCGGCTTATGCTGGCATCCCCGTTACACACCGAGACTACGCCTCGTCGGTCGCTTTTGTTACAGGACATTCCGCTGCGCTGCGACCCGATTCAAACATCAATTGGGCACAACTCGCCACTGCAGTAGATACACTGGTTGTCTACATGGGGGTTGCACACCTCCGCCAGATTATCGAGCGGTTGATAGCACACGGAAGGGATCCACAAACACCTGTCAGTTTAGTCCGCGTCGGTACAACCCCACAACAGCAGGTTGTCCAAGGCACGCTTGACACCATTGTCCAAGAGGTGGAAGCAGTCCAACTCGAAAGTCCCGCTGTCATCGTTGTCGGGGAAGTGAATGAACTACGTCAGCAACTTCGATGGTTCGACACCAAACCGCTTTTCGGGAAACGCATCCTTGTCACACGCGCCCGTGCACAGGCGAGCGAATTCGCAGATCTCTTGGAGACAAACGGTGCCGAGGTCATCCAATTTCCCACGATAAAGACTCAACCTATTGAGAATGTAGACATACCGCCTCTCGACAAATACGATTGGGTTATCTTTACGAGTGTCAATGCTGTTGAAATCTTCTATGAACGTTTACGAGAAAATGGGGCAGATGTCCGAGCGTTCGGTACAAACAAAGTCTGTGCAGTTGGACCAAAAACAGTTGAGGCACTCAACCGCATCGGTATTCAGCCCGACTTTGTGCCAACGTCCTCCCGCGGCAGTGCTATTGCTGCTGATATAGAGGGCGTAAGCGGGAAGAGGATCCTGCTGCCACGTGCAAAGATCGCCACTGCCGATCTCCCAGACGGCTTGCGAGAAAGAGGCGCGCATGTGGATGCTGTCCCCCTTTACGATACTATCAAAGTGGCAAGCGGTAGCGATAAAGGGCGAGATGAAATTGAAGCAGATCTCTTAAACGGCAGGATCAATCTCGTTACATTCACGAGTTCCTCAACGGTTACTAACTTCTTGGAGATGTTCCCCGCACATACACCTGATGTCTTGTTGGCAGATGTACAAGTCGCGGTCATCGGCCCCACAACACAGCAAACGGCGATAGAACACGGTGTCCGCGTTGATATGGTTGCAAAGAAAGCAACAATAGAGAACCTTGTAGAAGCGATTCTCGCGTTCACTTTGTAGGAGGGGTTTGGAACCCCGAAACCTTATCTATCCGAAAATTCGGAAAACATAAGGCACAAGCACTTTTTGCCAGACAGTAACCGTCCCGAAGACCGAGTAGAACCCCGCACACAACACCAACCCAATCTGCTTCCACATAGGGGGCTGTATCTCCGGTGGTAAGAATTTCCGGTTGACATAAAGCGTATGCAACGCCGTAATCACTAACAGATAGCCACCGATCGTTGCGGATACGAGGATCATAAAGAACGGTTTGGCGAAATACATTGCGATAACACCCCACAGGATATAGATACCGAGAATCGGATAATAGATCCATTTCGCGTTGTGTTCTCCCAAGTTTCGCGCACGCTTCAAGCCCGTCCATATAATATCCGTATAGGTGCGAGGCACACCATCCACACCGCCGAGTTGGGTCGAGAACAGCACCCAGAAACCGCACAGTAGTGTGAGATACCACATCACTCTACCACCTTTTGCCGCGAGTCCATCGGCTTGGAACCCTGCTGCCGACCACTGGTCCATCTCCTGCCCAGCAGGCACAAATGCTATCGTGAGCATCGCAGGCAACGCGATACCGATGAAGCATCCGAGCATCCAGATACCGTACTGCTCGAAACGGACGTATTTCCACCACTCCTTGAACCGTTTGAGGTTTTCTGGTGAAATGCGAAATACTTTGCCCCAATGTGAGAGGGTTACATTTTGTCCACCGATCATTGATGGAATCGCGCCAACGAGACTGCTCATGCCCCACCCTTTGTCGCGCACATAATTAGTGATCGTGACATTACCTAAGCCACCACTTCCTGCGTAAGCCGCGAAAGCCCCAAGCAATACCCAATCGACCTGTTGTCCACTCTGTCCTTGAGACTGAAGGGCTTCAACACCGAGAAACCCTTTGATGGTCGTCCACCACACACTCGCTGGCACCATAAACAGATCAATGACGACAAGGTAACTGATAATCCAGATGACCATGAAGAGTTGCACTTTCTCAAGGGCGTTATAAATCTTTCCACCGAACAGCACAATCCCTAAACAGAGGAAGAAGATAATGTATGCAAACACACGCACCGTTCCCTCATCTCCTTTCACCAACTCAGTTGATTCTTGCGGCATATAGCCAAGCCATATCGCAGCGAGCGCTGTTGCAGCAGTCATCGCCCAACCGGGCCAAATCCCGAAAAAGTTAATGCCCGAATAGAAAGATGCCCAAAAAGGTGCACCGGGCTTACAGCGCATGTAGCCACTCAACATCGGTTCACCGGTATAAAGCGTATAGCGGATCGCCTCTGTATTGAGAATTACCTGAAGCAGGATAGCGATCGTTGCTACCCAGAGCAACGTCCCCCCGTATTGTGCAGTGATTGCGGGACCCAGGAGCCATTCTCCACTGCCGATTGAGCCACCTAACGCGATAATACCTGGACCTAAGATGCTTCGGAACGCTTTGCTAAATTGATATTTCGGCGGTTCGGGAAGGTCGGTTACCTCCCAATCTGGTAGTGCACCACCTGCTACACGTTCATCATTAGTATCTGCCATATCTTCCTCTTATTTTTTTATGTTTCCTACCATTCCCAACAGATCGGGACACCTAATTTCTCGGCAATGCCAGCAAGTCCTCGTAAATGATCCACATGGATCGGAATACCGTTTTCAAGGTAATTGTCGTAGTTGTTCCATTCGATTTCGCCGGGGAGATAGGCTTGTTCCACGCCTTCTGCTGTTTTTGAGGCGTGAATTTTGCTGATACCTTGCTGAATCTCTTCAACGTAGCCATCATAATCGGTGAAACTTGCAATGTTCAGTGCGAAAAAGAAATGTTCAGAAGGATCATCGGATTTGTTACACGCCATCAAACCACCGCTCAGCGGACCCGCAAGAATACCCATGATGAGTGCTAAGCCGTAACCACGGGGGCCCGCTGCGGGTGCTAAGAACCGCCCTTTATCCGGATCGCTGGTCGGTTGTCCGGTATCGTCTATGAGCCATCCTTCTGGAATCGGTTTGCCGTACATCCGTAGCGTGCCGATCTTCCCCCATGCGGAAACACCACACGCCATATCCAGAACAATCGGATGTCCATCGCCAGTGGGCAAGGCATAACTCATGGCATTGTTGGCAACTACAGCCGCTGCACCACCGGGTGCTACAATAGAGGCACCGCCTGTGTTCGTCGTCGAAAACCCGACCATCTGGTTTGATGCCGCCATGATCGAGTAACATGCAGCCGCACCGAAATGTCCCGCATTGCATACCCCCGCCGCCGCTATACCCGTCGCCTTCGCTTTCGCTATTGCTGTCTCCATTGCGAGTGTACTTGCGAGATGTCCCATGCCGTTGTCACCGTCAACGACAACGAAACTCGGTCCCTCTGTCCCGATGCGGAGTTCAGGTTTCGGGTTCATCTTGCCATCAAGGATAAGGTTGAGGTAACCCGGTAAGGCGCGCGTGCCGTGTGAATGCACACCCCGCAAATCCGTCTGCACCTGAAGGGTCGCCATCTGTTCAGCATCTTTCGAGCGCAGTCCTGCTTTTTCGCAAAGCGTCCGAACGAAATCGTGTAACCGCGCTGAATCTACCACAATTTCCTGCATACCATTTCTCTCCAAACATGAATTCACTGCGTATTTTAGCAGAGGCGGGTTTCCATATCAAGTACAATCCAGATTTTTCAATTGATCTCAACGTTTCTTTGGACAAACCTATTCGATTAACGTTAAAATTTATGGAAAAAAAGAAGATGGAAGGAATACACATGCGTCAACATAACACCTTTCAAACCGACACAAAAACGCGCTGCTTGTCTTTTATGCTGATGTTCACCTGTCTGGTGCTTTCTTCGTGCGCGGGCAATCCATTGCTACCCGTCAGTAGCGAGGAAGAACAACGGATAAAAGCGGAACTGAATGATCGCTCATTCCGCCAATTTGACCCCTCCAAAGATGCTGACAAGAGAAAAGGTGTTATCATCGACTTCTTTAACGGTGTCAGTCTCTGGGCGCAGTATGCTGAAGGTATGTATGCCCTTAACGAGTGGGAGATTTTAGCCGACGATTATCGGATTGAAAAAGCCGGTTCGGAATACAGGGTTTATTTTGAGGCACCACGTTCCCGACAAATACTTCCCACACCGTGCGACAATTGCATTGAAACTTCGGGCATCTCAATCTCAATCCAGAACCTTTTCGATAGCGAGAAGATTAGATTCAAATTAAATATCAGCAATGACAATTTTCCGAGACCCTTCCCTATCTTTGAATCGTGGACAAAGTTTAATGAAGATGAATATTTTGATTGAGTTGTTGAATTGTCGTACTCCGTCTTAAGCAAGGTTAGGTCCGATTTTCAACTGCACTTTTCAGTCTCATAGGGGGGCATGTGTATAAGCCAAAAGTAAACCAAAGGTTCGGCCTATGCATTGCAAAAGATGTGACAGACATTATAAAAAATATGGTATAATAGTAATTGAAAGTGCTACTTAAAAAGGAGATTGACCTATGAGTAAAACGATCTCATTGGACCAGCTTCCACGTCAAATTGAAAACTTACTGCGGGCGAGTTGGGAAGGCCATGAGAGTCTGGTCCTTGAACACAATGGAAAGCCCGTAGCAGCGATTGTCCCGATGGATGAGTATCGCAGATGGCATCCAGATGAAAGTGAAAACGCTTTCGACTACGAACTTCCTATGGATCTGCTTGAGGTATATCATAAATTGTTAGATAAGAAGTTCTCTACTGGCTTAACGCCTCAAGAGGAAGTTGAGTTGACTCAGTTGGATCAGCAGCTTAACGATGCAGAAGCAGCACAACCGCTCATACAATCGATGCAGAAGCGAGAGGCTTTGCAAGATGAAAATTGGAAACAGAAATTTGAGGAAGTTGTTACCAAACTGCGTGAATTAAAGGAATTGATGTGAACCAAAGAACATCACCTCGTATCCGGCGACAAGCATCACCGCCTGTGATGCAAGGCAGAATGGGATATCGGAACGCTGAGCCTTATCTCCGCAGGGACTTTGGTTTCCGTTGTGCTTATTGTGGTGTTCACGAACAAATAAAGGGCGGTCCCCAAGCCTTTTGCATTGACCATTTCAAACCACGAAGTAAAGGCGGCCCTGTCAACGACTATACCAACCTATATTGGGTCTGTATCCCGTGCAATATGATAAAACATAACAAATGGCTGACAAGCGAGCAACTTCGCCGTGGGTATCGCTTTGCAGATCCGTGTCGTGAACAAGATGCCGGTATTCATTTCATTGAATCCGACGACGGTTTACTTCAACCGCTTACACCCTGCGGTGAATACCATATTTCGACACTCCGCCTCAATCGCGCATGGCTGCAGCAACACCGTCGCGACCGGACTCAGAAGTGGATACGTTTCAATGAAGCTTATCAATTGCAGATAGAACTTGAACGCGCCATTGAGGCGCGACCGGTAGACGATGTTACTCGGATGATGCAACGCTTGCTCTCTTTTCTTTCTCAAGAGATTGGAGCCTTGCGAAGCGAGTTAGCCGTAACTATCCCGATATGGCAATCTGAAGAAAACGTATAATAGCATTTGAAAATAGCAATTGAGATGTTAAGAAATTGATAGACGGTTATAGTTTTCACAGACATCCAACTACACACTATACTGCTAAAACATAAAGAAACGCTTGATTTCAAGTGCCATTTCAGGCTAAAATGAGCGGTGGAGGATAAATAACTATGTTCCGAGAGGGATTATCGTTCACCGTTTTTTTATCGTTTTGGTTAGCGTGGCATCAGCTGCTGTCGCACAAACACCCAGAGATTTCTGTACCCGCGGTATGAAAACTGTACATCAAGAGGCAGATAGAGATGAACAACGTAGAAAACGCAGTTGAACGCCACTATTGGAGAGCCGTCACTTTTCTTGTGATCCTAATTTTAGCGGGGGCAGGCTTTTGGGGCGTGCGGCGGTTCGCACCCGCGGTATTTCTCGGCAAACCCGATCTGATCGCTGTACCGATGGATGAACAGCCGCAAAATCGAACGACAAAGCAGGCAGTCGCAAATAAACCAGCACTTCTTAACATCAATACTGCTTCTGTTGAGGAACTCCAAACGCTCCCGAACATCGGTGAAGCGACGGCACAACGGATTATCGACTACCGGACACAACACGGGGACTTTGCCAGTGTAGATGCCCTCCAGAACGTCAGAGGTATCGGTCCAAAGACGCTCGAAAAACTAAGACCCTTCATTGATACCAAGTAACTAAATATCTATCCTATCGGTCTCGGTAAAAATGTGTTGAACAGGTACATCCCACGCTTGGGGGAATGTGTTTTCCACAACCTGTATCCGATACGCCAGTCCGATGCCGATAGCGTGTGGACACTCTGTAAGGAATCTGTCGTAGAAACCTTTACCGTATCCGAGGCGATACCCTTTGCAATCGAAGGCGATGCCGGGAACAATGATGAGTTGAAGTTGGGCAAGGGGAAAGATGGGGCATGTATGCTTAGGTTCCAACATACCGTAACGGTGACGGACTAACTCGGTTTTTGATCCCTGAATTCGCCGTGGTGTCAGTCGGTTCTGATCTGTATCCACGACAGGCGCGCAGATCTGTTTGCCTGTCTGGAGCAATCCTTCAAGAAGACCGTCGGTTTCAACCTCGCTCCGCATACTCAGGTAGAGCATCACGGCATCGAAACCCTCACTTTGTACCCAACGCACGACGGAATCGGCAATCTGTTGGCTGAATGTAACACGAACTTCCGGTGCGAGTTCATCGCGCTGGCGAAGCACTTCAACACGGAGCCGTTCCCGTTCCATCATTTTGTTCCTTTGTAGGCGCGTCGGACTGTTCCTATTTTTGATACCGAACTTTTCCAGCGACCTCTACAGTATCAACAATCGCCATGATGACAGCATCGACCGGTTTGTTCCCTGTAACATGCGTCTGCCGGGCAGAACTCCCCGTTGCGACGAGAACAATCTCGCCAATACCTGCACCAACTGCATCCACAGCAACTGTATATTTTCGGTCGACTTCTCCATTTAGATCCACATCTTGGACAACCATCAACTTACTTCCGATGAGCTTTTCATCTTTCTGTGTCGCGACGACTGTCCCTGTGACTTTTCCAAGGATCATTTAATTAAAACCTTTCTTATGGGGTGAGGCCTCTGTTCCGCGCTACTTTTCCGCCACCGCCGAGTTTGAAACGATTCACTTTACCCCGTTTGTATATGTAAAATTATACACGAAACTTGTTGAAATTTCAAGCGACAATCTACAAAGTGCATCCAAAAATGTGTATAAACAGCGTTGCTACACAATACCGAAAACTAATCCGTGCGATCCGTAATTCAGACAACGGACGACTGACATTTATAGTAAAGCCCGAAGATATGTGAACACTCTCGGAAACACAGAACCCTTGTTTCTTGCAGGCGGGGTTTTTAACCCCGCCATTCTTTCGGTGTTCAAGTAATTAGGGGCTTTACTATAAATGCCTCAGAGCCATTCAGTTTCGGTTTTCTGAGTGCATTATCGGGTATAGATATGCGTAGCTATCCGCAGGAATCGGGGTTACAAACCCCTCCTACAAGAATGATGCGTGACAATTGAACGCCTTAAGCCAGATTGACAAACGACCAACTAATGTGCTAAACTATCTGTAACTTGTAGTTGTTGCGATTTTCTGATAAAGTGGAGGACAACTTGAACCGAAATCATGCGGATGTCATTGTTATCGGCGGGGGGATTATCGGATGTGCAATCGCTTACAATCTTGCCAAACGCGGCGTAAAACCGCTGCTGATTGACAAAGCACCAGCTGTTGGTACAGAAGCCTCTTGGGCTGGTGCAGGGATTCTGATCTCACACGCCTCAACCCATGAACCGTATCCGACACTATGCCGCGCGAGCCTCGCCCTTTACCCGACGTTAGCAGAAGAACTTCGAGCAGAAACTCAGATAGATATTGAATTCATTCAGTCTGGCACACTGTCGGTTTTTTTCAACGAAACTGAAGCCGCAGGGTTAATTGGACTCGCAGACCGGCGCGTAAAACGCGGCTTTTCAACCGAAGTCTTGACTGCTGAGCAGGCGTGGCAATTAGAACCGACCCTCTCAAAATCTATTGTTGGGGCAGTGTTGTTTCCTGAAGATGCCCAAGTGCGTAATCCGAAGATGGTGACAGCACTTGCAAAGGGGGCTGCGAAACTCGGTGCGAAATTCCAATTGGGCAATCCCGCCACTAATTTTATCCGAGAGAGCGAACGCGTCATCGGTGTCGTCGTGAATGGCGAAACCTTGTACGCTGACACCTTCGTGATTGCTGCCGGGTGCTGGGCAGGGGCATTGATGGCGCAACTTGATGTTCCGATACAGATTGAACCTGCGAAAGGACAGATTGTTCTCGTTGAAGCGATGCCGCCGCCTTTTCAGCACATTATTGATGGGTTGGGTATCTACATCGTACCGAGAGCAGATGGCAAAATTCTACTCGGTGCGACTGTGGAATACGTCGGCTACGACAAAACCGCGACCGTAGACGGTGCGAAGCAGATGATTGACGCTGGAATCGCCATTGCCCCCCAACTTACACGCAGTACTTTCGTGCAAACGTGGGCAGGTTTGCGTCCTTATACAAAAAAAGGTCCGCTTCTCGGCTATCTGCCCGGGTATGATAACGTCGTCTTGGCATCCGGACATTTCAAAAATGGTATACTGCTCGCGCCGATCACAGGGCAGCTTGTTGCTGAACTGATCACGAGCGGGCAGCCTTCATTGCCATTAGAGCCGTTCCAGCCAGCAGTGATGTAAGGAAAACCAAGGTTAAAAATAAAAATATAATTTTTTTTCAATTTTAAATGAATTGTTTCAAAATGTATGGATTAAACTATTAAGAGTTTTTTTATACTCAGAAAAAAGGGGATTAAATATCACCCCTGTCTAATGACTAACCTAATAGGAGGGTTATAGTAATGTATCAAAGTGTTTTGTGTTTAACAACGGCACCGTCTCAGATTTGGGCGGTTGGCAAGAGTGTATGGAATAGCGGTAGTAGAGGTAACAATAGGGATTGCGCTTTAGGAGAGCGCACCTCAAGAAAGGCACGGGCATCTAAAACTGCCGACGTGCACCGTTGTTGGACTACGACTCGATTATGGAGAAGGCACAGGCCAAGGAGCGAACAAGCAGGCAGCTTCCTATACCTTGGAATGGAAGGAGGGTTACGCGCCTTCGCTTGAAACGCTCCTCGTTTGAGGAGACAAGCATGATACACACTGACGAGCAGTTGATGCTCTCTGTCAAGGATGGAAACAGAGACGCATTCCGAATTTTAACCGAACGGCATTATACAAACACTTTAAACTTTATCTATCGGTTTGTCAAAAATCGAACACTTGCGGAAGACCTCTGTCAGGAAACATTCTTACGGTTATGGTGCTGCGTCCCATCGTACCGACCCATTGCCAAATTTAGAACATTTCTTTACCATATCGCCAAGAACGTCTGTTTGAAACAGTTGGCGAAAGAGCAGAGGAACCCTCAGGTTGAATCATTGGATACACATTACGGAGATGATGATGAATACTCTCCCCCAATTACTGTTGCTATAGCGGATACACGTTACTCCCCGGAGGGACTAATCATTGCCAAAGAAACTTACGAGGCGATTCAGACCGCAATCGCTAAGTTATCAAAGGAACATCAAGTGGTGTTCCGCTTGACAGAAGTTCAGGGAATGTCGTATCAGGAGGTCGCGACTATCCTTGAATGTCCGATTGGTACCGTTGCCTCACGAAAAAACGCAGCGATTCAACAACTCCGGAAATTTTTAGCACCCTATAGAGCAAACTTATAATATCGAAGGCTTTGGACTTCACATGTCTAAACCGTTTCGCACTCTGGCGTACACCCCTGCGTCAGAGTGCTTTTTTAGTGGATTTTCACAACGAAATCGGATATGCTATTCTTAGCCAACTGACAACTGTAAATCTCTAAATTCAATGGACAATCAGAACAGGTTAGTGTATGATGTGAATTAGGGTAAAAAAAGAAATGAGACCCCTTCTTGGCAAATTTAAGCGAACGCGAATCGGAAGGATATAAAACCATGCAAAACGCACGTTCCAAAATCAAAGCACTCACCTTTGATGTCTTCGGGACAGTTGTGGACTGGTACAGTTCAATCGTTGCCGAAGGCGAAAAACTTGGCGATACCCACGGTATTGATATCGATTGGGCGCAGTTCGCCTTGAAATGGCGTGCCGGATATGGACCCGCAATGGACAAGGTTCGGCGTGGCGAATTACCATGGCAGAACATTGATGCGCTGCACCGACTTATCTTGGAGCGTCTGCTTGACGAATTCAAAATCGTCGGCTTGAGTGAAGCCGATAAAGATCATCTAAACCGAGGCTGGCATCGACTCAAACCGTGGCCCGACGCTGTCAGCGGATTAAAACGGCTGCGAAAGCGGTATATCGTCGCAACACTCTCTAACGGCAACATTGCACTATTGACGAACATGGCAAAATTCGCAGGACTGCCGTGGGATTGTATCTTATCTGCCGAGTTAACACGGCATTACAAACCGGATCCCGAAGTTTACGAAACCGCCGCTGCGTTGCTCGGTTTATCACCAAATGAAGTTATGATGGTCGCCGCGCACCCTGGCGATCTTCGCGCCTCACAGGCTGTCGGTTTTCAGACAGCACTCGTGCCGCGTCCTTTGGAATATGGACCCAGCAGCGTTCGAGAAGTAAATGCACATCCGTCTGACCTTGTCGCCACTGATTTTAATGCGTTGGCAAACGCATTGGAGAGGAATGAAAAATGAATGTACACGAAGTCTCCCGAGTCGCTCAAGAAATACCCTTACCGGAACACACCACCATGACCCTGGAGGAATTTCTGGCAAGCGATATAGAAGGGTATGAATACGCTAAAGGAGAATTAGTCCCCATGGCAGCACCGTCACTCGGACACGCTAAAATTAGTGCAAGAATCACACATTATTTGTTCACGCATGTCAGTGAAAATGATTTGGGTGAGGTGTATGTAGAAGCGGGATTTCAGGTAGGAGAACGCGGAATGAAACCGGATGTCGCGTTTATTTCTACAGCACGCTTGCCTGAAGATGAAAGCAAAGGCTCCCCAATTCCACCTGATTTCGCTGTTGAAGTGCTCTCACCCACAGATATTCATTGGCGCGTTGCCGAAAAGATACAAGCCTATCTAAAAGCGGGGACCCAGATGGTATGGGTTGTTGAATCTGTCATGAAGACGGTGACAGTGTATCGTTCCGTAACAGACATTAAAGTGTTCACCGCCAACGACACGCTCACAGGTGAGGATGTTGTGCCGGGGTTCTCTTGTCAAGTTACACAACTTTTTGAGTAGGAACCTCATTCCTAAACGCGAAGGAGAGAAGACACTATGGACAAAATCCGAATCGCATTTATCGGTTGTGGCCCTATGTCCACGCAATTGCAACAGTGCATACCGATGATACCAGAATTTGAATTTGTTGCCACTTGCGACCTCGTTGAAGAGAAAGCAGCATCGAACGCTCGAAGGTTTGGCGCGCTTCGTCATTACACCGATTACAACGAGATGTTCAAAAATGAAGACCTCTACGCCGTGGCTGTCGTGGGTAGACCGGAGGACAAACTGCATCGCGACATCGGTATTGAATGCCTCAAGCAAGGGTATCACATCTACACCGAAAAACCGCCCGCGACCACCGCTGAAGGCGCAAAGATGCTCGTTGATGCGTCCATTGAGACTGGCAAAACAGGTATGGTCGGTACAATGTGGCGACATGCACCCGCACATCAGATTGCCAAACAGTTGATGGACGAAGATGCGTTCGGTGAAGCCTGTCAATACCATACCCGATACCTCGCTCCGGGGCCGCGGCTTCAAGACGCAGGATCGCCTTTTGCGTGGCCCTTCATGCTCGATCAAGTGATTCATCCGACCGATTGTATGCGTTTCTTTATGGGGCAGGTCAGCGAGGTCTACGCGACAGGCACAGTTGACGCAGTATCCAGTACGGTCTCAATCTCTGTTAATCTACGTTACGAGAACGGCGGCATGGGCACGATGACACTCGGCACGGGCCCGGTTTTAGAAGCGATGGTTTTCGTCAAAGGCACCGGCAATCAAGCGATTCAGGTGTTGGAGACGCGTAAGTTACGCCTTTATCGTAATCCGACATGGCTCGGCTTCGGCGGCGGTTATGCCGATACACCCACTGAAGAATGGGATCTCAACACGGCATACCACGGTATCGGCAGGCCCGGTTACCTCGAAGAGATGCAGCATTGGGCACAGTCGTTGAAAGCTGGGACACAACCCCATTCAAGCCTCGAAGATGCCTACCAGAACATGCGCGTTTTGGAGGCGATTAGCCGTAGCGTTGAAACCGGAGAGGTCGTTCAAATTCCTGCGTAACCTGTAGAATGGATAGAGAGGTTTAGTGATTTCAATCCTATTTGAACTTTTTTTTAATGGAGGCTAGCAATGAGACAAGTCGTGATTTATCCGGGTGAGAATGGCTATTGGGTTGCAGAATGTCCCAGTCTACCTGGTTGCATCAGTCAAGCTGAAACGAAACAAGAGCTCATCAACAATATCAAAGAGGCGATTGATGGATATATTATAGCACTGAAAGAGGATGGGCTGCCGGTTCCTGACGAGCACTTTGAGGCATTACTGTTAGTTGTATGAGTCGGTTACCGCGAATCTCAGGGCAGGAGTGTATGAAAACGCTTGCCAAAGTTGGCTTTTATCTAAAGCGGCAGCGGGGTAGTCATCTGATTTTGCGGCGTGATGATCCGTTTGCACAGGTCGTTGTGCCTGCTCACAAGGAACTTGATAAAGGGACCTTACGGGGTATTATCAGGCAAGCGCATCTTGGAGTCGATGAATTCATGGCGTTGCATTCATCTTGATAACTTGGCGTTCATTGTGGAAAATGTATTACAAAAGGAAATGACAGAATCACTATGGACTGGTCACCGCGTGTAAAACCCATCAAAATCCGTCGGCTTTACCGATACACTCGGCTCGGCATCTATGATGATTTATTGTTACACGATGTCGGTTGGGAACTTTACGCGCGTTGTATGGATATTGCCAAAGTTGCCGATGTTTTCCGAGAAGGACGGGTGCCTTGTCCAAAGTGTAACACGAAAATAACGCGACGGATTGACCCGCTCTTTAGTACCGGTGAAGGGGGAACGCACGAGCATTGGTTTCGCTGTACACACTGCGGCGAACGGTTACTCTGGCAAGATTGCCGACAGACTCTCCGTAACACGCCGCGATGCTTTGAATGTCGTGAGGTTTTGCAAAAAGCAGACGAATTAGCGTGTACCTGTGGCAAAACTTGGTCTCAGGAAGCCTATAATCAGTCTGTGAGAACCCGTGTCCGCCTACCGTGTCCACACTGTCTTAACCTCGTCCGTAGACCTGCGGTCCCTAAAATTCGGGCTACCAGAGGTCGACAATCTAACCCCGAACTGCAATGCCCTAAGTGCCAAGCGGTCGCGCGCCATCAGCACGGCAATATCGAGTGTACAATCTGCGGTTACAAACGCCGCTGGCGAGATTACCGCAAGCATCTAAAAAAGAAAGATGAAAAACTCGAATGTCCGGATTGCGGATATACTTTCAGATGGCAGGCGTGGCGGAAAAGTGCCCGTTCATTGAGAACCGGCAATCCGAGACCGGCGCGTGAATTCATTAAAAGATGGCTCAGATGCTACACGCCGCAACAGCGTATGATACAGATTGATACCTTACTTCAAACCTTACACGGTAGAGGTCCCTTAGCGCCACTGTTTATTGATAGCGGTGAACACAACATCCGCCAGATGCTCGACGATTTGGCATCATAGGTGGACGTAAGCCGGACCCAGAAATAAACGATTGCTAATCAAGATTAACGATTTAGGGGGAACACCATGAAAGTTCTGTTTTTTATAATACTCGTTATCGGTTTGGTAATACCCGGCACACTTGGGGCGAAAAATATGGCACTCGAATTAGATGGCAAAACCGCTATCGAAGTCCCAAACAGTGACAGCTTGAATCCCAAAGATGCGATAACGATAGAAGCCTGGATGAATATGAGTAAGCCTGTCGGTGAATGCCTCGCAAAGGACTGGGGGGCAAAAGGGATTACATCTTTCCAGAGATTGTCCAAAATGGAAACGGATTACGGTTTGTCCTCTGGCCCGGCACAAAAATTCTTGATGTCCCTGGATTGAAGCCGAATGAATGGCAGCATGTCGCAGGGGTCTGGGACGGTAAAGAGATGCGCACCTATATTGATGGCAATGAAAAGGGTGCCCTCGCTTTTGAAGCAAAGGAATTAGCAGCAACTGAGGCTTCGCTGTATATCGGGGTCGGCGATAGCCAAAATTGGTTCTGCACAGGTTCCATCGATGAAGTCCGTATCTGGGAAGTCGCTCGGACCGAAGAAGAGATTAATGAATTCATGATGAAGGTGCTCAACGGCGATGAAAACGGCTTGAACGCACACTACACTTTTGATGAAGGCAACGCCAACGATAATACCAAAAACGGAAACGATGGCAAGGGTGGGTTCGGAAAGCCGAACTATATTGATGTCACCAAAGACCTTGACCTCACGCCACTTGCTGTTGAACCGGGAGATAAACTGACAACAACATGGGCATGGGTGAAAAAGACCCGATAATCGGTTTCGGAATATGTTGCAAGTCCCCCTGATAAGGGGTGTTTTTGCTGGGGTGTTTCTTATAGGGGGTTTCTTGGTTGTATCAATTTTCGGATGAGATTCTTTCGTTCTATAGACAGACGCAAGAATCTAAAAGACTTACAAAGGATGTCAGGGGACAGATAGAATTTGCGCGTACCCAAGAAATTATCACGCGCTATTTACCCGAACCGCCCGCAGTCGTTTTGGACATCGGTGGTGGGTCGGGTCCGTATGCCTGTTGGTTAGCAAAGGCAGGCTATGAGGTCCATCTCGTTGATCCAGTAGATTTACATATTGAACAGGCAAAAAAAGCTTCAAATCAACAACCAGAACACCCGATTGCCAGTATATCGCTTGGCGACGCGCGGACACTCCGTTTTTCGTCAGCCTCTGTGGATGCTGTTCTGCTATTGGGACCGCTCTATCATCTGGTTGATAAAAGTGAACGACTGCTGGCATTGAAAGAAGCACATCGTGTCTTGCGAAATGGGGGCGTTATGGTTGCTGCCGGTATCTCGCGGTTCGCCTCTCTACTCGATTTTTTCCGCAAGGACCGATTGGGCGACTCTATATACAGAGGTATTGTTCAAAACGACCTCGAAACGGGTTATCATCGGAACCCAACGGAGAATTTGGAATTTTTTACCGATGCGTATCTTCACCGTCCAGAAGTGTTCAATTCTGAAGTCGTCGAAGCCGGTTTTCAACATCAGGCGACGCTTGCTGTACAAGGACCGACGTGGCTTTTTGAGTCGGTTGAAAATTATTGGTCAGATCCTGAACAGCGTGCCGCGGTTTTAGATTTAATTCGGAAAGTCGAAGCAGAACCTTCGATACTCGGCATGAGTGCACATATCCTGGCGATAGGAACGAAATAAAGGGTGACTGATAATGCCTGAAGGTCAAGTGGTTCAAAAGACAGAAACACTCGCCACAGTGGAATCGCTGCAGGCGGATTTTGAGGCACTCGGTATTGAAAAGGGGATGGTCTTACTCGTCCATTCATCATTGAGCGCTATGGGATGGGTCTGCGGCGGTGCTGTCGCAGTCATCATTGCACTTCAAGAGGTCTTAGGTAAGACTGGTACACTTGTGGTGCCGACCCATTCAACCGACCTCAGCGATCCGAGTCAGTGGGAAAATCCGCCTGTCCCCGAATCGTGGTGGCAAACAATACGCGAGACGATGCCTGCCTACGATCCCGATTTAACGCCTACCCGTTCAATGGGCAAAATTGCTGAAACCTTCCGAAAACAGAGCGGAGTTCTCCGCAGTGCACATCCACAGAGTTCGTTTTCTGCCCGCGGTCATCAAGCATCAGACATCATAGACAACCACTCCTTGGCTTACGGCATGGGTGAACACTCACCACTTGCCAGAATCTACGATTTACACGGTTCTGTCCTGCTCCTCGGTGTCGGGCATTCAAGCAATACGTCCATACACCTCGCAGAATACCGAGCGGACTTCCCAACCAAACGCATTGTACAGGACGGTGCCCCGATCTCACAGGCGGGTTCAAGGTCATGGACTACCTTTGAAGATATTGACGTAGACGATTCAGATTTTGATCGCCTTGGCGAAGATTTTCTGCGTTCTGATGCTGGCAAGGTAGTTCAGCGTGGCAAGGTCGGCATCGCAAACTGCCAACTCATGCCACAACGCGCTGTCGTTGACTTCGCCATTGATTGGCTTGGGAAAAATAGAGGACAATAAATTAGAAGACATAGGTTTAACGGACTACTGACCGCCGATAGCTGTTAAAAAATTGAATTTTTCATTACGTATGTGTTATATTATAAATATCCAAAGTTGCGACCCAAATAGAAAGAAAAACATAGAAGGCGGTCTATGGAAAAAAAACGGGGATCCTTATTCACTGTCCGAGACGCGGAAAGTGCAATCATTACCTATACAGTATTAGGACTTCTTTACATTATTGGAATATGTCTCCACGAACTTATCACCGGATGGAATGGTATGTTGGAGATGTTAGGAAAGTTAGATGCAATGTCCCCGACGTTTAATCGAACCGCAATTGCGTTTATTATCTTCAAAGAAGGAGCGGATATCATGTTAAGACGTTTTAACGAGTGGCGGGCTGAACATGCACAAAGCCTTGAAAAAGCCAAAGAACAAGGTATTGAACAAGGTATTGAACAGGGGCGTGCAGAAGCATACCAAGCCATTGACGCTTGGAATAAACGCAGACTCGCAGCCGAGGCGAAAGGCATCCCCTTCAATGAACCGCCTCCGTCACAGAACGGAGACGAGCACGGATAGATACAAGGAGAAAGTCAGATGCAGACATTAAAAGAACTTCGCGTCTCAAATGATGCGATGAATGATCCGGAAGAATTGCGTCACCGGATTTCGGAAGAGGGGTATCTCTTCTTCAAGCAGCTGCAAGATCCTGACAAACTCTGGGCATTGCGGCGAGAGATGCTAACAACAATGCAAAAAGGTGGTTGGCTCGTCGCGGGGACCAACCCGATGGACGGCATCGCCGATATTTCTACCCAGTGTACCGAAGGCGATCCCGAATACACGGATGTATACCACGAAGTCTATAAATTACAAGCGTTCCACCGTTCCGGACACTGGCACGAAGTCGTGGATATGGTGGAGAAAATTGTCGGTAGAGAGGTGCTACCGCATCCACAGAAGATTGCGCGTCTCTGGTTCCCTAAGTATACAGCACATACCACACCGATACACCAAGACTTCGTCCACTTCCAAGGGAATTTCCAAACCTATACCTGTTGGGCACCCGTCGGGGATTGCCCAATTGAGTTGGGAGGCTTGGCAGTCCTGCCCGGTTCACATAAAGTCAATAAGGTTATGGAGCACCACTTTTCGCTCGGTGCTGGCAGTCTCTGCGTTAATGAGGACGAGTTGTCCGGTGAATGGCATTCCACGAACTACGAAGTTGGCGATACGCTCATTTTCCCTGCTTTGACGATTCATAAGGCACTGCCGAATTTGACCGAGGATCGGCTGCGCGTGTCGCTCGACAACCGCTATCAAGCTGTCGATGACCCGATCGCTGAGCACATGCTTGAACCGCACCTGAACATCTTTAACTCCCTTCAGTGGGAAGATGTCTACCGCAATTGGGAATCCGATGAACTTCAGTATTACTGGAAAGACCATGACCTGACGGTGCTGCCAAGGGATTTCAGCTACGGAAACAAAGGGTTTGAGGAAGCATTGGCGTTGGCGAAAGACGGGGATGAACGCGCCATCATACACTTGAATCGGGCGATCAAACGGGACGCTACAACTGAATTGGCACAGCGAGCCGCAGCAGTTTTGCAGGAAATCAATGTCGGGGCTGCGCAATAATGGATTTCCATTACAAAGACATCGTGCCGTGGGGTAGATCCTTCGATGAATACCTTGATATGTTCAACCTTTCTGAGGACGACTTGGCGCGGAATATTGTGGGTGTAGGCGACGGTCCCGCGTCGTTCAATACCTGGATGCATCAACGTGGCACGCCGATGGTCTCGGTGGATCCGGTTTATCGGTATTCGGAAACGGAGTTGCGCCAGCGAATTCAGGATACCTACGCCGATGTCATCGCACAAGCCCGTCAAAATGAGGATAAATTCGTCTGGACAAAATTTGCGTCTGTTGATGAATTAGCAGAAATCAGGATGCGAGCGATGGACGAATTCTGTCAGGATTTCGAGAGCGGCAAGCAACAAGGACGCTACATAGACGCATCACTCCCTAACTTACCTTTCCCAGACGGTCATTTTGACCTCGTGCTTTCCGCGCATCTCCTCTTTTTCTACTCAGCCAACAGAGACCTCGCATTTCACCTTGATGCAGTCCGAGAACTGCTCCGTATCGGGACTGAAGTGAGAATTTTTCCCATCGTTGATGTCAACAGCAACCCTTCCCCTTTCTTATCACCTGTTATTAATGAACTTGAAAAGGACGGAATTACTTGCTCGGTTGAACGTGTTCCATATCATTTCCAAAAAACAGGGAATGAAATGTTAGTGGCAATGAATGCCTAATAACAATGGGAAACTTATCTATAAAGGACAGCCAATGAAAATTAAAGCAGTGTTATTTACGATAATATTTGGAACGGTAATTGGACTTATTGGCTGTGGTCCTAAGTTAATAGATTGCCCAGATAATTCGGGTGGGCCGGCCACTATTAAAGTCGGTAGGGCGGAAAACGGGATGCTATATGAATTTGGCGTGGTGGCAGTGCGGTACGACGAAGCAACGCAACAAGAAACTGATCTTACAGATGGTGTCCCCTCGGATGCCGTGAATGCGTTTTTTGTTGAAAACGGGTATACACCAAAAGTTGAAGGTTTGATTATAGATTACGAGGTCATTTCTTTCGACAGGAACGTTGATCCGTATCCGATGTTAAAAAAATTAGGGAATATCCCAGGTGTTATGGAGACAGATTTGCATGTTTTCCATAAAACTTCTGAATTGCTGTATGCATCTTCTTTAGATTATATTGAAGAGGAAGCGGATAGAGATATGCCATCGGTTAGGCGTGCAATAGTTGATGTCGGCAAGATGGAAGACGGATCGTTATATGAGTTCGGCGTGGTGCTGATACAGTATGATTGGATGCACACAACAGAGCCTACGCCTGTGAAAGCCGTGAATGCGTTCTTTGTTAGTAAAGGATATACACCGAAAACCTTAAATTCATTCTCCGATTTTGTAGTTATAGAGATCGGAGAGTGCGTTGATATCGCCCCAATGCTGAGCGATATTGAAGCCATCCCTGGCGTTATCCGTGCGCGACTCAACCTATTACACACCACCCTTGAAGTCATACGCGGCGAGATAGATGTTCCCGGCATGTCCATGTTCTGATGCTTATGGTATCGAAATCACGGATTACCATTTGTGTGTTGACGTTTCGGAGAGGTTTCTGACGAACTCGTATGTCCAATCTACAGTCCGATAACCGCAGTTGCTGTAAAAGAGGAAGGCGCGGTGGTTATCCCAGGCAGTACTAATCGCTGCGTGCCGGTATCCGATTTTCTGCATCTCTTGAAGGGCGTATTGGAGTAGGTAGCGTCCTAACCCTTGTCCCCGAAACTCGTCTTCAACACCGAGCCAGACCGTATGAAGCCAGTCTTGTGCATCAGGATGACTTGAAAATTCACCCCCGCAGACGGATTCACAGATGCCGACCTCTTCACTGTTTTGGTGGGCACGCACGGTGCAGTTGGGGAGTTGTCCACGTCCATCCTTCCAGTCGGTAGAAAGCGTTACGGGTAGACTTGAAGGGACCGGCGTGACAGAATAGTTCTCCCAATCCAGAAAAACCTCGCCTTCAGAACGTTTGTATCCGTTGAACCCCAAGAGTGCTTGCACCTGATCCAAGGCATCCGATAGATAGGCGTGTTCAAAATGATAGAAACGATACCGATAATCTTGCCAAAAGGCGGAGATATGGGAAATGTCATAAGTTTTCAGATAGGCTTCCGCTTTTTCAAGCACGGCTTGTCCAGCACGCCGGGCACCACGTTCGTAGCCCAAAAACCGAATGACACCATCTACTCTTTCTTCTCTCTCGATCCCAACGTGAATAAACGCCTGCACAGCACCGTTCACCATTACAACAAAGGCAGCTTCGGAATCAACGCCACCCTCCTTTTTATCGGCTTCACCAGTGGTAACCCCGCGTATCGCAGTAGCAAACTCTTCCGCTTTCACCGGATAGCAGTGCGGTACGTCAGCGGTCAGACGATTGTAAAATTGTGTTACGGGTGCTTGCATATCAGGAGTATATTGAACTATTTCCATCTATTGTCTCTATTCTCCTTTATTGAACTTCCCACAGCAGAATTGTTCCGTCATCGCTGCTGCTGGCAAGTGTGCGACCATCCGGGGAGAATACAACTGACTTAACAGGCAGTGTGTGTCCTTCAAGTATTTGTTTATTTACTTCCATCTTTGTATCCCACAACCGAATATTTCCATCTTCGCCTCCAATGGCAAGGATATCACCTTTTGGGGAGTATGCTACGAAAAGCATCATAAGATCTATATTCTGTCCTAATATCTCTTTATGTTGTTTTGTTTTTATATCCCATAATTGGACACCCGAACCTCCACTTGCGAGTGTCTTTCCATCCGGAGCTTACGCTATTGAGACGACAGTATCTGTATGCTCTGAAAGGGTCGATTTGTATGCTCCAGTCACTGTATGCCAGAATCGGATTGTTCCATCACTGCTTCCACTCGCGAGCGTTTGTCCATCTGGTGAATAGGCTACAGAGTAAACAGATTCCTCATGTCCGAGAAGCGTCTGAATCTGTTTTCCCGTATTCACATGCCACAAACGGACGGTTCCGTCATTACTCCCGCTCGCCAGGGTCCAACCTTCTGGCGAAAACATTATGGATCGGATATCACCCGTATGTCCTTCAAGTGTCAACTTGTGTTTTCCGGTCTCCGTATCCCACAATTGGATCATACCGTCCCAACTTCCACTCGCGACTGTACGATTGTCCGATGAATATACCACAGAAGTTATACCACTTCTATATCCCTCAAGCGTCAACTTGTGCTGTCTGGCATCTACGTCCCATAACCAAATCGCGTCGTGACATCCACTCGCTAACGTTTTTCCATTTGGTGAGAAAGCCAAAGCAGAGACAGATCCTGTATACCCAGAAATAGTAGCTTTATGTTGGCCGGTGCCAACATTCCACAACCGAACCGTCTCGTCCCAACTCGCGCTTACAAGCGTTTTTCCATCGGAAGAAAATGCAATCGAATAGACTTTATCTGTATGCCCAGAAAACGCCTGTTCCTGCTGTCCCGTGTGTGCGTCCCACAATCGGACCGTTTTGTCACCACCGCTGCTCGCGAGTATGCGACCATCTGGCGAAAAAGCGACAGCCTCCACACCGCCGGCGTGCCCAGCAAGTGTCGGTTTGTATTGTCCCGTTTTAATATCCCAGAACCTAATGCTCAGATCGTCACCGCCACTCGCCAGCATTTTACCGTCGGGTGAGAATGCAACTGAATTAACCTTATTCGTATGCCCTAAAAAGGTATCTTTATGTTCTCCGGTGTCAACATCCCACAACCGAATCGTTTGGTCCGAACTCCCACTCGCGACTGTTTTACTATCTGGAGAAAACGCAACTGAATGGACTGCACTTGTATGACCGGAAAGCGTTCGTTTCAGTTGCTCGTTCATAGTATCCCACAATCGAACCGTCCCATCACTACTCCCACTCGCGAGTGTCCCTCCGTCTGGAGAGAACGCTAAGGAACGCACATTAGAGGTATGCCCAGAAAGGAGCGCTTTCTGTTCTTTTGTGCTGCTATCCCACAACCGAATTGTGTAATCTTCTCTGAAACCTCCGCCACTTGCAAGGGTCGTCCCATCGGGTGAAAATGCAACAGCGCGGATTAAACCTATATCGCCTCTGAGAAGCGCGACTTCGGTACCCGTATACGTGTCATAGAGCCAAATCCCTGCACCAGTTGCCACTGCCAGTGTCTTACCATCCGGCGCATAAGCGATATTCTCTATGAATCCTTTACCAAGACGCGCTTTAGCACCTTCAGGTAAACTCAGTTGGGTATAATCTTGAGCAGCGGCATCCGGCGGAAACGATACAAAAAGGAAGGATAAGGTAATAACAAATATTGTTTTCATCTGTCTATCTTTGAAGGCGCGCTTGCGAAGCGCGCCTACTGAGTGAATCAAATCCAAAAAATGGATGAGTCTTCATCGTCTCTGGACTTGGAAACTGGCATCTAACGCCTTCGCGACCCGGACTTGCGATTCTTCGAGGTGTGCCAAACTATAATCATCAAGTCTACCTTGTGCATTTTGAAGCACACCTTGTATTTCGCTGTTGATCTGTCCGAGATGGTGACGTGCAAGCGACCGTGCGTCTTCAGGCGTTCCGCTGTCTGCCTCTAACACTAGTTTGATAAGCTGCTTCAGGTGTTCACGTTGCAGTGCACGACGAAAACTGGAGATGAACGCATCCGAGTTCGACCACTGTTTTTCTCCGACATTCCGATCCAGTTCTGTCCAAACCGCATCCGTAATGCCTGAGAAAAGTTCCGGCAATGTGAACGCATCCTCACCCTTCGGAAACTTTAACTCTGTGTCCTGAATCCGTGCGAGGACGTTCGGGTAGAGCAAGCGTCCCAAGATGCGCGTCTGGTTGCTTAAAATCACATTATGCACGGGATAATCCAGACGTGTAGAATTCCAGCTGTCTGAACCCCAATCACTCCAACGCGTGACAGCGAGGCTATTGAGTAGGTCCGCTGGAAAATCGAAAGCACTGTCCGAGAGCGCATGTTCTTTGAGGAATTGGAGGGCTTCGCGCTGTTTCGCTGCGGGGACAGGTACAAACGGTAAACGACCATTCTCATCGCCACGGTGATCGCGGTGGTGGTACTGCCCGCCGATATATCGGCTTGCAAGATACATGGAATAACCGTATTCACCGAGCAGCGACCCAAAGGCACGCCTGACACGCTGATAACCCATTCCCTCTTTTGTAACCTTGTCTGCAATCTTGTCCCAGAGTTCGACGACAATCTCGCGACGTTGTTTGGCAAATTCAAGCGGATCAGCACCGAGATCCCACCGATTAACCAGCGGATCTAAATCCCTGTACTGATACGTGGACGCATCGCCGTCTGTGCCGTACGTCAGTCCCGGCGTTGCGACACGGGAAGCGACTTCGCCTAATGCCTTTAATTCACCTTCAGGGTTGCCTGCATCGATCGATTTATAAGCATACTCAATCACCCAATAGTCCCAGGGACCAATGGTCGGTGTGTAGTAATGCCCCTGCTTCTCCCCTTTGGATGCGATATTCACAGCATCGTATTCCATGACGGAACCGTGGATGGCTTCACCTTTTTTCTTATTTAGTTCGTCGAGCGAAAATATCGTGCTCGCTTTAAAGTTATGCCGCAATCCCAACGTATGTCCGACTTCGTGCATCGTTAGCGATTTAAGTGCCTGACCGATAAACTCTTCCGGCAACTCGCCGTCTTCATCGACCACGCCACGCGCCTGTAGGACGCTCGCCATGAATCCCATCTGGCGTGCCAACCCGGAGGCCATCTGACAATTGAACCGTGAATCGTGATCCATCGGGTGATCGCGTTCATGATCAAGTTCATCAAAGAATGTCGTATATTCGCGCTGCCACGATCTGATGAAGACATCGCTGATAAGGATATCCGCGTCCAATATCTGACCCGTCAATGGATTCACGCGAGAGGGACCAATAGCGAAACCTGCGTCAACGACCCAGCGAATTGTGTTATAGCGGGCATCTTCCGGGTCCCAGTCCTCATAATCTTGCTGAATCCGTGCTTCAATCGCGTCAACAAAACCTGCCTTTTCAAATGCCTTATTCCATTCCAGAATCCCTTGGCGGATGTAAGGACGGAAACGATGTGGCACTGTTTTCTCAATATAGAAGATAATCGGATCCATCGGTGGTGAGAATTTCGCCTTCTTGTCTGCTTTTTCCAAATGCCACCTGTTGACATACCGGACATAGGGTGCATCACTGGTTTGGAGTGAGTAGTCTTTAACCACTGTCATGAAGTGCCCGACACGGTCATCAGCCAATCGAGGGCGATAGTTGTTTTCTGGAAGTTTCGCGAGACTATAGTGCAGGGTCAACTGGATGCCACGACTGTCAGGAACTGTTTCTCTACTGCCACTCGCTGCATACACCGCTTGAACCCGCAGCTCAACGTTCTTCGGGAACGCCTTGATTGTCCCCCAAGTGCTACGCGTTTTGTCGAATCGGGCACCGCCGCCGATCCTACCCGCCATCGGTGGTAGATCGGACATAAAGACAGGTGAGACATTCACCAAGAGGCTCCGCCGTTGCGGATGTATACTCTCAATCTTCAGAGAAAATAGGACAGAGTCGCTATAACTGTAATCAACCGCCTGCGCGGTCGGTGTCCCTTTATCCGCACGGAAACGCACATTTTTCCGCACGAGATGCACACGGTCCCCTACACGTCGCCAGACAAGCAGCCACTCGTCCAACGTCATCCCTGAAATGAGAAACCCTCTGCCCAGACCGCGTGAGAGACTAATCATACATAGAAAAGGTTGCTCTAATTGTGAGGGTTGAATTTCGCAATAGAGATTCTCTTTTTTCTCGTAGAACCTAAAGAAACCTTGGTAGCTTTTACTATCTTCAGTGACTTTAGAAAAATCTTCAAACTCTTTTTTCTTTTTCGCGGATGCTGCCTGTGCTTCAGGTTTCGCGGGTTGCGCTGCTTCCTGTGCAGACACCGACAGGCAATAACCGCTTATTAAGATTAAACCGATCCCGAAAATCAATAAGTATCGCATTGTCTCTGCTCCTTGTTTCGGTGGAACTTTCAGATTTCCAAAATGTATTATCAGAAATACCGTAGTTTGCTATTATTTAAAAGTAGCACTTTGATTTGATATATCTCATCGCAAATCGCTGCATTTTCATTCAATTTTATGTATTGCGCTGACTTAAACAAGTATATCATTTTTCTATTCTCTCTACCACATAAGTTTCTTGATTTAGTGATAATGAATCCGCCGACTGCCGTCAAATGAAATGCGAGGCCAATCCCGTTCCCAGTTTTCGGAATGGTAGGGGATATAGTGACACGCCAACGCATGCCTACGGGTGCCGGGTTTCAAAATTTTCGCGCCACCGTGAATTAGTTTCCCGTCAAACAGGATGACATCTCCTGGGTTCACCATAACCTCAATTACTTCGGTGCCGTTTTCGCGAACGAGCTGTTCAACGGCTGGAAAATAGCGGTTGTGCTGTTGCAACTCGTATGTTTCTCCGGGCAGTAGCGTCATAGGCACATCACTTTTCGTGATTAACCGCCCCCTATTTGAACCGGGCTGGACGATGAGCGGCCCGTTGTTCTCATCTACCTTGACCATCGCAATCCACGCTGACATACAATCCGGTAAATAATATTGATCTTGGTGAAACGGATGCTCCGACCCTTCATAAAAATGCATCGTCTGGACACCCTCCGGTTCGTCTCCAAAACAGTCCACAAGCGGATTATGTAAGCGGACATCGATAAGTAAATCCAATACGCGCGGGTCGTAGAGATGCTGATTGAACGTACGAGATCCGTACTTGTCCTGCTGAAAGAACCCGTCAAGCTGTTTACGTCCTGCGTGGAGGTCTTCAAGGTGTTCAACGAAGCTTTGGCATTCATCTACAGCGAAGACGCTTTCAAGGATGAGATACCCGTTCTCTCGATAGAATCTTTTTTCTCCAGGTGTCAAACCTGTCTGTTCAGATGTCATCTTTTCCTTTCTAAACTTCCTTTTTCAACATTTTGAACGTCTGTAACGCTAAAATTTTGTTTTCAATGCGCCCCACACTGTTGGCAATTTTCCTGCAGGTTCAATCTTGTAAGCCGTTCTTGCTTCAAAATTCTGGATCACCTCACCCGCTGTGAGCGGACGCTCGTAAAAACGGACTTCATCAATCATACCCATGAAGTGACTTGTTGATTTTCCAGGAAATTTTCTCGCACCAAGGGTTACAGGTGCTGTAAATGGCGAAAATGCTCTGTTCCCCCAAAATTCATGGAGGCTCGTAGAAATGGACACACCGTCTATATAGATAATTATTGTACCATTTACGCCGACTCCTTCATTTAGCATAGAGTCATTTGTATAAACAATGTGATGCCATTCTCCATCAAAGATAACCACACCACCTCCACCACTAACGGTGCCACATCCTCTTGCACCTCCAACGCTAAAGTGATCATAAAGAGTTCCCTCATTAATCTCAAGTGCATCTCTTTTATGAGTCCCGTTGAGTTCTATCCCCCAATAAGGACATTCCGCGCCATGCGTATTGATGAGAGTCATCCAATCAGTCTTGTTAGTAGTTTTGATCCATGCTTCAAACGAAGATGTACCAATCTGTCTGCCAAAATCTCCAAGCGTGGTTAGGTTTACAAAATCGCCAGCACCGTCAAATTCAAGTGCATCTCCTACCTGACCGGGAACAACTTTAGGATTCCCAATGATCTTACCGTTGTTGTCACCCCAAACATCTTTTACATTTTTATTAACAATGGAACCTTTATCAAAGGTCCAATAACTTACAAGTCCATCTGTTACAATAGATGCCGGTGCCGTATTTAGCGAGAAAACACCGATGATTATCGTAAATGCCGTAAGGTAGATTCCGCTTTTCATTGTGATTGCTCCTATTGAAATAGTGCTAACATAATTCAACTTGCCACCCATAACTTTTATGGTGGAAGCAATTGGCGTTGAACTTTAAGTAGCAAGTTCTGTGCCAATCTGAGCAATACTATACTGACGGAGTTTTCTACAAAACGTAAAGAAGGCACTACACAAAATAGGGCATCCTTTAGACGCTACTGTAAGAAGGCATCAAGGAGCAGATTGAAATTATTGGACATTATCGGACATTTATTGGACAATTGAATGTCTCTGCTGAGGCTACCTATAATCCTTTAGGTAACAACCTGGGCTTTGTTAGAATAATACCATATTGCGCAGAATTTGTCAAAAAAGACAGCGTGGATTGCATTAATTTTCCGTTGATGATTTTGATTGTATATGCTATGGTATTAACACATTTTTCAAGGAGGTAAGTCCATTCTCTTCGCGGCAAAATCCTGCCTTGTCAGGTATCCGAAGTTTGGACAAAATAGATATGGAAGTAGCAGCAATGTTTGGTGATCAAAAAGGCGGCGTAGTTGAGAAACCGGATCCTAAGGCAGCAGGGGATGTCGCTGTCGTCAAAATCCATGCCGTCCCGATGTGTACGGAGTATAAAGGGTTCATACATGGTGGCACGGGTGAAAGTTTTGGCCACGAAGCCGCTGGCGAAGTCGTCGAAGTCGCACAACCCGGTCGTGTCCAAGTAGGGGACCGTGTAGTGGTGCAACCACAGAACGCCTGTGGTAAATGTCAGATGTGTGTCATCGGTGAACATATCCACTGTATGAGAGGTCGTCGTCCAAGTATAGGGGAACTTGTCGGCACAGATGTGGCTTCGGCAACCTATGCACAGTATATGCACAAAATGGAAGATATGTTATTTCCAATTCCAGAGGGTGTCAGTTATGAACACGCTGGAATGGCATGTTGTGGACTCGGACCGACGTTTGGCGCGATGGAGCAGATGCAAGTCAATTCGTTGGATACCGTCATGGTTACCGGCTTAGGTCCCGTCGGGTTAGGTGGAATTATCAATGCCCATTATCGTGGTGCACGTGTCATCGGTGTAGAGAGTCACCCCTATCGTGCTGAACTCGCGAAAAAGTTAGGCGCGGAAGCCGTCTTGAACCCAAATGACGAAGATATTCTCGATCAAATTCAGGATTTAACAGACGGTGTTGGGATCGACAAAGCCGTGGACTGCTCAGGCGCATCGGCGGCACATCGGTTGATGGTCGATGCAGCCCAAAGAAAAGGGCAGGTTACTTTCGTCGGGGAAGGCGGCGAATTTCCGCTTGCAGCGAGTCGGGACATGATTCGGAAAGGCTTAGTCCTACGCGGGAATTGGCACTACAATCTCGGTGTTTATCCGAAATTAATGCAGGTCATCCAAAGTTCACCTGAAGTTTTAGACACATTTATCACGCACACTTTCCCGATGCGTGATGTACAGAAGGCGTGGGAACTACAGGCGACCGGAGAATGTGGTAAAGTCATATTGCATCCGTGGGAGTAGTCGATTCTCAGAGGGTTGCGTCTTAGAGACGACGGAGTTTATAGTAAAATCCGAAAATAAATTTACAGTTCATCAAGGAACAAATACCCTACCACCGCCGGCGAGGGAGTTTTTGCTGGGTGTTTCTTCTTAGTATCCTCGCCATTTTTTCAGTGTATAGGTAATTACGGGTTTTACTATAAATTCAGAATGTTATTCAAGCGTCAATTCCATAGGTTCTCTCGTATGCTGCGCGTGTGATTTCAAAGTCCAACATCTTTCCGTCGTCCACTTCTCTTGACACAGTTAGTCCAAGCGACCGCCACAACGCTTGTGAGCGGATGTTATCCACAGGCACATCCACTGGACAGAACCGATCGATTTTCAGCTTTCCAAACGCATGTGCCATCAAGCGCCGCACGACCTCTTTGCCATAGCCTTTACCCCACAAGGTTTTGTCCCAAATCCCGATGGGGAGACGCATGATTTTTTCGCCTTCAATTTTCGCCCGATCCAAATTCATCCACTGCAAACAAACCTCACCAATAGTGCGTCCACTCGCCTTTTCCACAATTGCAAACAGAAATCCGCTATCCCTCATGAATTTACCCGCCTTTTTGAGATACTCCTTTGTTATCGGTTTGTCAGGTGGTGAGTCCTCAATTGCATTTAGGAATTCAGGGTCTCTGTAAAACTGGACTGCGGTATCAAAATCGGTATCCTTAAAGGGCCGCAGTTTCAGACGTTCAGTCTCTAAGTGAATATTGTGGCATGCAAAGTTCCCTGTTTGTATCATATCTATGAATTCCCTTAAATTTTGGAAATATGCTTCGTTTTGATATCCACAGTTACAGCCGAGTTGAGTGTGGAATGTCAAAACCGAATGCACGTATGATATTCAGAAGGTTGAACGAGGTTAAAAGTCTAATACGGGGGGCCTTAACGCACCTCAAATCCAATATGCCGCCGTATGAATTTAAAAAAAGGCGTAAACCCAACTTCATAATACGACATAAGAGGTGTTAAGTTTCACTGAGTATCGCTTTAATGTGTAGAAATAAAAGGATATTCTTCAGTAATTTTGGGGTTTGCACTGGCACCTGTTCAACCGAACCGACATATACATGAATCCTACGCTTTGATGGGCCCACACTATAAACTGAAAAGGTAGGTAAATTTACTCAACACTGTCCAATTGTGTGCTTGGAAACCGTCGGATGTATCCCACGACTGATCGTATACGAGGTAAAAATCGCTTCCCGGACGATAGATGTAATTAAGCAAGAAATTCGCGCTTGCCCGTTCCGCATTATCGTTCCATTGCGTGTACAGTTTGGTAAAGAAACGGGTATTTAGGGCATAACTCACACGTGCTCCGACAACGTTTGTCGTGAACAGATCCGTTTCGGGCAGGTTAATCCAGTTGCGTTGGTATCGTGTCTCAATCGCGAGTTGATAAGTCATCCGCCACTGACTGTCAATGTTAACACTCACGCGATTGCCGTGAAAATAATCGGCATAATCCACACCACTGAATACAGCAAACGGACGGCTGCTTTCGGTGAAAACATTTAACCTAACTTCGTTCATCTCGTAGGCACCAACCGGAATTTCAGCGTCACCGATATTGAAGGATTCATCAACACGGTCAAAAGACCGTCGGAAATCAAGATTGATCCCATCGTCGGAGTCCCAAATTATATCTCCTGCGATCCCCACGTCCCAACCGATGAGCCTATTATCGTGATCCAGTAAATAACTGCCGGAGAAGCCCGCTCCGACATCTCGTATACCGTACCGGCTGACTTGAACTTCGTAATTGGTGTTCAACACCAGTGAGCGGATATCCCTCCGATGCATGAACCCCATTTTACTCGTGAATTCGGAACCGATGTCGAGGTAGGAAGCATTAACGCGAAAATGCTTGTTTCGCCAGTTATTTGAGAAGTACCACGCCATATCGCGTTCTTCTGGATCTGGCGACCAACTTCCAACTGTCATCGCTCGTATCCGCCACTGATCGTGTGGTCGAAAAAACAGGTCTATCCCGCCGTTGCGATGGTAGTCGCTACCGAAGTCGCCTTGCCGATTGGTGAGAATGAAACCGACGGTTGAATCGCTAAGAATATCACGTTGCATTCTTAGCACAGAGAAGTTCGTCATAGGAATTTCCCCGGAAGCAGCGGTCGTCATGTTGAGCGCACCTACACTGTAAGCACCGACCTTTCCCGTCAGTTTACCGCCACCGAGCAGCCGGACCTCCCTTTCATCTTCAATCCCAATGCTACGACTATAGAAAATCGACAACGGCGGTGGCCCGAAACCTCCGATACCTGCACCAAAGGCAAATAGTCCACTACCCTCAAGAAAAAAATCACGCCGCTCTGGAAAATAAAGACTAAATCGTGTGAGGTTGACCTCTTCCTGGTCCGCTTCCACTTGTGCGAAATCGGTGTTCAGTGTTAAGTCCAACGTTAGATTCGACGTGATACCGTATTTCATATCCAGTCCAGCATCGCGTTCAGTGGTCCGCTGCCAGTCTCCATCTTCGAAATTCCTCGCCAAACCGCCGAGGAGATACGGTTTAACATCAAAATAGGATGGCGACACGATACCTTGTAACCCTGTGAGTTTACCTTGATATATCGGATGATATGTCCCTGGCCAACTCTGACTTCGCGGCACCTGAATCCACTGCGTTGTTTCGTTCGTACGTTGAATATTACGTCCAAAATTCACACCCCACACCATCGAATCTTTCTTCTTAAACCGGAGTTGATTAAACGGAATCGCAATTTCGACTGTCCACCCTTTTTCGTGTTGCCGTCCCGCAGCTTCCCAGATACAGTCCCAACTTCCGTTGAGGTTTTCGCCGCCATCAGTGACAGCAGTGTCTGACAGCGCGCCGAGTGCATTCGTCCGAAAGAAGAAGCATTGTCGCTTATCACCATAAGTATCAAGCATGATATAAACGTTGTCGTTTTGCCAGAGCATCCCGTCGCGCCGCATTTCGTTCGCAACAATCTTATCAGGTTCGGAGTCGTAACACTCAAACCCAATATACAGCCTTTCCGTGTCGTACAACACGCGAACCTCTGTACGTTCGGTACTCGGTTGTCCTTCATCAGGGGATTGTTGGGTAAAATCGTCAATAACTTCTGCCTGTGCCCAATCTGCCTCGTTGAGATGTCCGTCAATCTCGATTGCTTCTTGGGTGAACAAGGGCCTGATTTCTTTCCTGACTTCGGCATTCAGGTCCACTGCAGCAATCGTTGCGAATATCAAAAGAACGACTCCGTAACGCATCTTTTTTCCTCATTTAAGGTTTTGCTTGCTTAAATTGTCGATTAAAAAAGAAACACCCTCGCCGAGACCGTATTTTGTGACGTTCAGCAATGGGCGTTGTATTATATAACTCAGAAAACGTTTTATTCTTCAATTATTCGCCCACCACTGCACGGTACATGGCAATACCAACCAGCACGGCACCAAGACCGATGAACGCGCAGCGGCAATTTTTATGTATCAGTGTGATAGACGAAAAATAAAACATCCGAGAGTCCTGTTTAGAATTCATGTATGTTAAGTATTATAATATATCTTAGGGGCGATGTCAAATCTTTCTTCAAGAAAAGCAAATCAGTTCACAACTAAAGATGAGAATGAAACAACGGCATCTCGGTTTTACAACTTCGGGAAACTTGACGAGACAACGGATGTAGGATATAATAAATAGTAACATCTGCTAAAATCAAGATAGAAAAATAAAGAGAGGTATCTTTTCATGAAAGATTTGATAGCGCGAAGGCTCATTTTTAGTGTGTTTATGACACTCATGTTAGCATTTAGCATCCAAAGCATTACCGAGGCACAGGTTCCTGAGATTATCGTTCCCCAAAAGATAGAACCGCAAACGTCGGAATCGTCCCACGAAGATGATACCGTTTCAATAGCGACACGGTTCGATATCGCCATCAGTGAGATTATGTACGCCACCAACCCCGACAAACTTCCGCAGTGGATTGAACTCCACACCAGAAGTGAACGGAAAATCAGCCTTGAAGGATGGGAAGTTACAATTAAGAACCATCCGGAAGATAAGTCCGTACTCGCCACCACGGTCACCTTCACTTTAGGCGCGAAGGTCCTTGATAGAAACCAAGTGCTGCTACTCGTGACTGAGCAGGGACCCAACTCAGGCGTTGGCACTGCAAAAGGAGACATCCCAGCAGACCATGCTATCATCCTAAAAGACCTTATTGGCGGCACACCCGGCTATCGCCTCTTGAGCCAAACCGCCTTCAAAATCACTCTCAAGGCACCTGTTGGAAAGAAAACCTCTCGCAAGGTGGTAAGCGACACCGCGGGCAACCTCGAAGCAGTGCCCGAATGGAAACTTCCGCTTATTGAGGGAAACCAACGGAGTTCTATTACCCGAGCGTATGAAGGTATCAACGCAACGGGAGAGCCGTATGATGGTGATGGCACGGCAGCAGACGGATGGGAACTTACCGGCAAAAAAGGTACCCAGTATATAACACGGCATACCACCTACTACGGGCACAGCAGCGATCATGGCACGCCGGGGTATCGTACGCGTGAACCTTTACTTGTGGGTCCCTCACATTTGCTTGTGAAACTCTCGAAGTTTCGTCCCGAGCGAAAAAAATCCACCGGTGAAGTCGTTATCAAATGGATAACCGAAGCTGAGATGAACAACGCAGGCTTCCACATCAAACGAAGCAGCACCAGAGACGGTGAGTTCAAGATCATCGCCATGATCCCCGGCGCAGGCACAACCGACAAAAGGCAGATCTATACCTACACCGACAAGACCGCAAAACCGAATGTCGTCTACTATTACCAGATTGAATGTGTTTCCATAGATGGCACCCGTCAAATACTCCGCAGGACCCACCTCAGAGGGTCTATTGTTCCTAAAAGCCGAGGAGGTCCCTTGATCTTGTAATAAAACGAGTAGATATCCAAACTGTACGCCTCCTAATGTGCTTCTAACACTATACCTATGGTGAAATATATCTATAGCAGTATCCTTCCCTTTATCTTCTAAGGTTCCATTGTATGAAAGCGAGCAGAATATCTTTACTCAGTTTGCTAACTATAGTAGTTCTGTTTTCATGCGCGCGATCTCCCCAACAGGTTGCTGAAGGTCCCGTGGTCGGTTCAACACTTGAAGCAGGAAGCCGTTTTACTGTCGTCCGTGTAGAAGGTAGACATGGGGCTGCGAGCGGATTTTTTGTGGAACCTGATAAAATCGCAACGAATATTCACGTCGTCGCGCACCCTGGCCCCATCTTCATAAAATCCGCTGACAAAAAGAAAATCTGGACTGTAGAAGGTGTCACGGCGTTTGATGTGAAAAATGATCTCGCTATCTTAAAGATTATAGGTGAAGACGGCACCCCCTCTCTGCTTGGCGACAGCGATGCTGTTACGGTAGGGGACCCGGTTAGTACCACAGGTTACCCGGGTGGAGCGTATAAGGTTACGAAGGGGGTCATCCATCGTGTACGCAATAACGATAAATGGATCCAGATGGAAATCGCGCTTTCGGGTGGCAGCAGCGGCAGCCCTGTACAAGACAGTAAAGGTCAGATTATAGGGATCGTTTCTGCTGTAGAAGCCCCCTACAGTTATGTCATCCCGTCAAACGCGCTACGGACATTGATTGCCCAATCGGGACCTGTGGAGCCTTTGACACAATGGCGTAAACGAGCACCTATTCGTGCCTATATATACTCCGTTCGCGGGCAACGTAAATACAATGCAAATCACCATGACGATGCCATAGCAGATTTTGATAAAGCCATTAAACTGTACCCGCAGAAGGCGGATGCCTACTACAATCGAGGGCTTGCGAAATTCACGATTGGAGACCTTGAATTCGCGCAAGGCAATCTGGAGGCAGCTTGGCGGCTATATGAAGCTGGTATTGAAGATAGCACACAAGCCATCAAACTTAACCCTGAAAATGCTTATGCATACCACAATCGCGCAGGTGGAAAGTTCCGACTCGGTCAATCTAAATTAAATCAAGGAGATACAGCAAAAGGGCAGCGGTATTATCAAGGTGCCATCCAAGATTGGACACACGTTATCGAACTCAATCCAGAGCTTGCGGATCCGTATAACAATCGCGGAATAGCAAGGGCATCCCTGGGTGAATCTAAAGCGGAGCACGGAGACATAGCAGGTGCACAGGAATTATATGCGGCAGCGATTGAGGACTGCACACAAACTATACGATTAAACCCGATGTATACTGAACCATACATCAATCGTGGATATGCACAATTCCGACTCGGTCAAACGAAAGCGGATCACGGAGACATGTCAAGTGCACGGAAATTATATGCAGCCGCCGTTCAAGACTTCACCGAAGCGATACAATTGGACTCAGAGAGTGCCTATGCTTACGGTAATCGAGGTGTTGCCAAAGCGGCACTTGGTGACGCTGAAGGCGCGATAAAGGATTTTGATGCAGCGATCCGAATTAACCCAGAATACGCTGAAATCTACTACGATCGCGGGCGTGCCAAAAAGACACTTGGACAACACGAAGCGGCTAAAGCGGATTTTGAGAAGGCGAAAGCACTCAATCCGATGGTCGAAAAATGAATACAGAGAATAACATTTAGAGGTATCCATTCATGAAACAGCACAACAAATGTTTACTGGTCTTACTGGCATTAGGGATCCTGCTCTCCTGTGCGCGGGCACCCCGGCAACTGGTTTTCCAACACCCGGTCGGACTGATAGAATCCGTAAACGATTCTATCGTTTGGATTGAGAGTGAAACCGAGTCGGGTACGGGCTTCTTTGTGGCCCCTGACAAGATTGTGACGAATACTCACCTCGTCGCATTCCCCGGCCCCATTGTCGCGAAATCCCCCGACAAGGAGACAACTTGGAAGATAGAAGGTGTTGTTGGGTTTGATGCGAAAAACAGCCTCGTTCTCCTAAAAGTTGTCGGTGAAGGCACCCTGCTGCCCTTAGCGGATAGTGATGCAGTTCAAGGCGGTGAAGCTGTCTCTATCGTGGGGTATCCCAACGGCATATACAAAGTCACAAAGGCAAATATACTATATAACATTCGGAATAGCAATGGGTGGCTCCGAATGAGAGCCACAACTGCTCAAGAAAGCAGTGGCGGTCCCGTACTAAACTCGGAGAAACGCGTTATCGGCGTTACCATGCGGTACGGCAACGATTCCTTCGGTTATGCGATTCCTTCAAACACGCTCAAAGGGCTGCTTGCCCGGTCTATGCCTGTGGAGCCTTTAGAAGCGTGGCAGCAGCGGAAACCTGTCCGCGCCGAGGCACACTACAGTTTCGGTGAACGGAAATTCGCTGTCAAAGATTATGCCGGCGCGATCCTTGACTTTGATAAAGCGATTGAACTCAATCCTACGTATCACCGGGCCTACTACGAGCGCGGAAAAGTTCAAAGTCACCTTGGGGACATCGAATCCGCGCGGGGTGATGTAGAGAAAGCACAGCGGCTGTACCACCAAGGCATCACTAACTTCGATAAATACCTCCAATTGAAGAACAATCCAGAGGAGGCTAATAGTCAGACAGCGGACTCGAAAGTCACAAAATCTAGAGCGTCTATAGTACTCGTAATGGGTTGGAATGGAACCTCAAGCACTTTTTTCGGTGGTAGCGGTTTCTTTGTGGACGAAGACAAGATCGCAACGAATATCCACAATGTTGCCTGGTCCGGGCCTGTTTTTGCCAAACTCAGTGACAAAAAGACCATCTGTGCAATTGAGGGTGTCACGGCGTATGATGTGGAAAACGATCTCGTCGTCCTAAAAATCGCGGGTGAAGGCACGCCGCTGCGCTTAGCGGATAGCAATACGGTTCAAAGCGGTGAACGAATCACTGCTATGGGATACCCGAACATAAAATACAAAGTCGCGCAAGGAACTATACAGAATATTCAGAATACCGATAAATGGCTCCGCGTGAAAGTGGAACTTGGTGGTGGTAGCAGTGGGAGTCCTGTGCTAAATAGGAGTGGACAGGTTATAGGGATTAATGCTTGGGCCAGTGAGCGTTACCGGTGCGCTATCCCCTCAAATGTGTTGAAGGTGTTACTCGCCGAGACGAAACCAACGGAGCCTTTGGCAGCGTGGCGGCAGCGAGACCCTATCCGTGCCTACGCCTACCACGTTCAGGGAAAATTTAAATACGATGCAGGGCACTATCAGGAGGCGATCGCCGATTTTGATAAAGCCGTTCAGCTAAACCCTGAGACGCTCTATACCTACCACAAACGTGGGGAAGCAAAAGCTGCTCTTGGCGAACACGAAGCGGCGATAGCCGATTTTGATAAGGCGATCCAACTTGATCCAGAATTTGCTGACTCCTACGCGCGTAAGCGTGCGGTAAAAGCTCTTAAGGAAAAAGAAGCCGCAAAAAAAGCACGCAACCCGCGGAACCTCCCTGATTACATCACGCGTGCAAAGCAGCGGTTCAGCCTTGGCGAATTTCAAGCCGCTCGCGGAAATGCGGAAAAGTCACAAGAACTCTTGACGGCGGCAATTGAGGACTGGACACACGTCATTAAGTCCACTCCGGAGGATGCCGAAGCATATAGCAGTCGGGGCCTCGCAAAACTGATTCTCGGTGACGCGGAAGGCGCAATCACCGACTTTGATAAAGCCATTGAGATAAACCCAGAGTCTGCAGAAGCCTACTACAATCGCGGGCGATCAAAAGAGGCACTTGGGCAACACGAAGCAGCAAAAGCAGATTTTCAAAAAGCTAAAGAACTAAATCCAAATGTTGGAAAGTAACTGTGAATAATAAGTGGGAGGCAACGATTGATGAAACAAAACATCAAATTTTTATTGGTTTTACTCACATTAGGTCTTTTTATCTCTTGTGCGCAGGCACCGCAGCAGCTGATTTCTGAGAAACCCATCGCGCCGCCTATGGACTTAACGTCAGAAAAAATAAAAGATGCCATCGTCATGATTGAGAGTGAGAACGGATCTGGGACAGGGTTCTTCGTTGCGCCAGATAAGATTGCAACGAACAGCCATATCGTTGCTCACACGGGGCCTATTTTTGTAAAGTCTCCTGACACGGAGAAAAATTGGGCGATAGAAGGTGTTATTGCGTATGATGCCCAAAACAGCCTTGTCCTTCTAAAAATCGCCGGTGAAGGCACGCCGTTACCCTTAGGAAAAATCGAAGCAGTTCAAATCGGTCCGTCTGTCTCTATCCCAGGCTATCGCGATGGCGAATTCAAAGTCGTGGAAGGCAAGATACAAAGCATCGGAAAAAATAATAAATGGCTCCGGATAAAAGCAACGAAAGAGACTGCCGGGAGTCCCGTGCTTAACAACAACGGACAAGTCATCGGGGTTATTGTGCCGTATGGTAGTTACGCGGTGCCTTCCAGCGCGCTTGCGGCATTGCTTGACTCGTCTATGCCAATAACACCTTTGGCGGAGTGGCAGCAGCGGGAACAGGTCCGTGCTGCGGCATACTACAGTTTAGGTGAAGAAAAATTAGGTGCCGAAGATTATACTGGCGCGATCATTCACTTTAATAAAGCGATTGAATTCAACCCTGAGTATGCTCGTGCCTACTATGAACGCGGGAGAGCACAAGCTTATTTTGGTAACTATGACAGTGCGATAGCCTCCTGTACGCAAGCTATTAAAATAGATCCAGATGCGCCAGATGCTTACTTCCTCCGTGGAAGTGTGAAGGCTCGACTTGGTGACTATGCTGCTGCGATCATTGAACTTGATAAAGCCATTGAACTTGATACCCAGCATGCCGATGCTTACAGTAATCGAGGTGGTATAAAATACAGATTGGGAGAGTCCGAATCTGCACGCGGGAATGCTGAGAAAGCACAGCGTTTATATGAAGCAGCGATAGCCGATTGCGATAAAGCGATCCAGATTGATCCAGAGTATGCCCATACCTATAATTTTCGCGGGATGGCGAAATTGAAGGTTGATGATTATGAAGGTGCGGTACTTGATTTAAATACAGCCATTGAGATTGACCCAGAGCAGGCTGATTACTACAACAATCGCGGATTGGCAAAATTCAAGCTTGGCGAATCCGAGAACGCACGCGAGAATACTAAAGAAGCACAGCGTTTGTATGAAGCAGCGATTGAAGATTTTACGCAAGCCATCAAGGTAAATCCAGAGGATGTTGATTTCTATCGTAACCGTGGTGTCGTGAAGTTGGCTTTTGGTGAATTAGAATTGGCCCGCGGCACTCCTGAGAAAACAGAAGCGTTATATGAAGCAGCGATTGAAGATTTTACGCAAGCCATCAAGGTAAATCCAGAGGATGACTCAGCCTACAACCATCGAGGATTAATGAAGTTCAGGCTTGGTAAACCCGAGGCTGCTCGCGGAGATACTGAGAAAGCAATGGACCTCTACAAATCAGCGATCGTTGACTATACCCAAGCCATCAAGTCCAATGCAGATAATAACTTAGCCTATGACAATCGTGGGCTTGCGAAATCCGCCCTTGGTGACCTGGAATCCACCCGTGGAGATGCTGAGAAAGCAATGGATCTCTACGAATCAGCTATCGTTGATTACACCCAAGCCACCCAGATTAACCCAAAGTATGCGGATGCCCATAGCAATCGGGCAATAGTGAAGTGTAAACTTGGAGACATTGAATCCACACGTGGTGAGGTAGAGAACGCACAAAGGTTGTATCACGAGGGCATCACGGATTACGATAAATCCGTCCAACTGGGCACACCGGAGAATATTGATACCCTGACAGCGGACCGGGTACCCGAAAAAGCCAGAGATTCAACTGTGCACGTGATGGGTTGGGTTGGAGCTTCAAGCAGCTTTTATGGCGGTAGCGGTTTTTTTGTGGATACGGACAAAATTGCGACGAACATCCATGTCGTTGCCCAATCCGGTCCCGTTTTCGTCAAACTCAAGGATAAAAAGAAAATCTGTGCAGTTGAGGAAGTCGCTGCTTTTGATGCGGAAAATGATCTCGTCATCCTAAAGATTGCGGGTGAAGGCATACCGCTCTCCCTTGGTGATAGTGAAACGATTCAAGAGGGTGAACCTGTTGTTGTTGTCGGATATCCTAACAAAAAATACAAAGTCATCAAAGGAGAGATACATAGTGCTCCCAATAGTGGTGAATGGCTCCGGCTGAATGCTAATATTGGTAGTGGTGGTAGCGGCAGTCCTACGCTAAATAGTAGTGGTGGACAAGTCGTTGGGGTTCATGCTGCTGGAAATGAGCATTACGGTTACGCGATCCCCTCAAATGTACTTAAGGCGTTACTTGCGCAGTCGAAACCAATGGAACCTTTGATGCAGTGGCACAAGCGAGAACTTATCCGTGCGTATGCCTTATTTGTTCAAGGACAGATGAAATATAATGCTGAGCATTACCATGAAGCGATAGTCGATTTTGATAAAGCCATAAATATAAACGCTCAATTTTTTTATCCTTACCACAAACGCGGAGACGCTCAATTTGCCCTTGGCAACTATGAAGCAGCGATAGCCGATTATGATAAAGCCAGAGAAATAAATGAGGGAATTTTCAATATTTACTTCGATCTCGGATTAGCGAAGTCCAAACTTGGGGATTACAAAGCGGCGATAACTGATTATGATAAAGCTATTGAGATTGATCCAGAACATACTAAGGCATATAGTAATCGGAGCTGGACGAAGTTTAGACTTGGCGAATCCGAGACTGCCCGCGGGAATGCTGAGGAAGCGGAGCGTTTGTATGAAGCAGCGATAGAAGACGCTACGCAAGCGATCCAGATTAACCCAAAACATGCGGATGCATATAGTAATCGAGGCACAGCAAAGTTTGGTCTTGGCGACCTTGAAGGCGCAATACTTGATTATAACAAAGCCATCCAAATCAATCCAGAGCATGCCAATGCTTATAGTAATCGGGGCTGGGTAAAGTTTAGACTTGGCAATCCTAAAGGGGGGGTACTTGATTTCAATAAAGCGATCCAGATTAACCCAGAGCATGCTGGTGCCTACAAAAATCGGGCAAAAGCGAAGTTCAGACTTGGGGAATCCAAATTAGCACAGCGAGATATAGCAGGGACGCTTCAACTCTACGAATCGGTGGTTGAAGACTGTTCTCAGGCGATACAATTGATTCCAAGGGATGCTAATGCCTATAGCGATCGAGGAGGGACAAAGTTAGCAATCGGTGAACTGGAGTCTACCCGCGGGAATACCGAAAAAGCCCAAAACTCGTATGAGGCTGCAATTGAAGACTTGACTCAAGCTGTCAAGATTACGCCGAAGTTTGCTTATGCTTACAAAAATCTTGGGAAGGCGAAATTCAGACTTGGGGAATCCGAGTCCTCTCACGGAAATGCAGAGAAAGCAGAAAAGTTATATCAGGCATCTATTGCGGACATGACCCAAGCCATTAAGTTAGTTCCTGAGTATGCCGAAGCCTACTATCTGCGTGCGCAAGCAAAGGAGGCACTTGGACAAAAGGAAGCCGCAAAAGCAGACTTTGAGAAGGCTAAGGAACTAGATCCAGACGTCGGACAGTAACGCTGGACAATAAAATTAGAGGTATCCATTATGGCTTTGTATCCAAACGCCCAATGGTACAAGGAAAATAGGCTTTTGGAGTAAAGGTGGGTAAAATGGAACGTCTTGCATACGGAAACACCGGACTCGAAATCTCCCGGTTTCTACCTTGAGGTGGGCCCTCCCAATAAGGTAATCTTATTCGTTAAGACTCTGTGGGTCCATATCGAGGGGATTATCTGCCTCAAATACACGCTGTGCCGCAGCGGGTAGTTTTCCTTGGGCCGCGGCCTGTTCCACCCAATGGGTCGGAATGCCATTTGTCCATTTGGCTGGATCTGCTTCTGAGTCGGGCGTTCGATACGCCATAAGCAGTCCCCATCGGGTCGGCATCCCTGGCTTCCGATAGCCAACATAATGCGGCATGTGATGGACAAACGAAACCATGCTTCCGGGCGGTAGTGAGAGGTGTACGATTTCCAACGGCTTCCCTGTGAAAGCGTGAATTTTGCCTTTCAGCCAGCCCGCTTTCATGGCAGCGTCATCATCGGGTCGTTCCGTGCTCCATTTGTACGGAATCCGATAAAGATGTGCACCGGGGATAATCGCAAGTTCGCCGCCATCCTCAATAGTTGCACCTTCTGGATAGCACAGCGTCCGAATACACTGCCGTTGTAGAAAATCAGGGGTAAAGGCGTGTCCAGTCCCAATCGGGTCCTCAACTTCGTACTGTCCCTCCCGATACTGGTGTGCATGCCACCGGCGCCCTTTTGAACCCGGTGCCCGGTTGAGCATGAAGCAGTGATCGAGTATAAATCGGTCTCCGAAAAGTTTCCTGAAGAGTGCCACCATCTGCGGATGAGCAGACGTCACATCCATTATAAAGTCGTCGTATCCTGCAGGAAAGTATTCCGGCATGACACCTTGTGACTTGAACCCATGTGTGACCAACGCGTTGCCCGGTCCGAACAGCCCCTGAGTATGCATATATTGACGCAACTCAGCGGTTCTGAGGAAACTGGGCATTTGCTCTGAACCACCGCAGCACGCCGACAAAAACGCTGGCGCAATTTGTTCTGGCAAAGGCTGCGGAAACCCCCGTGCCTCAAAGTCGATAGCATTCCACTCCGTATCCATGAGGATCGCATCGTTCATCTGTTGTAACTTCTGTAAGCTGGCTGTCCACTGCTTACGGGCAGCATCCGTTAGTATCCCTTCCCACACCCAATATCCATCGTGCTCAAACGCAGTCCGGTCAAACGCTTCAAGGACTTCCAACTTCAACAGGTTGTCCACACGATTTTCCGGGGACTCGTTGTGTGTCGATAAAGTATCCATTCACTTCTCCTTTGGCACAGAAGATGATATTTTAACGCAAGTGTCATTATTAGGAGTTTACTCCTACTCGGAACGCGTATAGTTTTGCTCGATTCAGGACAAAACGGAGTCGCAGGGGTTGTGTGGCATCCGCTAATGTCGCCGATTTCCATCGCACTGAGTGTCGGACATTATCTCCCGTCAACAGCACACAATCATCAATCGAAAATCCAGGTTGAACCTGTCCATCCGCCGTTAGCACTTCAACACCGATTTGACCTCCGCTCGCATCTGCGTTAATTTCAAACCCCCCGTCCGGAAGCTGCAACGGGACGGTTTCAACGACACCTTCCTCCGCCTCAGCATCAAGTGAGACGAAACCGTCTAACCGCCATTTCGCAAGCCCAATTGCCTTGTGTCTGTCCCTCATTTGGGCACCGTGGGTGTGTTCCGTTCCTGTATAGTACCAGCGAATTTCATCGTCAGTGATAACCGGTTCGATGGCAGTTCCCATAACCATACCAGTATCGAATGTGCCGCGCTCACCGCGTGGAATAATCGGGGTTCGGTCCGAATCCGGATACTCCCAATTGAATCCGTCCCGACTACAAACGAGTTGTGCATCAATCGGTCCATCAACCGGGATTTCATGTTCCGCTGCACCCGGTCCCGTCACATACAACACACCGGGGATACCGATGTAGATGTTGTGATAGAGGAAGCCTGACATGTTGTGGATTTCAGCACGATCTGCACCGTATCTCTGGACACCAACTGCGTCATCCGCATCCGTTGCACCGAACATCGGTTCGAGCGGTTTCCAGGGTCCCTCAAGACGCGGACTTTCGGTATATGCAATCATACGTCGTGCGTCTTTATCGTTTCCACGTATGAGGGCATACGCGCGGAATAGGTCTGTTTTGTTATCATAGATGACGTTGAACGCCCCTTCGTTTTCCCGATCTGCAATCGGTTCAAGGAAATCTGAGTCGTCCCATCGGATGCCATCGGGTGACATGAGCAGGAAGATGTTGCGATACCGTCTACAAAAACCGATCATTTTATACCGTCTCTGCGGATCCGATTCGTCGTCATCGCGGAAGACACACGCGCCGTGTAAGTCCCACACAATATTGTTATTTGGGTTTCCGTTGAATTCAAAGAGACCGAGGTTCGGTTTCGTCCATGTCAAGCCATCATCGCTCTCTGCATAGCAAGTGAGATCGCCGCGATCGTTCTCAACAAATTTCCGTCCGTAAGCATCGTGCGTTTGTCCTCTATATGTTGACGGATTTCGATCAGGACGTGGGACATAGAGTCCCGGAATCTCGTTCGCTTCAAACCGCCAATGCGGTCCCATCCGACACATGTACCACATCCGATATTTTCCGTACGCTGCATCGTACAGCGTGGTGCCGTAGAGGTGTACGCGTCTGGACTGGTCGGGTCCGCCGTGTTCCCACGGATTATCGGGATCCGGTTCAAGGACGGGGACATCGTGCTTCACACACTGATGCAGGGTGCGCGTCACGCCGCGTTTAGAAGCAATTAGCAGGTCGTCAACGAACAACTCTGTGCCGGTGTCAAGTGTATGGAGAGTATTTGAATTCACGCTATTTTCCTCTATTAGGGTGTAGTTAGCACTATCTGTAGAACAGGTTATACTTTTCGTGTTAAATAATTCGTCTTAATCGCCTGCCCATAACTTCCGCATCTCTTCGGAGGCAGCGAGCAGTTCGTCCAACGTTCCGACTGCTTCAACGCGACCCTCTTTTAGAACAACGATCTGATCCGCTCGTCGCAGCGCAGGTCGTCGATGCGAAACAACGAGACAGGTTGTCCGTCTTGTCTCAAAAAGGCGTTCCCACAAAATCTGTTCCGTCTCCACATCGAGTCCAGATGAAAGATCATCGAAAACGAGTAATTCCGAGTCTCGGACAAACATTCGGGCCGCTGCGGTGCGCTGCATCTGCCCGCCTGACAACTTGACCCCACGCGGACCAACAACCGTTTCAAGACCGTCTTCAAGCGTCGGTAGGTCTTTCTCCATAACACCGAGCCGAATCGCCCGATTCAGGTCGTCCCAGTTCCACGGCGTACCCATGAGAATGTTAGCACTCAGTTTTTCGCTGAAAAGTTTCGGTGTTTGCGGTGTATACGCGCAACGCGGCGGAACGAAAAACGATTTCGGATCCTCAACAATTTCGCCATTCCAGCGGATCTCGCCTGCCTGTTTCGGCAGGACACCTAAGAGTGTTTGCACCAGTGTCGTTTTGCCTGAGCCGATCTGTCCCGTAACAACGGTGAACGAACCCGCTGGAATTTTCAAATCTATGTCAGCAATCCCCACTGTTTCGCTATCGTAGCGGTAGGTGAGTCCAGAAACGGTAAGTTCATCCAACCGATCTGTCTCGGTCCGTTGCGGGATAACGAGCGGTGGTTGATTCTCTCGCAGATATACCGGTGTGTGTTCAACTAATTTCTCCTCCGGCATCTCATCAACAGTCTGTTCCATACGCGAGAACGAAACCTCTGCCCGTTTGTGCTGTGCCATTATACTGCCGACGAGCGATCCGCTTCTCGCAACCTCGCCGATATACGTCGTAAAAAGCGCGAAATCTCCGACTGAAAACGCGCCTGCCTTCATCTGTTCAGCAATCAGAATTAAAACAATACCTGTCGCGAGGGTGTTGATATTGAAACTAATGGATCTCAAGACTTGATTAAACACGTTATCCACCACAGTCGCCTTGCGGCGCGCATGGTTGAGTTTCTGAAAATGGGTGATCACATTCGACTCTGTTCGCGCAACCTTCACCGCCAAGATCGACTGGAACAGTTCGTTAACGAAGTTCGTTGACTGTTCTGTCGTGATACGCTGTGCCGTACGATACCGCTGAATGAATCGCCTTGACACATTGACAACCGTGATAATCAGAATAGATGGGATCACCGTGATTACTGTCACCGCTACATTGATCCGAGCCATCCAGGTGATTGCCAAAATCGCGAAGATAAGATTGCCCCATAGGTGGATGTACTGTTCCAGATAACTCAAAATCGCCTGAACGTCGTCTCGCAGCCGATTCGTCACTTCGCCAGAAGCGGTTGAGACCTTATGCGGTGCCGACATGTTCATGATCGCTGTCATCAGGTTTTTTCGGAGCAGCGTTGAAACAGCATAACGCCAGCGCGCCCATACGAATGCTGACGAGATGAGAACCCCTCTATCACTAAGATGCGCGACAACGAAGAGGGCAACAAAGGTCCAAGGATTCAGTCCCGCACCTGGACCGCCAGTGACAGGATCAAGCGTATCAAAGAATGCCTTCCGAATAGGGCCGTCAGCGAACGGTATTAGGTCGTCTAATGCCCAACCCGCGACAGGATCAAGCGCATCAAAAAACGCTTTCCGAATAAGTCCATCAGCGAACGGCATTAGGTCGTCCAACCCTCGAAAAAAAATAGTGCCCAGGAAAAGGAGTGGACGGTAACGGATGAGGCGAATTGAGGCTTGGCCTGTTGTCATTCGGTCATCTCCTCCAAACCCGTTTTCAGCAGTTGCGAGAAGACAGAATCAGGGTCTTGAACAAGCCGATTTCGTTCACCGTGTTCCCGAATCTCACCGTCGGCAAGCACCATAATTTCGTCTACCTGTTGAACCGTTCCGAGTCGATGCGCAATGATGATACTCGTCCGTCCCCTCAATAACCGTTGCACCGCGCTGTCAATGCGTTGCTCTGTCGCAGGGTCGAGTCTTGAAGAGGGTTCATCGAGGATAATGATCTTCGGATCTTTGAGGAAAACCCTGGCAAATGCCAGCAACTGCGCCTCTCCCGCAGAAAGACCGGTGCCTTCAAGCAGTGTGTCAAGCCCGTTCGGCAGCGATTGATACCACTCGGATAAGCCCAATTCTTCAATAACTGACAGAATCCGGTTGTCGGTGATTTCGGCATCAAAAAGCGTTAAATTCTCACGCACCGTTGCGTTGAAAAGCTGCACATCCTGTGTAACCATACCGATCCGGTTCCGTAAATCGTCTAACCGAATCCGCTCAATCGGCTGCCCCTCAACGCGAATCTGTCCATTATTAATCTCATACAACCGAAATAGGAGACGGGTGATCGTTGTCTTACCGCTACCTGTCCGTCCGAGCAACCCCAATGATTTCCCCGGCTGCAATTGGAATGAAACATCTTTCAGCACCGTTTCGTCTTCAGTGTAACCAAATGTGACATGATCGAATTCAATACCGAGCGCGCTTGATGCCGGAAGTGTCTCTGTCCCATCCGCAATACTTGGCGTGATGCGATAGAGTTCTTCAATCCGTTTGAACCCCGCCGTTGCGCGCTGCAGTTCATTAATCTGCCGACTAATCGCAATCAAGGGACCTCGGAGCATCGCCGTATAATGAATGACGAGGTAGACAGTCCCGATTGTGAACGCCCCTATCTGATACAGGTAAATACCCATCACCATCGTCAGCGCAACGCCCAAAGCAAAAAGCACACCGCTGATTGTTTGGAGTACTTCTCCCATCACGTGTGCTTTTACGGCGCGACCGTATACATCCCGATTCACATCGTAGAACCGATCCATGGTATAGCCGATACCGCCGTTTGTGCGGAGGTCTTCGATACCTGTTAACCGTTCCTCAAGAAACCCGAACAGTCTGGAATAGCCTTCTCGCTCCGCTGTGTAGACGGGAACGGCGATGTTCCGAGTGAGATTGTAAACGAAGATGGAAATCGCCACGAAACCCGTCAACGCGATACCGATACGCCAGTCTTCAAGGGTAATCACAATTAGGATGCCACCAAGCAGCAACAGGCTACCTGCTACCTGAAGTATAAACTCAGAGAAAAAGTTTGACAGTGCTGCCGTATCGCCATCAACGCGCTCGACCATCTCGCCAGGCGTGTGTTCATGGTGGAAGGACATGTCGAGTTGTAGACAGTGGTGCGCAAGATCGCCGCGCATCCAATTCGTTGCTCGCCAGCCAATATCCTGCCCTAAATAGGTGTTGACTAACATCAGCACCTGTCCAAGGAGTCCGATTGCGAAAAACGCACAGCCAGCGATGATCAGGTTTCGCGTCTCACCGCCCGCTTTTGCGGTATCAATGAAGTAACGAAGGATTTGGGGGTTGAGTAGTGTTAAACCTATTCCAATGAACATGGAGACAGCGAGGAGGGTCACCCGTATCCACTGTGGTCTAAGATACTGTGAAAGGAGTGCAGCATACTGCCTGAAAGGGACTCTTTCCAAATTGCGCCTATCCTAATTCTCACTACAAAAATATAGTGAAAGATGCTATACTTTAAGCCAGTGAAGGAGCGTTTCTCTGTCATCCGTTATGATACACCAAGACAAGATTTCGTGCAAGAAAAATCGCACGTCTCACGTTTGTGTGAAGTATCGTCGACTAAATACTTGGGAACATTTGAATGATTGACTCCGAAAGTTATCCCATTATCGTACTCGGTGTCGAGCGCAGCGGGACATCTGTCGTTACCTTTGCACCTAATGATCAATATTACACCTATTTGATAGAAATAGGCACACAAGAGGTGTCTTTAGGAAGTGACCCTGAACTGAAAGGGAATCAGATTCTGGTGGACATCGCGTGGATATGCATAAACGAGCTCACAGAACGAGATAGAGTCTTTCTATGGACTGCTGGTTTGTTGACAATTCCCGAATTTTCTGAGGAGATTTGTTGCTAACCAAAAAGACATCGCATTCAGATATCCTATCACTTACGGAAAGGAAACCGTATGAATATTAAAGACATTCGCGTCGTAGAAATCGAACTTAACCCAAAACCAACAACAACGCCGCGCACTCCGAGTCGATCCAGAACATATCACTTGAACCGACCTATTACGCGTTATCCGTCATTCAATAGAAAAGAGGGACATGTCTCCTATTCAGAATGGAAACGTCCGGCATGCATTGTGACAGCAGAAGACGGGACATGGGGCTTCGGTCTCTCGCTTTACGGGGGCCCCGTAACCCGAATCATCTCAGATCATTTTGCGCCCTTCCTCGTTGGCGAAAATTGCATGGCAACTGAGAAATTGTGGGATATGATGGTGCGATTGTCAGCCGCCTTTGGCGCGACCGGTTTGACGAGTTACGCCATTAGTGCAGTTGATTGCGCCCTCTGGGACCTCAAAGGCAAAATCCTAAAAAGACCTGTCTACGAACTCCTCGGTGGCCCCCAAAAAGAAAAGATTTTCTGCTACGCCTCCGGTTTCGATCATGAATGGTATATGGAACTCGGATTCAAAGCCACAAAACTCTTCACACCGTGGGGTCCAGAGCAAGGGAAAGAAGGCTTAGGTAAACTTGAAGAATTGGTGGCAACGACACGGGAAGCGATTGGCGATAAGGTCGACTTGATGTTGGACGCTTGGACGGGGTTTGATATAGAACATACCGTCCGCGTTTGCGAGACCATGAAGCCTTACGGTCTGAAATGGATGGAAGATTATATTCCCGCCGATGATTTTGTTGGCTACGAAACGGTGCGTCAACGTATTCCTTGGCAAACGCTTGCCACCGGAGAACACTGGTATCTGCCAACCGTCTTTGCGGCGGCAGCAGGACGGCGGTTGGTTGACATCTTCCAACCGGACGTTTTGTGGTGTGGCGGTATTACATCAGCGGCAAAAATCTGCCACATTGCAGAGGCGAATGGGATTAACGTAATCACGCACGGCGGCATGAACTACCCCTACGGTCAACATCTCGCGTTTGCGATGCCCGCTATTACGTGGGGTGAACGTTCTGAGGGCGTTTCTTCCCCCGGTGTCCCCCTCGAAGAGATGGCCAAGTTACCCGGCACTTCCGTCATCAAAGACGGCTATGTCGCACCGTCAGATGCTCCCGGTTTCGGTCTCGAAATTGATGAGGCATGGATAGAAAGTGTGATGGTATAAATCGAAATGAATGACGAAATTACGATTGCCAATCAAGCACATTGGGAAGCCGAAGTCTTAAAAAAGAACGGCTTTACCGTGCCGTGGCTCGACCTCAATAGAGACGATATTCTAAAGTATGCTGAAGGTGAACTTACCCCAATTCCCTATCACTTTTATCAAATCTACCCTGCATATCTACTCAGAGATGTTGCGGATAAGGATGTGTTGTGCCTCGCAGCAGGTGGCGGACAGCAGTCAGCAGTGTTCGGTCTGCTCGGTGCCCGAGTGACTGTGATTGATTTCACACAAGGTCAACTTAACGGCGATATTACTGCCGCGAAGCATTACGGCTACCCAGTCGAGACAATTTTCGCCAACATCCGCGATTTGTCCGAGGTTCGAGATGCGTCGTATGATCTCATCTATCAAGGACCTTCCATGAGTTGGGTACCCTCCGTTCATGAAATCTATAGAGGCGTATCAAGAATCGTCCGGTCCGGGGGTCGGTATCGTGTAGATTTTGGCAACCCCGCTAATCATTTTTGGGAATGGGATGGTGAATACTATCGCGTCACCGAACCGTATTCTGAGCGCGTTTTCAGGTATTCAGATGGAGCGTTTGATTTTCGACATTACCTTAGCGATATATTCAACGGACTTGTGGACAACGGCTTTCAGATTGAGCGGGTTGAGGAACGGGCTTGGACCCAGCCAGATATTGAGGCGACACCGGGAAGTTGGGCGCATGAAATGGCTTACAATGTGAGTTTTGCCGTTGTTGCGAAGAAAGAGATATAGGTCTGAAAGGTGGAGGTTTTACCGTGGAGGAGGTAAGTCTTCGCAAGGCACACGCAAACGACAGTGAATTCGTTTTTACCGTAAAGAAGGCAGCGTTCCAAGAATATGTGGAACAGGTCTGGGGTTGGGACGATAGTTATCAAAGGGAACTGCACAATAGACGGTTCGCTGCACAGGATGTTTGCATTATCCAGTTTTGTGGGGTGGATGTCGGTTTTTTGGCAATATCTCATACTTCAGGCATGCTCAAGGTCAATCAACTCTTTATTCTTCCTGAATATCAGGGGAGAGGCATCGGTTCCGCGTGCATGCCCCGTATTATTGATAATGCCAATCTTGAGGGGAAGTCTGTGGTACTTCAAGTCCTAAAGGTCAATACCCGTGGTATCATCTTTTATCAACGGCTGGGATTCACAATCGTCAGTGAAAGTGCTACACACGTTCAGATGGAAAAGTTGCCTGAATTGAGTTAGTAGATGAGTGATTTCAAGAATCGCCCCATTCCGAGAGAAGTTGCGGTGGAAAATTTATCACCAGAGGAGATTGAGCGCATCACGCAAACCGTGTTTGTCGCGCCTGAGTCCCAACTCGTTGATTTCCTTTTTATCTTTGGGACTTCCACTATTGATAATGAAATTTTAGAATCTGTGGCACGTGACTATCAAAAAGGTCGCTTTCCAAAAGTCATGGTCACCGGTTTGAGTGGACGGCTCTATTCCGAAACAGGCAAACCTGTAGCACATATAATGCGTGATGAGCTCATAGCACGCGGTGTTCCATCAGAGGTAATCCTCGTTCAGGACAGATCAACGAACACGCTTGAGGATGTTGCCTTCAGTCTTGATGTCTTAGAAAAGCATAGCATTTCTCCCGATAGTATCGCATTTCTGTGCAAGGCGCACCATAGCGGTCGCTGCCTGCGAACCTTGCGGAAATTCTTCCCTTCTCAAATACTTTCACCTGTTACATATCTTGCTGAATATGAAGGTGTCAAAATATCCAAAGAAGATTGGTATCAGCACGAGGTATCGAGAGGTCGCGTGTATGGTGAATATCTGCGTATCATCGAATATACAAGGAGGGGCGACATTGCTCATCTTTAAAGTGGCAGGCACACGCTGTGTGCCGTATTTGGAGCATGTTCACAATGTCTATTGATTTCATTGAAGCACTCTCCACAGATAACTTAACGGCTATAAAAGCATCTCCTAAAACTGACGTTCACTGTCATGCGTTTTTCAGTGCTCGACGGGAAAGCGTAGAACGTTGGCTCGGACAACCCCTAACCAAACCGCCCCCGAAAATGAAAGGCGTTGAGGGGATGATGGCATACGCAGACGCGGTCTTGGCACCTCACATAAAACATCGCGAAGGTTTCGAGTTCGTTGCTGTGTCAGCGATGAACGATGCAGTTCAAGATGGTGTTGTTATGCTTGAGATGAGCTTTGACATTCGGTTGGCAGAGTTCTATTCCGGTGGAATAACGGAACTATGTGCGTTTATTGAGGCATTGGTTGAGCGATATAATAGACAGGCAGAGCTACGTCCAGAACTCGGCTTTTCGCGTGGAAATGCTGAGGACCCAAAACTGATGGCGTTAGCACAAGAAGCAGTAGAAATGGGTGTGTTCCAATCAATTGATCTCTATAGCCGTCAAGAGGTATGTCCACCAGAGGTTATGAAGCCGTTGTTTACGAAGGCACGCGCAGCCGAAATGAAACTCAAAGCACACGTTGGAGAATTTGAGGATGCAGATGAAGTCCGGCGGACGGTCGAAGTTCTTGACTTAGACGAGGTCCAACACGGTATCGCCGCCGCAGAATCGGTTGAAGTGATGCGATGGCTTTCCGAGCATCACATTCAGTTAAACGTGTGTCCAACGAGCAATGTGATGCTGGACGGTGTGCCGGAGCTTGCCGCGCATCCTATCCGCGTCTTATTTGACAACGGTGTACCGGTGACAATTAACACAGACGATCTGATGATATTCGGTCAGAGCGTTTCTGAAGAGTATCGTAACCTCTACCAAGCGGGTGTCTTCAGTGCTGATGAGTTAGACAATATCCGCCGCGCATCCCTCGTAGGAGTGACCGCTCAGTCGCGATAGCTCGCGTGCTGCAATTAATCGACCCGCGGTTGTCTCGCCGTTGGATTTCTTTGTAAACGGACTTTTGAGTCTTTCAATGGTAGCTCAATACGTGCGCCGTTGTGTAGATGCGATTCAATTATCCCAAAAATCAGTTCAGTGCTGGCATACGCACACCGGACACCGCCTCGGGTCGGTTCCCCTGTATCTAACGCGTGAACAAGGTCTTTAATCAGGTTTGCTGTGCTACTGGTATGTTCAAATGCTGGGAAGGTTTCAGGTACCTGACATGCCCGCCATCCGGGTATATCTTGCTGTTTACGGAGATGCCACTGCCAACCGTTGTTCCAGCATGTGACGGTTCCACTATCACAAATTGCCTCCCATTCACTACCACGTGGCGTTAGCAGCGCATGTGCCGTCACACCATTTTCAAACTGGATTGTTCCGCCACCAGACGGATCCGCTCGCAGCTCATCCCCATCAAAAACCGAATCGCCTTGTGGAAGATAACCTGTGACCCAACTCGCAGGCACATCGCTATTCAGACGTAAAATCAGGTCGAGATGATGGCTGGCTGAGTTGAAAAGTGTACTGTTTGAATAGATGATTAAGGTACGCAGTTTACCAATTTCACCGCTGTCAATGATCTCCTTCATCTTGTCAAAACCTGTATGCCAGCGGCGATTTGTACCGAGATTAAAGGCGACATTGTTTTCTTCTACTGCAGACACCATTGCTGCGGCTTCGTCCATGGAAGCTGCCATCGCCTTTTCTGCATAGATGGCTTTCACACCGTGCGTCGCTGCGTAAACAACAATTTCTGCGCGATGCTCCGGTTGTGTGGCGACACTGACGATATCCGGCTGCTCTTTTTCAAGCATTTCACGGTAATCGGTGTATTGGTTCGCTTTTGGGACATTGTACCGGTTTCCAAAATGTTCCATGACATCTGGACGCAGATCGGCACACGCGATAAGATCCGTTCGTTCTTCGGCAAAAAAGCCTGCAGCATGGGAATAAGGCAACTTAATCGCTGCGTAATCGGGGACTTCGTTATCAATAAATGCGCCCATCCGGCTGCAACCGATAACAGCGGCACGATACGTTTTCATCTGTATTCTCCTTCTCCGTAATAAAATAGTTCAATCGGACCTTCTACCGCATTCGATCAATTGTTCACTCATTGAAAGAATAACTAATTTTGTAAAACACGTCAAGAAAAAACCTATCTGACCTATCAATCTTTTCCGATTGACACACCCCAAATTTGTGATACAATTATTGACACGAATGGTCCCCAAGTTGCTATCTGTTTTCAAGCCATTAGGAGGAATAGCCCGTGCGACAATTGATAAATCGTGAAAATAACATTCCCAGGAAAAAGAGAATGAGCAGCCAATTGCGTTGCCTGTTCATCGGCTGGATGTTGCTCTCAGTTCTTATTTCCGTAGGTTTCACCGATGAACTTGGACTCGTCACTGAGGTGGAATTTCAACCTTTAGCATCAGCAACCGAACGACTCATTGAGGCGTTGGATTATCTCGGCTCACCCCTATCCGAAGCCGACCTTTCAGCAATCAAGACGGCGTTGGTGTCCGAAGACCATAAACAAGCTGTTGTTGATATTCAAAAAATTCTTGATGCGCACTGTATGGCTGGTGTCAATATCAACCCTGAGAGCCGTGTGAAGGTTAAAGAAGGTCCCGTAAATAAGGAACTGATGCAACAGGGTTGGCGCACCTTTTTGGTAAAAGTGCACAACGAGGCGGGTGTGACGGCACCCTTAGCCGCAGAGAGTGAGAATGCTGCCCCATTGTATAAGCGTTCCAGCGGAAGTCCCGACCCAGAGATGACTGTACGCAAAAGCGATATTCCACATCGGTTTCTGGACATTGATGTCTATGCGAACCCTCCCTTGAAAGCAGATTTGTCGGGATTGGAATTGGAATATCGTATCGTCCAACTCTACAGCCGTGATGCAGGGAAACGGGAGGCGATGCTCGGTTTCAACGTCGGTCAAGGGACGCAGGACATCGGATTCCGCAGTGAAGTGCCTATCCTATTCGATTGTGTGCCAGCGGTAAAGGTCGCCTTAGAGGTATTGGATTTTGATGGAAAGCCGACAACAGCGTCTTTTATTATTCGCGACGAACTGAACCGAGTGTACCCGTCGCGTGGACGTAGACTTGCACCCGATTTCTTCTTCCACAATCAAATCTATCGGCACAGTGGCGAATCCGTTCTCCTGCCGCCGGGTGAGTATACCGTTGAATACACACGCGGACCAGAATATAAAATAAAAACACAAACCATCACTGTTCCGAACGCCGAGACGCATCAAGAGACCTTTCATCTCGAAAGATGGATCCATATCGCGGCGGAAGGCTGGCGTTCTGGCGATCACCATGTACACGCCGCGGGGTGTGCGCACTACGAAAGTCCGACCGAGGGTGTTACCCCAGAGGACATGATGCGCCATATTCTCGGCGAAGACCTCAATGTAGGGTGTGTACTCTCGTGGGGACCCTGCTGGTATTTTCAGAAGCAGTTTTTTGATGGCAAAGTTCATGAACTCTCGACCGATGACTACGTGATGCGCTATGATGTAGAGGTTTCGGGGTTCCCTTCCTCGCATGCTGGACACCTCTCGATATTAGGGCTTACAGAGGACGACTACAGAGGAACTGAGCGGATTGAAGAGTGGCCGAGTTGGGATCTACCCGTGCTTCAGTGGGCAAAGGAACAGGGTGCAGTAACGGGGTTCAGCCACAGCGGTTGGGGTTTGAAAGTGGATGGCGACGAACTCCCCAATTACAACATGCCGCCTTTCGATGGTATCGGTGCAAACGAATATATCGTAGATGTTGTTCATGACGCTGTTGATTTCATCTCCACAGTGGACACGCCTGCTGTTTGGGAACTGAATATCTGGTATCACACCCTGAATTGCGGTTTCCGCACGCGAATCAGCGGCGAGACGGATTTCCCTTGCATTTACGGTGAGCGCGTCGGATTGGGTCGCATCTATGTGAAAATGCCCCCCGGTGCTCTTGACTTTGACGCATGGGCAGCAGGATTGAAAGATGGTCGTTCTTATGTCGGAGATGGCAAAAGCCATCTGTTGGACTTTATCGTGGGTGGTGTACTGGTTGGGGAAAAGGCACCCACTGGAGAGCTGAGCCAGTTGGATTTGGAAGCACCCAGCACGATAAAGATTACGGCTCGTATCGCTGCACGGCTTGGTGAAACGCCGAACTTTGAAATAAAGAACCGATCTCTGGATCAGCAGCCGTATTGGGATATTGAACGTGCGCGTATTGCGGAAAGCCAGAAGGTGCCTGTTGAGCTTATTGTCAACGGTCAAGCAGTTGAGACGCAAGAAGTTGTCGCTGATGGTAAAGTCGTCCCTATTCAATTTGAGGCACCTATTGACAGATCGAGTTGGGTTGCGTTACGTATTTTCCCATCGTCTCATACGAATCCTGTTTTTGTCATTGTAGACGACAAGCCGATCCGGGCGAGTCGCAGAAGTGCACAGTGGTGTTTAGATGCAGTGGAGGTCTGCTGGAACGAAAAGGTTAATCGCATCCGAGAGGAGGAACGCGATGCCGCTCGCAAAGCATACAACGTCGCATCACACACATATCAAAAGATTCTTGAAGAATCTGATGTAGATTGAAACTGAAGTCTTTTGAGAAGAACAACCCTTTAACCTGGAGATGACCCCGATGCAATACGACAAAAACAGATTCAAAATACATGCCCTACCTCACCCCCTTGTCTTACACTGGGTATTGAACCCAATGATAATGTTCAACGAACTGGTTTTCGGACAACGACTTCCCAAAGTCACATTGATTGATAAAAAGAGTGATAAACCTCAGTTGGAAGGCTCTTACATTCCCTGCCCGCACTGTGAAACGCTGAATGACAGCCGTTTGTGGGCAAAAGGCAACGCTTTTGAGCATTGGTTCGGCTTTGCTTGTCCAAGTTGCCATGAAATCATTCCGTGTCTATGGAACATTTTTAGTCTCGCTATATTGGCGATTACTTTTCCGCTGTGGTATTTCCCGGTACGGTTCTTCCGCCGAAGATGGCTTGAGAAAGAAAAAGAGAGATTGGCAAAGGTCCTTGAACGCCCTCTAATTCAAGCAAAGTCCATAAATTGGCTTTTGATAGACGTTTGCAGTTACGGTGTATCTATAGCGGTGGCGGGGGTGCTGTGGGTGATTTGCTGGGTTCTGTTGGACGTTTGGAACGGAAGAGAATGGGATTTGAGAGCAGTGATGTTTGAGGCGTTGTCATTCTGTTTGATGTTAGGCGTTGTATGGAGTTTAGTCCGGTATGGTTCATCGATAGAGAAAGATGAAAAAAGATTGGCGAGTGCTCTTGAACGTCACCTGGCAAAGTCCATAAATTGGTTTGAGCCCATAAAGTGGTTTGTTAGAGGCACCTTTTACGGTGGATTCCTATGGGTGGCTTACGAGGTTTTGAGGGTTTTGGAGGGAGGAGACTGGGATTTGAGATGGATGTTTGATGGATTGCCAGGTTGGTTGTTCGCAGGATGGATATTGGGAGCATTCATGCATGTTTTGACGAATCTAAAGGGAAGAAAAACCTGAATCTGACTAATGTATGAAGTCTCTTAAGAAAAACAACCGTTTGAAATGGAGATAAACCTGATGCAATACGACAAAAACAGATTTGAAATATGGGCACTACCTCACCCCCTTGTCTCATTCTGTGTACTGAATCCAGCAATAATGTTCAACGAACTGATTCTCGGACAACGACTTCCCAAAGTCACATTGATTGATGAAAAGAGTGATAGACCCTTTTTTGAACGTTGTTACATCCCCTGTCCACACTGCAAGACGCTGAATGATAACCGTTTGTGGGGAAAACGAAATACCTTTGGACATTGGTTCGGCCTTGTTTGTCCAAGTTGCCATCAAATCATTCCGTGTCTATGGAACATTTTTAGTCTCGCCGTATTGGCGATTACTTTCCCGTTGTGGTATTTTCCCGCACGGTTCTTCCGCCGAAGATGGCTTGAGATAGAAAAAAAGAGATTGGCGAGTGTTCTTGAAGGCCCCTTGACGCAAGCAGGAGACATAAATTGGTTTTTAAGAGGCATCTTCTTTTTCGGTGGACTTATATGGGTGATCCTCGATATTATTCCACAGGTATGGGAGGTTTTGAATGGCGGAAAATGGAATTTGATAATGATGTTTATTGCGTTCCCAATTTGGTTGTTCCCGGGCTTTGTGTGTGGCTTATTATGGATGAATCGTTGGATGAATCGAAAAGGGAAAAAGGCGGACAGACATGAATCTGATTAAAAATCTACTATAAGGAGCAGTGTTATGAAACTTATGCCTCAAGAGGTCGAGCAATTCAAGCGCGTAGGCTATCTCAAAATCGATGGACGCGTCATTGATGACGAACACCTCACCGTGCTACGTGAACATTACGATGCCCAATTTTCACAGAGACGTGGCACAATCGGTGAAGGGTTGCGTAATCTTGCAGTCGTCGGAGAATCCGAAAGCGATGAAGACGCTGATCGTGAAGAAGAAATGTTACAGATTATGGAGATGTGGCGTTTGGATGAGGAATATCGGAAGTTACTCTACCACGAACCGCTGTTAGATATTGTCGAGAGTTTAATCGGATCCGATATCCAGCTGTTTCACGATCAGGCACTCTACAAACCCGCCTATCACGGCGGTGAAGTGTATTGGCATCAGGACAATGCGTACTGGCAGTGTGTCCCGCCCAATCTTGTGAGTATCTGGTTAGCACTCGATGATGCCGACGAAGAGAACGGGTGTATGAACGTTATCCCCGGCAGTTATCTGGAAGGATTGGCGGCGCACGGACGTGCCGAGTCAGAGAAAGGTAAATTGCCAGCGTTGTTAGAGGTGGATGCTGATGTGGATCGTGCTGTACCCGTGCCAGTTAAAGCCGGATGCGTAATGGTGCATCACTGTATGACCCTCCACCAAACGAATCCGAACCGCTCACCCCGAGACCGTCGGGCGATGGCAATCCATTACATGCCATCCGGTACACGGAATCGCGATGGCGAGGTGATGAAAGACAACCCGTTGCTACGTGGCAAGTTGGCGTAGAGATGGAGCAGCACCAATCGGGCGAAAGGTATGTAAACGAAATCTATTATGCCAAACACCAAACTCAAGACCACCTTCAATACCGCTGCAGTGCTTTATGAGGATATACGACCCGGCTACCCTAAAGAACTGATACAGGATATCGTGGAACTCTCTGGGATTAACGATCGCAGTAGAATCCTTGAAGTCGGCTGTGGCACTGGAAAAGCAACCCGACCCTTTGCAGAACACGGATATGAAGTGCTCTGTCTGGACATCGGTGCCGACCTGATCGCCGTTGCGAAGGAGAAATTGAAGACGTTCCCAAATGTTTCTTTTGTAGCGCAAGGATTTGAGAAATGGGAATCAGACCGAGAGTTTGACCTGATTATTTCTGCCACTGCTTTTCATTGGGTAGATCCAAAAGTGAGGTATTTGAAGGCATCCAAGGTGCTTAAATCAAATGGTTTCCTTGCTATTTTCTCCAATCAACATGTCAGAAAGGACGAAGGATTCTTTGCGGAAAGCCAGAGTCTTTACGATAAATACTACCTTCCACTGACCGTTGATCGCCCTCCTACCCACGCCACAAACTTTCCGGGTGTAGAAGCCTTTGAAGAGCCAATTAAACGCGTCTATCCATGGACACAAACATATTCATCCGCGCAGTATATCAAACTCTTGGGTACTTATTCAGGACACATCGCGTTGTCGGACGAGAATAGAGATCGTCTGTTTGAAGGGATCGTCAATCTCATTGAGACAAAGTACGATGGTCAGGTAACCAAACACTACGAGGCCGTACTTGACCTTCGGAAAGTAAGATGAAAGGGGACAGCAATGAAAATCACGAGGGTTGAAACATTCCAGATTGAGACACCGCGCTATTACGGTCACATATCAGGGCATGTTATCGTCAAAGTCCATGTGGACGACGGTCCCGTCGGGTTAGGCGAAGCCTCGGACAGCAAGGCAGACGATTTAGGCGCAATAACTAAACGCTACAACGATTTGCTCATCGGACGTGATGCGACCCGTATCACAGAAATTAACGAGTTCCTACGGACGCAGAATTTCGGTAGCACGGTTAGCAATGCACACCTCGCTTCCGCCATTGACCTCGCACTTTATGACCTGAACGGCAAGGTCCAAGGCGTACCGGCTTACCAAATGCTCGGCGGTAAGATGCGAGACAGCGTCTATTGCTGCTACCCAATCTTCGGATGGCAGGTACGGGAGGACTTTGAGAAAACCGCTGGTTATCTGCAACGGTTGATAGATCTCGGACACCATCTCTTCCGCTATTATATATCCGGCGACAGTGACTTGGATGATAAGTTTTTGACTGAGATGAAGTCCAGATTTGGCGAGCAAATTAAACTCAAACAACTCGACTGCTCCGGTCGCTTCAACGACTGGGAGACCGCGCTGCGTTATGCCGATGTCCTGCGCTATCACGCACCCTACCATTTTGAACAACCCTCACGAGACCTACAAGTGTGTGCGGAGTTCACCAAACGTATGGATTTGCCTGTGAGTCTGCACGTCGGTAATTTGGAGTACGGGTATGCGGCAGCCGAACGCGGTGCTTGTACTGTCTTCAATGTCGCGTGTGTTGCCGGAGGTCCGACCCATATCCGTCGTCTGTTTGCGTTGGCAGAAGCAGCAGGACTTGAATGCCTGATTGGCACGGATCAGGAATCGACGCTTGGGACAGCGGCACAAATCCACGTCGGCGTTTCAATGCCGAACCTTACCCTACCGTGTGATCCGATGGGCCCCGTCCTCTACACGGCATCTCCAGCAACGGCACGCATCCGAGCAGAAGCCAGCCACCTTTATCCACCTGAAGGCCCCGGACTCGGTGTCGAATTGGATGCAGATAAGTTGAAAGAATTAACGGTTGCATCTGCATAGAATTTCAACTTCAGGGCTATTTAGTTTTCCATTTTTTTTAGCCGAATTTTTCAGCCCCAAACCCGGTAGGTTGGGTTTCCTAACCGAACCGGATTCGTAAAAGGGGCACGAAAAAATAAATGGACATATTGGTAGCATAAACTTTTAGTTTGTGCCAGTCTGAATGTCCTCAATGGGCATTCAGACTGTTTGAGAGTACACAATTAATTATAGGATTTACTATAAATGACCCTGATTTCAACTTTGAACTTGATTGACATCTATCCTTAATTATGATAGGCTAATGTGAGTTCGGTACCAGGATGCCGTAATCGGAAAAAAATTATTAATAGGAGGAAAAGTATGTTTGTTATCATAGCCCCAATTCAGATTAAAGAAGGTCATAGGGAAGCATTCATCGAAGCCATGATAGACGACGCGAAAGGCTCTGTCGCGGATGAACCCGGCTGTCTAAGATTTGATATAATTCAGGACGGTGCCGATCCAAATCGTATCTGGCTTTATGAAGTTTATACAGACGAGGATGCATTCCAAGAGCATCTGAAAGCCCCTCACTTCATCAAGTGGCGAGATACCGTCAAAGACTGGTTCGCTGAGAGCGATTTTAAAGGCGCAGGCGGCGGAAGTTCCAACATCTACCCACCAGACGACGCGTGGGAGTAGCGCAATTTTGATAGTTGACGCATTGTCTATAGTATCACCGTCCGTACAGCGCATTGTTGCCGGAAAAAAGGTCGTTGAGATACGACGGTGGCTGCCGCCGGAGATTCCGTTTCTCAATCTCGTGCTTGTGGAGAATGAGATTTACCTGACCGAAGACGGACAAGAAGACCCGAACGGATTGGCACGCGCAGTCGTGGACATTGTAGGTGTTCACGACTGGACACGCGAAGAGGCGGAATCGCAAGGTGTCGCCTGGATTTCTAACTATATTTGTTGGGAACTCTCAAATGTGCGGCGCATAGAACCCCCTATCCCGTGTGTCGCACGACGGAAAATTTACAAAATTGACATTGACACGACTTCAACATTTCTCAAGGCGTTTGAACCGACATTTTGATATGGAGGTACGAAATGAGATGGATAGTTTCCTATATTCTAATTGCTACATTCATTTTCACGTTTTCCCTCGTGAGCGAAGCAATTCAGGACGACGCAATGGTCCTTTACTATTCGTTTGATGCAGGAAAGGGAAAGGAGGTCGAAGACCTGAGCGGCAAAGGGAATCACGGCACGCTCGAAGCCAATGCCAAATGGGAGAAAGACGGGAAGATCAATTCAGGCGTGTTTTTTGATGAACAGATTCAGAAAGGTGTCGTCGCTGCTCCAGCGTCTGATAGTCTGGCGATTACCAAGAATTTGACGATGGAGGTATGGGTATACCCAGAAAGTGTCGGCGATTATCGCAATGTACGCGGACAAGCAGGCCCCCACACGTATTATCTGAGTATCCATCAAGGCAAGCCATCTGTGTGGATGGGATGTCCCGGTGCTGGTGGACGCACATGGAACAGCGCAAAAAACGAGATTCCGACCGATAAATGGTCGCACGTCGCTGCAGTCTACGAGTTTGATAAGGAACTCCGACTTTATATCAACGGCAAACTTGATAATACCTATAAAGTGCAAGGCGAAATTCCGACTTCTCCAGCGGATCACTGGTTCGGCAATCGCTTGGATGGTCCGTGGCCCTATGGCGGAAAACTTGATGAATTCGTCATCTATAACCGTGTGTTGACCGAAGATGAGATTCGGCAAGATATGGAGCAGGTCCTGAGTGTGTCGCCGTTAGATAAAGCCGCGACGACTTGGGGGCTACTCAAAAGAGATAGAGATGTTGACTAAACTGATGCCGCAGCTGTTCACTTGGGTGGAAGTTCACGGTGCGTCGCGGAATCAAGCATACAACTGGAATAGCTTTTTAGTGCAAGACGAGAGCGACAGTGTCCGAGCATTGATAGATCCGCTCCCACTCTCAGCGGATGAAATTCAGCAGATTGATAAACTTGGCGGTCCGACACATCTAATGCTAAGAGGCACTAAGACGATCAGCACCCTGAATGTTAGCAGATAGCGCGCAATAACTAACACAAAAAGGATTGCTATGACACAACCGTCACTTCCAGTTGGAAATATCGTCCAATCTACTGCTCCTGTTGGTTTACCTCAAAGGATAGATTACGAAGGTAAATTCATTAGGCTATCACCTGTCAACCCACAAGAAGATGTGACGGATCTCTACGCGTGTTCTCATGGTTCGGATATCAAGGAGCAGATATGGACCTACATGAGTTACGGTCCCTTTGATGGCACAAACGGCATGCAGAAGTGGCTTGAGGAAAAAACGAAATCAGAGGATCCACGCTTCTTTACCGTCCATCATCTTGAATCAAAGCAACGCGTCGGGATGGTGAGTTTTCTCAACATAGTTTCGGATATGCGACGATTGGAACTCGGACATATCTGGTATTCGCCAAATTCTCAGAGATCCAACGTGAACACGGAAGCCATATACCTCATGCTCTGTGAGGCTTTTGATAGGTTAAAATACCGCCGTGTCGAATGGAAATGCGATTCTCTGAATGAACGTTCTCGGTCAGCGGCATTGCGACTCGGTTTTAAGTTTGAAGGTATCTTCAGACAACATATAATCGTAAAAGGTCGAAATAGGGATACAGCTTGGTATTCAATGTTGGACAGCGAGTGGGCTGCTATCAAGAAGAACATGGAGATATGGTTGTATCAGGCCCCTGACCGAAAGTTGTCCTTAACAGTGCTCAATAGTGGTAGGTTTTGAAATAATAAGGTTGATCCAATTTCAAGGTTTAGAGTCATTCAATCTGATATATCTCCTCTGGCACGAATTCAGGGCGTGATAAGTTTCCACACTCCAGCGGAGTGCTATGTATAGAAAGTCTAACTAACGGAAGAAAGAAAACGATGAGTAACTTAAAACAGTACGTTGAAAAACGTAAAGCCAGAGACCCTGAATTTGCCGAGAATTACGAGACTGGTTATTTGGAATTCAAGATCGGTGTAATCCTCCGGCAAGCGCGGGAGGAGGCTGGTTTAACCCAAGAAGAAGTCGCACAAAAATTGAATACTAAAAGATCGGCTATTTCACGAATAGAAAACCATGCGGAAGATGTTAGGTTATCAACTTTAGGAAAGTATGCAAAAGTACTTGGCAAAAAATTATATTTATCAGTCGGATAAGTAAGGAGTATATTGATGAGCAATTTAAGATTCGCTTGCCATCTCATTCAGTTTGGTGGAGAACAGCAAGAGAACCCAGAAAAAGTGTTGCGCGAAGTTGCCGATGCAGGCTGGGAAGGCGTGGAAAGCGTTCCTTTTGAAGGTGCGGAAGGACTCGTTGAGATGGCGACGCTTGCACGGAGTCTCGGACTTCATATCGTCAATGCGGGTGGTGCAGGACTTGACAGGGTTCGATTCAACATCACATTGGGCAATAATGCCGCTGAAGTTCCATCATTACGCCGGGGTGAATGGGGTGGCCCCGATCCAAGCGATGCCGATTTTGAGAATGCTGCTCGGACGTTAGACGACATCCTCGCGTATTGTGACGCTCATAACATCAAAGGTTTCCACCATGCCCATCTCGGCACGATGCTTGAGACGGTTGATGACGCGGAACGCCTCTTGGCAGCAGCACCGAGTCTCTGGCTGCTGTTTGACACAGGACACATGCTCGCCGCTGGGAGCGATCCGATGCAGGTCTTTGAAAGCGAAAATTTACGGAATCGGATTGGACATGTCCATCTCAAGGACTGCCACGCCGATGATCCTGAAACGTGGGATTACAGAACGCAACGCTTCGGTGAGAAGGCGCGTTTCGCGGAACTCGGTGCAGGCAACTTGGGGCTTGATGTCAAAGCCGCACTTGAAGGACTTGAGTCGGTCGGTTATGACGGATGGGTTTCTGTCGAATTGGATCGTCCGTATCCGCCGCGTCCCGCAGCCGAAGCCGCGGTCGTAAACCGAGAATATCTGCGAGGTCTCGGATATTGATCAAACGGAGGTGTGCTACTATGCTGAAGCGAATCAAAATTCAAGGGTACAAATCACTCGTGAATCTTGAGGTAAACTTTGAGCACCTTGCTGTGCTTGTGGGGCCTAACGCTTCAGGAAAGAGCAATTTCCTTGATGCCTTACACCTCCTGTCACGCGTGGCGACCCGTCGGACCTTAAAAGAAGCGTTTGATCCGCCTTATCGAGGACACGCACTGGAATCGTTCACTTTTGGAAAAGAAGGCATCAAGAGCCTCTTGGAACAGGAAACAGTATCGTTTAGTATAGAAGTAGATGTCAGGCTTTCTCCCAAGGTCGTTGAGAGTGTCAATCGGCAGATTCAAGAGACGAGACGCACACCACTCAATGGAGATGAATCTGTTTCAAAACGGTCACCACCTACCGTACGTGCGAAAGATCTTCGGTATCGGATTGAGATTGAGATGCTCCCGAAGTTGGGCATTTTACGTGTAGCAGACGAGTATCTTGCAGCACTGAATAGCAAAGGTGAGCTAAATCAGAAGCGCAAGCCGTTTTTGGAACGGGTCGATAATCAGCTGCATTTGCGGATGGAGGGGCAAGCGCATCCGACCCACTATGAACGCGGTCTCAGTTATAGTATCCTTTCAATGGCGCACTATCCGCCTCACCACCCCCATTTGGTCGCGATGCGGCAGGAACTGGCAAGTTGGTCTACCTTCTATTTTGAACCGCGTGAACGCATGCGACTCCAAAATCCTGTTAAGGAAGTGCATCATATCGGGTTGATGGGGGAAGACCTCGGAGCCTTTCTTAATACTTTACAAGGTCTCAATCCGCGGCAGTTTGAATCCGTCGAGAAATCTCTTCAGGCTATGATTCCCTCCGTGACGGGCATCGAAGTCGATGTCAATAATTTAGGCGAGGTGGAATTCGCGCTGCGTGAAGGCGAAAAACGGGTTTTTGCACGGAGTTTATCGGAAGGCACTCTCCGGATTTTAGGGCTTTTGGCACTCGTTAGTGCTAAAGAACCGCCAGCGTTGATAGGGTTCGAGGAACCGGAGAACGGCGTTCATCCGCGTAGGATTCGACGCGTTGCTCGGTTTTTGGAAACCCGTATGATTCTTGAAGACATCCAGTTCATTGTGACAACCCATTCGGCACTTTTGCCTGACTTAATCCCTCCTGAATCTTTGTACGTTTGCCGTAAGGTTAACGGAAACACAGAAATTGAACCCTTTACAATGATGCATATCGGACCACTATGGAAGAAACCAGATATTGAAACTGTATTGGACGAGGAAAGCGCGTTATCTCCTTCCGAACGTATCTTACGGGGGGACTTTGATGCGTAATATCAGTCTGTTCATTGAGGATACAGTCCATGAGGATTTTCTCGTGGCACTGGTTCACCGGATTGCTAATGCGTACAACATTGAAATCAATGTCAAAGTCTCCAATGTCCGCGGTGGACATGAAAACGTTATCACCGAATTGGGACAATATCAACAGGATTTGCAACACAACGATGAGGATCTACCAGATCTCATCATCGTAGGAACAGATAGCAATAGTAAGGGATTTTTGCAGCGGGAAAAAGAGATCCATCAGGCAGTCTCCAGTTTGGCAGATCGCCTTATCAGCATGATTCCGAAACCCTATATTGAGCGATGGTTACTTCTTGATTCAGAGGCATTCAAGGAAGTATTTGGCACGGACTGCTCGATTCCGAATCGGAAATACGACCGTAACGGTTACAAGCGTCTGCTCCTACAAGCGATCCGGGACGCAGGCGTGGTTCCACTCTTGGGTGGCGTTGAACGGATAGCAGATCTCGTCAATGCTATGGATCTCCAGCACATGGAGCAGCGTGATAGATCCTTCCGAAGGTTTTTCAGAGCATTGCAGCAACGTTTTGAAATTTGGCAGCAGACAGAAGGTTGACCCTACACTTTCATTTCCGCTAAACCTGCCGCATGCCTGCCAGCAGCTGGGTCTCCAGCAGCATAGAACATCCCGTCGTCTTTGTTGATATGGATCATGGAAGGCGCAGCAATAGCACCTCCGTGCGTCCTGAGTTGATGCCCGCGACTCCCAAGCTCTTCCCTGACTCTTTCATCTACACTATCGTTGATCGTCAATGACCCTGCTTGTCCGAATGTCTCTATACGGTTAGGATTCGGATCAAATGAATCTTCGTGATGCGCGGTAGCAAAACGTGGGGCTGTAACGGCATCCTCCGGTAGCATGTCGAACTCAACAAAATCGAGCAGTAAATTCATCGTTGCTTGATCTTGCAGATCGCCACCCGCAACGCTGATTGCTAAAATCGGAGTACCGTCCTTAAGAACCAACGTAGGCGTAAGCGTAATTCTCGGACGCTTCCCGGGCTGGATACAGTTCGGATGTCCGGGGGTTGTGTTGAGACTCCGTAAGCGGTTACCATAACTGACACCTGTGGGACCGACCATACCGCCTGCGTGATAGACGTTCGCACTCGGTGTCGCAGCGACGACATTCCCCCAACGGTCAGCAACTGCACAGGTCGTCGTTCCACCTACACCGGGTCTGAAAACACCGTCTGCTTTTAGCGGCTGCATGTTATCCACATCACCGGGTCGCGCTTCGTGTGATGCATTCTCCATATCAATCAGCGGTCGGCGAATCTCAGTATAGGCATCGGAGAGTAGCTTAGATAGTGGCACATCTACAAACTCTGGATCGCCGTAATAAGCGTCGCGATCAGCCATCGCCAGTTTAAGTGCTTCCGTGACGACATGCACGTAGTCTGCTGAGAATTGCCCCATCGCTTTGAGATCAAAGCCTTCCAATAAACGCAACGCCTGACAGAGGTAAGGACCTTGCGTCCAAGTACCGCACTTATACACCGTATAGCCGCGGTAGTCCACCGTTACGGGGTCTTCAACAAGTGTGACGTGCGCAGCGAGGTCTGCCTTACGGAGAAACCCACCCTTGTCGATGTAAAAACCTTCCAAGGCATCGGCAATATCGGTATCAGCTCCGTTTCGTCCGTAGAAGCGATCGCTTGCCGCTTGGATTTTCTCCTCACGGCTCCCAGATGCCTTCTGTTCCGATTCAACCATCCGACGCAGGGTAACCGCCAAATCAGAATGCCAGTCCGCTCCACCCGCATCAAGCAGTGCCAGTGTAGGTGCGACGATGTCCGCAAATGTCTTTGTGCCATATAGTTTGAGTGTGGTTGTGCAGAGATCCACAACCGAGGGCACAGGTGCCATTTTGATGTCGCCGTTCGGAATACCGTTTTCCATATACCAATCAATAGCAGCTTGTGAAAGCGGTGCACGTCCCTGCCCAGAGAGCGATTTCACTTCCTGCTTCTCCGCGTTGAAGATGAGAAGTGGCACTTCACCGCCAATAGAACAGGCACCGTGGTCTGTGACATTAAGGGCAAGGATCGTTCCCGCCGCCGCATCTGCAGCATTTCCGCCCGCTTCCAGAATCTCGATCCCCGCTGCGACTGCTTTCGCGCCACCCGCAGCAACAACCCCAGTTTTACTAACGGCTTTCCATCCAATTTCTTGAGTGTTCGGCATCGGTTTTTCCTTTGCTTCGTTATCAGAAGCCGATTTGATTTTTCAATTCCCAGTTTTGTCTTAGAGCATAGCATAGAATCTCATCTTGCGCAACGCCTAAAATCACAGTCAACGGTCTATTGCTTGAATAATGAACGGAATTCGGCTAAAATACTATTGACAGCCTGAAAACGTTAGAGGAATAGAAAAACAATGATCGAAATAATATCTCACAACCACGCAAGTGAACTCATTTCACTTTCTGGTGCCTACTTAGAACAGAATGAGAGCGAAAACAATAGAGTTCTCGGTTTAGCTTATAAACTTACTGAAACTCCACACTATCAGGACGCTGAGCCACGGCTTCTGTTGAGTATTCTGGAGCACGGGAAAGCCGTCGGTGCCGCAATAATGGTGCCATGGTGGCAAAGCATCTTGAGCAAATTCGGCACACAAATCCAGCCAGCTATGGCGCATCTTGTCCGCCATTTACGTGAAGCTGATGTCCAAATACCGAAAATTCATGGACCAGCACCAGAAGCCCAAGCCTTTGCTGATTGTTGGGTTGAGGCAATGCCCGGCGTATCCACCGAAGTAGCTATGCGAATGCGTACATTTGAAGCAAAAGCAGTTGCGGATCTGCCACTTTCACCGGGAAAATTACGTCTCGCCTGCATGGAGGATCTCCCACTCATGGCGCAATGGCACGCCGCCTATTTGGAAGAGACATTCGGGGCAACTGTCAATTTTGATCGTGCCAAGAGTTATGCCGAGCAAGGCATCAAAGATCAGGACCTATATATTTGGGATCACGATGGCCCAATTTCTATCGCTCGGACAGACCGTTCAACGAAAAATGGCATAGCAATTCATACAGTGTACACACCGCCAGAGCACCGCAATAAGGGATATGCGACTACATCTGTTTTGTTGTTGACGAAAAAATTGCTCGCGGAACGCTATTCATTTTGCTGCCTCCATACTGATCTATCAAATCCGACCTCTAATAGCATCTACACCAAAATCGGTTATGTGCCAATAGGAGATGCATTAGAATTTGATTTTGTATCTTCGGATGAACACAGCGGCACCTAACACCGTATCTTCAGTTATGGTCCGAGAAGTCCTTGGCCAAACTATGGCGCGGCGGAGACACGATCTTAGCACTAACAAAGGAAAAATATGGCTGAATACAAGATTGCAGTAATTCGAGGAGACGGCATTGGGGTTGAAGTGATGGAGGAAGGTCTCAAGGTCCTCAACGCTATCGCCGATAGGTATAACATTAAATGGGACTTTGTGGAATTCCCTTGGGGCTCAGACTACTATTTCAAGCATGGGCACATGATGCCAGCAGATGCGCTTGATACTCTTGCGGCGTTTGACCAGATTTATCTTGGCGCAGTCGGACACCCCGACATCCAAGACCACGTTACGCTCAATGGGCTGCTGTTGCCGATCCGACGGAGATTCGATCAGTACGTCTGTGAACGACCGAGTGTACTCTATCCCGGCATTAACACACCGCTCAAGGACAAAGGGGCTTGGGAAATTGATCTGGTCGTGATAAGAGAGAACACAGAGGGGGAGTATGCCAACGTCGGTGGGTTTCAATACCAAGGATTCCCCGAAGAGGTCGGCGTGCAGGTTGGCGTATTTACGCGTCACGGTTGTGAACGTATTATCACTTATGCCTTCGAGCAAGCTCGGGCACGGGACAAGAAACGCAAAGTCACTTCGATCACCAAATCAAACGCGCAAGGCTACGGCATGATTGTATGGGATACAGCCTTCGAGCGGGTGGCTACACAGTATCCCGATATAGAGACAGAATCGTTGCTTGTGGACGCAGCATGTATGGATTTCGTGCGGAGACCAGAGGACTTTGATGTGGTCGTCGCAAGTAACCTGTTTGGGGATATCCTCACGGACATCGGCGCGATTATTACTGGAAGTATGGGGTTGGCACCGAGTGGCAATATCGATCCGCAACGTCGGTTTCCATCAATGTTCGAGCCGGTTCACGGAAGTGCGCCGGATATCATGGGGCAGGGCATCGCGAATCCGCTGGCGGCTATTATCTCCGGTGCGATGATGTCGCGCTTCATCGGTGAAGTGGAAGCGGCAGAAACGATAGATGCGGCTGTCCTAAAGGTCGTTGAAGAAGGTAAAACGCTCCCACCCGACTTGGGTGGTCAAGCCAAAACCTCACAGGTCGGCGACGCTGTGGTGAATGCGCTCGGCTAATACGTTTTATCGTGGATTTCGCAGTTAGTTGGCTTGAGGCACACAGAGCATATCTAAAAGGTGGCTGATGAAGGAACAAGACGCTTCGCAATTCAATCCTGAAAACTATGAGTTACCGCTGAAGGGGCACGTATACTGTAAAATTTTATTTGATGAAGTCTTTCTACCCATCTTAAAAGAACGTTTTCCGGATGTCCTTCCCCGTCTCAGTGCTGGAGTCATCGGAGTAGGATCTGACGTTCTTGGTGCCGATGACGAACTGTCACGCGATCATGACTGGGGACCGAGCAAGTGCCAGCTCCTGCTGTCGGAACAGGATATTGTAAAATATGGCTCTTCTATTTCTCAGGCTTTGGAAGCGGCTATTCCAGATGAGTTTTTAGGAGTTGACACCGCCAAATTGGGACCTAAGACAATACGGATAAACACCATCGACGCAGTTTATCGTGGTTTTCACGAATCTGCCTACCCTCCCGTGACGATCGAGGAATGGGCTGCTGCTGATGACAACCACCTCTGCTACGCGGCGTCTGGTTTTGTTCTCTACGACCCTTCTGATGCCCTGAGCGGACGGATATCCGCTTTCCAAAAGGCATACTATCCTGCAGACATCTGGAAGTGGAAAATCGCGAGTGATCTGTGGGGAATTTGGCACAATGGGGACTACAATTCGTCCTATCGTCTAGCTAAACGCGGTGACGGTATAGGTTTGCTCATCGGACAAGGGGCTTTTGTCGAAGGCACGCTAAGACTTCTGTGTCTACTCAATAGACGCTTTCCGGTTTACTGGAAATGGCTGCACTGGCAGGCACAAAGCCTCCCGAAATGGGTGGACATTATAGAACCGTCTCTCAAGAAACTCGAATCAGCAAACAATCATGCAGCGCGCGGCGAGATCATCCACACGATATGTGAATCAATTCGGGAAATCCTTCACAAAATGGATTTACTTCCCGATACAGCATGGCGCAATTTCATGGGCAGCCAAGAGATCACCCTGCAAATCGAGTCGACTCGGGTGAAAGAATTGATTCGGGAAGAAGAACCCCATTTGTATGTGTGGTAATTGAAATCACGAACCGAATTTTCTCACGTCCTTTAACAGCGGGTTCCGGGATGCGAAACGTGATCCGTTGAACATTCGGATAGAGGCACCATGCGAATGCGTATATTTGAGGTGATGGAGGAGTATGCTCAAACTGACTGAGAAGAACTATTACGCGGCGATTATCGAAAACTTCCCGCAGTTGCCGATTGAAGCATGGGAACCGCTCTACGAAGGTTGGGCAAATCGGACGTTTCTGGTCAACCAGGAGATAGTTTTTCGCTTCCCTAAACATCAGGTCGCAGCGCACGACTTGGTACGTGAGATACGTTTACTGCCCGAACTTGGCCCTACCGTTCCGTTGTCTATTCCGCAGTATCTCTATCACGGGCAACCCACACAACAGTACCCATTCGTGTTTGGCGGATATGCTTTCATTGAGGGAACGCCGCTGAATCAGTGTTCACCCGAAGTACAATCGGCATCGTGGTGGCAACCGGCGTTGGGGGCTTTTCTCACCGCACTGCATCGCTTCCCTATAGACCGCGTGCAACACTTATTTGAGACCGATGCTTATACAACACCACAAGCATGGCAGGACGGGATAGCCAAGATGTTCGGAAAAATACGAACCTACATCTTTCCGCGGCTTACTCACCGCCAGCAAGAAGAACTTAGCATCTATTTCGAGCAGGTGATAGCCAATCCGTCTATCTTTTCTTTTACCCCTGTGTTTATTCACCAAGACTTCTATTCACATAATATTTTGGTCGATGTTGATACGGAAACCGTCACTGGAATTATTGATTGGGGAAGTTGCACGGTTGGTGATCCAGCGGAAGATGTTGGCGATTTGGTTGCTTACTACGAGGGCGTTATTGACGATAACTGGCATGCTCGCTGCGCTTTTTACCGTCGTACCGCCCCGTTTCCGGATTTACTCTATGTTCTCGAACACAACCAGCATGAAAAAGTGGCATCAATCATGGGCAAAATTGATGCATTATGGACACCATGAGTCAACCCACACGATTTCGATAGGCAGGGCGGAAGATGGAACCCCACAT
>JAJEGI010000155.1 GCA_022819945.1 Candidatus Poribacteria bacterium
TTTCTCCGGGGCAAGTTCTATCGGACCGAGTGCCACATTTTACATCGCGCTTAAAGGGAGTGAGGCGGACCGGGTCGAAGCCTTCACCGAATTGGTCACCGATACGCTAACACAGATCGCGGATTCAGAGATTGATAGCCAAAAAGTGGAAGCGGCATTCCAGCAAGCGACCTATCACTACCAAGAAGTCGCTTCGATGTTCCCGCTCCGCATGCTCTACCGCGTCATTGAGGGTTGGATATATGAGAAGGATTCAGATACCTTCCTAAAGATGGGTAAAACACTGGATGATGTCCATCAGCAGTGGTTGGAAAATCCTTCAATTTTCAACGATCTAATTCGCGAGAAGTTCCTCGAAAACCCACACCGTTTGACCAATATTCTGTCCCCTGACCGGGATATGCAGGCGAAAATGGATGCTGCACTCGCTGAACGGATGAAGGAGACACGGGCACAGTTGACGGATGAAGAAGTACAACAGATCGCCGCTGATGCCGCTGAACTGGAACGCCTGAATGGTGTACCCAATCCACCAGAAGCACTCGCGAAGCTGCCACAACTCCAAGTTAGCGACCTCCCTGAAAAACCGAAACATATTCCGACAACAGTTGAGAAAGTCGGTGAACAGGATCTGCTACGGAACGATGTCTTTGCGAACGGTGTTAACTACCTTGTGTTGAATTTCAACTTACAAGGGCTGCCACAGCATCTCTGGGCTTATATCCCCAGATACGCTGACGCTATTAGCAAACTCGGTGCTGCCGATATGAATTACGAAGAGATGGCACAGCGGACATCGGCTGCTACCGGCGGGATCGGATGCTCACCGTGGTTTTCTACACACGCGCTTGATCCGAATCACGCTATGCAAAGCATGTCATTTCATCTTAAAGCACTTGATGGCAAAATTGATGCTGCGCTGGATGTCCTGCAGGATCTGCTTTTCGATGTGAACCCGCGCGATACGGAACGGCTTCGCGACGTACTCATTCAAGCCGTTGCAGAATATCAGACAGAAATGATTCATGACGGCTCCAGTACGGCTATTCATCACGCTTCACGTGGGCTTTCGTCAAACGCACACCTCGCTGAAATCATCTACGGGCTGCCACAACTCCGCAATAGCGAAACACTGCTCAACGGTTTTGACGAACTTAATGCAGACCTTATGGGTCATATAGAAGGGATTCGTGATTTCCTGTTAACACGTGGGCGGGTAACCGCCAGTTTTACGGGTTCGGATACCACTTTTGAAACGACGCGAACCAGACTCGGCAAATGGATCGACGCGATGCAGGATGAACCCATAATCTCGGAACCGATTGCGTTTCAGCAGTTTAAGACCCCACCGCGAGAAGGATTAGCGGGTCCAATTCAGATTGCGCACTGCGCGCACGTAATGCCAGCACCACACTATTCGCATCCGGATTCAACGCTACTGACGATCGGAGCGCATCTGATTCGCCTTGACTACATACTGAGTGAAATTCGGTTTAAAGGCAACGCTTATGGTGCGCGGTTCACCTATAGTCCGTCCGACGCGGTACTCTGCCAATCCTCGTTCCGAGATCCGCATGTCGCTCGCACAATCAACGTTTTCGAGCAGACTGTTGACTACGTTAAACAGGTGGAATGGACACAGGTAGACATAGACCGTGCGATCATCGCTACGGCAAAAGATGGTGAAAAGCCGATCCGTCCGAGCCAAGCGTCAAGTAATGCACTCAGTCAACACCTCATCGGGCAGACGCGCGAGATGCGAGAGGAACGCTACGCGCAACTCCGACGCGCGACCCCAACAGAGGTAAAACGCGCACTGCTTCAACTCTTAGAAGGGAACGGAGATAAAGCAGCAGTCTGTGCCGTTTCGAGTCGCGAAAAACTGGAAACCGCGAATAGCGAACTGGCGCGACCCCTTGTTATTGAGGATATTCTAAGCTAAACCCGTAAGACAGGCATGCTTTTATCGGTAGCGGAAAACCCCTACCTTATAACAAAATAGAAAGGAATTGAAGATGAAAAGAATCGCAATTTTGACAATATGTATCTTTGCTTTAGCGGCAGTTGCAGCACTTGCGTCACAGCCAGAGGGTTTTGAGAAAAACTGGCACCACTGGCGCGGTCCACACGCGACAGGTACTGCGATTGACGCAAACCCACCTACGACATGGAGCGAGTCTGAAAACATCCGATGGAAGGTGACTATTCCCGGTACTGGACACGCTACACCCATCATTTGGGAAGACAAAATTTTCATACAAACCGCTGTTAAAGGCGAAGCACCTAAAGCAGAACCAGAACAAGAAGATAATGGCAATCCATTCAGCGGTTTCTTTCAAGAGAGACGCGGACGCGGTGGCGTTGCAGACGTGTACAAATTCGACCTTATCGCACTTGACCGCAGCAATGGAGAGATCCTCTGGCAGAAAACACTCCGTGAGACGCAACCGCACGAAGGCACGCACCAAGATGCCACCTTCGCCTCTAACTCTCCGGTCACCGATGGTGAGCACGTCTACGCCTATTTCGGTTCACGTGGACTCTACTGCGTGGATATGATGGGGAATGTGAAGTGGGAAAAAGACATCGGCACAATGTATAAGCGCAATACATTCGGTGAAGGCAGCTGCCCAGCACTCTACGAAAACACCCTCGTTATCCTGCAAGATCACGAGCGCAATTCCTTCATCACTGCTCTTGACAAACGCACAGGCGATGTCCTTTGGAAAACCGATCGCGATGAGAGAACAACTTGGTCTTCACCTATTATTGTTGAATACAATGGAAAAGCACAGGTGATCACCACAGGCACAAACCGTGTCCGCAGCTACGACTTGGCAACCGGAGAACTTGTATGGGATGGCGACGGCTTAACTGCTAACAGTATCCCTTCACCCGTTGCTGCTAACGGATATGTTTATCTGATGAGCGGTTTTCGTGGTAGTGAGTTTCGGGGGATTCACCTCGCAGAGGCTACAGGCGATATTACTGACTCCAAAGCGATTGCCTGGGAATACAATCGGGATACCCCCTACGTACCCTCACCGCTTCTCTATAAAGGGATCATCTATTTCTTGAAAAGCAACAGCGGTATTCTGACGGCTTTCAATGTCGAAACAGGAGTCGCGTATTACGGTCCCCAACGGTTGCAAGGGGTATCGGGTGTGTATGCTTCAATCGTCGGTGCGGGAGATCGTGTCTACATCGCTGGCAGAGGTGGCACAGTCAACGTTATCCAGCATGGACCCGAATTTAAGGTCTTGGCAGAAAACAAACTCAACGATAGTTTCAACGCGTCGCCTGCGATTGTCGGTTCAGAGTTGTACCTCCGCGGTGGTCAGCACCTTTACTGCATCGCAGAGTAAATAGTTGTAGGGGCTGGGTTACCCAGTCCCTACTATTTACCTAATACGTGGCTCTTCCGCCGCTGACATCGTAACACTGTCCCGTCACAAAACTCGCCTCATCTGAAGCCAAGAAATTCACGACAGCGGCGACTTCCTCCGGTTTCCCAACGCGCCCTAACGGAATCTTGCCTACCATATAGTCAATCGTTGATTGTGCCATGCCTTCCAAAATCGGGGTTTGAATCACCGCAGGCGATACGGCGTTCACACGGATGTTATAGTCGGTTACCTCTTTCGCAAGTGCTTTTGTGAGGCAGATAACGCCTGCTTTAGATACCGAATACGGGATAAGCGTCGGATTCCCCTCTTTGCCAGCGATTGAGGCGATGTTCACAATCCGACCATAGTCTTGTGCGATCATCGGCGCGATCACTGCTTTACAACACAGAAAAACACCCGTAAGGTTTACACCGATCACGGCATCCCAATCTGCATCTTCTAAGTCCGTCAATGGCAGCGTACGTCCTGCAATCCCGGCGTTGTTAACGAGAATGTCAACACGCCCGAAGGTTGAAATCACCTTTTCGACGGCAGCATTGACATCCGTGGATTGTGAAACATCCGCTTGGACAGGTAATGCTTTGCGTCCGATGCCCTCAATTGCCTGTGCCACCGCTTCAGCTGCCGCCATGTTCAAATCTATGATAGCGACATCTGCACCAGCGTTTGCGAGTCTGATGGCAATTGCTTTACCGATGCCTTGTCCCGCGCCTGTCACAATCGCAATTTTATCGGTTAGATTCATTAAAATCCCTCCTGAGTTCCAAAAAGTCGTCTAATTCAACGCCGAACGCATCTGCCATCCGATTGATATAGTTGAAAAAGCCGACGACCTCCACAACTGCGAAAATTGCCTCGTCGGTAAGTCCGTAGCTGCGGAGGTGCTTGAGATCTGCTGGCGTCACAGTAGATGCGGCTTTTGTTACTTTAACAGCGAATTCAAGGATCGCTTTTGTGGTTTCGTCAATATCAGCCTTGTGAAAATCCGCTACAATCTGTGCAATCTGTCCATCTGTGAGTTGTGCCCGCAACTCGTCGGCGTGTGCGATGATTCAGTAGTGACACTCGTTGACTTTAGAGACAACAGTTGCGATCATTTCACGTTGCATTCGGCTCAGTGGAGAATCCTCGTCAAACATTATCGCTATGTAGAGTTCAATGAAAGGGCGCATACTTTTCGGTCGGACGCTGAGAAGTTTGACGATGTTGTAAAGTTGACCCGCACGTTCAAGCGCAGCGTCATATTCCTCTTTCACAATGCCGGTCGCGTCAGCCGCATCTACAGTCTGGATCCATGCCATCTTTTATTCTCCGATTACAACGCCATATTCACCGACAACCGCGCCTTTATGTCCGCTTTGGTAGTGGAGATGTCGTTCACCGACAATGGGTTGCGAGCTTTGTGCCTCAACCGAACCGCGTACATTCCCCATCGCGCCTTCATCCACATCAGCACAGCAGAACGGTTTAATCCGCCGATGTATCTGCCTGCGGACATCTCCCCTCTTATTACGGACAATGATGTTCACAAGTGCATCAGTCTCTCCGACGTTGAGGAAACGGAACCAGTCTTTTGCGCCGCTTGCGATTTCTGGGAAAAAGAGTCGGATCCCGACGTGTCCGCTTTCCTCCGATGCGCCGGGTAGGTCAACGATAGCCGTCCCGCTGTGCATGTGCCGTTCCGCAACAATCGGTTGATCAGACCGCACCAACACGGAAGATTTTATTTTTATATCTTCCATCTTCGGCATCCAGCACTCAAAAGGATCTAATTCGCGCTGCATCGTATTTACAGGTTCGCCGGTGCCGTCTTCATGTGCGATCAGTGTAACCTCACCTCTCTCTTTGCCAACATTGACGATGATCGCCCAGTCACGCCACGCGGGTCCAGTTTCTGGGAAATAGAGCGTGCGCGGTGCATCCGAAATCACCTGACCGTATTGTCCGACACATGTCTTTCCGCCTTGATAGTGGAGATGTCGTTCACCCACAATTGGCTGTGTGCTTTGGACTTCAAGTGTGCCAGCAATATTCCCCATGATCCCTTCATTGATATCCCAACAGCACTGCGGTCTAATTCTGTGGTGGTGCTGCCGTGTAACATCACCGCGTCTGTTCCGGACGATTATGTTTACCAGCGCATCCGCTTCGCCGACGTTGAGAAACCGGAACCAGTCATGTGCACCGGGAACTAATTCGGGGAAGAAGAGCCGGAGTCCGACGGTCTCGTACTCCTCTGCAGCCCCGACGAAATCAAGGATGTTTGGATCCTTGTGCATGTGTCGTTCAGCGACGATCGGTTGATCTGCGGAAAACTGCATCGAAGAGTTCTGTTTAATTGCCTCAACATTCGGGGTCCAACATTCAAAAGGACTTATCTCTTTTTGATCTGACCATGTCGGTTGCCCGTTCTGGGCGTGTCGGGCTATTATATTCACCTCGGTCTCCTCGGTACCCACGTTAATGACCTGGACCCAATCTTCCCATTGGGGACCGACTTCTGGAAAATAAAGCGTTCTTGCATTTGGCATTTAATTTCTCCTATCTCAATTGATGGAAAATTGTTTCTATTGTGATGTGTAGGACATAGGTATCTATTATAAACCTACGCCTATTGACTCCTGATTACTGACAGCTGACAACCGCTGCGCTGTTACTATTTTAACTTGCATTTATTTATATTTTCCACTACAATTTCGCTCAACCGTATTCAGATACCTCCAACGTAGGAATGTAGAAACGCTAAAGAGGCTTTGGAGGCTACGACAGCAACCAATACTTCTGGAATTCTGACAACACTTTGAGGAGAGAATTTAATGGCAGCAAAAAAATTAACAGATGCACAAATCCAAGAAAACCTCGCGCAGGTTGACGGATGGACTATTGAAAATGGTAAACTTCACAAAGAATTCCAATTCGATAACTTCATCACAGCGTTCGGGTTCATGGCACAACTCGCTTTAGTCGCCGAATCGTTGAACCACCACCCAGAATGGTTCAACGTCTATAATCGCGTGACAATCGACTTAACGACCCACGATGCTGGGGGTATCAGCGATTTGGACTTTCAGTGGGCAAAACAGGCAGATGCGATTAGCGGATAAATCAGTGCCTGGCATCAGAAACGGAGAAACGCATGGATAAACCGAAAGTCTTAATTGGCAGCCGACAAGCACCAGAAATTGAGGCGATGCTCTCGGATGTCCCAGCCGGTGTTGAGGTTCGATTTCTACCGCACGGCGAACCGTTGCGTGCGCACATCACTGATGTCGAAATTTTATTTGGACACATCGGTGAGGATGCAATGCCACAAGCGACCGCGCTGCGTTGGGCACATCAACCGCACGCAGGCGTAGAAGGGTTCATGTACTCGGCATTCAAAGATAGTGATGTGATGCTAACCAACTGCCGCGGTCTGTACGGCAGACAGATCGCCGAACACGCTTTCGCCTTGCTCTTGTCCCTGACGCGTCAAATCCCTACGCAACTGGAATTTATGAAAACGAAGCATTGGGAACGCGTGCCGTGTGTGGAACTCGCAGGAATGACAATGGGTATCCTTGGTCTCGGCGGTATCGGTAGGGCAATTGCAGTGCGCGCACGCGCATTTGAATTTGATGTCATCGCTGCTGATGTCGAACCGATGGATAAACCGGACACCGTTTCAGAACTCTACGGTTTAGATGAACTGATGGATTTTCTGGAGAAGTCAAACATCCTCGTGGTGTGCTGCCCAAGTACCCCGGAAACACATAAACTCCTATCACACGCGCAGTTTAATCAAATGCCGGATGAGAGTTACATCGTCAATATTAGTCGCGGTAAGGTGATAGATGAGACGGCGTTGGTGACAGCACTCCAGAGCGGAAAAATAGCAGGTGCGGGGTTAGACGTGACGTATACAGAGCCGTGTCCGCCAGAGAATCCCTTATGGGAACAACCAAATGTAATCCTAACTTCGCACAGTGCTGGCGCATCACAACACATTCGGAGACGTGCCATGCAACTCTTCATCGATAATCTACACCGCTACGTGGCAGGTGAACCTTTAGTAAATCTCGTTGACAAAGAAAAAGGGTATTAAGTTACGACGCAAGATGGAGGCAAAATGAGTCAAAAAACGTATCGTGCAGCGGCAATCGGGCATACCGGTGCTGGCAACTTCGGACACGGATTGCATACCCCATACAAAGCCATAGAAAATGTTGAGTTTATCGCTGTCTCTGACCCTAACGAAGAAGGTAGAGAGAAGGCAGCAGCAGAAGCAGGCGCGCAACGCAGCTATGCCGATTATCGGGATATGCTTGAGAAAGAAAATCTTGATATTGTGAGCGTCTGTCCGCGCTGGACGACGGAACACGTTGCTATGGTAACTGCCTGTCTTGAGGCGGGGTGTAGCGTCTACTCAGAGAAACCGATGACGAGTACGCTCGCGGACGGTGATAAGATCGTTGAGACAGCGAAAGCGCGAGGATTAAAGGTTGCTGTGGCACATCAGGCGGTCTATCTCCCCGCTACGCATACGATTCGGCAGATGCTTAACGATGGGAAAATTGGGACGATCCAAGCCATCTATGCCAGCGGTAAGCAGGATCATCGCGGTGGCGGTGAGGATATGATTGTCCTCGGCACCCACACGTTTAATATGATGCGCTTCTTCGTCGGTGATGTCGCATGGATGCAGTCACACGTTACCACAAACGGTAAAGAGGTTGCCTACGGTGATGACCATGAACCGACAGAGCCTGTTGGTCCCGTCGCAGGTGATTGCATCAATAGCTACTTCGCTTTCAAAAGTGGTGTCTCTGGTTTCTTTGAGTCCCGACGAGATCAGGCAGGCTCCGGTAGGTACGGCATGGAGATCGTCGGCAGTGAAGGTATCTTCTCGCTCCGCGGTGACGTTGCAAACCGACTCATGGTCTACCCGTATCCGGTGCTGGTCCCTGCAAATCCAGATCAAGAATGGGAAGCGATGGACCTAGACCAGACCCCTTTCTCCAGCGGCAATGAACTTGCTATCCGCGATCTGATTGATGCGATTGAGAACGACCGAAAACCGATCTCCGCCGCCGAAGACGCTGTCGCTGCATTAGAGATGATCCTCGGTGCGTATGAATCCCAACTCACTGGACAACGCGTCTCTTTCCCGATCGCCAATCGAGAGCATCCATTAAGCAGATAAAACCGTTAGCAAGTTCCAATATTAACTTTATATTTTGATCTTCAGATGCGTTGGAAGACTGGAAGGTTGGAAGACTGGACACCCATCCTTCCATCCTTCCAATTCGTCCGTTCCTTTTTTCCATCCATCCTCAAAACCCACTCAAGAAGCGAATCCCACCTATACCGGTATCATCTTCCGCACACTATTTTCATAACGGACCTCATAATCCCCTTCAGGCACGTCCATCGCACGCACAGCGAGTTCACCGAAAGTGACCAGTGGCTCGGAAAGCAGTAGCAGCTCATCAAGCGATTCGGTGGGTGTCTTGTCTGTTGTATCCAACACGATCTTGCGTCCGCCATGCGAAAAGAGGGATTTGTCAATTTCGTCCTGAAACAGTTGTTTGAGGGTCGAAACATCGGCTTTTTTGATGATCTGATATTCGTGTGGATCTGTGTCCATCCGCTCCGCAATTGCCGCATCGCTGGCAGTCACGTGAATCATCACGACATCTGGTAACCGTGCTTCAATCACCTGCGTTTCATAGCCGCGCTGCGCGTTGACATGATACCTCGAATAATATGGACTCTCAGGATCATCGCCATAGAAAGACGAATAGACAAGTTCCTCAATGTGCCATCCTGCAATCATGGTATTCGGGTAGTTTTTAATCACCTCGACGTGATACTGGAGTTGCATCCGTTGCATCCGTTCTTTCACGTCGTCCGGGAAATTCACGTACGCCGCTCGTGATTCGGGACTCAATGTTGAATCTGGGATCGTAAAGTGATCGTCCACGTGAACCCTCAATTTCCGGTGCTGGTAATAGTTCGTTAATAGGTTGACTAATGTCGATTTTCCTGCATACTCAATGCCGACAAAGATACATCTCATAAAAAAGACCTCGCTGTTGAATTGGTGTGAATAGACGGTGTTCCACAATGTGCTTTTATATCTATCACGAAATTGGAAAAAAGTCAAATACCTATTCCGATTTCCAATTTTTTGATCATCTTGACAATCGGACATTTGCAAGGTATAATAGTTTTTAAAATCTGAGGACTTTAATACAAGGAGGCACGGATGGAAAAAACTCAGACCGTCAAAATCCAAAATCCGGAATACGGAGATGCCTATACTGCTCATATCGAAAAAAACGGTGCCGGGTGGATAGGACAGATACAAGAAGTTCCCGAGGTGCAGTGTGAGGAAAGCACGCCAGAAGCAGTGTTGAAAATCCTCAAAACTGACCTTCACGAAGTCCTATTAGCTCGTGCAGATGCCTGGGATAAGCAAATTGAGGAAGATATAAAAGCAGGGCGATTGGACCATCTCGCTGAAAAAGCCCTTGAGGACTTACGGGCAGGTAGATGCCAAGATCTATTCTCAGTCATCGGAACAGAAACGAAATCATCCTAACCCCAAAATATTCATCAAATGTTAACAATTGGTAACCTCAACATTCCAGATTTTCCGCTATTGCTCGCGCCGATGGAAGATGTGAGCGATCCGCCGTTCCGTGTCGTCTGTAAAGAGAACGGCGCGGATCTTATGTATACGGAATTCATCTCCTCGGAGGCACTCATCCGTGACGCTGCGCCGAGTGTCGCCAAATTAGACATCTTTGAAGCAGAAAGACCTATCGGTATCCAGATTTTCGGACACGACATCGAATCCATGCGCGCCGCTGTCGAAATCACTGAGAAGGTGCAACCCGACATCATCGATATTAACTACGGCTGCCCCGTTAAGAAGGTCACGTGCAAAGGTGCCGGGGCGGGTATCCTACAAGATATACCCAAGATGGTCAAGATGACCGCCGAGATGGTGAAAACCACGCATCTACCTGTAACGGTTAAGACGCGGCTCGGTTGGGACGATAGAACGAAGTATATCGTTGAAGTCGCGGAACGGCTCCAAGATGTCGGGATTCAAGCCATCGCTATTCACGGTAGAACCCGACGACAGATGTATAAAGGCGAGGCGGACTGGACACTCATCGGTCAGATTAAGGATAATCCGCGCATGCATATCCCTGTCTTCGGTAATGGTGATGTTGACAGCCCTCAGAAAGCAGCGCAGATGCGCCGACAATACGGTGTTGACGGTATCATGATTGGGCGTGCCGCGATTGGATACCCTTGGGTTTTCAACGAGATCAAACACTATTTCGCAACCGGCGAATTGCTGCCGTTACCCTCAATAGATGAACGTATCGCGGTTTTCAGAAAACACCTCGATTTCTCGATTAAGTGGAAAGGCTTAAGACGCGGGCTTCTGGAGATGCGTCGGCACTATAGCAACTACTTCAAGGGGATCCCACACGTCAAACCTTTCCGCTACCGTCTCGTCACCTGCGATAGTTACGACGGCGTTTTAGGAATTGTAGATGAACTCCGAACGCACGCCCTTATGGCAGTAGCCTCGTAACCCACCGCGAAAGTTTATATACGCTTGACTTGAAAACTAAATAATACTATCATATTTAAAAATCGAATCTCTACAATAAAGGATCCACAATGGACAAAATACCCTTTATGAAACTCAGTGGTGCAGGTAACGATTTTGTCATTATCAATAATTTCGCGAAGATCGTTGATAGCACCGATACAGAATTTGTGCAAAAACTCTGCCAACGCCGTATGTCCGTTGGTGCTGACGGCGTTCTTCTTCTCGAAAAGGCAGATGATGTTGATTTTCGGATGCGCTACTTTAACGCTGATGGCGGTGAGGTGGAAACCTGTGGAAACGGTGCGCGCTGTATCTCCAAATTCGCCTACCTGAACGGCATCGTGTCCGAACGGATGCGATTTTTAACGAATGCCGGAATTTATGAATCCGAAATAGTGGGTGAGAACGTTAAAGTGCGTATGAGTGATCCGACAGATATTCGGCTGAATGTCCCGCTTCAACTTGACGATGGGATGCACGCCGTCGGTTTCGCGAATAGTGGCGTACCGCATGTCGTTTTCTTTGTAGAGGATTTAGAACGGACAGATGTTTTTAACCTCGGACAACAGACCCGCTACCACGACAATTTCAAGCCCGATGGTACCAATGCTAACTTTATCCGTGTTGAGTCGCCAGGGCTAATTGATATTCGGACGTATGAACGCGGTGTTGAGGATGAGACACTCGCCTGCGGTACAGGGTCAATCGCCTCTGCCATTATCGCTGCGACATTAGGAAAGGTAGTATCCCCCGTCTCTGTCAAAACAGCGAGTGGCATCATTTTAAAGATCCATTTTGAAGTAGAAGACGAAGAAGTCCGAAACGTCTATCTCGAAGGCGACGCTCGCGTTATCTACGTTGGTGAACTTACAACGGATGCGTGGAACTATTAAACTGCTATGTAACCCGTTTCCTCCTGCGTGAGGCTTTATAGATACAAGGAGAATGTAGATCATGTTTCAAGGCTCTTATGTTGCACTTGTCACACCGTTTAAGGACGATGAATCGCTCGACGAAGCGAAACTCAAGGAACTGATTCAATTTCAGCTTGACGGCGGCACACACGGCATCGTCCCGTGTGGCACAACAGGCGAATCCCCTTCGCTGTCTGAGGCTGAACATGACAGGGTGATAGAACTCACTGTTGAGACTGTGAACGGGCAGGTGCCTGTTATCGCGGGGACTGGTTCTAACTCGACGACGCGCACCCTACGCGCAACGCAGCACGCCAAAGCCGCCGGTGCGGATGCTGCGCTGATTGTCACGCCGTACTACAACAAGCCTACCCAAGAAGGGTTGTACGCCCATTATATGAAGATCGCTGATACAGTAGACATCCCGATCGTCGTCTACAATGTTCCCGGACGTTGCGGGACCGACATCCTTTCACCGACGATCGCGCGTCTTGCAGAACACCCAAACATCGTCGCGCTTAAGGAAGCGACAGGTGAACTCAAACGTGCCAGTGAAGTCGTCAACTTGTGTCCTGATGATTTCGTTGTGCTTTCAGGTGATGATGTCAACACACTGCCGATTCTTGCTGTTGGTGGTAAAGGTGTGATCTCGGTTGTCGCGAATGTTGCCCCGGCAGATGTCGCGGAGATGTGTAACGCTTTCCATGCAGGTAATCTTGAACTCGCCCAGAAACTGCACTATAAAACGTTGCCACTGGCGGTCGATCTATTTATTGAGACGAACCCGATTCCTGCAAAAACTGCACTCCAACTCATGGGGAAACTCAACGGGAAATTGCGGTTACCCCTCGCACCGATGGTTCCCGCGAACCTTGAATCCTTACGGCAGACGCTCACGGAAACAGGTTTGATTTAGCAAAAAAATGGAAGGTGCGGTATCTCAATCGCACCTTCCTTCTTAATCGGAAGCCGTTGCTATGTTTGATAATGCTACGAATCAAACGCAAGATCAGATCAATTCCGACCCACAGCGGACGTTCAATGCTGCTGATAGCGTCGTAAAGGTACCACAAAAATCGTGGAGCCTCCCGACTTCAGAACGTGCTTTGCTCACTATTGTTGGGTTCTTCACATATTTTTTCGCCTTTCGATCTGACAAGGCTTTAGTGGAGTGGCAATTCGGATTGACAATAGTTTTAGCAGTAGTGTTTGCTATTGTCGTGCCTGCTTTATCCAGAAAAAATAAACTTGTGACCCGCGAACTTAACGAGGAAAACGCCTGCCCCTGTTTTACCTGTTCCATTGAATACATCTTTTTTGCTGGAGTTGGGCTCATTCTTCCTATATTCGTAGTTGAGATCGTGGGAAGGACAACATACGGGTTGATAGCCGGTTTAGGCGGAATATTAATGTTTCTCGTCCCGATTCTATATTTGGAAAACGAGCGTGTAAGCAGCCGACTCAGCGAAGAAGTTACCGAACCCCGTGCTTTTAGGCATGCGCTTACTTTTGTTGGACTCGCTATTATTGTAGCAGGCATAGGTTGGGTTGGTGGGACGGCTATGCGCACATTCATAGAAATAGCAGTGCCAAAACTGACATTCCTATGAAAAATACCGCTTACTGGGATTCCGCTAAAAATTCGTCCGGCACCAACCGATGCACGGTGTCAATCACCAACTGCTCAACACCGGGAGCGAACCGAGTTGGCGGACCGAAATAGAGCATCGCACCACCCCCTTCATAACCCCCTTCCGCTAATACCCGCTCCGACGGAATATAGCACGGAAAAGCGTTTGAGTATGCACCAACCCACAACCGTTCCGAATCTAACTCACGTTTCAGACGCAGTGAATAATCGACGACAACCTCGCTCGCAAGGAAAACAATGGCAAGTTCATCGCCAAAACTCCACGCCTGTACGGGATAAGAGAGTTCGGTTTGTATCGGTTGTCCTTTCTGCAAGCGATCAAGGTGTTTTTGGGCATGGTAGCCAACGGATCCGCCCTCCGCTACGCGTGCTTTCCACTCTTCAAGCGTCGGTAGTGTATCAAACGGTAGATTGACCCGTTCAAACACGCCAGTCGGGACACTGGAAAGCGGTTTAGTATCTCCCTCAATCAGGCGTTGGACTTCTTGTGAAAGTGCCGCTCCGTGTGCTTTCGCATACGCGAGCCGCGTGCTGAAGACCTCCTCTTTCCCTTCCGGCATCGGCATCATCCGTGATTCAGGGTTCGCATCGGCACCGCATCCGATAGAGATTAAAGCCTTCACGCCGGGAAGTGCGCTTTGGATTTCCTCCTGCGCGAATCCTGCCCAGTCGCCACAAATATGGTTGTCAGTGCCTGCCAACGTTGTACAATGGCATGCGTAACTCGCCCATACAGCGCGCAAATTCCCGTCTACATCTCTGACTTGTAGGCACGGCAATGAGTGATCCACCGGTCCACCTTCCGTACGCCGATTCTTCGCGAACCCGACTTCACCGATGCTCCACGTTAATCGTGCGGGTTCACGGTTTGCCAATGCCTCAAGTGCGACTGCCTCCATCCAGTCCTTAAATTGTCGAGTATATCGGTCTATCGTTTCCTGCTGGTCAGGCGGAATGTCCGAACTGAATAGGAACGGTGCGGCGTTTGTCAGACATGGCGCGCTATGTGTATGCGAAAAACACGCCACAAAATGCGCACGTGAAACGCCTGTTGTCTCTCTGACGCGGCGCGACACTTCCTCCGTCAACTCGTCCGGTAAACCACAGTTTTCGACCGTCACGAGAACGACAGGTCCATCCGCATCACTGCCAATCGCGAGTGCCTTCGCCCATATCCGTTGGATAATACCGTCAGATTCCGTTCTACGGCTGCCATAACCGCTAAGCCGAATCGGATAATCCGGAGTAATATCGACTTCTGCAACGCCAACTTCTATAATACCATTGTTATTTGCCATGTGAGTTCCTCCTTGCATCTATAACCGTCCGATAAATACAAACAGATGTCTGTCTGAATCGTAAAAGTATTGGCATCCGACGCTATTGCGCATCCACGCTCATCACCTCGGCAAAGATGTCCTCTAACGAATGTTTCACTTCACGTAACTGACGGAGTTGTACACCGGTATCGTAGGCGAGTTGAAAAAAGAACTTTGTACCTGTCTCTCCTTGGCTCCCGGACGTAACCCGAAGGTGTTTATCAGGACGAACTTCAACGTGATAATTCTGGCGTTCCAAAGCATTGATATAGGCATCGCTGTCACCAACAATCCGCAAATCGAAGGCTTGTCCCCTGTTCTGTTTTAATGTCTCGATCTGCCCTTGAATGACAACACTACCATGCGAGAGTGCAATGATCTCATGGCATGCATACTCCACATCGGGCAGCAAATGCGAGGACAAAATCACATTGATACCTTTGTCTGTAGCGATGTCTTTAACGAGTTCAAGCATCTCCTCTCTACCACTTGTATCCATCCCGTTTGTCGGTTCATCAAGGAGCAGCAACTTCGGATCGTGTATCAATGCCTGCGCCAACTTCACGCGCTGTTTCATTCCTGCTGAGTATCCGTCTATCGTTCGATACCGCTCTTCGTCTAACCCGACGTAATAGAGTACTTCGTGTGCGCGTTGCATGGCATCGCGGCTCGGCATCCCACACAATTCGCCCGCATAAGAGACGAGTTGAACAGCGTTCATCCCCGGTATCAAACATTCGTCTTCCGGCATGTACCCGACTTGTCGTCGGATCTCTAATGGATTGACTTGCACATTCAACCCAAACACAGCAGCGGAGCCTTGGCTCGGTTGAATGAAGCCGAGCAGTGTTTTTAGCAGGGTGCTTTTCCCGGCACCGTTAGGTCCCAGTAGACCGACTGCCCCGCCTTGGACTGCCAGTGAGAGGTTGTCTAACGCAGCCGTTGTGCCATAAAAGAGCGATAAATTTTTGAGTTCAATTAGCATTTTTTATTTAAGACTTACGCAATTTGCTGATGAGGACCTACGGCCCGCACGCCGCTGGCGAGGTTTATAGGGGAAACACCCCAGCAAAACACCTCGCCAGCAAAGGACGCTGCGTAAGTCCTGTTAATTATAACGTGAGTTTGATAAATAATTAAAAGTTTTTGTATAAAGAGAACCCCTTTAGTATAATGAGATTATCCATATTCTCTAACCAAAAGGAGTTATCTGATGAATATCCTAACACTTTTCTGTAAAGTAAAAGTTCGCAAGATTACGGATCCGCTCCGGTTGGTTATCCGTTCCTGATCTACCCAACTTACGGTCACCAAACGTGATGAGCGGAAAATACTACAGCGTGTTATAGAGCTCAGCGTGTCGTTGCAGCACCGCATCGGAATCCGGTGGGTTGATCACCTCTATGGAGATAAACCCGTTATATCCGTCTTCCGCAAGGAGCGTGAGCGAATCTCTTTCTGTATCAGGTAGGGGGCCGTCGTCCCCGAAGTTGACATGTGCGTGCCGGACTTTGCCACGCAGATGGACATACGCTACACTGACGGGTTCCCCGTGCCGGACATGGTGCGCTGCATGCCAATTCACATAAGTGTTTTGCGCCTCAGCGCGATGCAAGGTCTCCGCAACGTAACTGCCAATGAGGTTGCCGTGTGTCTCTAAACAGAGCGCAACGCCTGCATCACCAGCCAACCCATCGCACTGGCGAATACCATCCGCTTCCCAATCCAAAGTTTGGGATACTTCAACGGGAGTTTCCGGTACTCTATCTCCAAAAATCCTGATATTCGCAGCACCCATCGTCTCCGCGAGATCGATGTAACGCTTGAGGAGTTCGACCTGTTCGGCGCGTTTGTTGGCATCGGGATCAATGAATCGGACACCGGTTGCGATGCAGGAGAGATCAATCCCGCTATCAACGAATTGGGCGCGTGCATCTCGGAGTTGTTGCGGTGTTGAGTCCAATTCAACGCCGTGTCCGTGATCCCACTCAACGCGAAGTTCTAAGTGTTTATAGTCATACTGTTTTGCTTTGTCAATCAGTTCCGCCAGCGTTAGTGGCGGACAGACAGACGACATAAATCCAAATTGCATGTAAAGCCTCCAGTTTTATTAGTCTTTCTTCAACTTTGAATTTCGGGTGAAGTTAATCGTAGGGGCGAGGTTTCCTCGCCCACCGCAATCAGATACAATTAAGTTCAAACTTGATACAGCATTAGGTTAATCTGCGATTCTAACAGATGAACTTCCATTTCCTTTTTTACTAACTTCAATTTTCACGGGTAAACGTCTCGTTAATTCCTTGATGTGACTGATAAGGAAAATGTTTCGCCCCTGCATGCGGAGTCCTTCGAGTGCTGCAATAGCAATGTCAAGCGTCTCACTATCAAGCGTCCCGAACCCTTCGTCGAGGAACAGCGAGTTGAGTTGTGCGCGCCCGCTACTGAGTTCCGAAAGTGCGAGTGCTAAAGCGAGACTCGTTAGGAACGATTCGCCACCGGAGAGCGTCTGAACGGGTCGTTCCTCATTCGCGTTCCAGCGATCAACAACAGTCAAGTCGCCGATGCTCTCAACTTTAAGTTCGTAGCGCTCTGAAGTAAGGTATCGCAGCTGCTCGTTTGCCAAATTCCCCATCTGTCTGAACATAATCTCCAGCGCGAAATCTCGTAATTCGTTTCTTGGGATTGTATCCTGTAACCTTTTCCAACGCTCTAATTCCTGCTCTGCTTTACGCAATTCATTAGCAAGAACCTCACGTTTTTTAAGCGCACGTTTCAAGTCATCAATTTTTTGCTGTTGTCTACCGACCCCATCCCGAACCTTCTCGTGCTGTTCTTCGATTTCTTCAAGCTGCACCGTAATTCGCCCTAAAACTTCTGGATCAAAGGGATTTTCGCCAAACCGAGCCTTTAACACTTTGATGTCTGACTTAAGCTGATCCATTTCGTCCTTATGAGCCTTAATTCGGTCCGTTATTTCTTTCACTTGTGTCTCATCTCGGAAAGCATTGTTGTGTGCTTCTGGTGAGTCAAATCCTACGTCCTCTAACTTATCAAAATAAGCGGTGCGTGCGGCTTTAAACTTTTCACTGCCCTCCTTATGCTGCTTCACACGAATTTCATGAGCGGTCTGCTTTTGGATTAATAGGTTCTCACTTTTCTGTAGTCGTTGTTGGACTTCACCGTGTTCGTTCTTTTTGGCCTTCAGCTCAGTTTCCAATTCACTGACAGCGGCGTTAATCTCGGTTTCCATTTCCAACCCACCAGTTTTTTTGCGAACGGCATCCAAAAACGCTTCACCTTCTCGCTGATACTCGTCTATTTCGGCTTGTAACTCCTTGTGAGACTTCCGTAAACTCTCAAGATTGCTCTGATCTGACTCAATTTTGGTGTTAAGTACCTGAAGTTGTGTTTTGGCTGTCTCCCGTTCACTTTCACGCGCCTCAACCGCTTTAATCTTATCTTCAAATTGATCAATAGCTTCCTTGGATGGAATACTGTGGAATGTCTTGGGCAATGAATCCCATAAACTGGTTTCAATGCCTGCAACGGCAATTTTCAAATCCTCAACATTATTGCTGACATCCCGCAACTGTTGCTCAGTTTCGTTTAAGGACTCCTTTTCGTTAGCGATATTGTTTTCGGAATTTTCGAGTTGCTGCGATACCGTTTGGTAAGCATGCAAAGCCTGCGTATGTGCCTTCTCGGCATCTCCGATCGCAGCGACAGCAGTATTCGCTTCAGTAAACTGTTCGGATGCCCACTTTGATGAAACATCCGCGTCGGGATAGATATCTTGCCATTCTGCGAGAAGCTGTCCTATCTCACTTCGGAGTGCCTCTATTTCCGTATCACAATCTTGAATTTGCTTGGCATTGTTATGTCTATTCTGTTCAGTTTGAGCCTGCTTCTTCACTAAAGACTGCAATCGGTCTTGCGATGCTTGTGCTTGGGTTCTCGCAGCTGCTAATGCGGTTTCAGCATCTTGCAGCAAGTCCTCATTTTCGTCTTCCACGACATTAGCATACGGATGCTCTGTAGAACCACACACCCGACACGGTTCTCCAGTGTGAAGGTGCTGTCGAAGTTGATTGACCGAGTTTGCCCATTTCGCAGATTCTCGTTCTGCTTCGCAGCGTTGAACGACTTCAGTGGCTTCCTGATACACTTCAGTTTGGTTTGCTAAGTCGGTTTCGACCTGTTCAAGTTCAGTATCCAGTGTTGCTGCAGTGTCGTTTAATGCGTTCAGTTGATTTTCAAAACCCGCTAAGTTATTTTGCGTTGTCTCATATTTCTGTGCGATAGGTTGTGCCTTAGCTGCCTGCTGCGTTCGGGCAACCCATTCCTCGCGGGTCCCCGTTACCAGCAGTTTGTTCAATTCAGCGGTGGCAGCCTCTAACGCTGTCTCTGCGTCTGTTTTTTCCGAAAGGAGTCCAGCGTGAGTGTCAGACAACTTTTTGATTTTTTGCTTCAATGTCGACACGTTCTTTTCGTGCTGCGATTTACTTGCTGATGCGGTCTCCAACTGATTTTCTTGTAAATCAAGTTGTGCCAGAAGACCAGTTGCGCGATTGAGACGCTGTTGCCTATCTGAAGGAAGTGGATTCTCATCTAAAAAGGTTTGTGCTGCCTGAATTTTTTCCTCCAACTCAGATTGTTCAGACTGCTTGTTGCCTAATTGGCTTGAGAATTTTTTAATTTGTTCACCCAGGTCCTCCAAGTCTGGTACTTGTTTATTCGCGTCCGCAAATTTACCTTCTGCTTGTTTCACATCTAATTTCGCCTCCTCATAAATTTCCATTTTCTGATCGCGCTCAGCGGATGCGGTTTGATACACCTCCTCTTTTTCATCAAAATCGGCTTGGTCGGCTTTAACCCGCTCATCTGTCTCCGCTTTCTCGGCTATTGCTACACGGAGTGTTTTCTCTGCATTTTCGAGTGCTGATTTTGCATTATCAAACGCCTGCTTTTCGGGGAAAAGCCGCTGGGCACGATCTGCATTTTCCTGCTCCGCTTGAAGTGCGTCAATTTCTGGTTGTTGATCTAAGAGTTCTTCCTGCCGTTTTTCTGAAGATTGGAGTTTCTCAAAGTCCTCTTGACGATCCATTTCTCGCGTCTTCTCTGTCTGAATTTGCTGGTTTTGCGCAGTTAACTCGCTGACTTCCGTTTGTAATCTTGCAAGTTCCGCCTTGGCACCTTCCAATTGCTCAGGAGATACCTCTAGAATTTTATCTATTTCCACTTTTATCTTATCATAGATTTCTTGGACCTCCCGCACTTTGTCAAGTAATGCTTGTCTGAGTATATCGTAGATTTGGATACCTGCGGTTGCTTCCAAAATTGTGCGTCTCTCTTCGTTGCTTGCTTTCAAAAACGCTGCGAATTCGCCTTGCGCTAACATCACTGATCGTCTGAAGGCATCGAAATCAAGCCCTAAAATAGATTCTATTTCTTGAGCGACTTTCGTAGTGATTAACTCGCCAGTATTATCAAACAATTGCCCTCTGGGTGAACCATTCCGTTTAATAGACCAAATGGCATGGTAGCAAGTGTCATTCGCCTGAAAATATACTTCAGCGAAACCCTCCGCTTCGCCATGACTGATGAGATGTCTCGGATGTTGATTCGTGGTTCCACTCAGACGCGGCGTTTTCCCATAAAGCGCGACGCAAATGGCATCTAACAACGTGGTCTTTCCTGAACCTGTTGGACCAGTGATCGCTACAAGTGAAGCATCACCCAACGGAGGCTTCTCAAAATCAATTTCAACTGGGTTCCGAAAACTATTTAGGTTTTTAAGTTTCAATTTACATATTTTCATTGGGGTTCCTCGGCAAGTTGGACCAATTCACTGAATGTTTGCGCCAAGGTTTCATCAGGAGGTTGATCGTTAAATTTTGCCTTGTGAAATAACTCAAAGACTTTTTTTGGATGGGCAATAGCTCCGGGATCTCCGCTGGGGGTTCTCTCTGTCTCTGGCAGTTCAAGTTCAACGCTCACCACATCACCACCGCGGTCGCTGAATGCTTGCCGAATTTCATCGCTGATACCGACTCTTGGGGCATCTAATTTCAGTTTGACTTGGATGTACTTCTCACTCCACTCCCCTGTCATGGCATCCGATAAGACCGAAGTTTCATTACCCTCGACAGTGCACAATTCTTTGAAGATCGGAACCTCGATCTCCTCATCATGTATCAGGGTTCCATCATCAGATAACTCCAATAGATACACCTTTTTGCGATAACCTGTCTCGTTGAACCTTAGTGGGATCGGCGATCCTGAATATCGAATTGGATAATCGGTGCCGTTGATTGTCTGCGGTCTGTGGAGGTGTCCCAAGGCGACATAACTCACATTCTCAGGGAAATCGCTGGCGTTAACAGCAGTTGCGCCACCGATCTGGACATTTCGTTCAGACGTGCCTATTGTGCCACCCTGAACGAAGAGATGCCCCATCAAAATTTTGGGAAGTTCCGCAGGCATAGCGGAAACACAATCGGCATAGAATGCCTTAAGCCATTCTCGGTATCGCTCGTTCCTATCCACCTCTGTCTCATACGAAAGGTGTCGGAGATCGCCTTCGGAGAGGTATGGCACAGCAGCGACGGCGACCCGTGGATTGTCACGGGGGAAGGTGAAGACACATTTGGCGGGATCATCTGCAAGTCCGACGACGTAAATTCTGCCCATCTCAAGAAATTCGCGTGGTGCTTCCAAGTGGCGCGCGGAGTCGTGGTTGCCAGCAGTAATGACTGTGTATGCGTCGGTCTCATCAAAAAGTTGATAGAGGAATCGGTAATAGAGGTTTGTCGAATCCGAGGAGGGGAGTGCCGTATCAAAGATGTCGCCTGAAACGAGGAGGAGTTCAACCTGATGTTCTTGGATTGTTTGGAGCAGCCAATCCAGAAATTTTTCATGTTCATCGGTGCGTTGACGTTCGTGGAGCCGTTGACCGATATGCCAATCAGCGGTGTGCAGTATTCTCATATTTTCGTGCGATTGCCATCCTTTGAAAATTGCTGTGAAGATCTAATACATACTATCATAGCAGATACGAAAATCTCTTTTCAAGCAAATTAATTCGTTGCCAAAAATAAACGAGCATGATAGACTAAAATCTACTATAGAACCGATAATTTAGCGATTGAAACGCCGTGGACAATAAGGAGTTAGCCCATGCAAGACAACACACGAATCCTAAGTCCAGAGTTGGAAGCAATGCAAGTCTATGGGGAAACACAAGTCGGGTGGGATGAGAATACACCACCGAACGAAACCGTCGATGCAGATGGAAACTACTCCCCCGGTCATAGAGGCTTCGGTATAGCGGACCCGAACTCACCGAAACGTCGGGTCTACGACGACCCAGAAGTCGAGGCACTCCGCGAAAAACTACGCGAATATAACGGCATCCGTGGACTCGAAATCTGTGATCCGCATGAAGTCAAGAGAATCGCTCGAATCTTCTATCGAGACGGGTTCGTTGTGGTGCGCGACCTACTCACCGCCGAACAACTGACGCGTTGGAGAAAAGGATGTGCTGAAGCACTTCGTGATATTCTTTCAGTCCCTGACGAAGGCAACAGAAAATACGTAACCGAAACCAGTAGGCTGCCACACCGCTATAGTTACGGTACATCCTCGGCTTCAAGGCAGATGCTGCACCATCCGGCTTGGGCAAGTATGATTGACCTACCGACAACAACTCCGATTATCAGGGAAATTTTTGGGGGTTCAGATTATCGGGTATGGGGTTCAGGTGGCGATCTCTGTCTCCCCGGCGCGATTGAGTATCAACATCTGCATGCCGACCTTAGAGATCCACAACACCTCACCGAGGCACGCATTGCGCAAGCAGAACGGCTCGGTGCTCAACTCCATAGAGACGACAACGGTAATCTTGATATCCCCTCCCAAAAACTGATTATGGAGATGACACCACCGATGGTTACCATTAATTTCATCATGTGCGATCTCACTTGGGAAAACGGTCCGATCCGACAGATTCCGGGTACACATACGCTACAACAGAACCCGCCGTCTTCTGGGGAAGAACCCGATTGGATGAAACATTCAACGCTCGTCGGTGCGACTGCCGGTTCCGGCGTATTCCGAGATAACCGGGCATGGCATGGTGCAACGCCGAATGTGTCAAAAGAAATTCGGGCACTGCCAAACGTTGAGTATGCGGCGCCGTGGCGTACACAGCACGCGTTCAGTCGGATCATGCCCCACGAAATTTGGGAAACTTTGACACCATTCGGTCAGCAATTATGTGACTGGATCAAGGCGGAACCGGGTGTCTGGCCAGCAGGTGCAGGTATTATGCACCCACTCGCGAACAAGCGCGTAGAAGCCGCACAGAAAGCAAACGGTTAGCAAAAGGAGATAACAGATGTTAAATTGGGGCGTTATGGGCGCAGGCGGTATCGCTTATGTCTTCTGTAACGGCATGCGTTTTACAGACACAGGACAGATTCTTGCCATCGCGAGTCGTACCGAATCACGCATTGATAAACTTGCCAACGATTTCAGCATCCCTCGCCGATACAACGATTATGCCGACCTGTTGACGGATGATGATATTGATGCCGTCTACATTGCGACGATTCACCCGCTGCATGCGGAGTGGGCGATAAAATGCGCCGAAGCGGGGAAACACCTGCTGGTTGAAAAACCGATCAGTATGAATCACACCGAAGCCGCTGCGATGGTGAACGCTGCACGCGAAAACGATGTCTTCCTCATGGAAGCCTTTATGTATCGGTGCCACCCGCAGATCGCTAAAATGGTTGAACTGATACAAGACGGTGCCATCGGGGATATTCAAGTTATCCGTGCAACGTTCGGTTACCGCTCAGGTTTCAACCCACAGAGCCGTCTCTACAATCGTGAAATGGGGGGTGGTGGTATCCTTGACATCGGGTGTTATACCGCTTCAATGTCTCGAAAAGTTGCAGGTGCGGCGGCGAATAAACTCTTTCTGAATCCGATCTCCGTAAAAGGGAATGGAAAAATCGGGCCGACAGGTGTGGACCACATCGCAGCAGCGACCCTGAAATTTGAGAACGATATTATCGCCGAGATCATTTGTGCCGTTGAATGTAATTATGGAAGTAACGTTATTATTTACGGTACAGAAGGCACACTAACAATTCCGAACCCGTGGTTGCCGTCATCGCCCTGCCGTGGTGCAAGAACACCGTTGCCACCGGATACGACCTTCCCCGCAACGCAGCTGATCGTTCAATCGTCCCAAAGTCGGGAAACAACTGAAATAACAGTCCCTGCCGACAGAGATCTATTTACTTACGAAGCAGATACAGTAGCAACACATATCGTTGATAGACAGGCACCAGCGATGTCTTGGGGAGACACGCTTGGCAATATGCAGCTGCTCGACGCTTGGCGCGAAGAGGTGGGTGTTGTACAGTGAAGTGCCATCGCTTATTCAGACCAAAAAATCAGCAAAGTTAAGACAAGTTTTGTCGTTGAAATCCGAGCGGATATGAAAAACGGAAACCCAAACCGAGTTATAACTCGATTCAGGTTTCCGATTTAGAAAATGTCCGGTATTTGCGCTTATCGGGCGTTTTTGATGCGTCCCCATGTGGTGGCGAGCTTGGTTTTAGGGTCTACGGGAAAACTATCATCGCCGAAGTACTCAATTTCGCCGATTTGAAAGTACGCCCCAGCAGGGTTCGATGCGGTGTCAAAAGTAACATGCCGAAAAAACCGATACCCGGTTTTTTGGACATCGTAATCTTCGCCTGCCTCAAAAAGGACGACTTGCAGGCGTTGATCCCAAAAACTCTTCCCGTCGTGCGCAAAGATGGTCTCAAAATCCTCGCCGTCGTTCGATCCCTGAACTTCCCACACTGTCGGGTCCCTCGCAGGCACATCGTTCGCTGAAGATACGGTGAAATGGGTCAATGCGTACTGCTCTTCAAACTCAGCCGTTACGTATAGCCCTTCCTTCGGAATGCCGCCTCCCTTTCCGCAGCACCATTTGTCATTGATGGGACCCAGGCGGTTATCGAAGACATTAAACGAAAATTCGCCGCCCCCGAACCCGGGTTCCTCGTTAGATGAGAATTTGGCATCGTAACCCTTATCTTCGTCAGGTTCACCATCGTCTTCTGGGTCGGTTAGATCTCCGCCTATCAGTGACTCCGTGCCTGTTCCCAAGACTTCCTCCGCCTGTGCCATGTTGCTTGTGCTGATAACACAATAGGCTATCATCAACACAAATCCTGCTAATACTGACATAATTTTCATGCCGTTCAATCTCCTATAGAAATGAATCTCACTTGGACGTGAGTTTCGCGTTAAGTACGTGAGTTTGAATAAACTGCACCCATTTTACCAGATTAATCTTTGCTAATCTGTGTTCCATAATAATATATTATTTCATATTATTATAGAAAATTCAATGTCATTTTCAAAAATATAGAAAACAACGCAAAGAATTAGATGATCATAGAAAAGTTTGTGCAGTTACTTGCCCTATACGTTTGGAGTGCCAACATTTATTCAGACCCAAAATTAGCAGTGGATCTCCGGCACACTTTGACGCAACACCTGCTCTTGGCAGTACAACTGTCCTTGTAGGGCATTCTGTATACTTTTAACTTTATGTGTGAGTGAATGATGTTTTGGACATCCAATTCTTGCATTGGGATGGATAGGATACCTACAAAGAAGTAGGCAAATGCATGCCTATCCGATGCCTAATGATAGGATACCACATTTTTTCAAAAGAGTCAAGTTTTTGGGTGGTCCTGGCGTGAGCGATAAAAAACTTGAAAGTTTTTCCGATTGATTGTATACTGCTTAGGGTAAGGTAACACTGTACGAAAAAGGAAATGCATGCATGAACATCCTCGTCCTACACGGACCGAATCTACATCTCTTGGGAAAACGTCAACCAGAGATCTATGGACACGAAACTTTAGCAGACATCAACACCATGCTCGATCAACACGCTGCAGCGTCGTCCCACCCGATTATCCTGAAAATGTTTCAATCTAACCACGAGGGTGAACTTGTCTCTATCATCGGTGACCATATCGACTGGGCAGACGGCATCCTGATTAATCCTGCAGCTTATACACATACCAGTGTCGCCATCCGAGACGCACTCTCTACCGTTGCCTTGCCCGTCATTGAGATTCATCTCTCTAACATCTATGCCCGCGAGGAATTTCGGCATCATTCCTATATCTCGGCGATCGCTGTTGGTGTCATTGGCGGTTTCGGTACCCATAGTTATAAACTTGCCCTTGAAGCAATGATCCACATTTTACAACTCAAAATGGAACCGTCAGTAGAAACATCTTGAGCAAGCGTATTTCTATAGGACAATTTGTGTAAATTCTGAGGAAAATTAAAAAACGTGCAGCCTGAAACGAAGTGGAAGGCGGGTTGCGGAGACGCTCCTGAAATCCCCGACGAACCTTATCGAACCGCAAGGAATATTAAAAAATGGCAGAAAACCGATTTATACCGTTTAGTCGTCCTTGGATTGATGATACCGAAATAGAAGCCGTTAGCCAAGTGCTCGCCTCGAAATGGATCAGCACGGGGAACAGAGTCCGTGAGTTTGAACGTGCTTTCGCTGAATATCTCGGCGTTAAGCACGCCATCGCTGTCAGTTCTTGCACCGCCGCGTTGCATCTGAGCCTTGTCGTAGCCGAAATCGGTAACGGCGACGAAGTTATCACGACCCCTTATACTTTCACCGCCACTGCCGAAGCGATCCGATATGTCGGCGCAAAACCTGTCTTCGTGGATATTCAGCCCGATACATTGAACATTGACACAAGCAAAATCGAGCAGGCGATAACGCCTCGCACAAAGGCGATCCTCCCCGTTCATATCGCGGGTATCCCGTGTGATATGGATGCACTACAAGACATAAGCCAAAACCATAATCTCACCCTCATCGACGATGCCGCGCACGCCATCCCTGTTGAATATAAGGAGCAATACATTGGCACCCTCGGTGACCTATCTGCCTTTAGTTTCTATGCGAATAAGAACCTCACCACAGGGGAAGGCGGTATGATTACCACCAACAACGACGCATTCGCCAAACCACTCCGCACGATGCGACTTCACGGGATCGACAAAGACGCGTGGGCGCGTCAATCGCAGCGCAATATTTGGCGCTACGACATTGCAACTGAAGGTTATAAATACAATATGACCGATATTCAAGCGGCAATGGGATTGTGTCAACTCATGAAGCTCAACAAGCAACACGAACGCCGTCGAAATTTCGCGCAGATTTATCAAACAGAATTGGCAAAATTCCCACAGATTCGCACGCCTATGGCACCGGATAACCCCCGAGAGCATGCGTGGCACCTTTACATCATCCAACTCCACACCGGTAACCGAGATGCATTTGTGGAAGCCTTAAGCGAGGCGAATATTGAATGCAGTGTCCACTATATCCCGTTACATCTCTTCGATTTCTATCAGGATCAATACGGCTACCGTGTCGGCGATTTCCCGTGTGCTGAGGCAGCATTTGAACGCGTCGTGAGTCTCCCACTCCATCCGGGATTAATCGAAGAAGATATCCATATCGTGATTGATACGATAAGGAAAATTTTAGAGTCATAATTGAGCGGCAGAATCCGTCTCATCCGCTGCGGCTCAATAGGTTTATTGGACATAAGATGGAAATCCTCAATCCCGCGCCTTCCACCCTCTACCAAATCATTCCGCCCGAGGTCTGTTTCTCATGCGATGTCTGTTGCCGATTTTTAGAAGCAGATAGTCCGCTCGCGCCTATCTTCACCGAGACAGAGGGAAAGAAAGTCGTAGCACACGGTGCCGATCCCTCACTGTTTCAACCACAAACAGACGGCAGCAGCGCGCAGATTCAACTAAAACCGCACAATGACTTCTATATCTGCCCTTTTTTTGACCCAGAGACAAGCCACTGCACCATTTATCCGATGCGTCCGCTTGACTGTCAACTCTACCCGTTCGCTCTCATGTTCAGTGAGGACGGGCGTGAGGTCGTACTCGGTGTGGATACCCTCTGCCCGTTTGGTGAAGCACATTTTGAATCGGCGGCGTTTCAGCGGCACATCCGCGATGTTATTGATTTCGTTGAATCTGAAGCGGTTACGGCACAAATCATTGCGAACTGGAGCCTCATCGGTGACTATCAAGACACCGTGAAAATCGTCCACACCTTAACACAGTTAACAGATGCAACTTCAGCCACTCACCCTTAACGACAAACCCGTTTTTGACGCACACGCACATCGGACCTGCCTACGACTGGCGCACTATGCCTTCGCGCCGCTCTACGTCTGGCGAGAACATTTTCAGTTCTATTGGACACTGCTGGCAGATTACTTATGTATTTTCGCAAAACAGGGTGATGACTACTTCATGCCGATTTTGCCGATGCCGTGTAAAACTGAAAACCGCACCTATCTAAATGTTATTTGTCAAGTATACCAATTCATGTTAGCATCCAATCGAAATCCACACATTGCGCGCATCGAAAACGTGCCACAAGAGATGACCGCTTTCTTTGAAAAAAATAGATTCTGTGCCACCTTAAAGGAGACGGAATATCTCTACGAAACTGAGGCACTCGTGGGACTGAGAGGGGATCGCTACAAACAGCAACGCCATGCTTACAATGCCTTTGTAGCACAACATCCTGCAGCAAAATTGCGTCCGTATACCCTCGCGGATCAGGATGGGTGTCTCGCACTCTATGACAGGTGGCACAAGACACGTTCGGAAAAGTCCAATGATCCTATCTACAACGCAATGCTCGATGATTCACAGTCGGCACACCGGATTGGGATTTCATACGCGGATGCCCTCGGACTCCCCGGCAGGGTTGTCCATATCAACGGAGAAATTAGAGGCTATACCTTCGGATATCCACTGAACGCGGATATATTCTGCATTCTTTTTGAGGTAACTGATCTAAGAATAAAGGGACTCGCACAGTTTATCTATCGCGAATTCTGTAAGGAACTGATGGATACTTACAGATGGATTAACGCCATGGACGATTCTGGGTTAGAGAACCTAAAACGCGTCAAACGCGCCTATCATCCTACTGAACTGATGCCATCATACAATATTGTAAAACAAAAAAAATAAAAAAAGCGCAGCCCAAGCATCGCGCCGGGCGGGTCTACGAAAAGGAACGTCAAACATCTAATCCACCTTACCGCACCGCAAGGAAACTTAAAAGAATGAAATCGGGACTTATTTTTCTCAACGGCTACTATGACACGCGGCATTCCGATTTTTACCGCCAAGAGATCGTAACCGCGGTGGAAAACGGTTCGCCACTCATCTGTGCTGATGGTGGGATACGTATATTTGACAAACTAAATCGGTGTGGTGAGATGCCGCTCGTTCCAGATGTGCTGATCGGGGATATGGACTCGGTTCCGGATCGGGGTTCCAAACCCCTCCTACAACCAAAACAGATCGTCCAAGAGTGGGTTGGGAAGACAGACAAAGACTACACCGATGGGCAGCTCGCTGTGGATTACGCGCTGGAAGCATACGGATGCCGACATATCATCATCTATGGCGGGTTACCGCGTCCAAAGATGTATGAGACAGATCAGTTTCTTGGCAATCTAAAACTAATGCGTTTCGGACATTATCGCGTATCTACAGACGAAAATTACAAAGTCGAAATGCGAGACCCGAAGCAGACGATCCACTATGTCTTATCAACCGTGCGGTTAACCCGACAAAATAGTGAGTTACAACGCGTCTCGCTCATCGCTGAAGCCGATAACGTCGTTGTGGAAAAGAGTGAAAACCTGCGTTGGGACCTAGCATCCTTACACATTCATCCCGACCTCACAAACGCGCTCCGCAATGAGTTCGTGGAAGGTGCGGAAAGCGCAACGATCCGATTGGTTGCAGGTTCTGCCCCGGTTTATGTGATTCATAACTGGTGAGCAAGGACTTTCTTGAGTGTTTCTGTGTCCAGATTCGCGCCGCTCATCACCATCACCACGTTTTTTCCCGCCAATGTATCTGTGAGTTTATGTGCAGCTGCGATCGCTGCCGCGCCTGCACCTTCTGCCAAGTTATGCGTCCACCGCAATGCCAAACGGATGCCTTCCACAATTTCTGCCTCGCTGAGTAGTACCATGTCGTGGATGCCTTTTTTGATAATGGAAAACGGCAGTGGGAACGGCACACGTGTCGCAAGCCCATCTGCAACGGTATCGCAAGAATCGGTCTCTATCGTGTGCCCTGCTTTCCATGAGTGATAAATCGCGGGTGCGTTTTCGGCTTGTACACCGATGACCTTAACATTACGGTTGATCGCTTTCGCAACGGTAATCGCGCCACAACAACCGCTGCCACCACCGATCGGCACGATAATCGCATCTACATTCGGAAGACTTTCAAAAATCTCAAGTGAATAGGTCCCGACACCGTGAAAGAGTCCCGGTTCCATGCACGGGTGAACGTAGTAAAGCCCGCGTTCCGCTTCGAGTTTCTCACACAAAGCACGTGCCTCATCAAAATCGGCACCGTGTTCGATGAGTTCTGCCCCGAACGCTTGCATCGCACTATTCTTTTCAGGATTATTTCCGTGTGGCACAACAACGGTAGCCTTAACACCATACCGTGCCGCTGCGTAGGCGATAGACTGTCCATGATTTCCACGCGTCGCCGTAATAACGCCTTTTTTACGTTGCGTTTGCGGAAGATGGTGCATGAAATTCAGCCCACCGCGTACTTTAAAACTGCCTGTCGGGTTATGATTTTCATGTTTGACGTATGCTTGAAATCCGAGTCGCTCGGACAATTCTGGATAGTGAATTAGGGGTGTAGATTTTAGAAACCGCGTCACGATCTGTCTTGCGGCAATGATGTCTTGAAATGTAAGCGTTCCCATTTTATTCCTTTAGTATAATTGTCAGTTATCAGTTATCAGAAAAGCATCTGACTCGTAAAAATAGTATCTTGCAAACGCAAGGAATCCATGCTAATATGATAACATGTTTTAAGGACGTATATCAAAATTAATCGCATAGAAAGGGAAATCGTATGTCACAAGAATGGCATTCTACGCAACTCGAAATTGATGAAACCGAGGACCTTATTGAGGCATGCTATGAGAAGGGTTGGACAGACGGATTGCCCGTCGTTCCGCCGACACCTGAGCGCGTTGAACGCATGCTCAGCGGGACAGACCGAGATCCAGATGAATTAATCGCTGCAGTCCCACCGAAATGGGGCAGAGCGACAGTCGAAAAAGTCGCAATCAACGCAGTCATGGCAGGCTGTAAACCGACATATCTTCCGCTTATCCTCACGGCAGTAGAGGCGATGACCAACGAACAGTTCAACCTTCACGGCGTTCAAGTCACGACTTCCCACGTTGGCCCGATGCTCATTGTGAACGGACCGATCCGAAAGCAATTAGAAATCAACGATGGGTTCAATCTCTTTGGTCAAGGCTGGCGAGCGAATGCAACTATCGGGCGCGCGCTGAGGTTCATCTGTACCAATATCGGTGGTGCCTTGCCCGGAGAACTCGATCGCGCCGCATTCGGACACGCGGGAAAATATACGTGTTGCATCGCTGAAAAAGAGGAGGTAAGCCCTTGGGATGCTATGCACGTTGACCGTGGATTTCAAGCCGACGATAGCACCGTCACGGTTTTTGCCGCTGCTGGTCCGCAAACCGTCAACGACCACGGGAGCAACACCGCTGAAGGTATCCTTAACACAATCGCTCAGAACATCGCTGCCCCCGGCAACAGCAGCGGTGAAACGCTTCTCGTTATCGGTGTTGAACACGCAAAGACAATTTCCGAGGACGGCTTCAGTAAAGCCGATGTTAAGCGTTACATCGCTGATACGACAAAACGATACTCGGAAGAAGATTTACTGCTCATGGTGGCTGGTGGCCCCGCTGGTAGGTGGAGCATCGTCGTTCCCGGTTGGGGATCCCCCAGTTCCCGTGCGATTACAATGGCGTTATAAACCCTATCTAAACTGGAATCAAGATTATAAAATTCAGTTAGAATTTTTCGCCGAAAATATTTTTGCAAATCGGCAAAAAATGTGGTATCCTTTTTAAGTAAAGAGAATAAGAAACTGAAATCTGTTTTCTGACGTTACACTAAAGGAATAGATGCGATGGACGCGAGAACGCTGTCTCTACCGATCAGCACCTTAGATTACAAACAACCTGCCACTGTTCCTGTCGGGTCGCCTGTCTCTATTGTCATTGATATGATGCAAGAAGGAGGACGTGGGTGTGTTCTCGTCGTTGATGAAGATGAGCAATTAGTTGGCATCATCACGGAGCGAGATTTGCTGCAGCACGTGAGTGGACAGCGCGCCGCCCCTGCGGAGTTTAAGGTTGAACAAGTCATGACACCGGATCCAGAGGTGCTTCGTGCCAGTGATCCGATCGCTTTCGCATTAAACCTGATGCATCTCGGACGCTTCCGGCACGTCCCGCTCTGCGTCTGGGACGACCAAGACGAGGCGTATCCTATCGGCATAATCTCGACCCGTGATATTCTCGAACACATCGCTATATTCATAGAACATCAGGATTAGGAGGCGTAACCGTGCTGTATGACTTGGCAATTGACGAAGAATTAGAAAAGATGGAGGAAGACGCTGGATTAAAAGCATGGCGTGCACATGAGATTCACGTTTCAGTAAAAGATATAATGCGACCTATTGTCACTATTGATATTGATTGTAGCACAAACGAAGCCATTGATATACTCCTTACGCATAAGATTGGCGCGGCCCCGGTCGTCGAAAACGGTTATCTTCGCGGGATTTTTAGTGAGCGAGATGTCCTCTACAAAATCCTTAACAAGCAGGTCGGCGATCTGGATGTTGTTAGTGTTAAAGAATTCATGATAGCAGACCCGCAAACAGCACGTCCGGAAGATTCTTTGAACACTGCTATTCTCTATATGGCACGCGGTCATTATCGGCACGTCCCGATCATTGATACAGAAAACCGACCGATCGGTATGGTCTCCATCCGGGATGCGATTTCTTACCTCGTTGAAGAATTTCCGAAAGAAATCCTAACGCTACCGCCGAGACCCGTTCGAGATGCCTTTAAAGCACGCGAGGGTGCCTAAATGGATTTCAGATTTTATAGGCGCGTTCAGAGCGCGCGCACCTACCACACAAAAAGGAAGCAATTGTGATGCGCAAGCCAGTAGAGCAAATCGAAGCAGCGACAATCTTATTTGCTGGCGATTCCGGCGATGGTTCACAGTCGATTGGCACACAAATGACAGAAACCACCGCCCTCATTGGTAACGATGTCGCGACCCTTCCTGATTATCCCGCTGAGATTCGCGCACCCGCCGGGTCTTTAGCAGGTGTATCCGGGTTCCAACTCCATTTCTCAAGTGAACAAATTCATACCCCTGGTGACCTCTGTGACGTACTCGTAGTAATGAACCCTGCGGCGTTAAAAATGCACCTCCACAAACTTAAACCGAACGGCATTCTTATTGCAAATACTGATAATTTCGCGCGACGCAACCTACGCCTTGCTGGATATGAAAAAGACCCTCTCGAAAGCGATGACCTTACAAAATACCAAGTTTTCGGTGTCGAATTAACACGACTCACGCGAAAAGCACTCGAAACAACGCAACTGAGTATGGGCGAAATTGATAGATGTAAAAACTTCTTCGCACTCGGTATGATCCTCTGGCTCTACAATCGTCCGATGGAATACACGATGAAGTGGATCAAAGCGAAATTCGCCCAAAAACCGCAGTACATTGAGCCCAATATCCTTGCACTTCGCGCAGGGAATACCTACTGTGATATGACCGAGCAATTCGCTGTCTCTTACGATGTCAAACCGGCACCTTTTGAACCCGGCACCTATCGGAACATCGAAGGCAATATGGCAACTGTACTTGGATTAGTCGCAGCGTCACATCGATCTGAACTCCCGCTCGTTTATGGTAGTTACCCGATAACACCGGCAAGCGATATTCTCCATGGACTCGCTAAATACCGGAATTTCGGTGTCGTCACAATGCAGATGGAAGATGAAATCGCCGCCGTTGGCGTTGCCATTGGTGCCGCATTTAGTGGCGCGCTCGGTGTCACTGGCAGTAGCGGACCTGGACTCGCCCTTAAGTCAGAAGCTATGAACCTCGCAATGATTGCGGAACTTCCGCTTGTCGTATGTAATATACAACGCGCAGGTCCCTCAACAGGGATGCCGACGAAGACGGAACAGTCGGATCTTCTGCAGATGTTTTACGGTAGGAACGGAGAATCGCCTATTCCGATTGTCGCTTCCTCACGTCCGTTCGACTGTTTTGAATCCGTCTATGAGGCGTGCCGGATCGCAGTGAAATATAGAACACCCGTGATTTTCCTTTCCGACCTCTACATCGGAATGGGTGCTGAACCGTGGCGGATCCCCGAGATCTCCGAATTACCAGAAATTAAACCGAATTTTGCAGTCAGCGCAGACACTACTAACGGATTTGAACCGTATCTACGAGACCCAGAGACATTGGCGCGTCCGTGGGCAAAACCAGGGACACTCGGCTTAGAACACCGCATCGGTGGATTAGAGAAATCCGATGTGACAGGACACGTCAGTTACGACCCTGAGAACCATGAGAAAATGGTAGAAATTCGAGCGGAGAAGGTGGCACGCATTGCGAATGACATTCCGCCTACTGAGATCTTTGGCACACAGGAAGGCGAAATCCTCTTGCTCGGATGGGGTGGCACTTTCGGTGCACTCAGAACAACAGCAGAAAATTATGTTGCCGAAGGGCTTCCGATAGGGCATGTTCATCTCCGGCATCTCAATCCGTTTCCAAACGACTTAGGCGACATTCTACACAGATTCAAAAAAATATTAATTCCGGAACTCAATAGTGGACAACTCCTGCAACTTATCCGCGCCACCTATCTTATTGATGCGATCGGGCTTAACAAGGTCCAAGGGCAACCCTTCCACGTTTTTGAGTTACATGCCAAAATAGACGAAATACTTAAAGAGATGGAACACTTTTAGCGTCAAACGCCAAAGGCGGTAAAATATCATGAAAAGGAAAAGAACTTCACGGATTCCGGTCGGTGCCCCGACCCTCACGAAAAATGATTTCAAATCCGACCAAGATGTACGCTGGTGCCCAAGCTGCGGTGACTATTCTATTCTTGCGCAGACGCAGCGCATTTTACCTGAACTCGGCATCCCGAAAGAGAATGTGGTCTTTATCTCTGGCATCGGGTGTTCAAGTCGATTCCCGTACTATATGAACACCTATGGCTTCCATACCATTCACGGTAGAGCACCGACGATCGCCTCCGGTGTAAAAATGGCGAACCCTGACCTTTCTGTGTGGGTTATCACGGGGGATGGTGATGCGCTCTCAATCGGTGGTAACCATTTCATCCATTTAATGCGCCGCAATTTCGACATCAACGTGTTGCTATTCAACAACCGTATCTACGGACTCACGAAGGGACAATACTCGCCGACATCTGAGCGCGGTACAAAGAGCAGTTCCACCCCACTTGGGTCCTTGTCCTTGGATACCCCCTTTAATCCGATTAGCCTCGCTTTGGCTTCAGGTGCCACGTTCGTCGCGCGCTCAGTAGACATTCACTTGGATCATTTGCGTCCGATGCTTAAGGCTGCTTTTGAGCATAAAGGCACCTCTTTCATCGAGATTTACCAAAATTGCCATATCTTTAACGACGATACCTTTATACTACAAAGAGAAAAAGAAAATAAGACTGATCATACGGTGCTACTCGAACACGGTGAACCCCTCGTTTTTGGGGCAGAACGCGATAAGGGGATCCGACTCAACGGTTTCCAACCTGAAGTTGTAGATACCACAAACGGTAAATACACCACTGAAGATCTGATTGTACACGATCAGTATGCTGAGGATACGACCCTGGCGAATTTCCTCGCGGGGATGAGCGACACGCCCGACATGCCGCATCCGATGGGTATTTTCCGCAGTGTCCGGCACCCGTGTTACGAAGATCTAATGACGAACCAGATCCGTACTGCAAAAGAACACACAGGTGAGGGGGACCTTGAGGCACTCCTCAATGATGGCGAAACGTGGACTGTGTCATAGTATCATAGGATCCCGACCATGAAGATTTATATTCTCACCGACTTAGAAGGGGTTGCGATGGTATCCCGCTTCAGTCAGACCCGTGAAGAAGGTCCTCAGAAACAGGCAGCCATGAGACTGCTGACGCAGGAGATAAACGCTGCCGTTGACGGCATCCTTGATGCGGACGCGGACGCGGAAATCGTGGTTTGGGATGGACACGGGACCGGCGGGATTGATGTGCTTGAGTTTCATCCGGAGGCGAAATTAATTGCGCGGGGACCGATTCGCCCACCCTACTATCTTGACGCAACCTATGACGCGCTCTTTTTCGTAGGACAACACGCCATGGCAGGCACACCCAACGCGCCGTTGAGTCATACCTATTCTTCTTTGTCAATTGAATACTACAAACTCAACGGCGAAATGATCGGGGAATTCGGATGCCGTGCCGCGTTGGCGGGCACTTTCGACGTGCCAACGGTTTTCATCTCCGGCGACGATAAAGCGGTCGCAGAAGCGAAGCAGCTTATCCCTGACATTTATGGCGTCGAAACCAAACAAGGACTTGGACAGGAGCTGGCACTGCATCTATCACCACAACGGTCGCGAGAACTGATTCGTGAGACCGCTGCGACGGCTTGCCAAAATATCACTGAAATCCCACCATTTAAAATTGAGCCACCTTATACGTTTGAGGTCCGGGTCCTCGAAGGTAAATCCATTGACGGGTACCTGAAACGCGGCGCAGTGAAGATCGATGACCGCACCGTCAGTTGGCAGAGCGATGACCTTTGCGCCTTGTCTATTTAGATCGCTGTGGAACCAGATGATTCGGTCCGACAACCACTCCCTGAAAACTGCCTGCTCTTCTCTCCTTGAAAATGATATTGACAAATTCACCGATAAACTGTACAATCCAATCAATTTTAGGACTTACGCAAAGTTGTTCCGAACAACATGGGGTGCCTTGAAGTCTATTTACAGATAAAATTCGGCGTTTTTGTGAAAATATAGTTTATAGTAAAGCCCGAAAATACGTGAACACTTTAGCAAACACAAAACTCTCTCCTCGCTGGCGGGGTTTGTAACCCCGCCACTCTCAGGTGTATAATTAATTGTGGGCTTTACTATAATTGAGGGTGGTACATAATTGTTCAGTGTAGATTCCGTTTGTAGTTGCGCAGAAGTAGTTTTCGGTTTTTAGAGACCAATTACGCGATCTCACGCGCCGCTTACATTCTGAAGCTGCTTTGATGTATGAATCACCCTCAATTATTTAGAGCATCTCGTCTTGCATGCTTACGTATGTTGATGAAGTATTTATGAGATGCGTTGTTGTATCCCTTCTTCCGTCCCAAAACCTCCTGTAAAAGCTAAGTGACTGCGGTTATGAGACCAAAGACGATGCCTCCCAAAACCGCACCGGCGAGTGCGTCAATCGCATAATGGAATCTGCCGTAGACAGTACCAAGCGTCAATCCCACACACATCGGAAGTAAAATCAGGAATGCTGTGCTGTCATAACGGAGGGCACAGAGCAACACAATCACTGATAACGAAACGTGCGAACTCGGAAATGCCGTGCCTTTTGATGAACCCCTTGAGACAATCGAATGTGTTAGTCTGAAGAAGAAACCTTTGGACAATGGGCCTTGATTTTTTTCAAAAAGGTAGCGGGGACCAGTGGCAGGTAGAAACGGATAACACAAGAGACTCAGATTAAATGTTAATGTTTCCGCAAAGACTGTTTCTTGAAACGGACCCATCTCCCCTTTAAAATAGAGCCACGCCGCCAAAAACACGGCGATGAGATAGTAACTAAAATAGCAGAGGTGTAGAATCTCTGATAGGATTATAGATGGAAAGCGATCGCTGAGTTCAAGACTCGGCATCCCTTTAAAAATCCGTTTTTCCCAACGGATTACCGTTTCATCGAAAAAGTGTTGGAACACCATCTGTGTCAATTTCCCCATCTCGAAATAGAAAAGAGCGATGGTGGATAGCGGATACCAATCCCGTAGGAATTGTAAAGGAAACACCGTAGATTCGTCAATGGTCGTCAGTAATACAATGCCTGTGATACAGAACACACGGGCAATCAAGTAAAGATACCAGCGTGCAACATTTTTATGGAAAATCAGGATTAGCACACCTGTGAAGATTAAGTATCCGATGGCAACCCAATCGTAAGGGAGGAGATTCATAGTTCAGTGTATGGTTATCAGTTTTCTGTAGAATTTATCCTATTGCGAAGAAAATGGCAAGGAAAAACAGATGTATTTGACAATTCGCAAATCAGCGAGTAAAATTAAGATGTACTAAATTTTATTCACTAAAAAGGAGTTAAAAATTGAGAAATTCTTTGTTGATTATACTTATAATAGGACTCGCAACAATCGGTATCACTGGTTGTGATAGAGTAGTGCCAGAATTAATGACGGATCCTGTCACACCGACTGAAATGATGCCCACGGATGATCCAGCGGCGTTCACGGTTGCCTTCGTACAGGCAGCGATTGATCTTTACAAAGCGGAAGGTAGAGACGCTGCTATAGCCTACTACAACGATCCGGCAAATATTGAAGGACAATGGTATGTGTTCATTACCGACGAAAACGATCTCTATCTTGCACACCCAGTGGCACCGCGTTTCCTTGGCAAAGACATAAAGACTGTTCCTGGACTTGATCGATCTCTGGTAGGCGTGGAGATTGCTATGGCGACAACCGAAGGACGCTGGACTGAATACTTGTGGCCCAATCCGGGCACTAATAAATTAGAAAAGAAGCGCACGTGGTCAATCCGGCACGATGGATACCTCTTTGCTTCTGGATATTACGAACCGTGGGTACGGGATCCTGCCACGCTAACACTCGTCTCAAAAGATGAGCCAGTGGCATTTACACATAACTTCGTTCTGGCAGCGATTGCTCGTTATGAATTTGAAGGGCTTGAAGCCACGGCTGCTTACTATAATGACAAAGCAAACATTGATGGGCAGTGGTATGTCTTTATCACGGACCCAGACGATATGTTTGTCGCACACGCACCGAGTCCTGACCTCGTCGGAACAGATCTTAAAGATGTTCTCGGTCTTGATGGATCAAGGATGCTTGGGGTAGAAATCGCTGCGGCGACTGAAACCGGGCTCTGGATTGAGTACTTGTGGCCGAATCCCGCAACCGATGAAAATGAACAGAAACGCACATGGGCAATTCGCCACGATGGCTATCTCTTCGGTTCCGGGTATTACGAACCTGTAGTTGAAAATGCTATGGATACTACGGGTGCTACAGATACGGCAGCAGCAGAAAATTAAATGGTGCTATGGTGAAACCCATATCTTACCATGAATTATTACAAGATGGCGAGGTCTTAGTACCTCGCCATATACCGGTCAACTGATGTTAGCGGTCGCGTAACGAACGCTGATGACGTTCTAAGTTCTCCACATGCTTTCTAAGTACATCTGGCACAACAGTTTTACTGTAGAATCTGATTTTTTCCTTTTTACTGCCAAGTTTCTCAAACATTTGTTTCAGATACGCCGCTTTATAAGTTTCCCAATCATCAGTCGGTGAAATACCGAAGAGTCTGGAGGACCAGATTTCTGGCTCTTTTTCGAGTTCTACCAATTCATCCCGCTTTGATAGATATGTCCAGTACTCTTCAAAATTGTCAATGGTAATCCCTTTATCAAGTAGCATCTCAAGCCACGCATCCCGCGGGTATTTCGCGTCTACTTCGCTTAGCCGAAGTGGAACATTATACTTGAAAGCCACACCGTTGTCGAGTGTATAACTGACACTTCCAGAAGTTATAGCATACCTTTCGTTATACCTCTCGTCATAAGCACCCCGCAGTGCTTTGACGGTTTGTGGGACTATGGTGTACTGCAACAATTCTTTAGGAAAATCTGGGGGTAGTGCCTCAAACACTGTCTTAGGTAATTTATCCTGCCCCAGTAGACCGTGATAATGAAGTATGCGCGCGTGCTGTGTTTTTTCCAGCCGTTTTTGAATCTGACCGAGTTCTCGCTCGATATAGGCGGCTTTATAGGTTTCCCAATCCTCTGTGGCGGGAATCTCGAGAAGTCCTGATGTCCATACCTGTGGCTGTCTCTCAAGGTGAACTAAGGTATCCCGAAGGAACAGGTATTCCCAATACGCATTTGCGTTCTTAATGGGGACCCCTTTGTCAAGGAGCATCTGAAGCCATGCATCGCGCGGATATTTCGCGTCGACCTCGGTGAGCGGAACACTCTCATCATAAGCGAACATCTCAGCGTCTCCTACCGTGTATGACACGCGTACAGTGGTCTCCTTGTGTTTACGGTCATAGCCCGCGTCGTACGTGTCCCGTAATTCTTTGACCGTCTGCAAGTCTGCGTAATCCTGCGTTTGCGGTGGTGACGCGATCTCGTTTTTTAGTTCTGCTGCGAGTACCGAGAATTTTTCCCGGATAGTGGCACGCATTTCAGCCTGTCGCTCGGCATCCATTTCAACAGCAGACTTTAACACCGTATCCGTCTGTTGGTCGATCCAAGCTTCCCACGGATCTTCAGTGGTTTGGGCATCAGGGTGTGCGACAAAAAAAGCGACGGTTCCCAGAGCAATCAGGAGGGTCAGTATGTGTACAATATGTTTGGCTCTCATTTTGGGTCTCCTTCAGTGAAGTTATAGGTGATTGGTATCAACTACTATGTCGTACAGATTAGCACACCGAATCTGGAAAAAAGTTCCACAATTCTCTGGATTAGCCACTCTCCATTAGACAACGAATGGCGTGCACCGCTGTCTCGGTATCTTGGAGCGGCGTTTTCGGCACAGGCGAGGTGAGTCCATCGGTGATCTGCTGTTTTAAACCATCAAGTCTACATCGGCGCACGATCGCGTGTTGTGCCATATACGCATAGACTATATACCGCTTCGGCTTTCTCACATTTTCATCTGATAGTGTGAGAACGATAACCGGATGTCCGCTACTCGCCGCTTCGCATACCATCGAGAAACTATCTGCGGTGACGATCAATAGATCGCTTAAAGCGAGGATGGCTTGATACGGATCCTTGAATTCTGAAGGTGTATTCGGTTCAATGAAAAACCGACACCACTCGTTGTTTTTAAGCGTTGATGCCAAGTGTTCCGCTACATCTGGAGGTGTTCGACGAGAGGTCGTCACCAATATCTGTGCGTCCATTTCCGTTGCGACTGCCTCGCAAATCTCGCTCAGTTGTTCGGCATCTACAGCTGTAATAGTTTCGTGTCGGTCTGTACCACCAATAAGGAATCCTATACGCGGACAGTCCGGTAAGTTGAGTTCCTGCGTCAGTCGTTCCCGTTCAGTGTTCAGCGTGTCCGTTGAGATAGGATTTGGCACACCGACTGTTTGGCAGACGTTTTGCTTGTGTCTTTTACCGTGCCATGAAAACATCGGGAGGATGGCGAGATCGAAGTTTCGTACCCCTAACGGCGAAGGTCTCCGACACGTGACCGTCTTGGCACCGAGCATCTTACCGAGAAGCAAATTGATAGCTGCCACGGATGAACCAGTTGAGAGGATAATATCGGCGGTTTGAAGGTGTGTTAACGTGCTATAAGATTTGGAGGTGAGACTCCATCGTAGCACCGTGTGAATAAGCGACATAGGGAGGGGTATGCCACCGAAGATGCACATAAAAACGCGCAGCAGATTGTCACGCCATTTCTGTCGAAACACGATCTCAAGCCATTCCGTTTTGGATTCAGGCAATTTTTCCACAATGCCTAAGGACTGCTTATAGTGTCCCGGTTTGTTGTCGCTTAAAATAACAACTTTCATTTAAAAGTAGTAGGCATACGCCGTATGCCGTAACGCTATTCTTCGATTGTTTGTGGAAAGGTATACGCGATTAACTCCGTAACGCCACCTTCATCTTCAATCTTGACAATCCCTACGTGTGGGGCAAACCATACCGTCTGATGCAGTTGCGTTGTCTCCGTTTCTTCGGAAAGCAGCGTCCTTGCGATTTCTGTCCGATATTCAATCTGATACGTTTCCTCAAAACGTCCTGCGGGCATCTCAAGTGCTTCCGCAGCGACGACCTCTCCCTTAACACTTATGTGTACCGCAAAGGGAAACTGAAGGAGCACAAGATTCTGCAAAACAATGCTTCCGTTGACATCCGTCCTGAAAGCATCCCATTGGAAACTGGGAGTCAACGGCAACTGGAAGAAAACAAATTCGGGGTGCGTGATCGGTTCTATTACAATATCCAGATCCAAACCCTCGAATTCATCTTGTAGCAAAACAGGAATTTCATTTTGAACGTAACGGTCTATCTTTTCACCGATAATGAAAAAGATTTGGCTATCTGTAACGCGGAAAGCGTCCGGTTTCAGAGAGTTAAGTTCTGTTTCGGAAACGGGCGGCGTATAGTTAAAAACTTTGTAGCCTACGCCATGGGTGTCGGTTCCATCAATAATCTCTCGCGTCCACTCGGATCCGTCTGCGTCCCGATAGACCCATCTACTTCCAACAGCATCAGGAAAGTAGTTCGGCATCTGTTCTATCGGCGCGGGTGTTTCATCAGAACCGCATCCGAATAAAATAAAAATACCACACAGCATCAAAGAAATCAGTCGCATTTTATCCTTTCAGCGCGTCTACGACGAGTTGCCCTAACGCCTTGCCGCTCACTTTATGGGTAATCAATTTGCCTTCTTTGTCAATAAGCCACTGTACAGGGAGACCTGTGACGTTATACTGTTGTAGGAATGGGTTATTACGGAGATTACCGATATAAATTTGCCGCCACTGGAGGTCGTTCTCTTTGATG
>JAJEGI010000106.1 GCA_022819945.1 Candidatus Poribacteria bacterium
CACTCGGTTTGATGGTAGAGACCGCCCCAAGCGGAGCGGGTGACATTCTCTACCAAGTGATGTTCTGAATATTATACAATTTTTTGTATTTTTTGTCAATTTTTAAAATTTCTACAAGTCATAAACGACTAATTCCGAAAATTAATAACGCGAGTAAAATAGTATAGCCTTCAGCGTTTGGTATATTTCCTACCTTATCGTAGAACGTTTTAGGAACGGATCAAGTTACAGATTTTTGAAAAAGTTTCGTTAGAAAATTGATGGTGCGTGTAGCATCTCACAGATGAGAAAGGAGAGAACAGATGAAACAGATTCGTTTTTTGGTCATTTTTCTGGCATGCTTTATGCTCTTCGCAAACACAACGTTTGGACAATCACCGGAGAAAACAATTAAAATCTCAAATCATAGTGTGCAGACAGTTTACTGCGCATACGTCTATGGAGTAGACGAGAGAGTGGCAGCTTACACTGGAGAATCAATCGGTTATCACGTTAAGGGATGGGTGGCTGTGCAATCTGGACATGCTGAATATATCCCGTACACCTCCTATTATAAACCCTTTGTTTACTTCATTCTGGAAAATAATATCGAGACTTCTGAGATGGATGAGAAAAAGTTTGCTCCATCCGCTCACCCTGTCCCTGTGCAACTGTTGAATGCCATCGCAGGCGGGAAAAAACCGCGTGTCGATCAATTTGAGATTGTCCAAGGATGGGATGGCTCCATCAAACCCGGCACTGGTGCTGATCACTCTGATTTGAAGCACGTAACCTTCTATTCACGCAAAGAGGTCACTATTGATGGACCGGTCTTAAAGTTAGTTGAACCACAGACTCAAGGGACAAAGGACGAATTTGATGGCGTTTATAGCACACTTGGGGTTTCAAGGACAGGTAAGGACTATGCCTTGTTGTTCGCTACCAATGAATATCCCCTTTGGGAGAAGAAGGATGAAAGATTTAGACTTACTACCCCCATAAACGATGCAAGAGCTCTGCATGACGTATTAGAGCAGGAATATGGGTTTGAGGCTGAGGTATACGAAGATAGGACGATTGAACAAATGACACTCGTCCTTCATGATTACATTGATAAGTCTTACGAGGATGGCGATCAACTGCTCATCTACTTCACGGGACACGGAGTGTTCGAGAAGGACATTAAAGATGGCTTCATTGCCGCAAAAGACTCAGCTGCCCCGCTGAGTTCAGACGATCTTGCCCCCGGTGATGAGCGCACATATTTGAGATATGCTGATCTCGAAAGGACCCTTGACAGGTTAGATTGTAAACGTATTTTGTTGATATTAGATGTCTGCTATGGTGGAACATTTGATGAAAAGATTGCCTTGAACGAAAATCCACTAACAAAGGGAGGGGGCCCATCAATAAAAGGCATTCAGCAAACATTAAAGCTTGCGGATACGTTGAAAGTGAAAACGCGGTGGTATCTGTCTGCTGGTGAGAAGGAAGAGGTCTTAGCAGAGACCGTTACAGGTGAACATTCCCCCTTTGCTTCATCACTCGTATCGATTTTAAAAGGTCCTGATGGTATCTTAGACGACGATGTTCTGACAATACCGGAGATTGAAAGGCATCTGCCCTCGCTCGTTGATGCGGAAGTTGATAAGAAAATGAAGGCTTACAAACAAGAAACAGGCTGGACAGGTGAATGGCAGAACCAGACGCCAGCCTCCGGTCCATTTGGCAGTGCTAAGGCAGCCGATAAGGCATTTGTGTTCATCAAGCGTAGGGTAACAAGCGTTCAAGAATAAAAAGGCAAGTGCATAGATATATACTTCATACGTTATTTGCTCACATGCCCTGAATTATGAATAACCCAAGTTGCTACTCACAGATTTTGGTGTTTTGCTTACAAGAAATCCGCAGAAATACCCAAGCAAAACACCCCAAGCAAAAAGCGGTATTTCTGCGTATATCAATGATTTTACGTAAGTCCTGAAAAATTTAAACGAAAAAAGTGAAACTTTTTTGCGACTCGTTTGTAGTAACAATAACCTAAGTTGCTACCTAAAAGGATCATAGATGCTCAGGCACTGTTTTGCTTGAGCATCATCTGGATTTCTGCTCAATTTGAAATCATATACAAATTAAATTTATTATCCTAATACGGGGAATGCTGATTGAATTAGTATTCCTGATTAAGTAGCAATTTAGATTATGAAAAAGAGAAAGGAGGAAACAGATGAAACGGGTTCGTTTTTGGGGCATTTTTTTCGCATGCTTTATGCTATTCGCAAGCACTGCCTTTGGACAATTGCCGAAGCAAACAATTAAAATTTCAAATAAAAGTGTGAAGACAGCTTACTGTGCATACGCCTATGCAGTGGATGAGGTAATGGCAGCTTCCACTGGGGAGTCAGTCGGCTATCATACTAAAGGGTGGGTGGCTGTGCCTTCCGGTCACACCGAATACATCCCCTACAACTCTAAGTATTTACCCTTTGTTTACTTCATCTTGGAGAACAATATCAAGACTTCTGAGAAGGATAAAAAACCATCTGATCACCCCGTCCCCGCGCAGCTGTTGCGTGCCATCGCAGGCGGGAAAAAACCGCGTGTCGATCAATTTGAGATTGTCCAAGGATGGGATGGCTCTATCAAATCCATCTCTGGTGCTGACCAATCTGATTTGGAGCACGTAACCTTCTATTCACTCAAAGAGGTCACTATTGCGGGCCCGGTAGCGTTAGTTGCTACTGATTCTACTGACGCACCAGCGGATGTTATCAAAGCTCCTGAAGATGAACTCAATCGGCTAAAAATGGCACTTGCTGAAGCCGAAGCAACGAATAGGGCACTGATGGCAAATCAGCTGAAGCTTGAAGAGATGATCAAAACGCTCGAGAGCCAATTCAACACACTCAAGAGCCAACTCAACGCCTCTCAGAAACAGCTCGATCCAGCGAGATTCGATGGTGTTTATGCCACACGTGGGTTTGTAAGGCAAGGTAAGGACTACGCGCTCTTGTTCGCTACCAACGAATATGACCATTGGGATAACCTTTCTACGCCTGTAAACGATGCAAAAGCACTGCGTGAGGTATTAGACCAAAAATATGGGTTTGAAACTGATTTACAGGAAAATAAGACGATTGGAGAAATGCGAGCTGTCCTTGAAGGGTACGCTGCAAAGATTTACCAGCCTGACGATCAACTGCTCGTCTACTTCACCGGACACGGGTTGTACGAGAGGGACCTTAAAGATGGCTTCATTGCAGGAAAAAACTCAGCTGCCCCAATTGGTGAGGAAGACCTTGCTCCTGGTGATTCTGATTCACACTTGTCTTATGCTGAACTCGAAAGGCTCCTTGATAGGTTAGATTGCAGACGTATTTTGTTGGTATTGGATGTCGACTATGGTGGAACGTTTGATCACAAGATTACCTCAGACAAGGGTCCATTAACAAAGGGACTCAGCTTACTACCCAAAAAAGGGCAGCAAGCATTAAATCTTGCGGAGACGTTCAAGGTGAAGACGCGGTGGTATCTGTCTGCTGGTGGGAAGGAAGTGATCTTAGCAACTACCGATACAGGTCAACACTCTCCATTTATCACAGCACTCCTGTCGATTTTAAGAGGGAGTGGTGATGTCTTAGCTGATAATGTCCTGACAATACCGGAGATTGAACGGCATCTGCCCTCGCTTCTTAATGTGGAAGTTTATAAGGCTATCAACGCTTACAAAGAAAAAACAGGTTGGACAGGTGAATGGAAGAACCAGACGCCAGCCTCCGGTCCATTTGGCAGTGCTAAGGCAGCCGATAAGGCATTTGTGTTCATCTCCAAGCCTCAGCGATAATTTCCGCTATGTGAAAGCGGCGTGGTTAAGGTTCATGTCGCAAAATTTTTAATCGTTCTTTCAAACTCTCATCTTTCGCTGGCGCAGTTTGAAACGCTACCGAACAGAGTATCGTTATTAATTTTTATTTTTCACTAAACTTTTTATGGAGGAAAGATGCTTCAAAAGAATTGTGTTTCTTGTGTTTTGGTGCTTGGTATAGTACTGTTGATGGTTTGCGGCGGGTGTACGAAACCGCCTCCTATCCCATTAATGCCGTTTACGCCGGTTGGCTCTTGGGAAATGGTATCAATTGATGATAAACCTATTGGGGAATACTTCGGGCTATTTGGTGGGAATCTTGCGAATATAGAGACCAAAATTTCTCAAAATGACTTTGTTTTCTTTGAGAACGGTTCGTGGTTCTGGACGCTTGAACTTGATATAATAGCAAAATTAGGTGGCGGAGTCGTCTTGATGGTAAAGATGTCCTTGGCGAACCAAGGCTCTTATACGGGTACTTACACAGTGTCAGGTGGCACCATGGTCATGGTTCAAGAGGATCTCGGTATCAAATTTGATCCTGAAGATTTCTGGACATCTGTCGGGGTCTCAGAGGAGGATTTCAAGAAAGCGATTACGGGTGATTGGCTTTTTGGAAAAGTTGAAAATTGGGTAGCGAGCCTAAACGGAAATATGCTCACACTGACGAACACCAACGGAATGAAACAGGTTTTAAGACGGAAATAGGCTTCATCCGTATGCTTACTTCGTGAGCGGTTTAACGAATGATCAGATGCGATTCTCATGATTCGGATGCCACACCTGCAAGGATTTTCGGTTCATAGGGCGTTTTGCTTGGGATGTTTTGCGTATTTCTGCGGATTTCACCCATCTACAAACGATATTTTGATATAGTGTGTAAGCGTTCTAAGTAATCAAACAATTATTGTGTATAACCAAAACAGGTGGAGGACGATAAGGTTCCTGTTGTCCTTCACTAAACTTAGATTATAGTAAAATCTATAATTACTATAGATAAACGAACCGATTAAAGGTATAAAAAGGAGAAATAAACCCATGCGTAAGTTTTTTGTTTTCGCATTCATCCTGGGTATGTTCACAGTAGCCGCCCAACTCACATCGGCTGAGCTGCCGACTTGGGTGACTGCCACTTATCCAGAAGAAGATTACCTTATTCAGCCAGCTATGGGAAATAATCTTGACCAGACAGTGCACGAGGCTAAGAAGGAACTCATCCGATCAGTGTTCCAAGACGCCAACGGTCTATTGAATCCGCGCCAACAGCAGGTGAAAAATAAGTGGGTGCCGGCACAGGAACAGAGATTGTTAGAGCAACAATATAACGCTGCGCTCTATAACTTAGAAAACATGCGAGCTGCGAATTCACATCTCGCGCGTCATTTCCAACAAGCGAGTATTCAACCACCTGCCTCAAATACCGGGGGTTATACGTTTGTTAATGTTAAGCGCCAAGAGTTGATGAGAGCTTATGTCAAACGCGAGCAGCAGTTGCAAGAGCAAATCAATGTGATCCTTGCCGAAGCTGCCAAAGCCGAAGCTATCAATCAACAGCGAGCATTAGAGGCATATCTGCAAACGTATCCGCTTTACGAGGAGTTGAAAGAAGCAGTGCTGATCCAACAAGCAGTAATGCCGCAACGGGAGCAGGATCCTGCGGCTATATATAAGAAGTTGCTGGAGACGGCGACAGGGACAAATAATGGCTCGCTGCGGATGCCGTTGCCGGAAGTGAATAAACGCGTTAATCAGCTCCAACACCAAGGCAGGTTAATGCAAACTATGGATGATATTGCCGGTTCCATCCTTCAACAGATTGCGGTACAAACCAGGGGATTTAAGAAAGGTGAAATTACACTGCGTGGGTTTACCTACAAAAGTTCCCATCAATCTATTGAGGGTTCTTATCTCCTTAGAGAAATGCTCAAAAGGAAGCTTGAGCAAGACGGATGGAAGATTTATACGCCGCCTCCCGGGACAAAGGGGATGCAACGGCGTGAAGTATCGTTTAGTATCCAAGGTAAAGTTTGGGAAGGCGACGCGGGTTCTGGCGGCACATTCCACGCGACGATCCATGATTCCGATACTGGTAGCATGAAGGCAAGCAGTACTTTAAACCTGGTTTCCGACCTTGTCGACACCTTCAAACCCGGCAACTATAACAAGATGCAAGAAACCGAAACCGCTTTAGATGCTCTCTCCGTGTCTACCTCTGAACCCCAGTGGATCACAGCTCAAGCGAGCACAACTCAAGCGTTAAAACTTGAAGCTTGGACAGACCAACAGGTGGAGAATTCGTCTTACCGTGAAGGCGACCTTATGACAGTCTACTGTCAGGTAAATCAACCTGCCTACATCCGGTTAGTCTATGTGCTTGCCGACAGTAAGTACACACTGCTCCACGATAGCACGCATATTGATGGCAATCAAGTTGGCATTCCTGTGACAATTGGTGAATTTGTGGCTACGGGACCGCCTTTTGGTTCAGAGATGCTGATTATTATGGCACAAAAAGAACCGTTTTCAAACGTTGAAACTCTCGAACGTGATGGATATTACTACTTGAATGCTCAGGATGCCTACCAAGCTGTTAATATGCTGGCACCGCCAGTCAAAGGCATGAAAATTCCGAGGTCAAAAATTGTCCTTAACGTTCAAACTGAAAAGTGATAGTGTTAGACTCACACCTAACCTCATTGAAGGCAGGGCATTTTGCTCTGCCTTTTTTCATCATCCGCCAGAACAGTCACTTTGAAGTGGCGATTTGGGTTATAGAAGGAGGAAAAGTAATGAACCGTTCATTTAGATGCATGAATCTTTTAGTCCTGTGTTGTGTGGTACTATTTCTATTTGGGTTATATCCCAATATGAGGCCATGTGAAGCTGGAATGCAGCTCTCGGTAAGTGCCTATTGGGAACCGGGTGTGGATTCCTGGCAGAAACTTCCCAGAAACATGCCACAATACGCGGCACTCTCTGATCTCAAACCGGCAGACGAGTCGAAGGTTCACAATCCTGAGATTTTTAAGGCGTTTTTACCACCGCGTACCGACACTGTGGTAGGTGACGTATGGGTGTTTGATGCGCGCCAGATGCTCCCGTTCCTCCGCCAGTTTCATCCGGGCGCGACTGTCTCTTTATCCGGGCAGCGAGGCGCCTACGCGTGTCTACGGGCAGTCTCACCAGATTATTACGAGATTGTTTTCCAATTTCACTCAGATTTTGACCTTGAGATAGAAGAAACTTCGATCGCCTTGGAGGAATTATTCGCGGAACTTCAGCCAGCAAAAGAGGAAAGCATCGCAGGACTTCGGAAGGAAATCGCGGAACTTCAGCCAGCAGAAGAGGAAAGAATCGCAGGACTTCAGAAGGAAATTGAGGAACAATTTGCGGAACTTCAGCCAGCAAAAGAGGAAAGCATCGCAGGACTTCAGAAGGAAATCGCTACACTTGACTCTGAAAACGATTTAAGACAATTGAAGAAAGAACTTGCCGAAGCCGTGGCTTCATTGACAGAGATGACGACTACATTAGAGGCGTTATCAGGCGACCTTGAGACAAGGCTTGATGAACTCAAGACAACGATAATTGCGTTAGAAGAAGTTGTATCAAACCTTGATGCGAAACTCAACGAACTTGAGCAGCGACTCACCGCACACTTTGATGTAAAACTTAATGCCTTTGAGAAACGGTTAAGTGCACACCTTGATACGAGGCTCGATGCACTCGAAACAGAGTTAACCGCAAACCTTGATGCAAGGCTTGATGCATTTGAAGCGGAGTTAACTATAAACTTTGATGCAAGGTTTGACACGCTAAGGAAAGTATTAACTGCTCAAGAAAACATACTAACGATGCGGTTGAACGCCTTAAGCACAGAAATAGCGCGACTCAAGGGATCACAGGCTTATAACGAAGGCATCTACCTCACGCCGAAGGAATTTAGAGGCCGCTTGTTGGTAGAAGGGAAACCGGGACAAGTAGGAATTATAGCAGCCTTTTCCCTCGCCTGTCCTGCTGAGGATGGAAATGCTACGCTCTTCGTCTTTGGCGACACAGAAAAGGTTTCTATGCCTCAGATGGAACTCAGTGTGGGTAATTTCGACAAGTACGACATTACGTGGACGAATGCCATCACAGTTGAGCAAGCTCGAGAGGCACTTGGCTTGAAGTTCGCCGCCAGAAAGTCTCGTGTAGAAAACCAGAGATGATTGAGACACTATAGATAGGGTACACACCAACGGAAACGAGGTGTCCAGTTTGAAACCGGACACCTCGTTTTTTAGGTTGAAACTCTGTTTCGTCTACGCCTGGTGGCGCCGTTGTCTGCGGCGTTCTTGGAGTTTGTCCCAGGGGTAGATAAAACAGCGATCCGCCCAGTCTCGGTAAAGTCCGGTGAGTTCTTCAAGTTTCTGTGGATGCTTCGCGGCGAGATCGTTAATTTCTGTCCGTTCTGCTTCCAGATCGTAGAGTTCCCAATCGCCGGGGAACTTACAAACCAGTTTCCATCCATCCTGACGGACTGCACAATTCCCCTCGTGTTCCCAATAGAGTACCTCTTTACCGTTATCTTTTGCATCAAAAATTGGCACCAAACTTGTTCCCTCTAACGGCAAAATTGCCCCTGTGTTAAACAGTCCGCCATGTTCTTCAGGATAAGTCGCGCCTGAGACCTCAAGACATGTTGCCATGATGTCTGGCAGTTGTCCGGGTTGATGCCTTAATTCTCCTGTAGATTTTATGGCATCGGGCCAATGCGCTATTAACGGCGTAGCAATCCCACCTTCATGTACCCAGTGCTTGTACAATCGGAAGGGTGTATTGGATAGGTTCGCCCAGGGAACGCCGTAACTCTGATAGGTGGTTTCGGGTCCTGGCATGATACCTGGATCATTGCCTCGATAGACGGGTTTGCCATCGGAAGTGGTCTCGGTGCTGATGAGTGAATCAGTGTCGCGTTTTGCGGGGGGGCCGCCGAGTTCTTCAGCACAACCGCCGTTATCGGCTAAAAATAAGATGAGGGTGTTGTCGAGTTGACCTGTCTCTTCTAATGTGTCAATAATTCGTCCAATGCCTGTATCCATCCGAGTGATTTGCGCCGCGTAGACTTCCATGCGGCGTTGATTCCACGCCTTATATTGTGCTTCACCCCAAGGGAGTTGGGAGGGATCTCGTGCTGTGAGCTGCCACGTCTCATCTAAAATTTTCATCTCTCGCATCCGTGAGAGTCGTTCTTCCCGGAGTTCATCCCACCCAGCGGCAAAACGTCCGTTGTAGCGTGCGATGTCTTCTTCGTGTGCATGCAGGGGCCAATGCGGTGCCGTATAAGCGACATAAGTAAAGAACGGACGTTCCGGTGTCTTGTCAACATGGTTTTGGATATACGTCGCTGCTTCATCGCTAACAGCATCCGTGAAGAAGTATCCTTCCGGGAGTTCATCATGTTGGATACGGGTGTTGTTGCGTGTGAGGGTATTCGGTTTCCAGAAGTTTGCGGCACCCGTGATGATACCATAATACTCGTCAAAACCGCGTTGACAGGGCCAACTGTGCTTGGGTCCATCGGGACCGGTGTGGCGTGAGATATGCCATTTACCGCTCATATACGTGCCGTAGCCTTCTGAACGAACTGCATCAGCAATAGTAATACAGCGGTCATTGAGGTCCCCGCGATAGCCGTCAAGTCCGTCGTCGCCCATCATGTGTCCGACCCCGGTTTGGTGGGGATGTAATCCGGTGAGCATAGATGCCCGGGATGGACAGCAGCGTGCGGTATTGTAAAATTGCGTAAACCGTAGCCCGCCAGTGGCGAGTCGGTCAAGATTCGGGGTGTGGACTTCGCCGCCGTAGCAGCTTAAGTCGGAAAACCCCATGTCGTCATTGAGAATGAGGACGATATTCGGTTTTCTGTTTTCGTTTTCGTGCATAGAACAAGCACCTCTTTCGTTTGGAAAATTAATGTTGTTTTCAACGATTCAGTATGTTAATATTAAAAGGAAGGCACTAAACCCAAATAAGATTACAGCACGGGAACCTCATCCAACAAGGAGTGAAACCATGATTGCGAATTTAATTACGCTCTTCCGCCTGATCCTCGTCTTTGTTGTGATCTCCCTTTTTGGACATCATGTCTATCTGGATATTTTGCTTGTCGGTTTGATCGGTTTGATCCTGTTTCTTGACGCAGTTGACGGTTATGTTGCTCGAAAACTGAACCAAACTTCTGATTTCGGTGCGCTGTTCGACATCATTGGCGATCGGATTGTGGAATGTATCTTCTGGGTTTACTTCGCTGTTGTCGGACTGATCCCGTTTTGGATTCCGGTCATTGTGATCGCTCGCGGTTTTTTTACAGATGGTTTGCGGAGTGCTGCCTTTGCGCAAGGCAAAACTGCCTTCGGTGAGAATACTATGATGTCTTCCAAATGGACGCGTGCTTTGACCAGTTCACGCATAAGCCGTGGTATCTACGGCATTGCGAAAGCAGTCGCTTTCATCTATCTTGGCGGTCTTATTGCCTTCAAAAATTCTGGGATCTATCCCGAATTAGTTGTTGGGTTGGAATTAGGAGGTGTGATTCTCTCCGTTGTGACTGTCGCTATGTGTTTAATCCGCGGACTCCCTGTTTTGGTTGATGGTTGGAAGTACGTCAAGGGGTAACGGCGGTTCGCCACAGTACTGACCTATTGAAGACCAAGTAGTTGTCATTTTCGCGACATGTGCGTGCGACTATCCGTATTTAATAGCAGACGACTCCCATCTTCGCTCGCAAGCGACGTAAAAAGCGATCTTGCTGCTGAATACGCCTCTGCTGGAAGTATCCGATTCTTAAGGGTAAACATGAGTCGATACGTGATAACATTCTCAACCTGTCTGTACTGCCTACTCAGTTCTGCACTCTCTATAGTGTGGTGAATGTCCTCTGGCAGTGTAACTGTCCACTCCTTTGGTATCTGGATGCGGATTGTCTTTTCAATTTCCATTGGGTATCCGAAATCTAAGGAATAGGTGCGTTGTTCGCTGGCAAAGATTTCAGCATAGTCCGCGAATTCATCGATTGGTAAGGGCAGTATCATGTCATTTCCTACCCATGTTCCATAATTCTCAACACGGAAACCGAGATTAATCGTGACTGGTGCGTTTAGATCGTCGAGATCAGATATTTCGTGCCACACTACCTGAATTCCTGGGAATTGCTGGCTGAGTTCAGTCGCTAAGGTTGTTTTCCGAAGCGTCGGATGTATCTGTTGATACGCCCATCGTGTATCTAAGTCATATTGTCCATTTGTCTGGATGGACAGTGTACCTTGTAGATTCCGTTCGCTGTCAAGTGCCAATTCCGTTGTGCTGACAAGTCGGTTAGATTCTGGCGGGAAAATGGGTGTCTCCACAAATTCGCCGTATGTATCGGAGATGAGAAATCCTGTCCGTCCTTGTGCGTTATATGGCAGGTCGCCATAACTACAAGTTGAGGCTGTGGGATCCAACCAGATATAAGTATCTGCCCCGGTAGGAACAGCAGCAATCATGTGGTTAAACTGGCTAAGCGACGGTAGTGTTGTATCTATGCGTTCGTGCGGTGCGAGCCCCATCAGAACAGGATATGCCTTGATCCCTGCTAAATCGAGCATTGAAATGAGGAGCGTAGTTTTATCTTTGCAATCTCCATATTGCATTTGAAAAACTTCGGTGGCAGGTGTGGGTTGGTAAGCACTCTGTCCGAGCTCAATACCGACGTATCGAATCTTGGTGGCGACAAATTGGTAGATAGCACGGATCTTTTCCGCTTCCGTCGTCAGATTTCTGGTTAGCTGCTGGACCTTTTCCTGAATATCAATATCAGGGATATACCTCCCTTTCGCAAGTTCTTTATACCAGGTATAGACGTTGTCCCAACTTTCAATTGAAGTATAGCGTAAACGCGGCACGATGTCGTTAATATGCGGCATGCCTTCTTCGAGAGTGAGTCCGGGCATCTCGCCGTATTTCCAGATCTGGACAACGGTGTCGTTTTCTGTGTAGGATATGTCTGGGTCTTTCGGATTTGGGTCGTTAGCGATTCTCCATTCAAAGTGCCATGTTTTCGGCATCTGAAGCGCGTAGACGGTTTCCAATGTCGTCTCTGTTGCCTGAAAATTGTATCCACCTGTAATCCATGTCTCACCTGCGGGGACTTTATCTTCCAGGGTTACCTGATATTCGATGCAGACCCCCGGTGCGAGACCAACCATTGAGATTACCCTCCACATAGCGTCAGAATAAAGATTTTGGGACAATAATCCGGGTGGTGTTACGTCGTTAAATGCCTCATCTGGCGGTTGCAAGACTGTACCATCTGGTGTGATTGTTCTTGCAATGTTCACGCCGATATTTTGTGCGGTGGGTTGGTAAGGAATAGCAATGTCCCCATATTTCTGAATGCCTCTTTCGGTGAGGATTTTAACGACTTGGTGCGTCGTGTAACGCGACTGTCCTGTTGGTAGCACATCATGACTGAAATGGTTGAATAGAACGAGCGTATCAGCGTCAGGATAGTCCGTTGTGTCTGGTGCGTTCGCGATAATCTGTTCAACGTCCGGACTCAGAAGCGTGACAGGTGGAACATCAGCGACCTGTACGGGACTAAGATTTAACTGTGTAAGCACTTGGAGTCGCGTCAAAGCGAGGAGATTATCTGGCTCGATTTCCAAGATTTGCTGGTATTGTAGTTGTGCTTCAAAGTAACGCTGTCGGTCTTCATAGAGTGCAGCGAGTTGCTCTCTTGCCCATGTATCCGTCGGAAAAAATCGAATTGACTCCCGTAATTCTGCGATAGCCTCGCCGAGTTTACCTTGTTCGAGATAGATTAGCGCCAAGTAGTTGTGTAAATTTTCGCTTTCGGGACGTTCACATTTCGGGTCAAGTGCTAATGCCCTGTGAAGCACTTCAACGCCTTCATCAAAACGCTGGAGTTGTTTGTAGGCTAAACCGAGATGGTTCAAGGCGTAGAGGTTGTCCGCTGTAACAGCGAGAACGCGTTCATAGTGCTCGGCAGCGGTAGCATAATCGCTTAATTTTTCAGAGATGTATCCGACATAGTTAAGGGCTGCGATATTGTTCGGTTTAAGTGCCAAAAAAGCAATAAATGCGTTCCGGGCGTTTTCGTATTCCTGAAGTTGGAAGTATATTTCGGCTATTTTGCGTTGCACCTCGCTGGCATCTGGTCGGATTGCGATGGCGGCTTGGTAAGCGGTGAGTGCTGCGCGTAGGTCTCCGTGTTGGAGTTCACTATTGCCTGTTTCGACTTGCTCGCGCCACTGACGATTCCGCTCAATCAACGGGTCAATCACTGCAGGGGTAGACGGATTTTTCGAGAAAATCGTGCATCCAGTGATGAGGAAAAGTAGGCTTAACAGCGAAAATATGTAATTTTTATGAACCATTATTGTTTATCTCCGCCAGCGGTTAGATGCCCGATACTCAGTTTTTCTGGAGTTTTGGGTTTCCGCTGTGGCGCTCCTTATCTCGCCGGGTTTTTTTCTCCAAATTTTTTTTGAATGCATCTTCAAGTTCAACGCCTGTTTGATTCGCAAGACACATAAGCACAAATAGGATATCCGCCATTTCCTCAGCTATATCAAGGTTTTTCTCGTTTTCTTTGAAACTCTGTTCGCCATATTGACGCGCCATAATCCGTGCTAACTCTCCGACTTCTTCCATAAGGATGGCGGTATTGGTTAATTCCGAGAAATACCGGATGCCAAGGGTGTGGATCCAGTCGTCTACAATCTTTTGGCAATTTTCGAGTGTATAGTCCATATCTATCAGCCTATCTCCACTTTAGTGACATGTATGCAAGCCTTACGCGACTATTTAATATAAGTATTTAGGGGCGATAGCATTTGCAGCACGGAATTTGCGTGAATTCTCACCACTCATATTGTAGCAGCACCTGCAAGGAAAGTAAACTTTTTTCTCTCAATGCCCGTTCAAATGAACAATTAAAACGGAAATCCCTTGATTTTTCTGGGAACGTGATATATACTCTTAAATGCAATTTCATTTAGGAGGAGAGATTCACACCATTTAGTGATTGCACTGGATAGGTTAAGGAGAGATCGTATGGGACTTACAACCGAAGAACAACAATTTTATGAAACAAACGGCTATCTCCTGAAAAAAGGGCTTGTTTCTGCAGAAGACATCGCTCGGATTCAGGAGGAAATCGAAGATATTCACAACCGTATGGCAGAACAACCCACCGATGGTATTGGAATTTCGTGGGAAGTCTATGATTCGGACGATCATCCGCCGCGTATTAAGCAGTTAATGCACAGCGAGTTGGTTAGCCCAACCCTCAATCGTCTGCTTCGCTGCGATGATATGTTGGATATATTGGAAGCGTTAATGGGTGAAGATATTTCGCTGTATCACAGCAAATTGCTACCGAAAGCGGGTGGTGATGGAACGGCTATTCCATGGCATCAAGACTATGCTTACTGGAAAAACGATCATAACAAACCTGTCATGATTAACTGTCAGTTGGCAATCAGCGAGGCGAACCTTGAGAACGGTTGCATTCAGTTTGTCCCTGGTAGCCACAATTGGGGCTTGCAAGAACACGAACGGAAGCAACAGACATTCGGCGTTTTTCTTCCTGGCCACTATCAAGAACGAGAAGACGCTGTCGCTCTTGAAATGAAACCCGGAGACGGTGTCTTTTTTAACGCTCTGATTATTCACGGCTCAGCACCGAATAATTCGCCGAATGACCGACTGATGAACACCTTCGCTTACAACGTAACCGGCAACGGTGCAACCCAATCTCGTGAAGTCTTACGTGGGAAACCTCTTGACGTATAAGAAAGTGAGCGTACCGTTCTTACGAAAGATACTTCCCTGCGAACCTGCCACTAAAATTTACGGTGTTGTGTCAGAAAGGTTGTATAGAGGAGGAAATATCATGGAAGTCAAAAAAGTCATCAATGTTTGGAAGATCCTCTGGGTTTTGTTTATTGCTATTGCAATAGGGTGTGGGGAAGAGAACCCGACTGACACAAACACTGCGCCACGCATTTTGACATTTGAAGCAGAGTCAGATATAATTGTACCTGGTGCAGAAGTACAGATCTATCTGGAAGCATCCGACCTCGAAAACGATATACTATCATATACTTGGTCAGTTACGGATGGTGAGTTGATAGAGAACGCCTCTGGCGCGATCTGGCACGCGCCTGAAACCGAGCGTAAGTACCAGATTGAAGTTACAATAAGTGACGGTGAAAACACGACAACAAGCACACTTGATATACAAGTGTGGCGAATCCGACCCGGCAATTACTATCCATTGGCGGTGGGGAACATCTGGCATTATCGCGATGATAGCGGCAGTGAAATCACTTTTGAAATCATAGATACCATTCAGATTCAACGCGCAGGTGGGAAAACCGTCGAGAGTTTCGTGCTTCAGAAATCAAGTACGGAGGAAGGATTAGAGAACATCGTGAATTACTCTTACCTCGGTCCGCTTCTTGATGAAAATGGTGAGGTATCAGGTATTGTGCAGCACGCCCAGAACACTACGTCCGGCACAGGCGACACAATCCTGTTTGAGCCATTTCTCCCGCTATACCAATTTCCACTTATCCCTGGCGAGAAATGGGATGTGAACTTCCAAGCGAAATTAGTACCCGAACTCTTTCCAATTGGCGGTGGGCTTGATGAATTCGAGGTGCTATCAGAAGAAACAGTGACTGTACCCGCCGGAACTTTTGAACATGTCTTTCAGGTTCAGGAATCCTTTCGGTGGGGTTTTGATATTGGCAATCAGGATTTCCCACTTGATATCACCGTCGTAAACAAATGGATTGCCCCCGATGTCGGTATCATTAAATTCACGCAGTCTCAGACCCGTGGCGAGTTGACAGTTGACACTGTTTTTGAACTCAATTCCTTTAAATTGGTGCAAAATTAAACCTGTGAACACTTCAACGAAAAAACCAGAAATTTTAACCACAACTGTTGGCTCTTATCCTGTACCGGCATGGCTTCTGTCAATGCCGACGGAACAGTCGCTTCTTGATGCAACGCGCGTTGTCGTGGACACCCAGCGGCAACGCGGCGTTGACCTACCAACGGATGGAGAACTCTACCGATTTGATCCGAACCATCCAGATACCAACGGAATGATTGATTATTTCATTCGACCACTTTCTGGCGTAAGGGGCGAGGTCGGAAGGCAGGAATGGCACGAATTTAGGCAGATGCAGACGATGTTGTTTCGGGCGAAACCTGCAGGCGTTGTTGAGGGCGCGTTAGGAGAAGGCACGTTAAACCTTGTTTCCGATTGCGAGCGTGCCGTGAGCGTCGCTGGTCAAAAGATCAAATTTACGGTAACGAGTCCGTACATGCTTGCCCGGACGTTACTGGATAAACATTACGGCGACTTTGACACAATGCTTACCGCCTTGGCAGAGGTTTTAGCGGCACAGGTGCGCGAACTGGATTGTGCTTGTCTCCAAATTGATGAGGCGAATATACCGGGTAACCCAGAAGATGGCCCTCGCGCCGCTGCGGCGATTAATATTGTCCTTGATGCGTTTGATGGAGAAAAGGCAGTTCACTTTTGCTTTGGCAACTATGGCGGACAAGTTATCCAAAAAGGCAGCTGGAAGACGCTGACTGACTTCTTGAATACACTCCGATGCGATCATCTCGTTTTGGAGCTGCAACACCGCCCTGAAGATGATCTTGAGGCCCTTAAAGCAGTTACATCAAATATCGTTCTCGGTATCGGCGTGATCGATGTGAAGGTTAATCCGATTGAGACCGCTGATGATGTGGCATCCAGTATAGAAAAAGCCGAAAAAGTATTGGGAACCGGGCGAATTGGTTGGGTGCATCCGGATTGTGGGTTTTGGATGCTGCAACGCTCCGTGGTAGATCGGAAGATAGAGGCACTCGTACAAGGCAGGGATAGATACTTGGGACTTACTTAGCAAAAAAAAAAAAGAGAGTCATAGATGTTTGAAATTCAACTGCCAGCATTGAAAAGGTTTCAGAATGTCGCTGGTACTGCTGCAGGAATAGGTTTTATCCTGGGTCTATTGGTTCCCGCTGTGGCTATCTTCATTCTACACTGGCACTGTCCGTTTGGAGAGGGTATCCTTCAGATTAGTGGATTTTTGGCAGTGACGGGGCTCGGAAGTGCTATTGTCGTAGGCAATTTTACTGCGCTCATCATAATTGGGGTTGCAAAATATCGCCAATGGCTATCGAATTTATCAAAAAAAAGGAGATAACAAAGATTTAAGTGGATTTTGAATTCAACCTTTTGCACACCGTTTTACTCTTTGGCACAGGTATCTGTGCAGGTTTCATAAACACAGTTGCCGCTGGCGGATCGTTGTTAGCACTCCCGATGCTTATCTTCCTTACCTCCGACCCGACCTTAGCAAACGGCACAAACCGGATCGCCATTTTCTTTCAAAACCTTAGTGCCATTATGGGTTTCCGGCGTAAGGGAGTTTCTGATTTTCAGTATGGCATCTTACTTGCTGTCCCTGCAGCAATCGGGGCATGGATAGGTGCTAAAATTGCGATTGGTACAGATGCAGCCCTGTTCCAATTCATTCTCGCAGCCGTGATGTTGATTATGCTCAGCTTAACATTACTGAACCCGACATCACGGTTAAAGGATAAGATTGAAAGCAGCGGGACAGGTGCTAAAGTCATCGCGATGGTTGTATTCTTCTTTATTGGGATTTACGGGGGTTTCATTCAAGCAGGCGTGGGGCTGCTTGTTATAACGGCTTTGCGCCTTTTGACAGGTATCGATCTGGTTCGGACGAACGCGATAAAAGTTTTTGTTATCTTCTGTTATACCGTGGTTGCGCTCGGCACTTTTATCATGAACAAGCAGGTTGATTGGACTTTAGGTGTGACGTTAGCGATAGGGAATGCTACAGGCGCCTGGATTGGCAGCCATTGGGCTGTCGAAAAAGGCGATAAATGGATTAAAGTGGTTCTCGTTGTAACTGTGCTTGCCTTTGCGACGAATCTTGCGTTAGAGCCCTTTAATTTAGATATTAAATCGCTTCTCGGACTTGGTTAGCGTTCAAGTTCGTGATAAGAGAAGATCAGACGGTGAACGGCAGTAATGTGCGAAGTGAGTGTAAGGATCCCGAGTGTGCAGAGCAGAATTATTCCGGTAGTTTGGACAATTGGAAATTTGTACCAGAATATGCCTTGGAGTAGCGTCCCGGTGCCGAGTAAGATAATACGTTCGGGTCGCTGCATGAGTCCGACCTTACAAGTAATTTGGAGTCCCTCTGCTCTTGCTCGGACGTAACTGACGAGTATTGACCCAAACCATGCCCCGAACGCTAAAATTATCCCGAGTAGACTTTCCAACCCGTAAAAATAGATAAGTGCGCCGAGGAAGAGAAAGCCTTCCGAGTAGCGGTCAATCACGGAGTCCAAAAGTGCTCCGGATGGACGTAAACTTCTCTGGGCGCGTGCGACCGCCCCATCTATCATATCAAAACTCCCACCAAACAAGATAAGAATGCCGCCCGTAATAAGATGACCTGTTGCAAAATAAAAGGTCGCAATGAGGTTGACCAAGAACCCAAAGATTGTCACCATGTTCGCCGTGATACCGACTGCCACCATTTTGTTGGCAATGGTAGCCAAGATCGTCTCAAGATGAGGCTTTAATTTCACTTCAAACATTGCGATGCCTCCGCTCGATGAGGGCATGTAAAGATTCCTGCCGGTTCTTGACCAATTCTGTGGCAGAAATTGTCTCTGCCTGGCTTATGAGTTCTAAGATTGCAGGCGCGATGTCTGTTGGGTGCGCGGCTATTTTGACCTGTTTCTGCTGAGAAGATTGTGTGTCCGTTGATGCCACAAGAACTATCCCATCATTCCATATGAGTTCCTGAGCGGTGTGTTCAATATTATTAATGCCGTCAACAACGGCAATGATCGGGCCTGGCAGCCTTAGCAGTTCCAATTCGGTTCTCTGAATTGCCTGCGCAGAAGCCAAAGTCGTTTTGCGCTGTATTTTTGCGATATACGCGATGGGCAGATTCCAGAAAACAATAGGTTTCTTGAGACGATGTGCAAGTGCGATCAGGCGTTGTAAACACCGCCACTCAGCGGCACTGTTCAGGCTTTGTTCGTCTCCTTGTACGAGTATGACTTTCGTGTTCTGTATCCATGCGAGACCGGTGAACTTAAAAGTGCCCTTACTTCCTGATCTATCGCCATAAAGCTGAATCGCCTGAGTAAAGGGCGGTTGTGGATATTCAAAGGTATTGGATAACATATACCGTGGACCTTTTACCGATTAGTATTGGCGGACATCGATCCGTGGCCAACATCTTGTTTCTACTTGGATCGTATAAAAAAAGCAGGGAGGTGGTTGAAACACCTGCCCTGCCTAAAAGGTAATGCGTCCTGATTATTCGCCGCTGCCTCCGTTGAAAGCATTTATAGCGAACCATCCGATACCTGCTGCGACTGTTGTCAGGAACACCAAAGCCCGTTTGGAGGTAGAAGCTTCCTCGTGTACACCTTCGGCATTCTTAAGCATCATCTTGACTTCGTTGATTGCCTTCTGGTTGGTCTCAACTTGCGCTAAAAGCGTCTTCACATCTGCTTGAGTTGCTGCGATGTGCTCGTCTGTCACTTTTAACTGAGTTTTGACTGCTTCGACTTCCTTTTGTGTCTCTTCAGTTTTCTCTTCGATCCGTTTCTCTAACCCGGCGAGCCGCTGCTCAGTTGCTTCCCGGAGCCCGGCGAGCTGCTCCTCAGTTGCTTCCCGGAGCCCGGCGAGCTGCTCGTCCTCCTCTTGTGCTTTTTCTAGCTCCTTCTGAACCTCACTAAGTTGGGCATTGAGTTTGTCTATACTCTCATTGAGAGCTCTTATATTTGCCTCATGTTTAGCCCGCGTTGCCTCAGATTCGGCTAATTCCGCTCTTAATTGTTCAAGTTCTTTTTGCTGTTTCATCAAATCTTCTTGAGCAATTTCGACGACATCTTTCGCCATAGCGAGCGGGATACGTAATTTTTCGCCGGGGTAAATGAGGTGTGGATTGGTAAAGTCATTGTACTTGCTCAATTCACGCCATCGGAGCGGGTCCTTGAGGTGCTCTTGGCAGAGATCCCAGAGGGTATCCCCTTTTTCAATAGTGATGAGCATAGTCTCATCATCGCCGTCGTGCGGTGTAATTCGTGCCGAGGCGGAAAGGACATAAACGCCACTGAGTGCTGCGCAGATGTACAGAATCAGTGCCAACTTTAGAGTGCCTCTTATCATTTTCATAGGTTTTCTCCTTTAATATCTATAAGAGAGGGAAGCAAAGTGGGTTGATCCGACACCGTTGATTTCACTCGCCATGCCATCTTGGATCGCATAGTCAATCTGCAGCCCAGCGACGTTCACACCGAAACCACCGAAGAGGCTCTGCACGTCACTTGAAGCTCTGACGCCGCCCCGAATGGAAAAGGCAGTAGATTTATAGACAATTGTGTATTCAGTACCGAGTCGTACACTATTGACACTCTCCTCAAGTTCGACGAATTCTCTCTCGAAATCTGCTGCGAATGTAACAACGTTGCCCATATAGAGGTTGTAAGCTAAACCGATATTGAGGACCATCGGGACAGTGTTATCACCGACGGCTGCGCCAAGGTATTTAGCGACGATCCCATAGTGGAAGGTCGGGACCTTTTCTTCGCCAACATCTATATGCAGTGCATGTCCCATCAATCCGACATCCACACCGCCAAAACCGCTCTGGCTGTTGTCTACTGCGCCGAAATTATCCGTTAACATACGCCCTGTTAGGCCGACGTTGAAATAATCTCCAATACCGATGCCGTAAGAGAGCGAGTAGGCAGTCTCGCTGCGGTCGAATTCACCCTTAAACTCTTCACTTTCAGTGTATCTCGGGATATCACTGACACCAAAATTTGTCGCTGCAATCCCAATAGAACCGGCTGAGCCGAGTGATTTCGTGAGTGCGATGAAGTTATGGCTTCTATCAAGGTCGAGTTGTTGTGTTGAAAGATTGAGACTTAAATCCGCTGCGGATCCGAGCCCTGCTGGATTCCAGACGGTTGCGGTAGCATCATCGGCGATTGCTGTGAATGCGCCTGCTAAACCGATTGAGCGTGCACCGGCACCAAGCCGCAGATGTGGCATGTAATTCTCTCCAGCAAAGCTGACCGGTGACACCGCTAGGATAAAAAAGAAAAGTGGTATTAAACCGCATAGCAATTTTGGGCACTTTTTAGAAACCCATTTAGCAATTTGCTCTGTCATTAACATTATATCCTCCAAAAGACTGTCCACATCGGGAACTGGACGGATGTCAAGTTCCCGATATGCGGACTGCCATTGCTTAGCGCGTCAATGCGAGTTTGAGAATGGCAAATTCTGGCTCGAAACCGTCTGCCACAATAATCTCACAGAAGTAGATGCCTCGAGCTAAGTCATTACCGTGGAAAGTTTTTCCATCCCAATAGATTGCATCTTTGCCGGTGTAATTACCCGCCTCCAGAACATCATTATTCCTAAGCACTCGAACCGGACGGAGTGTGCTATCGTAAATGACGATGCTCACGGTAGATTGCCGGGTCAGTGAGAAAGAAATATGGGTATCACTTTCAAACGGGTTCGGGAAGTTAATTGGCCGCGATGCCAATATTGGTCCTTCCTTACTTTCAACAAAGAACGTAAACTCGTAGGCTGCCATGTTCGCTTCACGGGCACCGTCACCTTTTTCAGAGACGTTGCCCTCTTTATGCGCCATGTCAGACACCTCAATTCTAACCGTATGTTGCCCGAATGGCAGATCAGTTTCTGGTCTATATAGGACTTGCGAAGCTGTCTTCTCGGCAGTCTTCCCTTCTATTGCGACTTTTGGAAGATTAATCGGATTAGAATTGAAGATGAATCGGATAGAATCAACATCCACACCGGATTCGGCATCAGCGTAGGCTATCGAAATCAGGGGCCGGCGGTTGGTCAGACGTGCTTCATTTTGTGGTGAAGCCATTGTAATGACCGGTGCGGCGGTATCGAAATCGATTGTGAAGGTTCTCTTCGCTGAAGTGGAGTTTTCGTATGGATCGGTTGCGCGAACCTCAATCGTGTAAACCCCTTCGTCAAGCGGTTCTTCAAGATTGAAATCCACACGGGTGATCCCTTCAACATTGTCTTCACCATCATCTTCGGTGTTGCCGTTCACCTCTTCACCATCGCTATCCCATACCGTAATCGTCATTTGAGCAACGCCTGATTCGTCATTGGCACTCGCGGAGATGACCGGGAGCCCGCCACGGACTGTTCCAGACGGAGTGATTGAGGTGATCGTAGGTTTGATGTTATCAACAACGAGTGTGAAACTCCACGTATGTTCCGTGGTGCCGCCTTGGCTGGTTGCCACGAGTCGTATGTTGTACAGACCTGGGCCATGTGCTTCAAAGTCTATCGGAGCCTCGATCTTTCCACCAGCGATATTCAAACCGGATATGGAACGGAGCTGTCCGCCATTTATACTGTATTTCACAGATGAAATAGCAGATTGCTCATCAGTTACAACCGCTGAAATCTTTGCTGACCCGGCTTTATCGTGGTCAGCATCTTTGATGGTCCCAATGGGTGCGACTGCGGAGATAACAGGTGGCGTTGTATCTTTCGGTGGCTCAGGTATATCGACCATGAAAGTGACAGTTGCCTGTGCCATCGCGCCATTAGCATCAGTGATCTCAACAACAACGGTGTAACTCCCATTAGTTAGTGCTTCCTCAGGGGTATAAGAGAATAGGTTTCCGTCTACCTCTGGTGTAGCATCGACATCGTTGATGGTAAATGTGGTTATCTCAACAGAGCCGGCACCGGAAAATTCACCACTGATAAGCGGTTCGCCGTGGTCAAAGGTATTCCCTGTGGCTGGTGAGTGAATTGCTACAGTCGGGACAGTGCCATTGACAGTGAATTCACGTGACCTTGTACCAACAGTGCCAAGCAGATCAGTAACCTCAACGGTCACAGTATACGCGCCACCCGGGAGTTGCTCAATGACGGTGTAAACCAAATCTTCAGCATCTTTTTCAAGAGCTGCTTGGTCAACGACCACTTCAACCTGGTTAGGTGGTTGCATACGTACCAAGGTTACACTTCCAGTTGCGCCGTCAACACCGATACCTTCTCCGTCGTGATAAGTTGCGTGGATAGTCGGCAGACTATCTACCGCCTCGCCATCGGTAGGAGATTCAATAGTAATCATTGGACCGGTGTTATCCAGATTAACTGTTGTTAATGGGAATCGAATCGAACCGTTCCGTTTGGTGACCACACCGGCGGGTGTATAGACCCCGTCTGGCAGTGGGCTACCATCTGCTGGTGATTTAAGCTCTACCATCAGTGAGAAGGTATTTTCTGGATCTTCAGCACTTTCATTTGGTACATTACCACCGTTTACTTCACCACTAAGTTCTTCAGCAGCTAACGAACCGTTAGCAACCATGAAACTTACAGTGACTGAGTCGCGAAGTGGGATCGGTTCTGCGGGTGATTCCGCAACGTCCGTGCCATCTACAGCACTAACTGCTAAGTCAGTAATATCAGAGACTCGGAAGTTCAGTACGTGCACCGTTATTTGAGGCGACTCATCGGTCTGTACGTTCCCGAATTTGTCAACAGTTAAAGCGTGGAACATGTAAGTTCCATTTTCAAGCGTTCCGACATCAATTGTAATAGTGTCAAGAACACCGGCTTCGCCTTCGGTAGTAGTTTCGGTGCCATCCGCTGTGGTTTGCACCAAGTTCACCGATCCACCTTCGTAGGTTATAGGATCAGCAGTCTGTTCAATTGTAAACGTTGCTATCGGTGAAGAAACCGTAGGATCAACAATCCCACCGACAGTATAACTCCCATCTTCGTTCGCTTCAATCATACCAGCAACGTCAGCGACGGCGACAATGTTTGTCGGACCGAGTGGTTCGACATCATCAACGTTGTCAACCGAGAAATGTGCTGTAATGCCATCAGGAGACATGGTTTCGCTTCCGTCCGCTTCAGCGATTGCGGTTACACGAACCATATACTGGTTATCGTCTTTAGAGGCATCCCGTGCTGCAGGACTATCAGCGGTAATGGTGTCTTCAAGCGTTGTTGTATCAACCTCAAGCATCCATTCTTGATACGTCTGGCTGCGGTTGATTGGCACAACAGTGGCTTCACCACTTTCGCTGGCTTCTGTTTCACTCACTGCTGCACTGGCTATGTCGCCAACGAAATCGGCAAGTTCTGCATCCGAAACATCGCTAACCATCATACTTTCAGTAGCAGTACCAACATCAATCCACGCTTCGTCGGTCGGACGTTTGACTTCAATGCGCATGCCAGAAATCGGTGGAGATGTTATCTCGTGTGAGCGGGTGTTAAGCGTAATAGTTCCCTGAGGTGCACCACTATCTGGGTTCGTCTGTGTAATGCTTTCAGGGTCTACGGCGATCACCAGAACTTCGGGAGCCGGACGGTAGCTGTTTTCAACAGTTACCGAGGCTTTGGAACCGTCAGTATCGGCTTCTACGTTGTCGAACTCATCAAAAGCGAGTGCTTGGAACGTATAGGTTCCGTTTTCGAGGTATGTCTCACCGTCAGCGAGTGTGCCGACATCAACAGTTACGGTGAAAACACCACTGCCTTCGGCGGTTTCGGTTATCTCACTGATAAGAGCACCTTCAGCATCAGCCATGAATTTGACCGACTTGTAAGTCTCTCGCTTGGCTACCGGTTGAATAGTAAATGTAGCCACTGGCGATGCGACAGCGTCGTCATATTTATCGACGAGTCCACCCACAGTGAAGCTCCCATCATCAGCGGTTTCAAAAACTACATCGACTCCGTCAACACTTGTTACGCTAACGCTTGTAGGTTCAAGTGGTGCGACATCGTCAACGTTGTCAAGTGAGAACATCGCGGTAGCATCAGAGGCCCACTCTGTTCCGCTTGCGTCAACAGCAAAAGCACGAACTGTATACTGATTGTCATCCTTGGAGGCATCCCGTGCGGCGGGACTATCCTTGGTGATGGTATCTTCGAGTGCCGTGGTATCTACGGAAACAACCCACTGTTTATTGGTTGCATCAATAGCGACGACTTATCGATTACCTGCCTCGGTGCCTTCAACAGCAATACCGGTCAGGTGATCAAGCACACCGGGGAGTGCTGCATCTTCAATGTCAACAGAAGTGCTGGCATCACCTGTGCCGATTGTTGCCCATTCTGTATCGTTTGCGCGTTTTGCTTCCAAACGGATGGACTCAATAGGCGGCGAATTCTGCTCAATAGTGTAACCCGTGAACGTAAATGTGCCTTGCGGACCGCCACTATCTATGTTTTTCTGTGTGCCGACATCTACCATCAACTTGAACACAGCTGGGTCTGGACGCTCGTAATTTTTGACGTGAATCGTGCGTTCCGGAGATGGATCGGTTTGTACATTCGGTTCTGGTTCAACTTGATCATAAGCCAACGCGTGGAGCGTATAGGTGCCATTTCCAGCGATACCGAGTTCGCCTATGTTAACGGTTATCTCAAAGACACCTGACCCTTCACTGGTTTCGACAGGGGCTCCGACGAGCGCAGCATCGATTACAGGATCACTGACCAACATCACCGATTTGTAAGTTTTTCGCTCAGCTGTTGGTTCAATGGTCAGCATAACAGTCTGTGGTACGACTGACGGGTCATTTTCGTCAACGAGTCCATGAAGCGTATAGCCGCCATCAGGATCAGCTTCGGCAGCAACCGTGATGTTCGTTGGCCCGAGGGGTTCGACATCATCAACATTGTCAACCGAGAGCATCGTTGTAGCATCAGAGGGCCACTCCGTTGCATCTGCACTGACAGCAAAAGCGCGGATAGTATACTGGTTGTCGTCCTTGGATGCATCCCGTGCGGCGGGACTATCCTTGGTGATGGTATCTTCGAGTGTTGTCGTATCTACGGTAATCGACCATTCGAGGTAGCCACTGGCATCAACTGAAGCATCAGCACCTCCAGCGGCAAGGCCGATAGCGGCTTGAATAGCATCAGCGAGATTTTGCGGAACAACGCCTTGATCCGCTGTGCCGATTGTTTTCCAATCTGCATCACTTTCGCGTTTGGCTTCAAATCGAACGGCACCCGTCCGTGGACCGGTTACCGATAGCGTGTATGCGTTAACAGTGACTGTGCCTTGTGGCCCCTCACTATCAAAGTTACGACTCGTGATGGATGTCTCATCAACTGCGAGTGCCAACACCTTAGGCGGGTAGAAACCAGCATCCAAATTGATTGAGGATGCCATTGGCTCAGGATCTGTGAGCTGAAGTTTATTGGTTGCTATGGCCTGTACGTTGACAGTGTTACCAGCGGCGAGCAGTGCCTCAAAGTCTGACACATCCCAACTGATTTCAAATGTGCCATCCATCATAACAGTAGCTTCACCAATGTCTTGCCAATTACCACTTGCATCCTCATATTGGACTAACACCGACGTGATAGGGTGTCCAGTGAGGTCTATAGTCCCCGTTAACATCACACCATCAGTGGTATTCGAGTAGATGGTTCCGATTTCATACTTTTCATCAATTACACCATCACCGTTCCGGTCCCCAATGCTCGCAGCTGTGACTGCTGCTTTGTCATATACGGGTGTGACGATCCTGAGATGTTGAGGTGCAGCGTAAGCACCGACGTTAAAGAGACTATCAAGTCCCATGGCACGGATGCCATAATCTCCCACGGCAAGCGGCATTTGCGCACCTTGGATAGGCATCGCCACGTAACCGGATGGATCAAAGGTTACCGGTACAAGGCGATCAATAATGTCTATTGTAGTGCCGAGTGCATCAACAATCAATTGCGCTTGTTCAGGATTTAAATTGTTGAACCCAATAAAAGGCTCCAAACCCCTTAGGATCGGATCCGCGAATTGCTGTATCATACCGGCATTGAGGATACCCAACACGCCCTCCAGCGGCAACGCCAAGGCTGCCTGAAGGGTTAGGTTAGTTGGTGCGTCTATTCGTCCTTCAGCGACTGCCTGTCGAACTGCGTCCCAAATATTGGATACCAACATAGTGGAATCAACAGTCAACGGCATCCAAGTGTTGGGTTTTTGAATGGATGGTTCTCCGATGTAGGGATCTCCATTTTCATCCAATGCAATCATTTGATAGAGCAGATAACCCCTGCCTGGACCTACCTCACCAGGAATCTTTGGCATCCCCATAATATTGAGGGATGCGGCAGTGCCGGGAGTTTCGACAGTAGCGACGTAAATTCCATCATCGCTCATATAACCGGTAGCGTTTGCATCACCTGGGCTAATGCCAATATCTGCTTCCGGTGCGCTCGTGTCAACAGTGATATTCTCTTGAACCCGGTCAAGAACGGTTCCGTCATCAGCAAGCACATCGGCTTTCAACCAATAGTTACCATCAGCGATACTATCAATACGTGCAGTCCAGAGTGAATGCGTTTCCAGATTAACACGTGGCACGGTGAAAACAGAAGCTAACATCGGATCAAATTCAGTCTCGAATCGAGTTATCAGTGCTTCCGCGTTACGGCCCAATATGCTCTGGATTCTGCGCAGTTGCTTTGGTGTAGCAACATTCAGGATCTCATTTATATCGACCTGCTGGCCCGCGATGGCTTTTGCAGCTATATTAAGGACTTGTGGTGAAGCCAACATTTGGGAAAATACACGTGCCAAATTAGGTGTGAACAATTGATCAACAATACCGCGGTCCGCTAATTGGAGGTTACGCGGATCAGGCATTGCCCACCCTGTAATCGTAATTTGATGTAGATGCGCTGGGTTAAGCACATCTGCCAACGTAACGGTGGTTGGGTCGAGGGCTGCAATAGCCTCTCGGTCGAGTGCGGTGAACGTCAAATCTTCAGCAAGATCCACTACAAAGTAGTAATACGTGCTACCACCAGCAGGTAGACCTAATTTAGTTTCCCAGACGACTCCAGTTGCACCAGTTACCGCGTCCATCTCAACACCGATGTATTCTCCCATCGGACCGTCATTTGAATATCGGAGCGTAACGCCATCGAACAACTGAGCATCTAAGTCTGGCCATGCGGGTAAGTTAGTAGCGGCAAGCGTTTCCTCTAAGCGGAAGGTATAAGGGATGGTATCGGCTCCGAGTTCATCCATTGTAACCTCTGTGCCGGGAACCGGTGTGCCCCCTGAGAGACTAAACTCGACGCCAGCAACCTTCGCTGGGACACGCGTATAAACGTGCAGACCATCGCTTGTCAGGTATTTTTGGTTTGGTGCGTCCCCAAAATCGGTGTAGAAGAAATCGGTAAAATTCGGCATTATAGCATTTCCGAAGTTCTCAGCATCTAACTGACTCGCTTCTTGCGGGAAAGCAGAGAGACGCTTTGACAGTAAAATTTGCCGAATCTGCCTTTTAGGAAGGAACCCTTTTGGCACCGCATCAAGGACTGCATCCACGACGATTTCTGCTTCAAGCAATCCTTCAACGGGTGACACTGCATTGATAAGCCCATCTACGAACCGCCTTCCTGAAGCGTTGTTTAGCGACAGACCACCAAGGCGAGACTGACCGAGAAGGTAATCCCTTGTAGGCGTTACATCTTCAAAGCGGTCTGCCTTTGGAATTTCGGGCGGCGGCACTACTCCATCATCGGGTGGGGTTGTCCCGTCATCGGGTGGAGTCGTTCCATCATCGGGTGGGGTTGTCCCGTCGTCTGGTGGAGTCGTTCCATCATCCACCGGTTCATTAGCTAACCTCAAGAGTTCTGCGAGTCCTGCCTGAAGTTCTGCTCCCTTGAGCCCGAGCAGTTGCTTAGTGGTTTCAGCCGTGAGTAACGTTTGGACATCCGCATCTGCAAGAAGTGTTATATGAGCATCTGTTAGCGTAACACCTTGTTGGGCAGCGAGTGCCTGTAGGGTTGCCCCAGAACCGGCGTTAATCAAAGTGATCGCCGTATCAACGAGACCTGGGATATCGACATCGTCCCCTGCCCCCTGAAGACCGTTCAGGATTTCTGGCAGCAGTGCTTTAACGTCGTCACGCTGAAGCGTCTGGCTGTGCTCGTCAAAAACTTGCTTAGCGATAGCAACTGCTGGGGATATTACCACCTCTGGCGGCGGTGTTACCTCTTCAGGTGGCGGTGTCACTTCCTCCTCTGGTGGGGGTGTTACCTCTTCAGGTGGGGGTGTCACTTCCTCCTCTGGTGGGGGTGTCACCTCTCCGACTGGCTCATTAGCTAACCTCAAGAGTTCTGCGAGTCCTGCCTGAAGTTCTGCTCCCTTGAGCCCGAGCAGTTGCTTAGTGGTTTCAGCCGTGAGTAACGTTTGGACATCCGCATCTGCAAGAAGTGTTATATGATCGTCTGTTAGCGTAACACCTTGTCCCGCAGCGAGTGCCTGTAGGGTTGCCCCAGAACCGGCATTAATCAAAGCGATTGCCGTATCAATCAGACCTGGGATATCGACATCGTCCCCTGCCCCCTGAAGACCGTTCAGGATTTCTGGCAGCAGTGCTTTAACGTCGTCACGCTGAAGTGTCTCGCCGTGCTCGTCAAAAACTTGCTTGGCGAGAGCAACTCCCTCTTCTTGCCCGAAAACAGTGTTCGGCATTGCGGTGTAAAAAACACACAGTGTAAAAATCAAAAAACAAACGAGTGTTCGTTTTTTCATTAACTCATCCTCCTCATCAAGTCTGCGCGCTCGCAAGACTAAGTACTGAGTATCTTAGATGGGCAAGCGAGAATACAACAAAGACGACTGGGGTAGATGTCTGCCCATCCAACTAACATCCTACCAACGAGCATTAAAATTTCCCGATACCGATATAGCCGTAGGAAAGATTTGCGTAACCTATGGCACAGGTCAAAAGTTAGTGAAAAGCGGGCACCCAACTTTCGTGTTCGACCTTGCGGGAATTTTTCTATTATTTTAACAAAAAGTGGCAAAATTAAGCAAGCATTTAATCGTTACGTGGCAGAGATGTTGGTGTTATAGGTACAAAACCAGCAAACAAAGTCCCCTGCACAGTATATGTGATGTTTTATGCAATCGGTAAAAATGTGTTCCCGCCGCATCGGTATATCATCGATTAAATTGCAATTCGCTTCTATTAATAATACCACAATTTTAAAAATATGTCAAATCAAAATTTGAATTTGGTTTGCTAATTTCCAACTATTTTAGCAGAAATTGACAATATGTTTGACATAGTACTATAAAACGCTTAAACTGTCAAGAAAAAAGTATCTTAGGACTACTTAGTTTTCGGATTTTAACCATTTCGGTTGAAAAATCACGACCAATGGAATCATTTTACCGCGATATATTTGGATTCGGAGATCCCTCCTACAAATACCTGTAATAGCATTCGAGGAAAAGCCTATGTTGAATGAATCTGAAAAAGAACAACTGGATCAGCACGGTTTTCTGCTTTTGGAAAGCGTTATATCTTCGGATACAACGCTGCAGCTTCGGGAACGTGCGCTGGTACTCGCTGCAACAGAACGAGAAGCCGGCAAAAGTCATACATACCTCGCGAACGACACTGCACAGCGCGTATGGAATCTCGTAGACAAAGGCGAAATTTTTGAAGCGGCTATCCAACATCCGAAGATGCTCGCTGCGATGGAGTATCTGCTCGGTGCCGATTGCACATTGAGTTCGTTTACAGTGAATGTGCTTTATCCCGGTGCGCCGGATGCTGGTCTCCATATCGATTACCCGTTATCTGGTTTGCCGACACCGCGTCCGAGTTTTCCGCTCGTTGCTAACAGCGTCTGGTTTTTAGATGATTTTACCGTTGAAAATGGGGCAACCAGTTGCGTGCCGGGGAGCCACCGACGGCTTACAGCATTACCTGAATCGGGTGTCGAATATGCCGACGAGTTGCAAATCTGCGGACCGCGGGGTTCTGTTTTAATTGTTAACGGTGCAATATGGCATGGCTCATCAGAAAATAGAACGAATGAACCGCGCGTTGGGTTACTGGGTTTTTTCTGTCGTTCTATGTTGAAACCACAACAAGCACATCTTAAACTTGTGTCGGATGAAGTCGTTTCGCGTGCAACACCGACATTAAAACGGTTGCTCGGTCTCGATTCACAACCAAACATGAATGCGTAGCAAGCAATGCTGTCCTCCTATTCGTGCAGCATTTGCGCGAAAGATTCAATATTTCGTGCTTCAGACGCTGCAATCAGCAACTGTTCAAGTCGCTGCAAATCGTCTATATTTTCAATTGCAGGGGTTAAGGCGTTCACTGTCTCTGGACGAAATTGACGCTTAATCAGCGTGAGTATATGTCGGACGGTCGTTTCTTTTGTAACTCTTTCAGCCTGGCGTTGGTAAGTTTTAGATTCTCGCATGAGTTTCTTCGGTATGAGTCGGTCAAGCAACTCTGATTCATACACTACCCCACCGAATCGGTTTGTCTGTAATCGCGGAGTTGCAGTTCAACATGAAGAACGGTTTCGTGACCGTTGATGCAGATGTGCTTTATAATGTCGGTCTGCCGCTCAATAATCTGTTGCTCGGTGTCCGAGTCTGCCAGCACTTCAACATCATCCGTCTCCAGTACGAATCGCGAAAGGTCTTCAGCGTGGTCCGCCCATAATTTTTTTCTATATTGTCGTAGTCTTGTGCCATAAAAGTATTATACCTTGCGGAATAAAAACGGTCAATGTGAAATCAATATGGGTAAGTCCTATTTCCATAATCAACGGATCATAAGCGTTTTCTCTGCCATCAATATTCGCTTCGGTTCGGGAGTATCTGGTGTCAATTGATATATTAAACGTGCCTTGATCGTGTTGCCTGTCGTGGCAGATGCAATATTAATATTGAAAGGGTAAGTTCTGTTTTCGTCCGGAAGTAAGCGGTTTTCGTTCTCAGCAGAGATTGAGATCTGTTGTCTCTGAAGTTCGGTGCCATCCGATGCGAGAAGTGTCACCTCAAGCACGATGGTGCGCAATGTCCCTCCCGGTAAGATATGTCCTGTTTTACTCCGAAGTTTTACATTCGCTTTTCCATCCGTGTATTCAAGTTGAAGCGTTGCGGCGCGCTTAAGTTGCGCGACACTACGGCTGCCGCGCCACGTATGTTTCCGCCCTTTGATGCTTTCATGGCTGGTTGTGCTCTGTAACCGCTTTACAACTGGCATGTGACAGGTTGCACAACTCGTATTTCCATCAGCGAATTTGCCATCCAAAAAACTGGAGACTTGGTCATGCTCGGGAACACTTTGTTGACCGTGACAGGTGCTACAGAGCGTTGTTGGCTCGGTGTAGATAGGATTGGTAACATTGGTGTGAAAATAGGTTTCTGCACTTGCCGGGGGTCCGTTCATTGCCCCGTGTGCATCAAGGTGACAGACGAGACACGTAACGCCTGCTTCTCGTTGTTTATCTCTCAACTTCGGCATTTTTCCAACGCCTGTGATGAGGATCGGTTGCGGTGCATGGCACTGATCGCATTTCGTTTCCCTATCAATGATCTGTTTTGCAGCCGCCTGATAGATTTCATCAACCCACGCCTTTGCGTGCATTGAACCCTCCCACTCTCTCCAGATAGCCGGATGACAGCTTTTACACTTTCCGTCCTGAAATCCTTGGAACATCTCTGTCACACGAGGCATATTGTCTTCTGCCTGCAGTGCGGGGTTAGCGGCTAATATTACCAACACGCACCCGATCAGTCCGAAACCTACTATGCCGATTATGCTCCAGTGTATTATCTTAGGTTTCATCGCGCTTCTCACAATGCATCGAAGAGTGAAATTGCTGCAGCTTCCGCACTCCGAATACAGTCGGGAATGCCTATTCCGTGGTAACCGTTTCCGGCGAGCGCGAGTCCTGGCAGTTTGCTTGTGAGCCGTTCTATATCATTGACAACTTCTTGATGCCCCACCTGATACTGTGCCATCGCCTGCGTGTGCTTGGTAACAGCGGCGAATTGCGGTGCTTCCTTGATTCCGAGGAGCGGTGCTAAATCGGTTTGACACAACTGAATAAGATCAGCTTCAGCGTGTTTAGAAGTGGGTTCACCGATGAAGGCGCGTAATAGGACGTGTTTCTCCGGTGCGCGGTTCTCAAATTTGACGCTGCTGAACGAGCATCCGATCACGGATAGGTTTTCTGTCGCAGGAACAACGAATCCCATGCCATCTAATGGGTGCGTAATATCCGTACGGCGGAACGCTAAATTAACGGTTGCAGAAGAGGCGTATGGAATTGTATTCAGTTTCGTAGCAAGTGGATTTGATACATTTTTGATGAGCGCGCTTGTCTGTATTGCTGGCAGTGCTATACAGAGGAGTTCTGAATTCAGGGTTTCGCCAGTCGCAAGTGAGACCTGCCATCCGGTGCCATCGGTATCTTGCTGGATCTGTTCTACACGGACATTTAATTTAATACTGCTGGACACGGTTTCGGCAAGCGTGTCAACCAGTGTCTGCATGCCGGATTTGAATGACAGAAAGAGACTATAACGGGGACCGCTGGTGTCCTGGCTGGTTTCGGCTGCCTGTTTTTTTTGTGCGCGAAGTGCTTTGATAATGCTTCCGTGTGTTTTCTCCATTTCCAAGAATCTTGGAAAAGTCGACTTGAGGCTTAAATTTTCGGCATCTGAGGTATAGATGCCCCCAATCATAGGTTGTGCGATTCGTGTGAAGGCTTCGGTGCCGAGGCGGCGCCTGACGAAATGTGCCACGGCTTCGTCAATGTCTCTTTCTCGACGCGGGATAAAGAGGTCCATTGCCATCCGCAGTTTACCGCGCCAACTGAAAAGTGGGGTTTTTAGAAAAGGCTTCAGAGATCCTGGTGCCATCATGTAAAAGCCTTCAGGGACAGGATGTAATGTTCCGTTTCGGGTTACGAAACTCCGGCGGACTTTGGAGTTAGTGCCTATGAATTGATCTGCAATACCGAGTTCTTCGCAGAGTGCTTTTGCTGCCGGTTTTGTTGAGATAAAGGCATCGGGACCGTGTTCAATGAGAAATCCGTCCCGGTGTTCGGTCTGGATAACGCCACCCACACGTCCGGTCGCTTCAAGGAGCGTAATATCAAGTGGAATATCGCGCGCGGCTGCCTCGCGTTGCAACCGATAGGCGGCGGTCAATCCTGTAATACCACCACCAATAACTATGGCACGTTTACTATTGCGGGATTCCATAGACATTGCACTCCTCAAGAATACATCCGACTACAGCAAATACCCTACTGGACCTGGGAGATTACCGATTTTTTATAGACGAAGTCCGCTAACATGTTGATGAATTTAGGGTGTGCGCCGACAGTTCCCGCTCGGATGAAATCAATTCCGCACGCTTCTGCCGTTTCTGCTGCCTCTATGTCAAGATCGTAGAGTACTTCAACGTGATCACAGAGGAAACCGATGGGTGAAGCGACGACGGTGTCAATACCTTCTTCTTTTCGGGCTTTAAGCCAGTCATTGATATCGGGCTGTGTCCAGGGTATCGGGCTGCTTTCTACTTCGCTTTGGTATGCCAAACTGAACCGGGTTTTCCCAATTAATTGGGCGACTGCTTCAGCGGTTTTTCCGAACTGCTGTGTATAAGGTGAATTAGCTGCCGCTGCTTGTGGGATTGCGTGTGCTGTGAAAACAAGCTCGGCACATTCTAACTTGTCCGCACATGCGGATTTGATAATTTCAGCAATAGCGCTGACATAGCCTCTATGTGTGTACCACGGGTCGAGATAATCGATCGTCGGTTTCTCACCATCAACTGCGTGGATTCCTTTTTTTACTTCCTGTTGATACCACTCCCAACTGAATTTAGATTGGTGTGGTGCCATGATAATGCCGAGTATTTTACGGTGTCCTTTTTGTGCCATTTCGGCGATGACTTCCTTTAAATAAGGTGCCCAATGCCTGAACCCTGCATAAACGGGGAGGGGTAGATCGCGTGCTTGCAAAGCATTTTCTAAAGTTTCGGCTTGTTTGAAAGTCAATTCGTTGAATGGTGAAAATCCACCTAATTTTATATAATGCGCCGCGATGTCTTTTACGCGTTCTACTTGGGATTCGGCTGCCCCGGCGATACCTTCAACAAAACAGTAGGCTTCGCCCGGACAAGTATCGTATTTTTGGCAACATCCAGGTGTTGGACCGCCAAATGCAACGAGTAAAACGCTGTCGTATTTCATTTTAATATTCTCCTATACCATGTTAGCTAACTGTGCTGGCATGAATCGTGCGTCGGCGTTAATTGCCTTCGCGAAAGCCTCACGTGCCAAGGTTTCGTTTCCATCTGTTCGATGCGCGAGTCCGATAGAAAAATAGGCTTGTGCGAGTTGCGTACCGTGAAGTCCGCTGACCAAAGCCTTATAAATAGCCTCCAATCCCGTTTTTGTTTCATCGCCATTCCGGTAAGCAGAGAGGATGTGGTTGTACCCACGCAAAAGGTGTGCTGGTGCGTAATCGGGGTTGAGTTCAAGTGCGATATTGAGTGCTTCTTTTGCCTCGGCGAAGAAATCCCCCTTTTCAAGAACGCTCGACACGGTTCGGGATGTTTGTGTAAGGAGATTTGCGTATTCCGTCCACGCGTCAGGCAGATTCGCATATTTTTCGGTTGCGGTTTTCAAGATAGCGATTGCTAACCCGAAGTCGTTGCCCTCGGCGACCTCTTCGGCGGTTTCTCGGTAGGCTTCAAAGTCCTGAAGTTGATGTATTTTTTGCTGAAGTTTTTGGGCATCTGTCGTTGGGATCACCGAAGGTTTCAGGTGTTGCCAACCCGGTTCCGGATCGTCAATCAACCCGCGGTAAACCCTTAAAATCGCATAGCGGGGTGTTCCCCAAACCTCAGCAATAGAACGAATCCAGTCGGGTAGATTCGCTTCTATTTTAGTGAGCAGTTCGGTTAAAGACATCCCCTGTTCAACGTATTTTCGGACCTCTGTTAGGAAATAGGACTCTATCTGGAGCAGCAGGTCTATTTCGGCATCTCGCGCTAAAGGACCGTGTCCTGGTAGTACACATTTAGGTGTGTAGTTACGGAGTTCTTTAATTGTATTAATCCAGTCGTGGTTTGCCATGAGCCCTTCGTTCATAACAGGTTGCCCAAAGATGGGAAAACTCCCTGTCATGACAGTGTCGCCGGAGACGATGCAATCTTCTGCTGGGACTCTGATAGCGGTGGCATCATCTGTCTCGGCTTTCCCCAAATAAACGAGGTGCAGGGGTTGATTGCCTAAATCGAGTTCGGTTTCGTGTGTGAACGTCTGCTGTGGAAGGAAGGGCGGATCGCCTAATGTAAAGCCTCGGGAGCGTAAGAACGCCTCCTGTCGGGGTGCTCTGTTTACCATGAAGTCCTTAGTCATCTCGCGTGCGACGACGGTTGCGCCTGCCTGGCGAAAAATAATGTTTCCGTTTGTATGATCCCAATGGTAGTGTGTGTTAATCGCATACAGGATTGGTTTGTCTGTGATGGTACGGATCGCGTTGTAAAGTCTGCGTGCCATCATCTGGTTCACCTGTGTATCAATTACGGCTACGGCGTTATCTCCTATGATAATGGAAGAATTGACGATATTGCGAAATAGATAGACCCGTTCTGTTACCTTAACAAGCTGCCCATATTGTCGTGGTGCGAAAGGGTTTTCAGGCATGTTTCTCATTTATGTTCCTTAGGACTTACGCTGCTGATGAGGACCTACGGCCCGCAGGCCGCTGGCGAGGTTTTAAACCTCGCCAGCAAAGGGCACTGCGTAAGTCCTGTTCCTAAAGCGTTTTTGCGATATTTACGAAATGTTTAACGTTATCGAAAGGTGTGTCTCTGTGGAGTCCGTGGCTTAAGTTCAATATATGTCCTATTCTGCCACCGTGTTTCAAGCAGGTTTTGACAGCTGCGGTGATGTCGTCGGATGTTCCGTCTCGGAGAATATCGTTATCAACGTTTCCCTGAAAAGCGACGGTGCTGTCAGTTTTAGCTTTAGCTTCGCTGAGGTCTACGCATTTGCCAACACTGAGTACATCTGCGCCACTTTGATGCATTAAATCAAGATAAGTGCACTCCTTGGCGAAAAGTATGCCCGGCGCCTCCGAGTTCAGTTCAGCGAAAATTTGCTGGTGATACGGAAACGCGAAATCCTCATATATGCGTCTCGGTAAGACATCCGCGATAGACTCGAACAGTTGGACGACCTGAACACCCGCATCAATTTGATAATTCAGATAGTTAATGGTCATCTGTGTTAACTTGTTTAACAAACGATGCAAGAGTTTCGGTGCTTCTTCGATCATTTGGAAAACAGGTGTTGCTTTTTCCGATATGCCAGTCCCTCGTTTGATAGGACTTTCTCCAGCGATAAGAAAAAATGCGAGCGTTAAAGGTGCCCCAGCAAAACCGATAAGCGGTAGTTCGCCGTTGAGGGTTTCACGTAGTTTGCGAATGACAGTTCCTGTGAACACTAATTGCGAAGCGGGTGCATCAACCGGTTGGAGTGCGTCGATTTGTGCCTGCGTCCGAATCGGTGGGTTTAAAATGGGGCCTGGGTCAAATCGGAAATGTGCGCCCATGGGGGCAAGGGGTGTAAGAATATCCTTGTAGACAATAATGGCATCAACACCGATGCGTTTTGGCAGCAGTGAAATCTTAACTGCGGATTCAACATCGGTATCTGACATCGGTGCGGGACAGGTACGGAAGAGTTGTTCCAAAGGGAGATTAAGTGCTTGCCGAATCTGTCGATAAAGCGGATCTGATCTGCCTGCCTGCCGCATCATCCACACAGGTACACGTTTCACTGGCAGACAGCGCGCAGCACGAAGAAGTAAGTCGTTTTTTAATTGTTGTTTCATGCTCGCAGGGTTTACCTCTTCAATGCGTTTTTAAGCTGCTCCATGTCGTTGTTAATTTGCCTACCGGTTCTACAGGTGCAACACCAAGTACTTTACCGACACCATCTTCCATAAGCGTTTTTAAGTCTGCTTCGCTTAGGGTATCGCTAAACATCGCGACATCGTCAACGATGCCTTTGAAATAACCGCCATCACATCCGTGTCCTGCTGGGCACAGCCCACTTCCGATAAGTAACCCTTTTTCGGGTGCGCCGACTTTATTGGGTCCCTTTGACTTAAATTCGCCATTGATATAGAGTTCGTATTCAGTTCCGTTGTAGATACCGGCAATGAAGTACCACTCGCCAGGCTTATTAAGTGGGGTCGTTGCGGCTGCACACCCGGCTTGGCAGCTTTTGAATTCAAAGTTGCCGGCGTTCCAGAATTCAAACCACCAATTCGCGCCTCCGCCGTCACCGGGATTTCCGTTGGCGATGACGAGCGTAGCGGAGCCTTTTCCTGCGGGATTGTTACCGCCGACTGCCGTCGGGTATATCCAGTAAGTGACGGTGAATTTCTCTGGATTGAACAGTGGTGATGGTGCGATCTCAACGTAATCATCTTTTCCGTCGAATATGACAGCGTCTCCGAATTGTCCATCCTCCCATTTCGCGCCTTCCTTGAGTTCACCATCATTATCGTTCCCGGATAAATCCTTAGTGGTTTTCCCGTTGCCTTCATCAAATAGCCAAATCCCCACAACTGTCTTAGGATCAATTTTGGCGCTGCTCGTCGGAGCGTAGTAGCCTGAGAAGATTATGCCGACGATACCCATCAAGATCAGGTATTGTTTCGGTTTGCTAACGGAGAATCTGATGAGAGGCCTCATTGTGAAATGCCTCCTTTTTGGTGTCGTTCAAGGAACTGCCGTAGTTTAGCAAAACTTTTAACGTTCTTCATAATCCTACCGCTTTCACGCTCCTCAAGATAAAGGAGAAAGCCCATAACGTAAAGGCTTATGAAAAACAATAAAAATCCTGTGACACATCGTCCGATTGCCCAATAATCGCGTTGGAGACTCAGGTACGGGGTGAAAGTCGCGGTGTCCGTGTTTGCCTCTGCCGCATCCTGCTTGGGCCACTCCACCGTAACAAAGTCACCCCACCCAGTTATCCCCAGCGATAGAAAGGCAATCGAAAGGACAAAAACGATGAAAAATGGGATACCCATGTTAGATACCGGTTAGTCAGAGACTTTAATCAATCCCTTTGTGCAAGCATCTTCACGGTTGCGAACCTTTGTTATCCCATCAACGAGCGATTCAAGCGGAAATTCGTGGCTAATGATTTTGTCCATGTTGACATCGCCGCTCGAAATAAGTTGAACTGCTTCTTCCCACGTGTCGGGTGCCAGCCAAGAGAACCGAATAGTTTTATCATCAAGGATGGTATCAAGGATAGGGACCTGCATGACATCAGTGTCGCCGGGGAGTCCGAAGATAACGACGGTTGCGTGCCGTCCTGTAATTTTCAATGCGGTGTGAATTGCGTCAAGTGAGCTGGTAGCTGTAATTGCGCGGTCCGCCAATTCGCCGTTATTAAGTTCCTCAATTGTCGCCCCGAGGTCTTCAACGTAGTGTGGGGAGTTGGTATCGCTAACGTTGACGACGACATCTGCGCCGAGTTCTTTACCGCAATCCAAGCGATAATCGCGAGTTCCGACCAGCAGAACGTTTTTCAAGCCGCGGCTTTTCAATACCTGCACCATCATCAAGCCGATAGGTCCCGGTCCGAAGACAACGGCGGTCTGTCCTTCTTCAGCGTTAAGATTGTTGACGGCGTAGAGTCCACATGCGAGGGGTTCTGTTAATGCGCCTTGATCATAAGTAACGTTATCGGGTAATTTGACGGTCCAGCGATAATCAGAGACTGCGTATTCTGCGAATCCGCCATCAACGCCGACACCTAAGACGCGTTTTTCTGGACACAGGTTGGATAAACCTTTCTTGCTCCAAAAAGAGTCCGGGTTTGATTGGACGGGGTTGACGACAACGCGGTCTCCTACTTTAAACCCACCGGTTGCTCCTGCTTCGCTACCAACGTCAACGACTTCGCCGGTAAATTCGTGGCCGAGGATAAGGGGTCCTTTCCCATCGTCGGTTTCGAGTGAACTGTTACCAAAATAATATGCGACATCCGAACCGCAGATGCCTACTGACCGTACTTGAACTAACAGGTCATTATCGCCGGGTTCTGGTACGGGTCGGTCTTCGAGGCTCATTGATTCGGGTTCATAAAAAATTTGAGATTTCATTAATCTATCCGCCTCCTTTAAATCTTATGGATGCAGTTATTTTAGCATGTCTACATTATATTTTGCAATCAAATTTAAATCAATACCAGAGGCACTCAATTTTAAGCAATTATTGGGTTTCACGTCTTCTTTACAAGGATCCGGTGATGTAAAATTTCACAGTTTTCATAGCAAATCGGGAAACTATGAATTTTTATGAAGTGCCTTAAACGCAATCCATAAGTAGGTTTTTGAGGGTTTGCGTGGGGCGTGCTATGAAAGTTGCTATGAAATTTTACGACGAATGAATATCTATGCCGCTTTAGAAAATGAAACGCATCTCCAAGAGCAGAAATCGGCTGCAGAACTCGCCGAGGAAGACTGTAATAATAGCAATGAAAAGAAACCCTGTTGCAGCTCGTGTTGCGCCAAGCGCATCGCGGGCAACGGATTTAGGACGCAAGCAGTCCCATGTGATGAAATAGAGGATCAATGTGCCAGCGATGCCTATCAGCACTCGCATTCCGAAGATGATCTGGTAGAAAAGGTTAAAAGCGACAACATCTGCGGATCGCTGCCTGAAAAAGATGTTTAGACAGAGCAGGACACTCATTCCTAAAAGGGTCCAGAGCAGGACGGTATTAAACCGTTTCAGGAAGTTTACCGGCAAATCGGGTGTTACAAGATACCAGTGTCCAAACCACATGCCGCTATGAACAGCACCGAGTAGCACAGATGCGATCAAGAATTGGAGTGGGAGTAGCAACATTTCGCCGGGAAGTTGAATAATTTGGTAGTAACGCTGCGCACTCAAAACGATCCATGCAGCCCCACAAATTACGCCGAGAAAAAAAAGTATTTGAGTCAACAGCGGGATTTTGAACCACCAACTCAACGTATAGATAAAGAGGATAAGAACGAAGGCGATAACTAAAACGGATTCTGGGGTCTCCCAGAACCCGAAAAAATGGAGAAACGTGACAGGTTGCCGATGGAGTGCCAAATCTGCGCACCGCGATAAAACGCTTACAAATAGGTAAATGCTCCCCATCAAACGATAGAAGTTAGCTCCTACTAACGCTTTCGGGACTAAGAAAAGTAGCGCAAATCCGCCGACGGCGAGTTGACTGAAAACGAGATAAAAAACATCAAGTATACTAAACATCGGCACCACTCGGTAATTCTCGGTCAGCGCGGTTGAGCAAAATTTTAAGAAACAAATTTAGGTTTTCAGGAAAGATGGAAGACAGGAAGATTGGTAGAAGTGCTTGTGTTTGCTATCTTCCATACTTTCAACAAAAACGGAAACCCATTACAGTTCGCCGTAGCGTATTGCTATGCTCAAGAACCATAATGGGTTTCCTGTTGTGATTCGTGGTTTCAGCCCGCGTTGTCTGGATGTCAGACAGCGTACCTTTAGTTAGATAATTTCGACGACTGCGCCGAGTTCCTCAAGTTGCTCTTTCGCCTTATCAGCATCTTCTTTAGAGACACCTTCTTGAATGACGACGGGTGCGGATTCAACTTTTTCTTTGGCTTCTTTCAAGCCGAGTCCAGTAATTGAACGCACCTCTTTGATAACAGGAATTTTGTTGGCGCCGAATTCCTTGAGTTGGACATCAAATTCGGTTTTCTCTTCCGCTGCGGCCTCTTCTTCTCCAGCTGCGGCTGCGCCATCTGCGGCTGGCATTACGCCGGGCATAGCGATTGCCGGTGCGGCTGATGCGCTGACACCAAATTTATCTTCCAATGCTTTGACGAGTTCGGAAAGTTCCAAAACGGTCATATTGCTAATTTCGTCAATCAATTTTTCCATATCTGCGGCCATGTTTTTATCCTTCCTATAAGTAATACTAAGTAGACTTACGCATCCGCCTTGCAGGCGGGGTTTCAAACCCCATCTGCAGCAGTGGGGGCTGCGTAAATCCTGACTAAGTTGACTTGATTAGAAGTTTTCTGATCAAGCGATGCGGAAAAGAAGGGCGCGGTGCCCTGGTTTCCGCCAACATTTCGTATAAGTGTTAGGCGTTTTCTGCCTCTTTCTTCTGTTCGGCAACCTGTACCAGTACGGAGGCTACCTGACGTATTGTTGCACTGAGTACATTCACGATCCCATTAGCGGGGGACCCTTGATGTAGGGTTCGGACGAGTCCAGCGAGAGGTGCGCTGATAAGCCCAACGGTCTTAGCCACCAGGACATCTCGTGACGGCATATCTTGTAGGGCTTCAACACCAGCTGCGTCAATCACCTGCGTTCCGAGAATTCCGCCTTTGATCTTAAAATTTTCGTGTTCTTCGCCAAATTCATGCAAGATTTTTGAAGAGGCGGCTGGGTCCGTGCCCGTGGCGAGGGCAGTATTCCCTTTGAGATAAGGTGTTACCCCTTCAATACCTCTCTCTTGCGCGACGACATTCACTAATGTGTTTTTACAGACTTTGTACCCGATATTTGCGGCCCGGAGTTGGTTTCGCAGTTCGTTAATTTCTGCGACGGTCAGTCCTTGGAAGTCTGTAAGCAGAACAACGTCGGCAGTGTTAAAAATCTCACGAATTTGTTCTGTTTGCTGAACATTCGCCTCATTCGGCATGTGTCAGCTCCTTTCTATGGGGTTTATAGGATCTACGATCGCATAGAAAAAGCCTCCAGGTGCTTGGAGGCTTAGATAAAAAGAGAACAACAGCGGGCAACAAGATTGTATGTGCGTTTTGAGAAGCACGCCCTTTGTTCGATTCAAGCCTCGGTAGGCAATTAAGCCGATGGCACCTACGTTCTACGACTCTATTGAGTTGTAAGGACTATTTGCGTATCGTATCGTATCTCCTGCGGTTTATGCAAATTGTTGTGGGTCTATTCGGATACCGACACCCATGGTTGCTGAGATCGCTACGCTGCGAATGTATCTCCCTTTTACGGCAGAGGGTCGAGCTGCGATGAGTGTACTCATTACGGCGTTGAGGTTTCCTTTAATACTTTCTTCCTCGAACGAAGTCTTGCCGATTGGGACGTGAACAATTCCAGAGGAACGTTCTACTCGGTATTCGATTTGTCCTGCCTTAATACTTTGTAGTGTTTCGGTAATATCCGTTGTGACGGTGCCTGCCTTAGCGTTAGGCATCAAACCTCTTGGTCCCAGGACGCGCCCAAGTTTAGGCATAATACTGCGCATTAGGTCTGGTGTCGCAATTGTTGCGTCAAAATCGAGCCATCCGTCAGCGATTTTATCAACGAGGTCGTCGGTTCCGACGAAATCTGCGCCAGCTTCTTCAGCCTGTCGTGCCAAGTCGCCTTCAGCGAAGACGACAACCCGGACGGACTTCCCTGTGCCGTGCGGCAGCGTGACGGTGCCTCGGATATTCTGATCTGCATGTTGAGCGTCTACACCGAGGCGAGATGCGAGATCCACTGTCTCGTCAAACTTTGCGCCACTGGTTTTTTTTACAAGGGAGACAGCTTCGTCCACTGTGTACAGTTGAAGTCTATCTACTTGTTCGTTCCCTGCGCGGTATCGCTTTCCTCTCTTCGCCATGTTGTTCTGTTCCTTCAAAACTTGATATATCTATACAAAAGTGGACATATCTCGTTTTAGTGTTCCTGTTTCATTGTCCGTTGCCCGTTGTGTAGGGTTTAACACGGACTCCGCAGGCGTTTTACCTCTCCACCTCCACCGAACCGATGGCGAGGCTACTAAGCCTCGTTATTTTTGTTACCCAATTGTAAGTCCCATACTGCGGGCGGTCCCTTCTACCATCCGCATTGCGGCATCTAAGTCTGTCGTATTTAAGTCAGGTAATTTCGTCTGCGCAATTTCACGGATTTGATCCATAGTAACGGATGCGACTTTGTTTCGATTCGGTTCACCTGAGCCTTTAGCAATTTTCGCTGCGGATTTAAGTAAAACTGCGGCTGGCGGCGATTTTACGTTAAAGGTAAAGGACCTATCGCTATAACAGGTGACGATGGTTGTCACCACCATACCGGTTTGATGCTGCGTTTGGGCATTAAAGGATTTGATAAACTCCTGTAAATTGATCATATAGGGTGCGAGACTGGGACCGACAGGTGGTTGCGGTGTTGCCTGCCCGGATACTAATTGGAGTTTAACTTCACCAGCTACTTTTTTTGCCATTGTTCTTCCCCATTGTGGGTTATGAGAGTTCTAAAGTGTGTTTGCCTATAAGTGGCGTATAGGATTTGTCCCGACCATAGAGCCGCGATGCCTTATTTAGAAAACGCCATTTAATTTTAGTTGAGTTCTTCGACTTCAAGCAATCCCAAATCAACAGAAGTTGAACGCCCGAAAAGCGAAATGCTGAGGCGCAGGCGTTGATGTTCCATGTCGATTTCTTCAATTTCGCCGGGAAATCCATTAAACGGTCCGTTTATGACTTTGACCTTATCGCCCACTTCATATTCCATTGCTGGTACGGGTGCGACTTCCTCTTCTTCGGTTGACATCTGGAGCATCGCTTCAACATCATCAGGACTCAAGGGTGAGGGGTGTGATGTGGGCCCCAAGAAGTTCATGACTCCTGGCGTTTCTTGTATGAGTGCCCAACTTCTTTGTCCAATTGGACTCTCAACCTGTGGACCGAGTTCACGAACTGTATTGACGAGCACGTATCCTGGATAGGATGGTCGGACGCTAACTTTCCGCTGGCTGTCTTTGACTTCCACGACTTCGGTCTCGGGGACATTAACCTGCAAGATCTCATCCTGTAACTCTTCCCGGGCAATCATGTTGTCGAGGTTGAGTTTAACTTTTTTTTCATGTCCAGTGTATATCTGAACAACGTACCAATAACCATCCATATTTGGATCCACCGATTGGGTTACTTATGCGCCTCAAGCACAAAAACGTTAAGTTCGAATAAAAAGGGTTCTGAGAAAAGCCATACCGAAGCCCTCAAGCGAACTATTGAAAACGTACAGGCTGACAAGCGCAGCAATTAGAGGGATACAGGCTACTGCTGCTGCGATGACTTTTCGGTTTCCGTCAATAGCAGCCTCCGGATCTCTCTCGTTTCGTGAGTGGTCTTCCCAACTTTTCACAAGAAAAAAGACAGCGATTGGAAGGGCTGCGAGAAAAATCCAAGATAACGGACTCTCCCAACTTGGAGAGGCGGAATTGCCATCGATTACCCCGATGTAAAGCCCTAACAGCGCAGAGGCGACAATGACGGTAATGGTACTTCCCTGAACCTCTTTCATGTCCGGTTTCGTCACCTTCTGCCATTCAAGATGGATTCCTTGAAGATACTTTTTCAAACGAGTTATCATAAGACTTAATATAATATATAAAGACAGGCCAGGAGGGATTCGAACCCCCAACATTCGGTTTTGGAGACCGACGCTCTAGCCGTTGGAGCTACTGGCCTGCAAGATTTTGTAGTGTGTCACAAACCTGTTTAATCTATTTTTAAAGTTAACGCAGTGTTATCCGTTGCACCAGTTAAAAAAGTTATCGTGTTTCTTTATGGGATGTATGCTTTCGGCAAAACCGACAGTATTTCTTTCGTTCGTAGCGATTTTGTTGCGTTCGACGGTTCCGAGTTGTTACATAATTTCGCTGGTTACATACATCACATGCTAATGTTACAATGTCTCTTGGCATGATAGACCTCTACTTTTGGTAATGGAGCCGACGACCGGGATTGAACCGGTGACCTCGTCCTTACCAAGGACGCGCTCTACCGACTGAGCTACGTCGGCAAAAATAAAACATTTCAACAAGCGGGAGACGGGAATCGAACCCGCGACACATGGCTTGGAAGGCCAATGCTCTACCAGCTGAGCTACTCCCGCGTCAAATTCAAATGATAGCGCGATATATTGCTAAGGCGCGGTGATCTGGGATTTAATGGGAAACTTGCAAGCCTGCTCTATATTGATCCCGCTACGATATTGCTCGGTATAAGCGTAGATGGGGGCAGATGGATTCGAACCACCGTAGGCATAGCCAACAGATTTACAGTCTGCCCTATTTGACCGCTCTAGCATACCCCCATTATAAAAGCTGACGAGAGGAATCGAACCTCCAACCTAGTGATTACAAATCACTTGCTCTACCATTGAGCCACGTCAGCAATACCTTATTAATTATATCCACTTTATTGGAGATTGTCAAGTGATTCCGATTTTTTTCCGTTAGATCTTCCGATAGAAATAATTAGGGATCTCTCTGTACGGTAGTGAATTCGGTAAGTGTTCTATAACCCTTCTTCACGTTCCGCTACTTCTGTATCTTGTTCCTGTTCGAGAAGTTCTTCGTCGAATATATCGGTTCCCACTTCTTCTGGTTCCTCAATATCTGTAAAAATAGGAGGTGTTTTGGCGTCTGACACTTTTGCTTCTCTCTCTTGAAAGTGGAGTTTTCCCTCAACCAATTCTTGTGTCGCAATAGCAACGGGTTTCTTTTTTTTATCGCCGGTGCTTGAAGGGGCGAGGGGTAGACCGTTTGCATTTATATCTCTGGCGCGTTTTGCTGTAACATTGACTGCAAGATATTTATTTTCTACCGTTTTTACCAAGTCTTCGTTGTAAACCACTTCATTCATTTTTTTCCCTCCACATTATAGATACAGATTTAGACGAGCGTACTATAATTATACCTAATATTTCTTTCAAAAGTCAAATTAAAATGACAGAAAAGTTGACAAATTGACTGAAAAATGTTAAAATTGAGATATTAGTTTTACGGAGCGTAAGGAACTTTACAAATGGATACAACTATCCAGCCCATTCTCGAAAAATCGCTTGCGGGGGAACGGTTAGACTTTGACGACTGTCTCACGCTTTTCAAAAGCCACGATCTGCTTGCTCTGGGGCACGCAGCGGATGTTATCCGACAACGAAAGCATCCAGCAGGCTATGTCACGTACATTGTTGACCGGAACATTAACTATACCAATTGGTGTTATGTCGATTGTGATTTCTGTGCTTTTTACCGGCATCGCAAGGATCCAGATGCCTATGTCATGGCGCGCGATGAATTAGGGAAAAAAATACAAGAAACCCTTGATCTTGGTGGTGAGTTGATTCTGATGCAGGGTGGGTTGCACCCGAAACTTAAGCTTGACTGGTACGAAGACCTACTCGGCTGGATTAAAGCGAACTATCCTATTCATATCCACGGATTTTCGCCACCGGAGTTGGACTGGTTTGCGAAGATCAACCGTATGTCGTTGCGAGAAATGCTCACCCGCTTGCGGGATGCTGGGCTTGATTCGATTCCGGGAGGTGGTGCGGAAATTCTCACAGACCATGCCCGCAATGAGATTAGTCCCAAGAAATGTAGTGCTGATGAATGGCTGGAAGTGATGCGCCAAGGACATCTCGTTGGTCTCAAATCAAGTGCGACGATGATGTATGGGCATGTAGAAAGTTACGCTGAACGCGTTGAGCACCTCGTCCGTTTACGCGATTTGCAAGATGAGACGGGCGGATTTACGGCTTTTATCTGCTGGTCTCTACAACCTGCGAACACCCGTATGGCACATATACCGCCTGCGGGGAGTTTTGAGTACCTCAAAACGCTTGCGATCTCCCGATTATTCTTAGACAATTTTGATAACTTCCAATCCTCATGGGTCACCCAAGGTCCAAAGATTGGGCAGCTCTCGTTGAAGTTTGGGGCAAATGATATGGGTGGCACGATGATAGAAGAGAATGTCGTCAGCAAAGCTGGGACGGTCTATTGCATGCCGATTGAAGAAATCGAACGGACTATAGAGGAACTCGGATATATCCCCAAACGTCGTAACTTCTTTTATGATCTCCTGAATTAATAATTACCACGAATACCAAGCGTGCAGGGGAGGGTTTCTACCTCAAGGTGCGGTTGATTTTCTACCGGTATCCCTCTTTAGTTCGTCCAAGTAAGAAGCATAAATCTTTTGCAGTTTTTTACATCATATCAGAAATTAGCGAATACCCCTTTCTCACACCGGAATTTAGGCTTTGTTCGGGTTGGCATTCTTATTTTGATAGTGTGCCTATTTTTCGGCGTGCCATATCGGATAGCAACTGCCGAGGTTGTCCATGTCCCGGATCCTGGGCTTCGTGCTGCACTTGAATCAGCGTTGGGCAAAGATGCCGGTGCTGAC
>JAJEGI010000101.1 GCA_022819945.1 Candidatus Poribacteria bacterium
TTCTGATGAAGTTCTGCTGAAAAAGCGCGTCATTATTGAATCGGTGATCAAGGAACTCAAAACGCAGACAGTGCTTGAACACTCTCGTCATAGAAGTTTCGTCAACTTCCAAGTCAATGTTGTTTCTGCCTTGATTGCGTACCAACTTTTGGAGACCAAGCCCTCGGTGAACTTCTCTGAACTTCAGGGAAGCAGCGACTTACCCGTGATTTTCTAACAGATAAACTTTTTTCAAACTCACGTTATTTTATTTTACATAGGACTTACGCAGCCCCGTTTGCAGGGTTTTTGCTTGGGGGTTTCTTCAGGGTTTCAAACCCCGCCTGCAGTGCATATTTTATTTTGAATTACGGCTTGTGATCGGTATTAACAGGCGGTTCGTCGTTGTCAAGGAACCGCTCAATCGTGTTTCTCGTTGCTGGGCGCGTACGGAAATCCGCAACCCACGGTTCACGGAAGTACGCCTGCTTTTCACGCGGTAAAGCGGACAGCACTTCCGGCGGGATCCGTAGGCGATGCCAGTGTGTTGCGAGATGTGCATAAGCGTTTAGCACAGCCACACGTGGTGTCTCGCGTTGCCACACGGGACCGGCGTGACACAGGTTCTCCGTGAAGAAGATTGCACTGCCAGCCGGGCATTCGTAGGTCATCAGGAACGGGCTCCGTTTCCCATCTTCTAACGACATGTGATCGGGATGCATCGGGAAATTGGATTTGTGGCTACCGGCTATAAAGTGCGTCGCCCCATCATTTTTGGAAATATCTGTCAGTTCAAAGACGACGCGCACCATTCCCGCATGGATCTGTCCGTTGTTGACGCGGTATCCGAAGATCGGATCTGCTTGTCTCGGTCCACCGCCGTGGAGTTCACCGTGCCGCTGCCCTTTCTTGCGCCAGACAGAGAAGCAGCTCTCTAACCGTACCTCGGGGCCGATAATTTCGTGTAGGACCTCAAGGACTTTAGGGTGATCAATCAAAGTGCTTGCGGGACCGCCCGGTACGGCACGGTGTTCCGGGGGTAAGGATTCTTTGTTATTATGTATCCGATTGATTTGGTCAACGATTGCATCGACTTCGTCGCGTTCAAGGATCGCGGGACGCACGAGGAATCCGGTTAGGTCAAATCGAAATTTTTCTTCATCAGTCATGGGTTGGTACCTCATGTTGTTAGTTATGTGGAATAACCATCAGCCGTCGGAAAAATCAAGAGCACAACTCGCTCCTACAAAAGAGGTTTGCGTATACCACACAAACTAAAAGTTTGTGGTACGACATCAGAGAATTATGCCCAACGGGGTTTTCTGCCCCCGAACCGCTGCTCGCTGATGTTCCACAACTCCGATAGACCGAGTTGCCGAATGTGTTCAATTCCGGGTAGAAAGGGATCGTTTACTCGGGTTAGCCACTCTTGGAGCTCTGTCTCTAATTCTGCCCGAAGCCCTTGTGAGTCTGCATCGTCTATGAGATTGTTCATCTGATATGGGTCGTTGTCGTTGTCGTAGAGGAGCCATCCCGTTTCGTCGTAATGACGTGCGTATGTGTGGCGATGCGTTCGGACACCACGCCACTCGCGGATACCGAAGTGGAAGCCTTCACTCCCATGTAATGGGACTCCAAGGAAGACAGACTCGGGTTCGTCGATTGTTTTGCCAAGCATTGCGTCTGATAGGTCGATACCTTCGACACCCGCCGGGATCGGTAGGTCGCATAGAGACAACATTGACGGCATAAAATCAACAAGGCTAAGCAAGGTATCGCGGGTAACGCCTGCTGGGATTCCACGGGGCCAGCGGATCATAAACGGGATACGGGCGGATTCGTCCCATGGACGTTCTTTTCTGACGTGTTCGTGGCTACCGAGCATATCGCCATGATCAGATGTATAGACGAGGATGGTGTCGTCGGCGATACCGAGTTCGTCAAGTGCTTGCATCAAGCGTCCGAGGTTTTCGTCTAAAGCCGTGATATGTGCGTAGTAGCCGGAGATGTCTTTCCGTGTCGCGGGTGTATCTGTGGCGTTTGGACGTAACTGGATTTCCTCCGGCGGGTACATCTCCTTATAGCGTTCTGGGACATGCTCATAAGGGTTGTGCGGCGGTCCCCAACTCATATAGAGGCAGAAAGGTTCATCAACATGGTCGCGGCAGTATTGAATCGCCTGATCGGTCTGGAACTCCGGTTCGTAGCCTTCAATTTGCTTATGATTCCCATCAGAGTCGTGGTAAGGTGCATTGAAATAGTTATGATGGCAATTCCAGCCGATCCAATGGTCAAAGCCGAACCGCATTTCAGGAGTGATGAACTTGTCTCGTGGCATGCCGCCGAGATGCCATTTGCCGATGTAGCCTGTAGCATAACCATCAGTTTTGAATACTTCTGCGATACCGGTTTCTGTTAGCGGGAGTGGCAGATCGTTGGAGACGGCTTTGTGGCTCAAAGGGTATTTGCCTGTCATGAGACATCCGCGCGCAGGCACGCAGATCGGGACGTTCGTGAAGGTGTTCGGAAAAAACATTCCTTCTTCTGCGAGTTGATCCATCGCGGGTGTTTGTACTTGCGGGTTTCCAGCGCATCCGACATCACATTGACGGTGCTGGTCACCGAAAACAAAGATTAGATTGGGTTTACGTTCCATATTTTATAGTTGTCAGTTTTTGGTTATCAGTTATCGGTTAAAGAAGCACTTTGTAACAATCTTCGCAAACTTGGAATATTCCAAAGAGGGGTGAATTGTTACCAGAAACCTCTTGTTACTGACGACTAACAACTGATAACCGTTAACCACTCCTCTGCATCCATGTATAAATTTGGCGGAGTGCGCCCTCGCTTTGGGTCCACAACGCTCTTTTCAAGGGTGAAACGACCTTTGTATAACTGGCGAAATCTGTCTGGGTTGATCGGTACTGCTCTTTGTGGGCGATTAAACCTGCGTTCCCCGGTGGTGATGCCCCAAAATCGATCCATTCGTATTTTTCATGACACGCTTGTGTGATGATATAATGGAAGATCGCATTGTTGGGACGGTATTTCAGGAATGCTGGCACAGACGCCTCACACCACAATGTCATCGTCCGATTGAAACATAGATAAAGCAGTCCAGCGATGATTGTGTCGCGATAGGTCGCGATTGCAAGTTTGGCGATTTTCCGCTGAAGGAGCGTCTGCATGAGTACTCGCGGTTTCGGTGTGCCCCCTAACCGTTTGACCGTCATGAGATATATATCGTAGAATGTAGATAACGCCTCTTCACTGTCTGTATTGCTAACCACTACCCCCGATTTTTCTGCCTTCCGAACTGCCCCTCGCACGCGCTTGTTGTAGGCATGCCAGAGTGTATCAACATCTCCATCCGTTTTCAGAAGGTGTGTGAAGTGATTTGTGCGTTCGTATCCTATTTCGGTGAGAAAATCACCGTAGGTTGTGGTATGCTCCGGAGTCAATGTCCAGCGGATTTCACACCACCGTTTCTTCACTGCAGCAGTTTCAACGGATGTTATCAACGCTTCGGGATTTGTGGGTGCGTTATCCATGAGATGTATACCGCCGAAGAGGTTCCACGGCATCGAGTGCCACAAACGGATCCCCGGTATCGGTTGAAAGACGAAAGCAGGCAGTCCTCCGATCACCGCATCATGTTGCTTAACGAGCATGTAGACCGGCGTGAGTTGTTTGAACGCACTTGCTAACGCATCCCGCCACGCAAGACTTTGGAAGGCAGTCGTGTTTGGGCATTGCTGGATGATAGCATCCCACTTGTCCTGATTCTGAGGGTTGAGGGACTCTACCGTGTACATAGGCAGATTAGCGATTATGCGAACAACGCCGCAAAGAGTGCCTTGATATAACCGACGGAATAGGCTAACCCGACATTGCCTTCTAATCTCGGAATGTGATCAGCGTTGATGCATCCGTCAAACCCGACCTTCTGTAATTCTCGAACGATTTTGAAGGCGTTCATATCACCGTCGTCGAGAAGGACTTCCTCAAACGCGCCTGCTGTTGCGAGACTGCCACGCACATTCCGTAAATGAACCATGAAGATACGTCCTTTCCGTCCGTAGTTATTGATCTCGTCAAGGACTATGGTGCTGCCACCGGCTTCAGCACGCGTGCCACAGCAGTAAAGGTAACCGACGTTTTTACTTGGGAACGCGTCAATAACACGGTGGAAACCGAGGCTGCCGAGTGGCGTGTCTGGGTTCGGTACATCTGACGGGTGGATGGCGAGTTTGATGTCGTATTCATCCGCGATCGGGACAAGCGCGCCGTAGACCTCAGTGAAACGTTTCCACCACGCGTCGAGTGCTTCCATTGTCGGTGTATCTGGCGGATTTTTCGTTGCGGCACGGCTTTCGCCGCGTGAGGTATACCCGCCTCTGTGGACAGAGGAATAGCGTGTCATGAGATAGTCGAACGTATCTCCCCAGAAGCGTTGACGTGCGATAGGCACACCCGCTTCAGCGAAGACGCGGAGCGCATTACACGTGTTCTCCAGTTCTTTCTCGCCGTCGGGTTGTCCCGTCATAAACTTCTCTGTGATGTTCGGGAGTGTCACGCGATTGATGTCGAGTCCCCAAGAACGGATCTGTTTTTTGATTTTCAGTAACTCGTCCAAGTCGGGGTATCCCTGCTCGCTAACGCCGGGGAACGCACCGCCGTTTCCGAAATCGATGCAGTCGGCACCGAGTTGTGTGACCTGTTTAAGGTAGCTATCTGAAAGTCCACCATCCCAGACTGAAATCTTCATTTTTTTAAATTTCCTTGCGGTTCGGTCAAGGGAGATTAGGTTTTCATGTCCCCCGCCGTAGATCCGCCCTCCATTACATTACGGGCTACGGTTGTGAATAATACTTTAAAAAAACTTTTCCTTGCGGTTCGATAGGGCGTAATTAGGAAATTGACATACCTTTCCGTAGATATGAAAAAACACCCAAGCAAAAACCCCACCATTTCATTACGGGCTTTCGATTTGGTATCTACCAAGAGAAGGAACCACTGGTGCCCTATGGAGTTTTTCTGCTTTCGGGAGATCGTTCCTACAATTATAGGGGTAACGGAACGGGTTGACCGCTCTCGACGGATTGATATGCGGCGAGTGCGATTTCGACTGCAGCGCGACCGTCTAACCCCGTGATCGGAGGCGGTGTATCGTTTCGGATTGCATCTACGAAGACGCGAATCTCCTCCTGTACTGGCGGTGGTACTTCAATGTCTGAAATCCTGATTTCCCGTCCATCACCTTCAAACGGTTTAATCCGGATCGTTGCATCGCCGCCCCACGTCTGTGGAAAATAGATGGAACCGCCTTCGCAATCGACGCGTCCGCCATACCCACCAACAGCAGAGATATGACTGGAGTGGAGCAATCCGATTGCACCGTTCGCAAACTGCAACGACGCAAGGACGACATCCGGGTAGTCGCTCTCTTTTTGTACGTACTGACCCCCCGCAGCATAGACGGAAACCACATCGCCGCAAGTCCAGCGCATAAAGTCAATTTCGTGTGCGTTGATTTCCATCAGACTACCACCAGATTTTGCGCGTTCCAGTCGCCACGGAACATAACTCCCGCCACTACGCCACGGTCCGCCGATCCGATGTACCATCATACAGGCAGGCGCGCCGACTTCACCGCTCTGCACAATTTCACGCACTTTGGAATGTGTCGCGTGGTAACGGCAGACCAGGCCGATGGTGAGTTTGACACCGTTTTCTTTAGCGGCGGCAATCATTGCGTCGCATGCCTCTAATGTTGGTGCCATCGGCTTTTCAGAAAAGACGTGTTTGCCAGCGTTGGCAGCATCAACAGCCATCGGTGAATGCATAAACCCTGGCGACGCGATTAGCACCGCTTGAATCCGGTCATCGGCGAGTAATTCGTGGTAATCTAATACGTAGGAGGCATTGAGGTCTGTCGCGAGTTTTTCTGCAAGTGCTTCTTGCAAATCGCTGACACAGATAACTTCTATGCCTTCAATGGCGTGGGCACTCGTAGCGAGGCTTCTGCCCATACCGCCACATCCGATAACACCAACTCCAATCGTTTCCATTTTTTTAAATTTCCTTGCGGTTCGTTTAGGCGGGTTTCTCGTAGAATGTCCCGCTCCGTATATCCAGCCCGGCGCGTTGCTTGGGCTTACGTTTTTGCTTTTCCTTGCAGTTCGTTTAGGTCGGATTTAGCAAAAACGTTCCTGCCCGTATACCCAATCCAGCACGTTGTTTGGGCAACTTTGGTTATCTATCTCCGCCGCGCTTTGATGTGTCCCCATGTAACGCTTAGATGATTTGCAGAGGGTGAAACATCGAGTCCTGTGGCATCCATGTTTTTCTGAACCTCTGCGGCACTCAAGGCGCGATCGTAAATTCGGAATTCGTCAATATACCCTTGAATTGTATCGCAATTGCATCCATCTGAACGGTCTCCAATACCGAGAAGAAGTCCACCTTTAGGGAGTTTACCGCCCTTCATGGCGTACTTTTTCGCTTGCTTTCCATTCACATAATAGTGGACCGTCGCGCCATCATAAGTACCAGCGAGATGTAGCCACTCTTCAATCGGAATATCTTCCAGTACGTTGTCTTTCGCTGCCTGCGTCGATTGGCCACCCGCTCTAATGAAGAAGCCGTGTTGATTATCATCGTCATCGTAATAGAGACTTGCGACTGCGGTATTTGCTGGCATATCGTCAAGTGAGATAATCCGGTTCCAACTGTCATCCAAGGCGTTGATATAGACCCAGCATTCCAAAGTAATTTCATCCCAATCACGATCAATTTTCGGTGGATTTGAATCTTCGACGAGGAATCGGTCAACGTCGCCATCTAAAAGAATGCACTCGCCAACTTTACAGTCCCCAGCGGGTGCGAGTTCGGGATCACCATGAACGGCAGCAACGAGTCCTGACAAGACATCTACTGCCTCTGTTTTAATCTTTACCGTATCCTTGTTGAAGGACCAGTAAGCAACTAAACCATCTTCAACCGCACCGACGATTGCATCGGCAGGCTGCGCGTTCCATACGAGAAACGCGAGAAGGAAAAAGGTTATTGTAAGGAATTGAGAGTTTCTCACAAAACATCTTTGCTCAGAATGTACGCTGTTTTTCAGACGCATGACTGATTCCCTCCTTGGAAATAGTTATAAGTTATAAGTTACAAGAGATTTTTGATAATCCCGCCCCCTCTTAACTTATAACTGTTAACTGTTAACTGTTAACTATTTTAAAACATGTCGCGCATCGCACGTTCACGTCTGTCAGCCTCTTGGCGTTCGCGCTCTTCATCGGACATTTGACCGGTCTGTTCAGCAATAACAGGACGGTATTCGGCGACTTCGCTTTTCCGCTTGAATACTCGGAAATAGTCGAAACGGGTTAAAGTTGGCGGGATATTCCCGGGACACAACGCGTGTAAGCCGACATCGGTGGCTTCCCCCATCCCGACGTTGGTTTGTCCGCAGCTTTTCCACTGGATACCATCCGCGCTCGCGAAAGATGAGAATTGATTCCCGCGACGTTCGAGACGTAGGAAGAGTTCTCGGACATTCCTGAGTCCGCCCCCGCGTCCGCGGAGGTTAAAAGAACGTCCGACGTGCCGTTCAAATCGGACATCGCCTCTAAATGCGTGCGGTCCAGAGGTTTTTTCGAGCCGTAGGAATCGGTTGGCGTTTTTCCATATCAATAGACCGCCATGTTCCCTGAGTTGTGGCGTAATTCGCATGCGGGTTTCGATAGCAAAGTCCCCTGGAACTCGCATGAGGAGGCGTGGTGCGCTCATATCGCCGCCGCTGCCGTTGCCGTGCCACAGGTCTTGTCCGGGCTCCGTCCGCATTTCGAGGTAGCCTTGCCGTTCTGCCCAGGCACCGCCGCCTTGCGGATCTTCCCATCGCCACTCTGGACGCATACGGTTGCCGATAAACTCATCTTCAAATACGAGTTCGGTAAATTCACCGGAAGATGCCCACCCTTCAATTTTTATCGCAGAGATAGAATCTCCGAAGTTTTGGGGAAGCAGATGAAGGTTCGGCAATTCTTTTTTGTATTCGCTCGGTTCCATACGGATCGGTATGCTGGCGCCCTCAAATTCGGGGTGTTCGTAAAAGACGACCTCTGCACCGTCCCGTGGGAAATCCGGTCCTTTAAAGATACGAATCGATGAAATCCGATCTTCAAACCAAGTGCCACCTTGTGGATCGCGGAGATTAGCGATGTCACGTAAGATAGTGATTTTTTTTCCACGGAATTCGACGTGTTCATAGCAATCAACAATCAGTGGGATCGTACCCCACTCAGGTCCAGCGACATCTAATGATGACCCGAAGTTGATTGATGAAATTCTGTCCGCGAAGTTGAAAGCGGTATCATGCAGGTTCGGATAAAACCCGGGACCGAGTGCCAACTTTTTACCGCGGAAGTCCCGATGTTGGTAAAGGATTACCTTATAGTTCGGATTTGATGAGAAATTTGGTCCCTTATAGACACGCAGCGAAGAGATATTGTCTTGAAATCCGATGTGTGCCGTAAATGGAACAGGCTCCACAACGTATCCCATTCTGCCTCGGAAATTTGTATGTTGAAATAACTCAACGATAAGACGCGGGACAACAACTGGCATTTTTTTTCTCCTTTTTTAATGGCTATCAGCAGTCAGCCTTCAGCAATCAGTAAAGAGGTTCCTGATCCTTCCAAGTTCTCTTTTAACTGATAACCATTCTCAGATTTTGCTTACGCTGAATTTGTAAGAAGTCGTGATTTGAAGATCATTCTTACGTAGAGTTTATATTTTTCGATTGATGTTGTGCACTTCGTGGTGTTATGTCTCTATTTGTCTTTATGTGTTATTGAGGGTTGCCTCATAAATCTGGGCATATCCACTCCGATCGGATGTGAATACGACATGTTGTCCGTCTGGACTGAAAGATGGATGCGGATGTGTATGTTGAGGTGCGTAAACCTGTACGGGACCGTTCGCATACGGGAAGGGTCCGTTCCAATGTTCACCGAGTGATGAAGCACCCGGGTAGCATAACGTCTGTGGCTCGCCAATACCGTCGCGTGGATCGAAAATTTGGATACCGATGTCCGGGAAGTTGGTATCCGCAACCATACACGTGCCCGTGCGGTTGCTAATAGCGTGCCAAGCATTGAACGTTGACACCTGTCGTTCTGCTCCAGTGTCAACATTGATACATCGGACACCTCGGGGCCAATCGACGAAAGCGAGTTCACGTGTCCCCGGAATCCATGTTTCGTGCGTAATCCACTCATTCTTTTCGATGTTTCGGGCATAGAGGCGACGGTTCCCGCTGCCGTCTCGGTGAATTACCCACACACGGTCGGTAAGCGGCCCCGCGTAATAGAGCAGATTCGCATCATCAGGGCAGAATTGAAGATGTGCAATACTGTCCCTTCGCAGGATAATGTCGTGCTCGCCGGTATCTGTATCTACAATAGCGAGTGCGGATTCCTTACCGACTTTAAATCGGATTGCCCACCATTTATCATCGGGACTCAGCGCAGTTGTTCCCATTGCGGCAGCGACCATACCTTCATCTTTCATTGCTGTCGCCGCGAAGTTAACGAGTTCCCGTTCCTCAAGGGTCTCCAATTCGAGTTTCCATCCACTTGTCCCTGCCGTGAAAAATACGGACTTTCCGTCGTGTGATGGATGCACAGACCATTCTGAATCGGCAAGGTCAGGTCTGTCTGTCAGTTGGCAAAGTTTACCGGTAGCACGTTCTTCTGCGAATATCTGCGGATTCCCGGTTCGGTAAGAGACAAAGATCAGCCGCTGCATCGCGTCATCATACGCCGGTATGATAAAGAACGGGTGGTGGTGCTGTGCGGACGCGGTCGTGATCTGTCGGATACACGTTCCTGTGCATCGGTCATAAAAGGTTCGAGATTCGGATCCGTAGACTGTACCTTTCGCCATCGTTTATACCTATAAGTTCGGCGGGTGTCTATACCCGCCGAAACCAAAACAGGATTTCCTATTCCTCAAACGCAGCGTCAAATGCTACAGCGGAAGGTTCAAAATCGTAGCCTTTAACGGCACTGCAAGACTCACGGGCACCGTGTTCGCGATCCATACCGCTGTCTTCCCATTCAATGGAGAGCGGACCGTCGTATTCCATGTTGTTCAGGGCTCGGATAATCTCTTCAAAGTTAATACTGCCGCGACCGATGGATCGGAAATCCCAGTATCTTTGGGCATCGCCGAAGTTCAGATGTCCACCGAACACACCCGATAACCGCGGTGTATCTGCCCACCAGACATCCTTCATGTGGACGTGATAGATCCGATCGCTCAACCGTTCAAGGAACGCGACGTAGTCAACGCCTTGATAACCGAGATGACTCGGATCGTAGTTGAATCCGAATGCTTCTCTGCCGTTGACTGCCTCGATTGCACGTTCTGCGGTGACAATGTCGAAAGCGATTTCAGTCGGATGGACTTCGAGTCCAAACTTAACACCCACTTCATCAAAGACATCGAAGATCGGGTTCCAACGGTTAGCGAAATCTTCAAAACCGGCATCAATCTGTCCGGGATCGTTTGGTGGGAAAGAGTAGAGAAGATGCCATATTGAGCTGCCAGTAAAGCCGTTAACAACGCTCACACCGAGTTTCGCGGCGGCGCGTGCTGTGTTCTTCATCTCTTCAGCGGCGCGTGCTTGAACGCCTGCGGGATCGCCATCGCCCCAGATGTCTTCAGACAAAATGCCCTGATGTCGGCTGTCAATATTATCACAGACGGCTTGTCCGACGAGGTGGTTGCTGATTGCCCAGACTTTGAGTCCATATTTCGCGAGTAAATCGTGCCTACCTTGGCAGTAGCTATCGTCTGAGAGTGCCTTATCGACTTCAAAGTGGTCGCCCCAGCAGGCGAGTTCTAACCCGTCATAGCCCCATCCACTCGCTTTTTCTGCTAATTCTTCGAGTGTTAAATCTGCCCATTGGCCTGTAAAGAGTGTTACAGGTCTTGCCATAATAATCTCCTTTTTTATGGCTGTCGGCTGTCAGCAGTCGGTTAAGAGTATAGCGGTTGAGCCCGTCATTCCATCCACACTCAAGCAACCAAAAGCCGAAAGCCAATCTAAAATTACGCGGGTGGCGTGTAACTCGCATCAATCCATGCCCGTTGTTTGCCGCTCTCTACGGCTGCGTTGATGAAATGCACGCCGCGTGCACCGTCTTGGACGGTCGGGAAATCTGTGTCAAATTCAGCAGGGGCTTCGCCTGCGATCTTTGCTGCGATAGTCCGTGCAGCGTTGACATAGATATTTGCGAATGCTTCAATAAATGCTTCGGGATGTCCGAAAGGTATCCGTGAATTGTGCTGAACAACCTCTGCTAAATAGTCGTTACCGCGTTTGTAAACCTGTTCGGGACCGTCCGGGAAACGGACAGAGAGGTAATTCGGGTTCTCCTGGTGCCATTCGAGTGAAGCGTCAGTGCCGTAGACACGGATACGTAGGTTGTTTTCTTCACCTACTGAGATCTGTGACGCGTAAAGGACACCGCGGACACCATTTTCGTAATGTACCAGTAAGTTTCCGTCATCTTCTAACAGTCGTCCCTCTACAAAGGTGGTCATATCTGCACAGAGTTCTTCGATTTCGAGGTCTGTGATATAGTGTGCCAAATTTTCGGCGTGGGAACCGATGTCCCCAATACACGAGGACGCGCCTGCTTGTTTGGGATCCGTGCGCCAGACAGCCTGTTTCGCGCCTTCGTTTTCCAGAAATGTGGCGAGCCAGCCTTGTGGGTATTCTACAACGATTTTGCGAAGCGTTCCGAGTTTCCCTGCTTTCACGAGTTCGCGTGCCTGCTTCACCATCGGGTAGCCGGTATAGTTGTGTGTGAGTGCGAAAACGACATCGTGTTGTTTGACAAGATTACAGAGTGTTTCGGCATCAGTGACCGTTGTCGTCATCGGTTTATCGCAGACGACGTGGAACCCGGCTTCAATGAAGGTTTTGGCGACATCGAAATGGACGTGGTTCGGTGTCACGATTGAGACGAAATCAATGCGTTCGCCTTCAGGCAGTTGGCTCTCTTTTTCTGCCATTTCGTGGTAAGAACCGTAGACCCGATTGGCATCCAGAAAGAGTTCGCTCCCTTGCTGGCGAGATTTTTCGGGTGATGATGAGAACGCGCCAGCGACGAGGTCGATTTCGCCATCGAGTGCCGCGGCTTTGCGATGGACGGCACCGATGAACGCATCCGGTCCGCCACCTACCATGCCATAACGTATTTTCCTATCCAGTGACATCTTACGTGTTTTCCCCTTTGCTGTTTAATATGGGCTTGCAAGCTTCGCCCTACAAAGATATTTTAATTCCACTATACATTATTCCATATTTGGTGATTTTTTTCAAGATTTTTTGTTTTCTTCATCAGAACTATTCAATTTTAAGCAATTATTGGGTTTCACGTCTTTTTCTCAAGGATCCGGTTCGGTTCGGAGGGAAATTGAAGAAACACCCCAGCAATACGCAGAAATACGCAGAAACACCCTATCAAAGACCCCTATCAAAAACACCCCCAGCAAAACACCAAACCTACCGGGCCTGGGGTGAAAATTCGATCGAAAAATGGACAATTGAATGTCTCTGAAAAAAAGTTTGACATCGGCGGTTAAATTTGCTATAATTGTATAATTAGGGATTAGATTGTCTTTACGCGATATTATGCCTCTCGGTACACTACTTTTAGAAAAAGGATGCAACGCTGATGTTTGAGAGTTTGAGCGATAGGTTACAAAACACTTTCAAAAAACTCAAAGGGCAAGGGAAACTCACAGAGAACAATATCTCTGATACCTTGCGTGAGGTGCGTCGCGCGTTTCTGGAGGCGGATGTTAACTATAAAGTCACACGTGAGTTTATAGAACAGATTAAAGGACGTGCCTTAGGGCAAGAGGTACTCGGAAGCCTGACACCTGAACTACAGATTGCCCGAATTATTGGCGAAGAATTGACCCAATTGATGGGCGATACGGCTGAGAAGATCCAGATCGCACCGAGTGGTCCTACGGTAGTGATGCTCGCCGGTTTGCAAGGTGCCGGTAAAACGACCGTGGCGGCGAAATTAGCCCTCAGATTTCATAAAGAGGGACGGAAACCGCTGCTCGTTGCCGCTGATGTATATCGTCCCGCCGCCATTAAGCAGCTACAAGTGCTCGGTGAACAGACCGAAACATCTGTGTTTTCGATGGGGACAGAGGTCTCTCCTGTTGAGATCGCCGAGGCATCTGTCAAGGAAGCTTTGGCGCACGGACATAACTGCGTTATTATTGACACAGCAGGACGTTTGCACGTTGACGATGAACTGATGGGTGAACTTCGGCAGATTAAAGAACGCGTCAATCCGTCTGAAATCCTTCTCATTGTCGATGCAATGACGGGACAAGATGCCGTAAATGTCGCTGAAAACTTCAACAACGACCTCGATATTGATGGCGTTATCCTCACGAAAATGGATGGAGACGCTCGCGGCGGCGCAGCGCTTTCGATCCGACACATCACACAGAAACCGATTAAGTTTATCGGGGTCGGTGAAAAGATTGAGGCAGCGTCACTGGAGGAGTTCCATCCAGAGCGGATGTCCTCGCGCATCCTCGGACAAGGTGATTTCCAGACTTTACTTGAAAAAGCAGAAGATGTTTTTAGCGAAGATCAAGCAAAGGAACTTGAACGTAAACTTACAGAAAACAAAGGATTAGATTTTAACGATTTTCTCACACAGTTAGAGCAGCTGAAAAATATGGGACCTTTGGATCAACTCATGGATCTGATGCCCTTTAAGAATCAGCTGCCGGTTCAAAATCTTACACCCGATGAGAGCCATTTGCAAACTGCAAAGGCAATCATCCAATCAATGACGCTTGAGGAACGAAAGAACCCTCGATTGTTAAATAGAAGTCGAAAACTTCGTATTTCCAAAGGCAGCGGTACGACCGTCAATCAGATAAACATGCTGGTCTCGCAGCTCCAGATGATGAACCGCATGTTAAACCAGCAGACGGCGATGGCAATGCCACAGATGGGGCAGAAAATAGGTGGACTTCCGCGTCCCAAACGGAAGGCATCAAGAAAGCCTCGGAAACGAAGACGCCGCAAATAGCCACAAGCGAACTCTTCCTTAAAAGGGTCGCTTTTTTACAGAAGCGGCATAGATACCACGAGGAGGTATTTTTTGGCAGTTAGAATTAGATTACAACGACACGGTAGGAAGAAACGTCCTTTTTATCGGCTCGTCGCGGCTGACGCACGCGCTTCGAGAGATGGTGTGTTTTTAGAACGCCTCGGTCATTACAATCCGTTAACGGATCCGGCAGATGTTTTCATTGACGAAGAGAAAGCCTTGAAATGGTTAAGACGGGGCGCGCAACCCTCTGATACGGCAAAGCGTTTACTCTCTAAAAGCGGGATTCTAATGAAATTTGAATACGAAAAATTGGGGAGACCGATGCCGGAGGACGAAGTCACCGAGACAGCCGAAGCGGAAGTCGAAAAGGCGGATGACACCGAACCTACTGAAACACAAGAAACAGAATCTGAAACCGGAACGCTGCTTACTGAAGAAACATCCGACGAATCCGCCGAGGAAGAAGAATAATACCTGTTTCAACAGGGACCAAAAACGCAGGCGGTGGGCGCATCTACTGAAACCCCAAAAGTGAACTATGTTCAAAGATTTGATCGAATACATCGTAAAGTCTCTCGTTGATTACCCTGATGAGGTGGTGGTCCGTGAAGTAACCGGCGAAACCGTGGTTATTATCGAGTTAACCGTGACAGAGGCGGATTTAGGGAAAATCATCGGGAGATACGGGCGGACGCTGAAAGCCATAAGGAGTATCCTCTATACCGCCGGACTGCGAGTCAATAAAAAGGTAATTCTTGAACTGATTGATGAACCGAGGTCGGATGTACAGATTGAAGAATAGCAGTCAGGACGGAAATCTTTCAGGTTTTCCTTTCAGCAATCAGCGGTCAGAAAAGACGTTAGAACTTATCCGTCTTTAACTGATAGCTGAAAGCCGAAAGCCTAAAAAAATGAAAATTGATGTTCTCGCCCTGTTTCCAGAGATAGTCGCACCGGCTCTAAAAACCGGAATTCTCAAACGCGTTCAAGACACCGCTAAACTCACCGTCAATCTTCATAATCTTCGCGATTGGGCAACGGATAAACACAAATCCGTTGATGACTACCCTTATGGTGGCGGCGCGGGTATGATCCTTAAACCCGAACCGATCTTTGCAGCGGTTGCAACGTTGAATCCAAGGGAAACCGCGCATATCATCTATCTAACGCCGCAAGGGATACCTTTGACACAGGGACTCGCGGAATCGCTTTCATTGGAAACGCATCTTATACTTTTGTGTGGGCGTTACAAAGGCGTTGATGAACGGGTACGTGATAAATTGGTAACAACTGAGATTTCCATCGGCGACTACGTCTTAAGCGGCGGTGAAATCGCAGCACTTGTTTTGATTGATGCGGTGGGGCGTGTCCTGCCCGGCGCGCTGGGGGATTATGAATCCGCGCATGTCGATTCGTTCAGTCAGGATTTGCTGGACCATCCGCACTATACGCGACCTGCTGAGTTCGCTGGAATGCATGTGCCCGAGGTGCTTTTGAGTGGACATCACGAGAATATCGAGAAATGGCGGTACGCAGAGGCACTTAAACGCACAGCGAAGCATCGCCCAGATCTGCTCCAAAAACTGGAATTAAGCGAGGAGGATATCGCAATTCTTAAAGCGGCGGGGTTAGTAGAACCAACGAAATAATATGTTTTTGAGTTTATAAGGAATCATAAAATCAATTTTATAATAGGACTTACGCAATTTTCTTACGAACAGCGACTACCGCGTGCTGCTGGTGAGGTTTCAAACCTCGCCAGCGAGTAAGTCCTGATAAGTTAGTAAAGGGAGAAATAAAGATGAACCTGATTGAATCTTTTGAGAATCAATATATGAAAAGCGATATCCCTGAGTTTGGTCCTGGGGATGTCGTCAAGGTGAATACGCGTATCCGAGAAGGGCAGAAGGAACGAATTCAGACATATGAAGGTACCGTTATTCGTCGCGCACACGGCGGACTCAAAGAAACCTTTACAGTCCGACGCGTCGCCTTTGGTGCTGGCAGTGAACGGACATTCCCGCTGCATTCTCCGAACATTGAAAGCATTCAGGTCGTCCGATACGGTGCAGTTCGGCGGGCGAAGTTGTATTACTTGCGCGATCGTACCGGAAGAGGCGCGCGCGTCAGGGAACGCAGAGATTAACCGGATGCAAATGGACGCTTTTGAGCGTGTTTGCCAACAAAATGGCTACAAACAGATTGCAGGCATTGACGAGGCAGGTCGAGGCGCGTTGGCTGGACCCGTCATTGCCGCTGCAGTCATCCTACCCATCAATTGCAGTATTGACGGTTTGAATGATTCAAAGCAGTTAACACCGAAACAACGCGACTATTTGCATGATGAAATTTATAGGGTCGCAGTGTCTGTCGGGATCGGCACCGTAGACAACCGAGTTGTTGACAATTTGAATGTGCTTGAAGCAACCCTACTGGCGATGCAAGCAGCAATTGAACAACTCACACCCAAACCTGACTACCTCCTCATTGACGGCATAAATTTCCCTGCAGTCGCTATCCAAGGTGAAGCGATTAAGAAAGGCGATAACCGAAGTTATTCCATTGCAGCTGCCTCCATTATTGCGAAGACGACTCGCGACAGACGCATGATTGCATTGGATCGCACCTATCCCAACTATGGATTTCAGAAACACAAAGGATACCCAACATCACAGCACCGACAAGCGATTGCGCAGTTTGGGGCATCTGATGTGCATCGACACACCTTTAAACTGCTGCCGGATGATTAAAATAACCCAAATATAATAGTGCTTTGACACACAGGACTTGTAAAGGAAGCGCGCAATGGATCGTTCACGCTTGGACATCGCAAAAACGGGTGAGGCATTGGCAGTTGCACATCTCAAGGCGCGTGGGTATGATATTCTTGCACGGAATTACCGAGCCGTCCGCGGTGAGATTGATCTTATCGCGCAGGATGGCGATTGTATCGTTTTTGTGGAAGTTAAAACACGACGCAGCCTCAAATTTGGTCTACCGCAAGCCGCCGTAACGGCACACAAACAGCGACAGATTTCCAAAGTCGCCTTGGCATACCTACAAACGCATAACCTATTTGACGCGCCCTGCCGTTTTGATGTTATCGCAATTCACTTGTCTCCGCAGCTTGAAGTGTTAAAGCTTGAACAGATAGAGAATGCCTTTGCATTCCAAGCTGGAAGCGGATTTTAAACTGATGCTTGTGTGTTTCAGAACCTTATAAGTCAGGGAACCGTAAAATCCGTTTCGCATTTCCGCCCATAATGTCTGCCAGTTCTGCTTCAGATAAATTGGGCAGCAATTCTTCTATAACTGTCGTCAGTTTACCGTATCCCGGTTCTTCCAAGATCCACGGAAAATCGGTTGCCCACATCAACCGTTTCGCACCAAAGCCGCCCAAAAGGCCATGGTGCCACCCCGCCAAATCTTTATACGGGAATTCCTCCTTGCTAAAGGCGTACTGACCGGAGAGATGCACATTCACATTTTCAAAGCGCGCGAGTCGATAGGTGGTGTGCATAAAAAGGTTGTAACCTGTCACCTGAACTTGGGGTCTCCCGAATTCGTCCCAACTGAATTTGCCTGCGCCTGGACACACAGCGAGATGGTTTAGCACAATCCGTACCTGTGGGAATGCTTCTATCAGGTATGGCAGAAGGTGTGCATTTATGGCGTTCGGATAGAGCCACAAGACATAATCGCGTTCAGCAGCGCACTCCCAGATCGGATACGCCGCGAACTCGCGGACATCCATCTTCGCAAAAATATCACGCGGTCCCCCAAATGTAGAGAACCGAAAACCGATAATCCCTGTATTATCTGTGAGTTCTGCCATGTGTTCGACAGGGTTCGGATGTCCGTCTGGCACCAATCCAATCCCTAAAAATCGGTTTGGATATTCTTTGAGGCATTGTAGTAGGTAACGATGGTTTTCTATACTCGCACCAGCCATCTGAACAAGGACTGCCTGATCGATCTGGTGTTTTTCCATCTCATCTAAGAGTTTTTCGACAGGTTCTTCCCGTTCAGCGGGCCAAACGTCCGATATCTCCCTGGGAAACTCAGCGGAGGCTTTTGTGAATACGTGCAGATGCGCGTCAATACGTGGCATAGTGACCCTCCTTTGATTAACCGTCCAAACTAAACAATTTACGACGTTCTGGCGTCTGGCAATATTCTGAGATGGCAGCAAACTGTCCTGATCCAATACGTCCGGGTGTTCGCTTCTCATAGATCAGGATAATCGACTTACGCGGTGTATCGGAATGATTGTCCATCGAAACGTGCCATCCACACGAATTGAACATGATCGCTGTGCCGGCTTTACCGGGGAAAGTTTTGTGTCCCGTCATACTCTCTTGCCGCATCGGACGCGAGTACGGACCAGAACCCGGTTTATGACTGCCAGGCACAAAGCCGAATTCACCACTCCCCGGTTCGACATCGTTGACGTAGATTTGGACTTTGATGTGGAGTGGATTGTCATATCCGACATCGGGATGCCATCCGGTATAACTCACGGGCCACGGTGCAACTGTCCGAACCTGTGGACCCAATAGGATGAGATCGTGGTCGGTGAAATCCATTAATGCGCCATAGTAACTCGGATAGTCGATAATATCAATGAAGACAGGGTCCTTTTCAAGCGGATTCGGGATGTCATAGAAGGTTGCAACAGCATCCCCCGCTTCGACCCTATCCAGCCATTCCTCTTTGCACGCATCTGCCCAATAGTCGAAAGCATTTTGGAGTCGCTTGAGATCCTCTCCTTGAATCGCATTTTCAAAAACGAGATACCCTTCCTCTTCCCACTGTTTCTTTTCTTCGGGTGTCGGTAGAATCATGATTTTCCTCTCTTGATATATGACAGTTAGGCCAACAGGCAACAACGGGAGCCTGCGGTTCTTAAGAGAAAACGGTTATTGGACAAAAAATTGCCTTTTGCTAACTGCAGGCGGGGTTTTAAACCCCGCCTGCAGTAGGTCTGCGTAAGTCCTGTCAAATTAAAAAACTTTTCCTCTACCTGCAATTCGCCAAGTTGTTTCAACTGTATCGCCTCGAATACCTACCAATGTGTCGTGAAGATTGCTCGTCATCCCCTGATGTAGTGGGATAACCGAAAGCTGCTCCCCTACCTTAAATCGGTGTGAACACTCACTAACATTGACATGCCCGTGTTCGACAGACATGCCATAAATCTTCGCGTCTGGCTGTTCAATGATATGTCCGTAAGGCGTTGGTGGGTAACTCGTAAAGGTCTTCATCCCACCATCAATAATAATCCGCTCAGGCGTTGGCGTACTGACAACAGTTACGATCACGCGTAGCACACACCGCTCAGGTGTTAGCATCTCAGAATTGCCGACCCGAGTCATGCCTTCGTAGACGTAAGAGCCGCTGCGGGTCTCCGTACAACCGATCTCTTTTGATGCCGCTTCAGAACCTGTCCCGCCGCCACTGATGATATTCACAGGAATCCCGTCACTTGAGAGCAAGTCAAGTGTCTCTTCAATAAACGGCTTCGCTCGCACGTTGCTCGGATACGTCATGACACCTTGGAAATCGATGCCTTGCATTTTCATAACCTGTTGCGCAAGGCGTTGTGCTGCTTGCGGGGATTGCACACCACAGCGTCCACTGCCGGTATCGAGTTCCACAACCACAGGCACAACACAACCGTCAGCAATCGCTTGCTGAGAAATACCCGTTGCGGTCTCTTCCGAATCAAGTGCAACGATAATTCGTGCGCGTTGGACGAGTGCGGTCAACCGTTTCAGTTTCGGTTTTCCGACGATGTTATACGGAATAAGGATGTCGTCAACCCCAGCATCCACCATCGCTTCTGCTTCGCCTAACTTCTGGCAGGTGATACCTTGGGAGCCAGCGGCAACTTGCAATTTAGCGATTTCCGGCACCTTATGCGTTTTGGTGTGAACACGTAGCGGAATGCCGAGTTGTTGGCAATGCTGTGCCATTCCATCTATGTTCCGTTCAAGTACATCCAGATCTGCGGCGAGCGTTGGTGTATCTAAGTCAGTGATGTTCATGAGGTTCCTCGTGATGGGACTATATTCAGATAGATTTCTGCGTTTAATATACCTATTGTGCACTTTTCTGTCAAGCCACTATTCTCACTGCGAAGCAATATCATGCCTCATGAAGATTAAGGGTTATAGGATTTGCAAGATTAGAAAGGACTGTCGCACATGATATTGACAACTGTTGGCTTTAGTTTCCCTGATAAGAAAACTAAAGGTGCAGAATCTAATGGGTTGTGATTTAGACAGAACCTCGTAGGTTGGGTTGAACGGACACCACCGAAAACGCCCAAATCAGAGATAAACGAAACTTTTTCTTTACACACTATAGCCACCAGAGAAACAGAGAAACCCAACGCTTTGGTTTTCACGTCTCTGGGATTCTGGAGGTATGAAGTTGGGTTTCTCTGTGTTCTTGATTGCAGAAGGCGACACCTGACATTTGCGGCTATTTGGCGCACCACATTTATCTTCTCAGTTCCGTTCAACCCAACCTACGGGACTCCTTTATATTCCATTTCAGTATCCCCGAGGATTTAGTGTCAATAACTTTACACACCCGGTCGCGATGTCTCGATGATTTGTCCTTGAAATTTTCTTAAGGATGGATATAATAGACTCACTTTGCAAGCCCCACACCGTTTAAAATTGAGCATAACCTCCTCAAAGGAGCACGTAACCATTGAAGCGATTGATCGTCGGAATAACAGGCGCGAGTGCAGGCATCTATGGTGTCCGCTTACTTGAAGTTCTCACGAAACATGAGGATATAGAGGTACATCTAACCATTTCGGCATCAGGTGCGCGCGCCCTGTCGGAAGAACTTCAGATTGACGTTGATCTCAACAATTTCGAGTTGGCATCACTCATCGGTATTTCCTCAGCGCGCGTTATTTACCATCATGAATCCGACATCGCTGCACCGATTGCCAGCGGCTCTTTCCGGACGGAGGGGATGATTGTCGTGCCGTGTAGCATGGGGAGCATCGCCTCTATCGCTAACGGTATGTCGCGCAACCTTATCCAACGCGCCGCGGATGTGTGTATCAAAGAAAAGCGTAGACTTGTTCTCGTGCCACGCGAGACACCGCTCAGCCCCATTCACTTGGAAAACATGCTCAAACTATCACGTTTGGGAGTCTGCGTCCTACCTGCGATGCCCGGGTTCTATCACTTTCCCAAAAACGTAGACGATCTACTCAACTTCATTGTGACAAAAATATTGGATCAGTTCGGCATAGATACAAAACTGATCCAACGATGGAAAGAATAGACGAGCTTCAAGTAATGATATGAGGTTATCCTTTGTTAGTTATCTATTGTCTTTTTTAAGAAAATCTCGCCATCTAAATCTGAAACGGTGTGCCTACATCCTGTCACCCCGCTCCCAACTCCCGTTGTGACCTCCGGGAACGCTATCTCCTGCGCTTGTCTACTCCGATTGTAGACTGCCCAGCCGTTGGTGAATTTGCGGATAAATAACCCATCGCGGTTTTTGTACAGATGTGCCTTCTCACCAACAGGTTTGCCCAGACGTGCATCCCAGAAGTCGGACCAATAGATATCGCGATCATTTGTGGTATGCAGCACATACCCATCGGAATGTGTCAGTCCCATTGTCGTAAATACACGCATCCAGCGGAGATTTGTTGCGCTATCCGGAGCTTCGGTTTCAACACCCTGACCTTCGAGACAATTGACCTGTGGTGAACGGAGGTTTTCCTCTGCCCAAGATAACGTGCTTTCGATCTCCATCAATTCTTCGTAACTGTAACCCTCCGCATGATCACGGTCTGTTTGCATAAAGAGCCCATTAATGTAAGGCGCAGCGCGCATCGGTTTACGGCGACCCGAATTGACAATTATGAGGAAATCGTCTTCAATCTCGGCGCGGATACCTTCCAAAATCAACGCTCGCGCCTGTCGCTCCGCTTCCAATGTCCGATATCCATTAAGAACCGGTCCGTCCTCGTTCCACCAACTGAGAAAAATACCGTCGTAAAGTCCAGACTTTTTAACAGCGAGTGCTTGTTGAACAATGATGTCCTGCACGTCAGAATCTGTAAAATTGATTAAGAACTCTCTATGCACGTCACTACCGGAGACCATATCTCCCGCTGCATCTCTTATCCAAGGAAAATTAGCGTCGTATGTGGCTTTATAAAAAGGCGACTCAGGATCCGCGCCCCGCATCCGAAGCTCAAGAATGAAAATCTTATCTGGGTTCCTCTCCATCAAAGTATTACGCCGTTTCCGGGTCTCCACCAAGCTTCCAGCTAGCTGAAATCCATCCGCAGTTCTTCGGAAACGCAAACCAAATTCAGAACTCCAAGATAGATCGTGATGTGCTAATCGGGCTTCGTATGGTAATTCAGGCCGGTTTGCTATATCCCCCCATGCATTGAAAATAGAAGGAAAACTCCGGTTTTGGAGTCGCGCTTGAATGGGAAGCCCCGGCGATTCGTAACTTTGATCATATTGAAGATTGACAAGGGAGAGGGCATCAAGGGGGCTGTAATCCACAATCAAATTTCTGTGAATCCGTAATTTTTCCAGCTGTGTTAGTTTTTCAAGTGGGCGGACATCTGTAATCTGATTATCAACCAGCCATAAATCCGTGAGTCTTGTTAAATTTGCGAGCGGTGTAATGTCTTCAATTTGATTGCTGTGAAGGCGAAGACTCTCCAAGCGCGTCACATTTGCCAGTGGACGAATATCTGAAATCTGACACCCCGCCATATTCAGCATTCGCAATTGGACGAGACCTGCTAAGGGTGAAACGTCTGAGATAGGATTACCTTCAAGCAGCGCGCCTGTTAAGTGCTTTGCATATTCCAACCCTCCAAGACTTGTGATTTGACGATCTTCGGCATCCAATGCTGTCAATCGTTCCATGTCCGATTGCGTCAGTGGATCATCCTCCCGGATCTCAAGTGCTTCGCGAACTGCGGCACGCAAGTTTGGATCTGGCATCCAGGTCTCAACGTCCTCTGGAGATGCCAGCGCATTGGATGTTGAGACCTGCTCAGACACCTGGGAACCAACACTATTCGTTTTATAGGTCGCGCCAACTTGCCCAACTCGATTTCGCACAGCGGGTTTTGCGTCAAGCTCCAAAACGGGAGGGATGTCAATAATTTCGATCGTCGGTTCGGATGCTGCCTCGAAACTATAAGGTTTCTGAAAACGCATGAGGTATTGATTGCTGCCACCCAGCAGCAAAGCGATGAAAACTGCTGCCGCGCCCAAAGCTGCCCATGGTAGCAGCGGGTTTTTCGCTGGATCCGGTGTCGGTTTCAGGTCGGCAACTTCCCGCATAATGTTCTGACTTATATGTGCCGATAGGTGTACGCCCTCAAGTACTTCTTGAACCAAGCGTTCTTCATTGTTTTTCAAACGTTCTCGTGCCCGATGGAGACGACTATCAATCGTCCCTACAGAAACCCCTAAGAACTTACCAATTTCCTTTGCTGTCATTTCACCGAGATAGTGGAGCGTGACAACCGTGCGTTCGCTCTCTGGGAGCCTTTTCAAAATTTTTTCGACGATTTCGTAACGACGCTCTCTGGATGCTGTCTCCTGTTTTTCTGATATATAACGCGTATATGCGGATGCTTCTATTTCTTTCACAGGCACCTCCTGCAGAGATTGTGGCACAAATTTTTGCTTTCGCTGCCAATCAATGCAGAGCCGGGTGGCAATAACATAGAGCCATCCCGCAAATTGGTCAGGGTTCGAGAGTGTAGAGAGATTTTTGTATGCTTGTAAGAAGGTATCTTGGGTAATCTCTTCAGCATAATGAAAATCGCCGATCTTCCGCCACGCGAGCGCGTGAACGCCTTTTTGGTACTTTTGGACTAACGTATTGAATGCCGAGTCATCGCCAGATAAAATACGTTGAATCAATTGAGCATCGTCTTCTATTTCCATGCAAACTTCCTTCTTATGCTTATAAACTCAGACCATCTCATCAAAGGCAAGGCACATCAACTTGAAAAGCATCTTTCATATTTTACAAGTTATACCATTTCTAAATGATGATCAGACATTACCGGTTTTCATGGAATGTTTAGCGATGTAGAACAAACTAAAAGTTTATTCTACATAAAGAGGGATTTATTAACAGAAATGGTATTAGTTTCCTTTCGACCTCACTGTCAAAATTCATTGAGAAAGGCAAAGTCAGTATCTAAAACTAAAATAGATACTCACTTTGCCCACGGACTATTTGAATCAGCGACAAATTATTTCCGAACCGTTACTGTCCGGGTATAGATTGAGATACTACCAGCAAGCGCATTGATTATGAAATCAACTGTGTTAATCTCGGTTGTGATTTCATAATCGGTTGCGCTACCCGCCATGGCTGATGTATTGACCTCATTGAGTGGTGTTAAACCCCACAACGCGTACCATTGTCGGGCCTCTGTCATGTGAATACCCTGCGCCCCGTTTCCGACTTTGTGTGTATGCGCTGCACAGCCAATAACAAACAATATTCCTACAATCAGTAAAACAGCGGAAAGTTTTCTGAACATAAATTCCTCCTTGTAAGATGCGCGAATATGGCGCGTCTACCAGATTTATTTTTCTTAAGACTTACGCACAGAGATGATACTGCATGTCGTATTTGGGCGGGTACACCGCAAAATCACCTCACTACCAACAGATATACCGTGAGAGAACATACATTTCCCAAAACAGAGCAGTTTCGTAGTAGCACGTTCATTGTGCATTGCGTAAGTGCTATTATAGTAAAAATCCGAAAATATGTTTACATTTCGTGATAGGCCCCTGCATTGCCCCTTCGTAGGGGTTTTTGCTTGGGTGTTTCTTATAGGGTTACTCAGCCCCTACGAACCTACCGTGTGTGCAAATAATTATGGGATTTACTATAAAAAAATTACGCGACGCGATACAGTTCGTACCCCATCATTATTAAAGACGAAATTTTGGGGTAGGAAACTTGCATAATTTAAAAAAAACGAAAAACTGGATTTTTTTGGAGGCATTTGGTAGGAGGGGGCCAGATTTTGGAAACCTGGAATCGCGATTCGCGGATCGCTTCTACCGAGAGAGGACAGGTAGTTAAATCCCCTCCTACTGAAAACAAACGTCTATTCTTGTTTCAGCCGATTGTAACGTATCTGCCATAACCCCCACAGTAGTGCCGGAATCAGCGTGAGTGCGCCCATTCCCCACAAAATAACTGGCAGTTGAAACCGATCCATGAGCGCGCCAGTGATGAGTGAACTGGCACCACCCATGAGTGTAAAAAGTGCGAACTCAGTGCCGAAGATGCGACCGCGAATCTCGTTCGGGGCGCGCTGCAGCAGCAATTGCGTTGAAAATACCCATGTGATGCCACCGCCAATGCTTCGGACAAACCCACCGAACAGCACTGTTCCCAAAGCGGAAACAGGTGCTATGATCGCTATGCCAATCGATGCAATCACATAACCGATGCCAATACTGACGCGGAGCGGTTTATCCCGATCACCCGTCCAACGCCGCGCCAAAATCGGTCCGATGCCGCTGCCAATGCCGTTCACACAGTACATCATCCCTAAACTGAGCGCGCCACCGACACCGATAACGAAATAATTTTTGGCGATATCAACCAGTATGACCTGAATGCCAGTAGACATTAGAAGCGATATCGCCGCCTTGTGCATCGCGATGAAGAGAATATCGGGATGCTGAAACATATAGCGCAACGCCGATGCCTTCACTCGCGACGGCGTGCCTGACGTTGCCGATGAGCGCCCCGGTAGTTTGATCTTAAGCAAGAGTCCTGCTGAAATAGCAAAGGTAAATCCGTCAATAATGAAGGCTGCCTGACTGCCAAAAAATCCTGTTGTTAAGCCACCGATAGCAGCACCAACGGCAAGCATTACTGACCACGTCGCAGCACCGAGCGTATTGGCAGTACCGAGCTCTTGTGAGGTGGTGATGTCGGGTAGGATCGCACTCCGGGCGGGACTGAAGAAGCCACTTACACCGAACAGGAGTGTTGTGAGGGCATAAAGCAACCAGATATCACTTGCATCCCGGACGAAAAGGAACCCGATAACGATGACTGCACGCGCGAGGTCGGTGATGATTAACAGGTGCTTCCGATTATAGCGGTCAGCACATATCCCCGCAATCGGAGCCATAAAAAATGGTGCCAACATTCGGATGGTAAACAGAACGCCTAACGCAAGCCTTGACCCAGTCAACTCAGCAATCAATATCGCAGAAGCGATAAGGTTAAACCAATCTCCAAGCAGACTAACAACCTGTCCACCCCAGAGCCAGCGGAAGTTCGGGTTCTGTCGAAGGAGTTCAAAATAGCCGACCGATTTTTCGATTTCCCGCTGGCGATCTATCGCAGACTTTATTGGGGTGCGTTCCGGCTTAGACAATTACAGACCCCATCTCTCATTGATCGGTTTCTGGTAAACTTCAATATTGCCTGCCACTACCTCCTCATAGTCTACTGCCTGTCCGCATGCGTTGGATTCATAAATCGCTTCGCAGATCGACTTTGCGCGGAGTCCGACCTCGGCATCAAGTTCGGGTGGACGATTGTTCGCTATTGCATCCACAAAATCGTAGCATTCCAGGACGACGCCATCGGTGAAATTGTGTGGGAAGAGTCTCGATTTCTCTTCATCCGAGAGGCTTGCCATATATTCAGCGATAAGGCTCTCCATACTATGACGCGTTCCATCTTTGAGGATAACCTCCGCACCATCAAATGGACCGTGGAAGATGTCGCCATCGTCAAGCAGACAACCTTCGCTACCGTAGTAGACGACGTGATTGAAACCGTGTCCAATCGCTGCCCATGTACACGTCCAAAGCCCGATGACACCGCTTTTGAAGTTGATCGTCGCTACCCATGTGTCCTCTTGCTCGTTCTTGACGATTTCTCCAGCCTTCGTAACGCGTAGATCCTCAAATTGACACACGCGGGCATACACCGTACTCGGATCGCCGAAGAGATAACGGAGTGTATCGCAATAGTGCGCACCGGAATCCATGACCATACCGCCACCGCCGAGTGTCAGATCAAGCCGCCAGTGCCAATCGCTTTCTGGATTCGGTGCCCGATAACTCGCATGCTGGGCGGAAAACGTCCATAAATCACCGAGCATCTGTTTTTCGTTCATCAGCCATTCCGCGGTGCGACGACTCGGCATCCGACGGATATTCTCAGCAGTCGCAGCGATTTTGTTATTGGCTTTCGCGGCGTTAATAATTGCATGGCTCGCTTTGACGGTAACACCCATCGGTTTCTCTACCATGACGTTGACACCGTTATTGAGGCACTTTATCGCGTTGATGTGGTGATGCGCGTGTGAAGTACAGATGTCTGCCCCGTCCAAGTCCGCTGTTGCGAGCATTGTATCGGTGTCATTGAACACCGCAGGTTTTTTACCGGTTACCTCTTTGACGCGTTCGGCGAACTGATCCGCCCGTTCTTCGACTTCATCGCACATCGCGACGAGTTCCACTTTCCCAGGCTCCGCTTGATGTATTGTAAGATAGGCGTTGAGATGTCCATTCGCCATCCCACCGCATCCGATAATTGCAATCTGAACCGCCATGATTTTCCCCTTTTTGGTAAGTCTGTCAGTGTAATGCGTTACAATACCACAGATACGTTTTTTTAGCAAGTTGCAGAGGCATTCAGGCCAGAGACATTCGCGTATAATTAATGGCTTTACTATAATTGAAAAATCTGATACGATTTTAACAATCATAGAACTTACGCGAATCGGACAGAGAAAAGGTATATTTTACTGAAAATGCCCTGCGATGGGTATAACTCACCACATTTACCCTCTAAATCCCGTTATCAGGGGATTTTAAGAGTGAAGGGCATAAGTCCTAATTGAAATGATTACCCATCAAAAAGGTAATAGAAACAAATGACTGAGAAGATTATAACTCAAACCCACAGTGTTACGAGGAATATCATCTCCGAATCCGCTGAAATGCAAGCAGTCTTCCGATGTGTTAAACAAGTTGCGCCTACAAAAGCGACAGTCTTGATCACAGGTGAAACTGGGGTAGGGAAAGAAATCATTGCACAAGCAATTCATGAGAGTAGCCCGCGTAGAAATAGGCCCTTTAAAATAGTGAACTGTAGCGCGATTCCTACAGAACTCATTCAAAGCGAACTCTTCGGACATGAAAAAGGGGCCTTTACCACCGCTATAAGGCAGCATCGCGGCATATTTGAACAAGCAAACGAAGGAACATTGTTCCTTGATGAAGTAGGTGAGCTGCCGCTTGAAGCCCAAGCGAAATTTCTTCGTGTACTGGAGGATCAAAAGTTCTCTCCAGTCGGTGCGGAAAAAATAGTCAAAGTGGATGTCCGCGTGATAGCTGCGACAAACGTTAACCTCAAAACTGCAGTCAGGGAAAAAAGATTTAGAGAAGATCTCTACTATCGGTTGAATCTTTTTCGTATTCACATTCCGCCGCTCCGTAATCGACGTTCAGACATAGGCCCTTTAGCTCTCAATTTTGTCTCTGAATTAGGCAGAGAGCATAACAAATCAATTACTGGTATAACGCCGGAGGCAATTGACTATCTCCAAAATGTTAATTGGTACGGTAATGTTCGTGAACTCAGAAACGTAATAGAAGCAGCAATTATCTTGGCAGAAGATGAAAATCTGAAAGAAGATGACGTGAGGATGGTTGTGGAAAACTTAAATGAAGGTAATGGCGACTTGCATATAACACCTCAAGACGATAAAAACGAGCTATGGGAGTTGCTCAAGACTGGAACAATATCTGAGATAGTCAATTATATCACCCTTATAAGATACCAGACGGAAAGTTCCCACTACTCTAAGCAGGACATTGCAAAAGGTCTCCAAATATCTGTGCCTACCTTGGAAAAGTATTGTGCTTTAGCCTGGGAAAGCGTTAAAAACGATAGGTAGGAAAGTCGCGATTCGGAGATTGCTCCTACAATGGAATGTTTCGATTCAAAGTTCACGCTTATCGGAAAACCAAATACCCCTATAAATCCCTCCCAAATATTCCTATGTTTGTGTAACCGGCACATACAATTAACCCGATTTTACAACAGTAATACTATGTTGCCAATGTAAACGGACCTCAGGAAGCCTTTCTGCAGTGGTTCGGCAAAGTAATTTTTTCCGAAGAATAAAATTTTTAAAAAAATTGGCAAGGATCATAAATATTTTAGGATATTTGCACAAATCAACAAATAGGAAATCTATCAGATTTAGAATTCGTGTGCGGTTAGAAACCCTTGTGTTACTAAGGAAATATGGTATGCAAAAGGGAAATAGCTGATGACGATTCAAAAGATTTGGGCCATTGGCACGGTTTTTGCTACATGCTATATTACGGTTTTTGCTATATACCTAAGGCTAAGACAAACATAGATCCCACCTCCTTGGGGATATTGGTTTAGCAGTGGTGCTCGTGTTGCCTCACTGCTAAAACCATACAGCAGCACATCTTTAAATAATATTTTAGGGTTCCGACTGGGCATAATGTTATTGTTGCCCCAAATACTCTTCACCTATCAATTTGACTACGTTGCCGAAATTCCGAACCCGCGAACGTTGATGGCATCTTGGAGAGGTATTAGCGAATCTGAGATTCGACCCACACTTAAACGAGAGGAAAACTAATGGTGTTTTCAAAAAGCAGACAACAATCTGAAAAGTAAGGTTTTCACTTTTACAGATGAGGCACAGTCGCATGACTAACCTTAGCACACAAACAATATGGAAAATAACAAAGGGACACAGTCCCGTCGTAGCAGCAGCGATTCATGATGGACATCGCGTCCGTGAGGAAGTGTCAAGAATTCTATCTTTAACCGAGGCAGAACGCCTTCGAGAAGAGGATCCATTTACCGCCATCTGGACTGAGGTTGTAGAAACACGAATTATAGGCTCGCACTCCCGCTTTGAGGTAGACTTGAACCGTCCTCGTGAGAAAGCTGTTTATATTGAACCCGAGGATGCCTGGGGACTGCATGTTTGGAAGGAGCAACCTGATGAACAACTGATCAACAGGTCCTTAGCAGCGTACGATGCCTTCTACTCGGAAGTCCGAAACCTATTCACAGATATGGCACAGCACTTTAAACATTTCGTCGTTTTTGATATACATTCGTATAATCACCGACGCAGTGGTCCGAATGCCCCCCCCGCGGATGCCGTCGTCAACCCAGAGGTGAATATTGGTACCGGAAACATGGATCTTCAGAAATG
>JAJEGI010000089.1 GCA_022819945.1 Candidatus Poribacteria bacterium
CACCAGTGTTTTGGTATCCGCTTGGAATTGGGTAATAAACAACGCATCCTTACCCTGTTCCTGAATCAACTTCTTAGCTCTTTTATGCCCAACATTTCTGAATTCCGATTCAAGGTATGGATCCTCTTTCGCGCGTTCAAACCAGTCATCTGCCTTTTCGGGTGTTTCCGCAACAACTATCATCTTCCCGATAAAGGCATCTACCAAAGCGTTATTAAGAAACGCACCTGCTCGGCTATTGGTCATTTTTAAGAGTTTTGGCATTACATGGATAGCCACACGTTTAGATGCTGAATTCATAAAATCACCTTTAATTTTTAATAAATTTCCCCTGCAACTCTCGCCACTTAATACAATTTTATGGACGGAGCGTTCTATTTTTTGATACTTTCTACCGAGAAAAACAGATTTTCGATTGACACACTGACAGAAAAAACGGGGTTGTAGACAAATTGTGGATAACCGGCGGAAACCGGAAAATTTCAAAATCGGACTTAGCCCTCTCTGTGACTCCCCTTGTCTATCCTTGTGACTCCCCTTGTCTGTCCTTGTGACTCCCCCGATTTTAAGGGTATCTGCGAAGGTAGTCACTCACTGAGTTTGTCGCATGTTTAAATCTGTGTTTTTCGCGTTACCACTTCTTAAGCGTTACTACAATTTAATATCACCCGCGCGGGGGGTTAAGTAGGTTGTTGAGAAACCCGACTGCCTAAATGCCGGGCGATCTGCAGCAACACAACTCGAAGCTTCATAAAATCTCGGTGAATTTTAGGGTTGATCCGCTCCAACTCGTATTCATTGGAGAACCGCCATCCCCCGCCGATACCTTCTTCTTTCGCTTGGAAATCTCCGGTTTTCCTACTGATTCTCCACAACTCATTATAAGAATAGTAGAATTCGTCGTCGCATCGCATCCCCTTCGCTTCCTTCCATTCCCGCCGCCGTCGTCGTTTGGCATACGGTAATGGCAGAATTTTCGCCGTGAAACCCCGGTACCGATGCCCGATCTCCTCGAGCAATCCATGCTCAATAAGGCTGTTCCGTATGTCGCAAATCTTCTGCGCACTGAAGCGTAGCCAGTTTCTTGCCTGCTTGATGGTGATCCGGACATTGCCGCTCGCCCAATCGGACATGACTTTCGCGACGGTGTGAAACAGACAGGCTTGCCATGAGATTTCGCCGTTAAACATTTTCTCAAAAGCAGAGCCTTCACCGTGCGGGGTTGCACACTTTTTCGGTCTGCCGTCGTCGTCGAGAGGGACATCTTCAGGGGCGCAGTTGTGGTGGACGATCTGATAGTTGTTCGGTTGACCGTTTGCGTTATTTTTCCTTATCAGCCAGCCGTTATCGCAAAGCCATTTGATAGCGTTCGCGACGCGGGATTTGCCCGTCCACTTCCCCTTTTTATTCTTTTTGTAGACCCCGGTGAGTTTAGCGAGGTCACGCAAAGACAGCTTGTGCGATATACCCTGATCCCAGCCTGATTTGTAATTCAGTAGTGAGTAAAGATGTAGGGCGAACATCGGAACATAGTGGGTTTTCGCATATTCAATGAGACTGTGCGGCCCACACGGCATCTGCCATGTGCATTTTTGTTCATTATTCTTTGACATTGGGGGATTCCTTTCTGATAGGTGATGGAAAAACAAAGTAGCCCTCTTCGTTGCAATAGGGCATTGTAGGGGACGAGCCTCCAGAATACTTGAAACTCATTTTAGAAAAAACAACGCGAAGCATGTGTTCCGGGACGTTCTTATCTGCAGCGATTTCATTAACGGTTGTTTCGCTGACAATATCCTGAAGATGTCCAGCCTTCTGCAACGTCTCGGCTCCCTCCCAAAGATCCCAAAAAATGTCTATGCAACGTTCCCTGACCACGGGATTAAACATTCTGCCAGAGATAACATAGTCTTCATTTTCGTCGATCTCGCCGACTTCTAATTCACCATAGGCATCCTGTTCGATGGTGTTTAGGTGCAGGTACGCCTCTGTCGGATCATCAATGTCAGCGTATGCACGCATAAAATCGGATAACTGCATTGGAGGAATCTCTGTATAGGCAGGGAGGGCAGATATATCCTGAAAGTAGTTCGTAGAAGAACGTTCCTGCGAACGTTTTTTCCGTTTTCGTTTTCTTTGCTTTGGCATGAAAATATCCTCATAGTTTCCAGCGCGGCGCGTCCCCACGTGGAATCAGAAAACAGATAAATATGGTGCCCAAAATGAGCAACGTATGAAATAGTGGCATTCAAAATATAAATAGCAGATCACCTGCTGGTAAAAAACTTAATCAATCAAAATGGGATTGCATCGACGTTTCGTTTCCAATGAGGAGCGGAAACGTTTGATCTCATCATCGCATGCACTTTCTCTAAAAAGTGTTGGTGGAGAGGCACCTGTTGTTGAAACAGGTGTAGAGATCCTCTCCCGCCGATGCGATGATATTACGGAGTCTCCCCCGGCACCCGAAGGCACGATATAATTATACGACTTTTTTTAAAAAAAAGTCAATAAAAATATCAGAAAAGTATTATACCACAAACCGTAAAAGCGCGTTATGATAAAAGGTTTGTCTTTTATTAAGGTACACAATCTTTATTTGTGATATAATACTTATTGCAATTCCATTCTGTTGTCTTGCGTGACTGAGATGGAATTGAAGCGGTGATCCCGCTTTTTTGACAAGTGGGATCGCCCACTTCGTTGAAAATAATAATAACTTAAATACAGTTATTTTGTCAACACAATAAAAAAAGCTGATTAATTTTCTTGAGTCTCTTTCGGCAAAACGGTATACGAAAACAGCCCATGAATATACACCAGAACCGTCTTGCCATTGACACGCACCAGCAGATTGTACCGGTTATGCGCCACCTGCACACCCCGAATCACATGCCCCGTCCGCATCACAAGCCTGACATTCTGATGTAGACCGAACTTCACTTCCGCCAGCGTTACCACCTTCGGACGCTGCTTGATGCTTTCAATCGCACGTAAGTTTTCCGACTTGATACGTTTGTCGATCCGAATCCCCGATTTGATCTTCTTAAAATTCTCGGCTGGAAACGCAAACATCACTTCCAACTTTTTCAGCGTGCTTTTATCCGTCTGAATCT
>JAJEGI010000157.1 GCA_022819945.1 Candidatus Poribacteria bacterium
GAGGTCGTTCTCTTTGATGAAGCCGTGCATATCCGATTCCGTAGCGTCAAGACTGACGCCGATGACATCAAATCCCTTGTCTTTATAGGTATCGTAAGCCTTTTTAATGTGCGGCAGTTTCAAGGCACAGAAACCGCACCAGACTGCCCAAAAGTTGAGTAAAACGACTTTTCCGCGATAATCCCGAAGCGAAATCGGATTGCCATTGAGATCGGTCTTAGAAAAGTCGGGCACCGGCTTTCCAATCATCTCAATTATAGGATCCGCCCTACGGTCATACACGTCGGCGAGTTCAATATTTTCTAGCTTCCTATAGATGTAGCCAAGTCGCCAAAGAATGGGTTCCGCGTCCGGATGCTGCCGCTCAGCCTCCTTAAAAGCCTCAAGCATATCCTCGTATCGCTCCATGTCGTCGAGCAAGCCAAACAACGTCCGATACCCCGGAAGACCTGGTTCCATAACTGACTGGAAAAGCGCGATAATTGCATCTGCTGCCTGTTTGTTACCAGTTTTGCTATAGAGACGGCCAAGCTGATGATGAAGGTGAGAGAAACGTTTATCATCCGCGCGTCGCGTAAGTGCATCTTCAAGAACGGTGATTGCCTCTTCGCAGTTACCGTAAAGGTCCTCCGGCGTGAATTCCCAAGCAGTGGATGACTTATAGATTTTTGAAGAGAAACTCAAGTTCAAGCAATCAAAATCTTCATTCGCGTGATGTCGGCAACGGATAAGTGGCATAGCATCCCCATATACCGCGCGTTGTCTGTTTTTCTGCTCTCGGTATTCGGGGTGAAACTGGTACCCATAACTCACCGGCATTCTTGGATCCGTGTTCATGGAATAGATTGTCTTGCCACTTTCTTCATCCGCAGGACAGATCAGGATGTTTGCATCAGCCAAATGTTTCGGATGGAGATCGGAAAGCCACTCTGGGAAATCACCGTGTTCTGTCTGATAGGCTTGGATTGCTTCACCGATAGCACGCAAGTTTTGGGTGCAGATTTCGACGTTTTTTTCGTGCTGTTCCACTGTCGGATTTGCTAATACTTCCGAATTAGCGGAGCCAATCAGTGAGTTCAATAGGGTTCCTAACGGCACGATTACTGGCATTGATGTCTCTCCTCAATTTAAGTCTTGCTAATCTGTTGACTGACCTTTCAGTGCCTCCACTACCAGCCGTTCTAACGTTTCCCCTCTCGCTCGATGCGAAATCAATGTGCCATCTTTGTCAATCACTTTTGTAGCATAACCTGTTAGGTTGTACCCCATAGACCCTAAACAAACAGTTCACATAACAATAGTCTTCTGTTTTCAAACTTATGGACAGTATAACACATTGCCATGAAAATTCCAATATTTTGCTTGACTGATTTTGCCGGACGAAGTATTTTGGAGAAAACTCGCCATTTTCATTAAGGAGAAAACATGTTAGGTGCAGTTATAGGCGACATCGCCGGTTCCATCTATGAGGGGTATTCAATCAAAACTAAGGATTTCCCTTTCTTCGGAAATGCCTGCCGTCTCACAGACGATTCGGTCTGTACTATTGCTGTGGCAGACACGCTACTGCACAATCTCCCGCCAGCAGAGACGATGCAGAAATGGTGTCGCCGTTACTCAGGAGCAGGTTACGGTGGGAACTTTGGTATGTGGATCTATACCGATCCACCTGAACCGTATAACAGTTACGGCAACGGTGCAGCGATGCGTGTCTCCCCGGCAGCATTCCTGAACCGTGATCATCTGGATGCCGCACTCTCTGCCTCTGATAAGGTAACCGAAATCACCCACAACCACCCCGAAGGCATAAAAGGTGCGCGGGCAACGACACACGCCATCTGGCTCGCGTTTCAAGGCGAGAATCCAGAGAACATCCGCCAAGTTATCACGACCGAATACAGTTACGACCTAACGCAGACCGTAGACGAAATCCGTCCCAATTATTCTTTCGACATCACTTGTCAAGGTACAGTCCCACAAGCAATAACATGTGCATTGGAATCAGAAAGTTTTGAAGACGCAATCCGTAACGCCATCTCCCTCGGTGGCGATGCCGACACCCTCGCCGCCATCGCCGGTCCTATTGCCGAAGCACTCCACGGCATTCCAGATGAACGCATAGAACAAGCAGAAAAAGATTATCTCAACGATGCTCCTGACCTCCTTGAAGTGATCCAAAAGATGTATCAATCCCAGTGAATGCGGTTTGCAACCGATTCGTTCGACAATCTACGGCACTCCATACCTCTCTAACCATCAGACAGAGTCATTCAATTGTCCATTTTTCGATCGAATTTTCATCCCCAGGCCCGGTAGGTTCGGTTTCCTAGAAGAAACACCCCAGCAAAAACACCGAACCGGATCCGTAAAAAAAAAAGACGCGAAATCCAATAATTTCTGAAAATTGAATGGCTCTGAACCATCAGATGAAACCTCTTGACAAATAGATTGAATGTGTTATGCTTTTCATACATTTCTGAATCTACGGAGATTTTTTATGGAAACTGAAACAAAAAAGGCTTGGAATCTGGATACAGGTCAAGAATATGAGATAGTTCTACCAGCACGCCACGTTATGGAAGAAGCCCTCCATCAATTTGATTATCCACCTGATGGGATCCATAAGAAGCAGGTCGCGGAGATATTGGCAGAAAGGTTCTCGCTAAGTGATGAACAAAGAAATGCTAAATATAAAAACGGTAACCGAGTTTTTAACGTTCAGCTCGGTTTATTGTTTGCTCGCCTAGTAAAGTCAGGAGAGATGAGGTTCGGAAGGGGTTCCAGATGGGGTAGAAAGCTTAAAGAAGGTTCAAATGACACAGGAGTTACACCGCCTGTGTCTCCTAATAATGATTTGACCATTCCAATTCCTGAGGAATCTATTAAAGAAAACTATCAAAGGATTAGAGAAAAACTAACAGTTGACCTTTTAGAGAAAATTAAAGATAATACCCCTGCCTTTTTTGAGAAACTCGTTATTGCCCTCCTTGTCAAGATGGGATACGGAGGTTCACAGGAAGATGCTGGTAAGGCTGTCGGAGGTAGTGGCGATGGTGGGATTGATGGTATTATTAAAGCGGATCCGCTCGGTCTTAATGTTGTTTATATTCAAGCAAAACGATGGGAAGGAAATGTTGGAGCACCACCAATTCGAGACTTTGTGGGAGCATTAGACGGTGAAGGCGTACAGGACGGAATTTTCATTACCACTTCGGATTTTAACCCAGCGGCTAAAGAATTTGCGGGAAGGAGTTCCAAGAGAGTTATCCTTATCAATGGCAGCCAACTCGCTCGGTATATGATTGATCACAACGTTGGCGTTTCCACCGTGGAAACTTATGAAATCAAACGCGTAGATTCCGACTATTTTGCTGAAAATGCTGAATAATATGGAGTGCTACAGCGTGCGGGTTGTGTGAACCCCAGAAGTCCGAGATCCACACAATTACTACTTCAAACCACTTCCATCCAAACCCCAGGCACGAACCCCGGATACTCCCCTTCGCTAAACGCCGGGTAATAGACACCCTCGTTTTCAAAATCGTGGACAGTTTCGCCGCCGCTTTCATTTGGGATATGCACCCTGCACGTATAATCCGTCTGATGGAACAACTGCTGCGGTGTCGGCGTAGATGGATCCACGCGATACGCTGCCAATGCAGCCTCATCGATTGTAACGCCCAACCCCGGCGCATCCGAGACCGCAATCGTTCCCTCAACAACAGGAAGCCGTGTTTCAAGCAGATCCGATTCCCACAACTCATGACACGTAATCGCTGGCAGGTACGCTTGTGATAGTACCGCACCGAGATGCACCGAGTACGCCGTTGTAATCCCCGTGCCAACCATCTGCAGCCAGTAAGGTTGATCAAACGAAGCACAGAGCGCGTTCGTCCGGCGTAACGAGTTCACACCACCACCGACAACAAACCCGCCACAACACCGCGCGTGCAAACAGGATTCGTTGAAATGCTCCACAATCCGCTTTTCGACAGCCGCTTGCAATCGTGCCGCACCCTCCACATCCGTACCGAGATAGTACGGACTCTCATAGATAGCGACGTTCGGGTGTTTGTCCAATTCTTGTAAAACAGGGATAGCGTTATCCGCAGTCCGCAGGAACCCGTTGAAATCAATGTCGAGTTTGTAGTCAGCGGGGACTGCATCACCGACAGCGTTCACCTGTGCGAAAATGTCGCGCCACGGACGCGCTTTCAGTTTCGCTGACGTGTAACCCCGTTTCACCGATTCTTGAACTTCCGAGACCCAATCCTCCGGCGGCATATCAATATCCCACCACGAAATCGGACATCTTTCGCGAACCTTAGGTCCAATGAGTTGGTAAGCAGGCACATCCACCGATTTGCCGACCGCATCGAAAAGCGACATCTGGATACCGAAGCCTACGCTGTCATCGTTCATACAGGCAAACGCGTTTTGTCCGATCAGTCGTTCAATGTTCGCAGATTCATCTGATAAATTTTCGCCGTATCCGACAACACCGTTGCTGAGTTCAACACGATAAACGTGGACCCGCTCGCCGTGTGTCAGCGCACGGTGCATGTGTCGGCTGACCCGTTCGTGATAGAAAGGTACGTTCAATGGAATCGTTTCGAGGTGTTTGATGCTAAGCATGAGATCCCTCCTAAAATTGAGGTTACGCTTCACTACGCGTCCGGACATCTTCATATTCACGATACACTGCCCGAATTGTATCACATTTCCCAAATTACGAGGTAAGAATATTACGACGCTCCAAATTTCTGCACATTTCGCTTTTTTAAAGAAAAGTATCCGTGTTTGCAACTAAAGGAGTCGTAGATTCGGTTGTATAGCCTAAAAACCGTGACATTGATAACTGAAAACTGTTCTTCTGACTGCTGATCGAAACTGATCGCTAATATTCCTGACAACCGACAACAAGTTGACATACCACCCGCTTTGTTGCTATAATATCCTTAACACCTACAACTGTTTTCGTGCGTAAGGAGCAACTTTATGGCAAGGATTGAACCCTTTACTGTTTCAAATGAACACTTAGATCAACCCGATAAGCTGCAAGAGCAGGCGCGGCAGGACGGCTACCTCTTTTTCCGAGGTTTGATTGATGAAGATTCTATCTCTAACTTGCGTCGAGATTTCTTGGAAATCTGTCATCGTCACGGTTGGGCAGAAGGCGGAAACACCCTGATGGACGGCATCCGAATCGGGGGTCCGTTTATGGAAGGCGATGACGGTTATTGGCCCGTCT
>JAJEGI010000097.1 GCA_022819945.1 Candidatus Poribacteria bacterium
AAATATCTCTGGCGACATTACCGTTCCCCTTGTTGAAGAGATAGGCAACCTCAACAGTTTTCAGATCAATCGGTGCAGAATAACCGAGACTTACACATACCAATCCGAAAGCGATAACAACCAACCCAACCGACACAAATCCACTTTGATTTTCAACTCTCATCTCTATTCTCCCTTTATACAAAAATAGTATCAGATTTCCAACCCAATCGCTACATGCTCTACATACTGGTGTAGCGGATAGAGTCGTCAAAGCTTATTAAATAATATAACCCAAGTTTCTACTAACACACTTTGGGCGTTTCAAGAAAGTTTTTCAGGCATTTTCCCACCCCGTAGGGATGATATTGCTTCGCAGTGAGAATAGAAACAGTGTATTTAAGCGACCGCACTCCATAGAAGTGCTATTGCTTCGCAGTGAGAATCCTACAGAAAATAGATTAATACGTCTTGATCACTGCCCCAACTTGTGGTTAATTTCTTTTGCGCTATCACTCAACCCATTCCATTGTCTCTCGGAGTTGTTCTTTTGCCCGCGCGTAGTCTCGGCGCGCCTGATAAAAGACACGTTGCGTCTCTGTGAATTGTGCTTGTGCTTGAAACGCGTCATTAAAAGTCAATCCTTGATAACCCGGGATATCAAACGTGACTTCGTCAAGTACCCGCTCTATTGTCCGTAGATATTGTTCACGGATTCGCAATCGCTGCTGCTCAATCTCCATCCGTTCTTTCGCATTCGCCACGGCGCGATAGTCTCGTCTCACGGCGACTCGGATCAATTTCATTTTTTCAGCGTACGCAAACTGGAGTCGTTCCAGTTCTGCGAGTTCTACATCGCGTAGGTTATCAGTTTTTTTCCCATCATACAGCGGGATATTGAGGTTAAAGCGTACCTCCCATCCGTCCTGAGTACGGGGGTTCGTCTCAAACATGCTCGATGTATCTCGTTCTCGGTCAAATATGATTGGATCGTAGAGTGCCTTTGCGTCCCAAGTCCGGTTCTGTTGGTGTTGCTCCAGCAGCACATGGAGATCCTTGTAGCGTGCCTCAGCGGAGAGTTCGGGGAACCGGTTCCATATTGTCTCTGCGGCGAGGCGTTCTTGCCGTATCATATCACCGCGTAGGTCGCGTAAATCAAGGCTGTTCGCAAGTGCGAGTTCAACGGCGGCCTCCAGCGTCACATCGTCATCGGGGAGAGAGTCTGAGAGAGCGACCTGTGCGAGTGGATCCAGTCCGGTGAGTCTAATGAGTTCGGCGGTATCCACATCAAGCCGTCGTTGGAGTTCGTTGAGTGCAAGCTGCTGTTCTGAGAGTTCAAGTTCCGTATTGAGGCGACTCAGGAAGCCGATCCGTTTTTCTTCTTGCTTGAGTTGCGTGCCTCTAAGTTTTTCCTTCAATTTTATCTCAATCGCGCGGCGTTGCTCAATTTCCTCTTCTGTAAGGATGATATTATGCCAGATATTCCGAACAGCGTGAACACTTTCCTTTTTTGCCCGTTCGTATTCGATTTCTGTTTTACGTACTTCTTCCTCTGCTGCATCAAGTCCTGCAGGAATTTCACCGAATTGTGCGAAGAGGACACTCATTTGTGCACGGGTGAGATAGTCTCTCTCATCGATATCGCCATCTTTTTGACGCTGATATTCGCTGGTGAGTCCTACTTGTGGTAGGTACACGGCTTTGGATACACGGAGGTTTGCCTTCGCGCGTTCTAATACTTTCTCGGCTTTTCTGACTGTCTCGTTGTTCTGTAACGCCAGTTCTATTGCGCGGGCGGGTTGAAGCGAGACGAGCCGTTGTGCTGAGACGACACCCGCAATACTCAGAAGTAGACAGACCGCAAGTGCCGTCAACCTTTTGTTCATCCTCAATCTCCATTTCAAAGGAAAACCCGAAGGGTCTTCCGTACTGACGGCTATTCTTCAACGTCGGCTAATACGGATTGTAACAATGACAATCGCAATCATCAGGAGGATCAATGCGCCAAAGAGCAGTGTTGTCACCGACATCTGCGTCTTTGATTCAACTTGCACCGTGATCGAACGGTCGCGTGCTTCAAACTTACGGTTATCAACAGTGACTTCGGCATTCAACTTCGCCTGATATTCGCCGACCCCGATGTCTGAAGGTGGGCTCAGCGTCAGTTGTATCTCTTCTTCCTGATTCCGAACGAGTGAACCGATAACTTCCGGGACAACGGTGTATTTCCAATCGGTGTTAACGTCAACGATCATACGGATGTCAACGAGATCACGGGTACCGATATTCTTTAGCGTCGCTGTCATATTAACCTCTTCGCCTATTTTGATCGTCTGGAATGCATTCTGCACGAACACTTCGATCTCCGGCACACCCTTTGGAATCAGCTCAAACCGTTCAACACCGCCTTGTATACTCGCAATCTGTTCAGCAGGTAGATCGTCCAACCGATTGTTGACACCCCCCAGCTCGTTTGCTTCTGCCTCATCAAGGACTGCGACATAAAACTCAAGGGTGCTATCAAGGTAGGAGGCATCCAACTCTTCCGGCAAATAGACAATCAGGGACAGATTCCGCTTTGACTGTTCCTGCGTAAATTTCACCTGAGACTGCCGAGACTGGGTTTCTGGGTCTTGAAACTCAAAAGAGAGACGGTTCAGTAGGTTAATAACGCGCAACTGGAATGTATTTTCCGTTTCTGCCAACCGATCCAGCGTTAGATCGTAGGTGACGCTGCTCCCCAAATTGCCTTCCTGCGAAAAGCGGAGTGAACTGACGTTTACCACATCCAGAGCGGACTCTTTTTGAAGATAGATCAACCGCGTCTCTGGCATTTCAAGTTCGGGGTAGTTCAACGAGACCTTCAGGCTCTCGACATCTTTCTGGAGCTGGAATGTTAATTCCACGGTTTCATTGTAACCGAGAACTGGGATTTTCTCTTCATACGGTTTGACGATGTTCGTGTCATCGGTAACATCAAGTAAGGAGACATAAATCGAGCGTATCTCATTCGCGGCAGCGATCTCTTCAGGGGTCGCATTGATTGACATCGCTTCAGTTGTAGATGTGTTCTTTAACTGAAGCGTCACCATCATCTGCCCGCCTGTGTTGCTGGCGACGCGAAACTTCTTCGCACTCAGGATAGAGATATGGCGCGTGTCCTCCTCAAGGTGGATTTTATACGGATTTTCCTGCTCAAGGTATGTGAGACTCACAGTGACGCTGTCCACATTCCGTCGCAGTTCAAAATCAAGTGTTTTTTCCTCTCCATCTTTCAGCGTCGAAATACGATGTTCATAAGGAAAACCGATGATAGCAGCAGTGTCGTCTTTGATAGAGACATAGACGTTGTTAATTTCCTGTGCTGTGGTAGTGTCTACTACCTCTGTTTCATCACCCGCTGTTTCGTCATTTAACGCCCCGTACCTGAGAACAACTTCCAGCCGTCGGCGATCGCCTTCTTTATAACGCCGCGCGGACACGACAGAGATATATGGCTCTTCCTGACTGAGGTGGATGTTTTTATTTTCCTCACGACCAGAGTACTTTAACTCCACGACGACATCTCGTATATTTTCTTTTATCAGCTCAAACTTCAGAGTGACAGATTCATCTTCTTTGAGCGTCTCAATGCGTTGTTCATAAGGTTCAGTGATAATCGCACCACTTGAGCCATAACTCTCTTGTTCTCTAATTGTGACGAAGATATCATCAATCTGTGCGCTAAGGATAATATCTTGTCCGACGACTTTGGAACTTTCGACGAGTTTGACAGGCGATGAGTTGTTCCGCAAGGTAATCGAGAACATCTCTCTGCCATCGTGAGATTCATATAAACTTGTCGCTTCAACGCTGATGTGCCATTCGTCTTGTAGCGATTCAAGTTCTACCCGTTGCAGCTCCAGTTTTGCTTGTTCATATTCAGAGACAGCCGTTTCGTAGCCTTCCTCTGCGGTATTCACTTCGGCAACGGTGACGATGTTGTTTTCCTCCTTCATCATCGCCTGGAGTTTTTCGAGTTCAATTTTCTTTATCGTCATGAGCCTTTCTGCTGATTTCATCTTCTGCCGCTCGATTTCTATCTTGATATGGCGGTCTTGCTCATCTCTGGTTTTTGTACTGTTTCCATTAGGCGGTGCGGATTCTTCCGACGCTTCCGCCAATGCAACCTCAAGTAGGGCACTTGGCAGCAGCATCCCCATCGCGATAATGAAAATCAGCATGCGCGTCAAAAACTGGAAGCACTCGGATGGAAGGGTGGAAGCGTGGAAAGGTGGGAGTATGTTATCTCCTTCCATCCATCCATTCTTCCAATCTTCCCGTCCTTGCTTCATTCTTCCACTTTTCTGCGGCTTCCTCCATCCTACCATGTTTTTTCACCTTTCCGTGTTTCACTCGGTCGCGTCCTCTTCAGGTTCGTATCCAGCGACATAATTTAGATACAACGCCTCAAGGTCCTCTGCTTGAATCTCCTCGCGCGTCAATTCTCGCTCAAGGTTGCCTTCTACAAGAATGCCGATCCGGTCAGCGATCTCTTTCGCACGAAATATGTCGTGAGTGGACATGAAGATGGCCTTGCCTTCCTCTTTTAACTGACGGAGCAGATTCAGAAAATCGGCACCGCCCTTCGGATCCAAACCCGAAGTTGGCTCATCGAGCAACACGGCTTTTGCGTTCTTCATAATCGCAATAGCGATCCCTAAACGTTGACGCATCCCTTTGGAGAAGGTCTTGACGCGCCGTGTGAAGGCTTCCTCGGGTAGACCGACGCGGCCGAGGGTCGCATCGAGTTCCTCATTCGATACTTTCTTGCGTCCACCGAGCTTCGCGAAAAAGGAGAGGTTTTGTCGTGCTGTGAAGTTGCGATAGAGTTCAACGTTCTCAGAGACGTAAGCGAGATGCTTCTTCGCCTCCAGCGGGAATTTTGGGATCTCAATGTCGTCTATCAAGGCAGTGCCACTTGTCGGTTCGATAAAGTTCAGCAGCATGGAAATCGTTGTGCTTTTCCCAGCACCGTTCGCACCGAGGACGACATAGATTTCGCCGTCATCCACTTTCAGGTTCAATTCGTTGACGGCTAAAACGCTTTCATTGTAGACTTTCGTAAGCTCACGGGTTTCTAACATCGGGTTTCTCCTATGGTTGATTTGCTTCTGTGTATATAATACCAAAAAATTGGGCTGTATTCAAGCAAGACCTACACCAAAGCGAAAATGTTTTCCCTGTAGGAGCGAGCTGTGCTCGCGATACCTTAGCGAAAATTCACGGTTATTTACTTTTCGATTTTTTGGTATGGTCTTTTATCAGCTTATCAATATACGCGGCTTTATAAGTTTCCCAATTATCCGTCGGCGGAATATCGAAAAGCTCTGATTGCCACAAGTTCGGGTTATCTTCCAGAAGTGCCAGCGTGTGCCGTTTTAATAGGTAACGTGAATAGTCACCGAAATTTTCTACGATGATCCCTCTATCCAAAAGCATCTGGAGCCATTCTGCCCGCGGATACCTTGCATCTATCTCACGTTCTGTAAGGCCACTGCTATAACTTATTTTTTCGTTATTAACCGTGTGAGATACACTCACATCGGACTTTGAATGTCCACTGTTATAACCCGCGTCTAACGCTTTCATCAGGTCCTGCGCGTCTTGGGGTCCGGTATATTTGCCAGGCGTGGGAAGGGATATCCAGTGGAACTTAATATGTTCACGGAACTGCAAATCCGATGTGCTAATTTCAGAACTGTACCCCTGCGTATGTGTGTATGAATAGTTTGTACTACAACCCGCCAGAAAAATAGCGAGTCCTAAAACTGTCAAAAGTGGAATCGTAAATAAACCATTCATTCTGCTGCCTCCCTTTATTTTTCTTGTCCTAACTCAGAGGCGTTACATCCTTTCAGCCTCGTTTTTCTAAACTTCAGACAATATACGCTTATGTAATAAAGACGCGTTTTAAGGGTCAAAAGGTTGCACTATTTTTTGATAACGTTGAATTTCTGGGGTAACACCTGCTTTCGGAGGCACCTTATTGGATTAACCCCTGCTTTCATAGGAAATTCAGAAAAAGCGGTGCGTCAAACAAATTATGCAGAAGGTCTGGTTGACTGACTATCGGCAGCAGGCACAACAGTCAGATATCTGAGCGGAAGAATTTCAGGAACGCCACAGTTGTCAACACCACCGCAAAGAAGCAAAGCAGCAGCACATCTACCGCCGATTGACGGAACGTTTCTGCTAAGGTTATAGTCCCCAAGGAAGGCGGTTGCGTGATTTTGACAGTATCCTCTGGTCTCATGGTCCGCATAGAGATGTAATCTAAGACTTTGCTGAACAAATCTGTATCAAGTGCATCGTAATAGCGGTTGCCTGCTTGAAAGTAGTTGTTTCTTTTTGTCTTTCCGGTCTGTGTTAAGTTTGTAGTGACATAGATGAGCGAGGATGTTGGCGTGATTCGGGAAAGTGTTTCACCTACACCTTCCTGCCTCGCTTTATCCCGCTTATAACGCCGATCTATTTCGTCAGCACTCTCCTTGAATTTCTGCCGGAATTCTTCCTCAAGCGGTTGCACCTGTTTATCCATCTCAAGCCCCCCCGCTATCTGTTCTTCAAAGGAAGATTGCGGTCGATCTTTCCAGAATTCTTGGTGTATCTCCTTTTTTCGCGCTTCAAGTTCAGCATTGAAATTCTCGCGGAGTGCAGTCTTTTCGAGATAAACGCTCTGCGATGTTTGTGTCGGTGCGATAAATTTCGCCGCAATAAATCCGACGCGTGGCGTAATTAGCACAGCAAACACCCAAACCGTAAAGGCGACGATGAGGGCTGTTTTAGAGTTATCTAAGTAGGTAGAAATTACAGTCCCTATTGCAAAAAATACGCCGATATAGAGGAGCGAAACGAGGGTTAGACTGAGCACGCGTGGAAAAATCTCAGGTTCGCCGAGCGGAAACCCTTGCCAAACAAGCACAAGTAAACCGAATAGAAATGATACCAAAAATGGAACAACAAACACAAAATACCCGCCAATTAACTTACTCCACAAGAAAATATCGCGCGGAAGGGAATTTGCTAAAGTGATCCGAAGGGTGCCCGCTTCCCGCTCCCCAGCAACTGCATCGAAAGTAAACAGCAGCGCAAGCAGACTAAAAACTGTGCCTACCAAAAATAAAAAATCGAGATGCCCCAAAAGGTAGGAAAGAGAATCTGAGACCAAAGAGGGTGCTCCCTGGACAATTCCGTTGCGGGTCATTCCAAGGTAGCTCGGCAATGCATCCCCTAATCCATTTGCGAATACGCTTAAAGGGGACGGTTTCAGGAAAAGTTTAGAAACTTCCAACTCCGGTTTCAATTCCATCTGTGGATTTATCGTGGTTTCTTCGATGTTCGCGAGTCTAACGGCTTCTTGATAGTCAACAAGGTTTTGTTGGTAGTGTCGATAATTAATAGAGAGGGTGATCGGAACAAGCAGAAGACACATCAACAAAAGCGCGACAAACCGGACGCTGAGAATGTGATGCATTATCTCTTTTTGAATTAGGGTCACTAACATTTCCCCATTTTCCTTTCAAACCCAGGCCCGGTAGGTTCGGTTTCCCAACCGAACCGGAACTGAGCCACAAACTTCTCAGAAAAACCTTTTGAATCCCGTCTCAGTTCCCAGGTCCGGTAGGTTCGGTTTCCCAACCGAACCATAGGTGTCAATTTAAGAAAAAATAGCCGCCTCCGCCCCCGGTCCGGTAGGTTCGGTTTCCCAACCGAACCGGAACTGAGCCACAAACTTTTCAGGCCTCAAAAGGCCTCTTGAATTCTGTAGGATTTATTTGCTTGAGGTCTTTGATAGGGTGTTTCTGCGTATTTCTTCAGTATGTTTATAGAAAACTATAAAGCCGGATAAGTGGACTTCTTTATTCGATTCCACTTTAGTTTCTGAGGTAACGATGTCGGGTTCTGAAAACGTTCTAAAGCCTCTTGGGCACGTCTGAGTTGTTTTGTCGCGTCCTCAATTTGTTTTCTGGCGTGTTCAACTTGTTTGGGATTGGACTGTTTCTTGGCGCGCGCAATCCGTTCCTCGGCACGCGCAATCTGTTTCTTTGCGCGCTCCATCTGTTTCTTGTGGTCCTCAATCCGTTTGGTGACCAGTTTATCAATATAGGCGACTTTATAAGCTTCCTGATCATCCGTTACAGGCATACCGCGAAACCCGATTTTCCGTAAATCCGGATTATCCTCCAAAAACGCCAAAGTATGTCGTTTTGATAGATAGATCCTATAATCGTCAAAATCCTCTATAGTGATGCCTCGCTGCAAAAGCATCTGGAGCCACTCTACGCGTGAATGCCTCGCGTCTATTTCACCCTTAATTGCAAGCTCGCTACTATAAACGACCCCATCCCAAAGTGCCATCACCTTCGCCTTTGAAAATTTTTGGTTGTACGCCGCATCAAAGGCGTTCATCAATCCCTTCACGGTTTGCGGGCCGTCATACGCTTCAGGATACTTTACAGGAATGGTATCTGGTGTTGACGTGCCTTCTATTGATTCTATAAAGGTATGAGTTTGTGAATTCACTTGGTTCCCCCAAAAAGTGACGATACCCACAACTGTCAAAAATGTGAGCATTTTAACAACGTTTTTACTTCTCATTTTCGTTATCTCTCCTTCGTTAGTGCTGCCTGGTTTGAACATATTTCTCCTTGAAATGGAGTCTCTATAATTAATGATCCAATACGTAGATGAAAAGGGTGCATAATTTCAGAACCGGTTAATATGCACATCAAATATCCAATCTAAAGAATTTCAGAAAGGCTACGGTTGTCAAGACCACTGCAAAGAAACAGAGCAATAGTACGTCCACTGCCGATTGACGGAACGTTTCCGCTAAGGTAGTTGTCGCCAAAGGTGGCGGCTGCGTAATTTCGACAATATCGGTCGCTGGGTTGTACATTCTATAACCTGCGTGATCTATAATTTTACTGAACAGATCCTCATCAAGCATATCATAGTAACGCTCACCGGCTTGAAAGTAATTGTCCATCTTTCGCTTTCCTGTCTGCGTCAAGTTCGTGGTGAGGTAGATAAGAGACGATGTCGGCGTGATTCGAGAAAGTGTCTCACCGACCTGTTGTTGTCGTGCTGTTTCACGTTTGTAATCTCGATCGAGTTTATCCGCCTGCTCTTGGAATTTCTGTCGATATTCTTCTTCGAAAGGCTTCATGCGTTCATCAAGCTCGTTGAGGACATCTCCGGCTATGACTCTGGCAACGTGAGCAGCTTCGGACATCTCCTCCGCGGGCATCTCTGTGATAATTTTCATTTTTTCCGCTTGGAGTGCCGCGTCAAAATCGTCTCGCATCGCTTTCTTTTCCATATAGACCCTCTGTGAAGTTCGGGTTGGCGCGATGAGTTTGGCGGTGAGGAACCCAACACGCGGTGTAATCAGCACAGCGAACACCCAGACGGTAAAGACGACGATGAGGGCTGTTTTAGCACTGTCTAAATAGGTGGAAATGACGGTTCCTATCGCAAAGAAGACCGCGATGTAGAGGAGCGAGATAGCTATTAAGCTGAGGACTCGTGGAAAGATTTCGGGCTCACCGAGCGGAAAGCCTTGCCAGACAAGCACAAGTAAACCGAACAGCAGCGATACCAAAAACGGCACTACGAACACAAGATACCCACCGATTAACTTGCTCCATAAGAAGATGTCCCGCGGCAGCGAATTTGCTAAGGTAACTCGCAAGGTGCCGACCTCTCGTTCCCCAGCAACCGCATCAAATGTGAACAGCAGTGCCAGCAGACTGAAAACGGTACCTATCAGAAATAGAAAGTCAAGGTGTCCTAAAAGGTCCGAGAACGGTGCTGAAAATGTAGATGGAGCTCCCTGTGTAATCCCATTGCGGGTCATTCCAAGATAACTCGGGAGCGAGTCCCCTAATCCCTTTGCAAAGACGCTCAACGGTGCCGGTTTGAGAAAGAGTTTGGAAACTTCAAGCTCCGGTTCCAAGGGCATCTTCGGGTTGACCGTGGTTTCTTCAATATTTGCGAGTTTCACGGCTTCTTGGTAATCAACGAGATCTTGTTGATAATTTCGGTAGTTGATAAAAAGCGTCAGCGGAATGAGCAATACACACATCACAAGGAGCGCGACAAACCGGACACTCAGAATGTGATGCATAATCTCTTTTTGGATAAGTGTTAGTAACATATTTTCACCTTACGCAGCGTCCTTTGCTGGCGAGGTTTTTAGGGGAAATCCGCAGAAATACGCAGAAACACTTCGCCAGCGGTGTGCGGGCCGTAGGTACTCGTCAGCAAATTGCGTAAGCCCTACTTAAAAGCTGCAAAAATTGATGTGCTAATCCTTGGATTCGACGAACTGTTTAACCTTTTGTGAAAGAATATCTGGATCAAAATCTATGACCATATCTTTGACAATTAATTCCCGATCTAAAAGGAACGTTGTCAGCTGCGCTTGGGATTTGGAGGCACCGCTATCTGTAGAAATTTGTATCTGCATGTTTTTACCCATCCAGACAGGCATCGAAAGCCCGTATTTCTCCTTGAACATTTCAATCGCCTTGGCGGAATCATCGGTGCCAACACCGACCATTTGTAATTGGGAAGCATCGTAGTTTTCAAGCAGTTTCTCCAAGCGTTGCAACTTCGGTCCACACGTGTCAGACGTGATTGGAAAGATATTGACGAGAATGAATTCGCTTTGAAATGTCTCTAATTCGACAGGTTTCCCGGACAGATCGGTCCAACGCATACTTGGCATCGGTTTACCTATCGGGCTTGTTTGTACGTTCTGAATTGATGCTGTTGAAGGTGGTAGTGATGTGTAGACTTTCTTAAGTAACTCTTTCCCTTCTGGCGACTTGAGGAAGTCTTCGCCGAATTGTGCTTTGAGTTGTGTGTATAAGTCGCCCGACCCATCGAGTCGCGCCACCGCAACTTTCATCTTATCTTTATAAATCTCTCTTTGCGGTCCATTGCGATAGAGTTTTCCACCGACACTTAGGTTAAGGCGATGATGCTCACAACGAACGAAAGGTAACATATCGCCTTCGTTTGCCAATATAATTTTTCGGTTTGATTTCTGGGAGGGACGAAATTCGTAGAGATAACTGCACGGCAGGGTCGGATCCTCTGCACCGTCTGTTAAAACCCCAGGTTTGCCGTATGTCGCATCCGCAGGACAAAGAAGGTGCTTTTTGTCGAGGTACGCTGGAGAAAGTTCAGAGAGCCATTGTGGGTCTCTATTTGTCTCATCGCGATATTTTTCGCGCGCCTCTTGTATCCGCCTTAAATTCTCTCTGCATTTTTCAATTCCTTCGGGATTTTCAGTCTGTTTTTCTGTAGGCGAGGCGACCTCGTGCGGATAGGCATCTGACAAAAGAAGGCGGTTCAGACGCACCAATGCTTCTCCACTTTGGGGGTTTTGTGTGAGCAACTCATCTGTCTGCTCACTGAGTTCAATATCAGCAAAACTCTCGGCATCGTAGAGCGACCCTGCTTGGAGAATCTTGTTCAGATCCGAAATCAATGCGCGTTGAAGTGCTAAAGATGGGCTGCTTATACCATCATATTTATCTAAGAGTTGCTGGATCTCAGCAGAGAGTTGTGGCGCGATGTGTTGGGATATAACAGCGCGCGTATCTTGGAGTTTCACCGTTAAACTGCCCGGATCCTTGAGAGCATCTTCAGACAAAAGCAATTGACTGGTGTCGGCGCGGGAGGCAAGTTGTGTGCTTACGGTTATCAATAAAGTTGCGAACACGAGCATTATAATTCTGCTGGATAGGTGAAATATCTTCAATCGTAAGGTCATTTTTCCCATATTCAAAATCTCCTTTTGCAAGATTCAAGCGAATGCAGCGAAGCACTACGGTTTTACAGCAGGTATCGCTTTTCTGGATTGTATTGCTGTGTTACACACTCTTGGTCCAGAAAAGTTGCAAACGGTTGAAAACTTGTTGTTTTTGATGATCAACAGTATTGATAAACAGCCGAAAACAAAAAAAAATAACCTTGATTTTTTGCACAAAATATGTTATCATACATATCGTAAATACGAAATTACGGTGGTGAACATGTTTGATAAAAGTAAAAATTTAAAAACCCTATTGATTGTGAACATATATGAACTTCCAAACACACTATGACCGTTATCTACAAAACATACACCGCACACAAATCACCGGTGAAGCGACCCCAGAACTCTCACTATATCCACACCTCCAAGCCTTCCTTGAAGACCTGTTTGTTGACTTCGGCAGAAGCACCGTTACGCTCACACAAGAACCGAGACAACTCGATCAGATTGGGAGACCCGATTTTATTGCAATGGACGGGTTGCTGCCCGTCGGTTATATTGAAGCGGAAGCGTACGGCAGAGATTTGGACGCACTCACTGGGCATGCCCAAACGCAGAATGCACGTTTTATCGAAAACCTTGACAACTTCATTCTCACCAACTTCGTCGAATTCCGGTTGTATGCGGACGGGCAGCTGCGCACGACAGCAAACGTCACAAACGAGCCTGAAAAGTTAGAGACGCTACTGGAGCGGTTTCTGAACGCCGGACACGTCCAGATCACTTCACCAGAAGTACTCGCGAGATACCTCGCTAGACGGACGCGAGAACTCCAGACCCAGATTGCCACAACACTCACCGATGAACACAGCGACACCTACCGGATGTTCTCGGCGTTCAAGGAGTTACTCCTCTCTACGCTCACCCCCGACGATTTTGCCGATATGTATGCCCAAACCCTCGCTTACGGGTTGTTCGCCGCGCGATGCACACTCCCGAATGCGACCCACTTCTCACGACACACCGCCGTCGAGGCACTGCCGAGATCAAACCCGTTTCTTATCCAACTCTTTTATCACGTCGCCTCCCCAACATTAGAGACGAATGTCACCTACATTCTGGACGATATCGCATCACTTCTCCGAAACGTCCCGACAGAGATGCTTCGCACGGCATTTGCTGCCAGAACGCACCTTGAAGATCCGGTGATCCACTTCTACGAAACTTTCCTCGCCGAATACGATCCACAGCGGCGCGTCGATCGCGGCGTTTACTATACACCGCCACAGGTTATCTCCTACATTGTCAGATCCGTGGATAGCCTCCTCAAAACAGAATTAAACAGACCCGACGGTCTCGCCGATGACAACACACTTATCCTCGACCCCGCAACAGGCACGGGTGGCTTCCTCCTGACAGTGTTAGATCACGTCCGAGAATACATCAAAGAGACCTACGGCACGGGTGAATGGACGCAATATATCAACACCCAGCTCGTCAAACGGATTTTTGGATTTGAACTGCTCGTCGCACCGTATACCATCGCGCATCTCAAGTTAAGCCTGTTCTTGCAAGCACAAGGCTGGCGTGCGGATGAACGCCTCCGCATCTATCTCACAAATACCTTGGAACAACCCCAAGAAATGCAGGAATCGTTGCCGTTTACGGAGTTTATCTCTGATGAAGCAAACGCAGCATTGTCAGTAAAACGGGACGAACCACTCCTTGTTATCCTCGGTAATCCACCGTACCCACGCACTTCTGCGAATCCAAGCCGTGTAGGTGATAATTTAACTTTTATTGGTGAACTCATTGAGGATTACAGACAGGTAGACGGAGAACCGCTTGGGGATAAAAACTCAAAAGCACTTCAAGCGGACTATGTAAAATTTACTCGGTGGGCACAATGGCGAATTGATAAAAACGGTGAAGGTGTTATCGGCTACATTGTCAACAATAGTTTTCTTGATGGTCCTATGTTCCGTGGGATGCGGCAAAGTTTGTCAGACAGTTTCAATGCTATTTATCTGCTTAATTTACACGGCAGCAACAGAAGGACGGAAGCAGTTCCGACAGCACAGAAAGATGAAAATGTCTTTGACATCTCACAAGGGGTTTGCATCCTGTTGTGTGTCAAAGAATGCGATAACGCTACCCCAACTGAAGTTCATTATGCAGATGTGTGGGGATCCCGAGAAGAGAAATACAACATACTTTCCGAAACTGATGTCCAATCCACGGAATGGTGCAAGTTGCAACCGACATCACCGTACTACCTTTTTGTGCCGCAAGCAACAGACTATAGTGCTGAATACGAAAGTGGATGGGCGATTACTGACATCTTTCAAACGGGGCAGGTTGCTATTGTCACCGGGCGCGATAAACTAACAATTCATCAAACTTCTGAAGAGGTTCACGAAACGGTAACCGATTTTGTTTCCCTTTCTGAAAATGAGGCGAGGGAGAAGTACAACTTGCGAAAAGATAGTCGAGATTGGAAGGTCCGTTTCGCCCAAGCAGATATCCGTAATCATCCAGACATAGAACAGCATCTTGCAAGCCTTCAATATCGTCCTTTTGACCCGCGATGGACGTACTACACGGGACAGTCAGCTGGATTTCATAGAGAAGCACGCCAAGATATTATGCGTCATTTACACGGTGTTGAAAACCTTGCTCTTTGTGTCTGTCGCATTGTCACAAGTTTTACATGGCGACACGCTTTGGTAACTGACAAAATCACTGAAAAATGTTACGTTTCAAATAAAGGCAGTGAATCAGGGCACATCTTCCCACTCTACTTGTATCCAAATCCAGAGGAATTGGAACTCGCGACAGAACGGTCACTCAATTTCAAATCCACCTTTCTGACCGCGTTCTCCGAAGCGTTAGAACTCCCACAGACAGCACCGTTTAACCTACCCGAAGGTGTTTCACCGGAGGCGATCCTCGCCTATATCTATGCCATCTTGTATAGTCCGACCTACCGCGAACGCTACTACGATTTCCTAAAATACGATTTCCCACGGATCCCTCTACCCCAAGATATCGACCAATTCCGTGCACTCGCAACATTGGGAGAGCGTTTGATTGACTCACATCTCTTGAAAGATGTCCAGCGACCAGAAGGAGCACCCACATCACATCGGTTTGAGGGTGAAGGCGATGGCGTTGTCGCAAGACTTCGATATGAGGACGGTAAAGTCTGGATCAACCCCACGCAACATTTCACGGACGTTCCACCAGACGTATGGGAGTATGAAATCGGAGCGTATCAGGTTTGTGAGAAGTGGTTAAGGGATCGGAAGGGTGAGGAATTGGGGCGTGCGGAGTTGCAGCAGTATCGTGCGATTTTGGTAGCTATTGCGGAGACACTGCACGTTATGGCGGAGATTGATGCGGTTTTGTGGTAAGTTGTCTGAATCACAAATTTATTTGACAACAGAGAACAAATATGGTTTACTATACGTAAAATGATTCCGGTATTTGTACCTGAGATAAGGAGAGGAAAATGAAATTAATCCTGATTTCCATCATTGCACTTTTGATTTTTGCGACACCGGTGTTCAGTGAGCTCTCTGTAGAAGATCTTGAAAAGATCCGTTCAATTGTCAAAGAGTCCGAGGATCGTTTGAAGGGCGACTTTAAAGCCTCCGAGGATCGTTTGAAGGAAGACCTTAAAGCCTCCGAGGGACGCGTGATGATCCACGTTGGTGACAAATTTGGAGAAGTAGACAAACGGTTGAATATAATATTTGGATTTGTAATTGGTTTAATAAGCCTTATTGTCGTAGTTGTCGGTATACCGCAAATCATTATCGCATGGCGTGGCAAAGAAGATCGCACACAAAAAGAGCAAATTCAAGAACTCAGACAGGAAATAGAAGCACTCAAACAACATATTGCAAGTCCCTAAATTTTTGCCCCAAACACACCTGATTTTACATTCCGTTCAACCCAACTAAAACCAACTTTTATCGGGTAGTCCTTGGAGTTGGAATTAAAATGGATGATAGTAGGCTCTCCATTCTTCGCCATATTTACTCATGAATTCTTGATAGTCTGGATAGTATTTTAACATTCGGTGTCCACCTCCGCGTTGTTTCGCATGGCAACCGATACAGAGTGCAATGAGGTTTTCAGGATCGTTAAACTTGGTTCCCCATTTATGGTGGGCATGGAGAAAATGGGAGTTGGACTGAAGATTAATGCCACACTCCTGACAAGTCCACTTCGCTTTTTTTCTACAAGCCTGCGAACGCTCTTCCCATTCATCTGATGAATAAGCATGGAAAGGTTCAAGCCAATCAACTAAAGGAAATCCTCTGGTTCCTTCGGGAAAACATCCCATCCAAATCTTTTTTTTAATTCAGATAGGCAAAACTTACAGAGAACCAATTCACGGAGGCTGAGTTCGTTGGTGCGGGAAAGCTTTAAGTAAAACTTTCCATCCGTTCTACTTGATGCGTGGTATCTGTGATATAGTCCTTGTTCCTGCATTTCCTTGATTTTACTACAATGGAAAATGTGATATTTAGGAACGGAGACGCGTCCTTGGAATCTCTTGGGTTCTTGTATATAAAGGACGGCTTTCCGGTTTTCAACTATAGGAATTTCATCATCAATTTCAAATTTGTCTTTGGTTACAGAGACCCCTACCGATCTCATTAGTATATCAATGTCTGGTTCTGATCGAGCATCCATTTTCTCCCGTAATTCCTTTAATCCAGAAAACTGCAATGCATCTAACTTTGGAAAAAAGACTTTTGGCTGGTTCAATTCATTTCCCCTTCCTTATCAAATTCCTCTATCAACTTTTTAATTTTGTCAATAAGTTTTTCCGATTTTGTGACAACCCGAAATTCAACACGACGAGATTCCTCTTTGTTCTGATTTCCATCTAAATCGAAAATTAGTTTACTGGAAGACAATCCATTAGCTGTCAAATATTTTTTAATCCACTCTTTATCCTGAAGATCTCTGATTTCAAGCACATATTTAAGAACGTTTCGAGATCGATCTTGTGATAACTTCATATTATTATAGTAAGCCATATCTAAGCCAACCGTATCAAACCATTCACTGGAAGTGTGACCTTCAATGCGAATTTCCGCTATATCATCTTATACTCGGTTAAAATTGCAGTGTACCGGGGAAGAAATTATCTAAAACGTTTTTAAAGGCATCTGGTACGGTAGCATCGCCTTGTGCAAAGGGTTTCTTAAACGGTAAACTACCGCCCTTACAGGGCTAAAGAGTTGAGATATAACGCGGTTTCTATAAACATGCTGAAGAAACACTCAAGCAAATAAACGCTACGGGACTGAAGACTCTCAAAATGAGAAAACTCTTAAAAATCCGCGAAATCCGTGTAATCCACGACAATCCGCGATTCAGACGAATTGGTTGCTATCAGCACACAAAAAACACGTGTCAAGCCAACGGTGTTTGTAGGGTGTGTAAAGTTTTTGGCAGCCGATTTACGCGGTCTGTGTGTCTTGTGTGTCCCAATAGGTATCCCATGCCTCATTCTTTAGCAAACATCGCCAAAAGAGTATGGCATCTATCCCAGGTTTGCTCCATCGCATGCCTGCTTGTTTACAGCGTTCAGCGACAACGTGTTTACAGGCACTCTCAATAACACCACTGCCGATCTGATACCCCTTTTCAGAGAGGTCTCTATATCGCATGCGATGGGCATGTTTTTCAAAATAGCCGACTTCCCTTTCTACCACATCCGATAGGGTTGGGTTTTGTTTTCCCAAATCCCGTATACGTGCGACGACTTGTGAAGTCTCCGCATTATACAGAGGTGTCTCGGTCGCCCGCACCCAAGTTTCCACGGTCTCTCGGTCATCTTCCCCGAAAGCGTGTTTCGCCACATCATATAAATGTCCCTTGGCATGCATATAGTCAACGATTTCAGTGGCGCTCGGGAAGTGTTCATCCGCTAAGTTCCATATCCACGCGGCACCATCACCGATGACAACGACTTCTTCGGTGTCAATCGTGTTTTCGTCTTGATAAATGCCGGTCTGAGCCGCCAAGGCAGCCACCTGCTGTCCAAAATCCATTGCCTGACTTTCAGAGGCAACATACCTCGGACTTGAAGGACGCATCTTTATCACGGAAGTCGCATTCGTATGTGGATAATCTTTGGAAACGCACCCAACTTTGACTTCTTTCCACCCTTGCGATGAGTTGATATGGCAGCCATCGCAACTGACATACCAGCGAGCCCCAGCATCCAAAGATTGCTCATCAACATAATCGGAGACGGCTTCGCCTTCTGACCACTCCCGGACTTTCTGATGCAGGGTGGTATGACTGACTTCTATGCCGTGATGCTTCAACTCGACAGCCGCTGCGCGATAGTTCAACTGCGCTGCTAAACGCATCATTGTTGCGGATACGTGCTGCGTATACTGACCCTTCAGCCCTTGACGCATCTCCCACGGCACATGAATACTTCCACATTTACATTTATACTCCCATCTCAACACACGCAGAACCCCACAAGCCGTTGTAAAGTTGCGACCCCGGCACCGATGCCGATGGCTATGACCTTGACAAGATGGACACGGCACGCTCACTGGCGATCCGTCTGTAGAACTTGCTGTTTCTGACAGGATCGCCTCTGATAATCTTTGACCCCACGAACCCGCAGCGGCTGATACCTGCTTTTCTACGGTTGCGATAGAGACGTTCTCGGTATCCGTTAGTTCTTGAAACATTTCTTGAACTTCTTGGTGAATCTCTGCTACAATGTTAGACATGGTATCTTCTCCTCGTCATAAAAAGAATGTTAAACTTTAGTGACCTACCTAAGGAGAAGATACCATTTTTCTTCAGACACTTCAACTCATATCTTCAAAAACTCTGCCAAAAACTTTACACACCCGTGTTTGTAATCCTGAAAATCCTAAAATCCTGCAAATCCTGATTCTGACAACAATGGAGAAAATGCCTAAAATCTGTGTTATCCGTGATAATCCGAGATTTGCGGCGTACTCGCCCAAATGCGATCTGCATTCAGACGAAAATAAATTTGACCTTCTATATTATATATGTTATCATACATAAATAAGTTATCATATATAATGTAGCAGCTTATGAAAAACCAAAGCAACCTTGCCTATAACACGAGTTGTCCATCAGCCAAATTAACAAACGTTAACCGATAAAATTCGCATTTCATGAACAACTTAAAAACAAACCGAACCCATCGAGTGCCACAAAGCCAATCAAACACTACACTTGTAGCACTTTGAAAAGAGATAGACAAAAATTAAAATTATCCAATTGTTCACGAAAATTCCAGAGACACAGAATTCAAAAACATCAGGGTCCAACGCACTGACTGTGTTCGCGCTGTTTACAAAGGACAAAAAAGAATCGTGAACAATTTCATGAACATTTGTGAACATCCTGGCAAAAAGATCATCATCCACAGAACCGATTACGCTCACAAACCCACGCCTTGAATGGGTTCACAACCGCGTATACTGCAAATACGAAAATTGAACAAATCGCCAATGTTCATGAAAATCCGTGCCATGTTCACGAAATGTTCATAATTGATACCTGAGAAACCCATCGTCCACAAAACCCCAAAAAATTAACATTTAGTTAATTTTGAAGATAAAGAGTTTTCTTAAATATCCAGACTAAAGAATTTCAGAAACGCTATGGTCGTCAACACGACTGCTAAAAAACAGAGCAGCAGTAAATCCACCATAGAGTGCCGAAGGGTTTCTGATAAGGAGGTTTCTGCCAGGTCTGGTGGTGGGGTGATCTTCTTGGGTTCTGGCTGTTTTGATGTGAATCTGGCTATCGTCGCAAACTGATCGTCTCTAATTTCACCGAAATACGCCGCTTCAAGTTCGTTATAATAACGCGTACCCGTTTGAAAATAAGTATTTCTTTTTATTTTTCCTGTTTCAGCTAAATTCATGGCAAGATAAATGAGCGAAGATGTCGGTGTGATACGGGAAAGGTTTTCTCCAACTGATTCTTGCCGCTTTTTTTCTCGCTGGTATTCTCGCTCGACTTTACCGACTTGTTCCTGAAATTTCTGTCGATACTCTGCATCAATCGGTGTCCTGAGTTCAGTTATTTTCTTGGCATCCTTGTTAAAGTTAATAGAGGTTCCTAAAGTTTCTACTATTTTTCCGCTAATCTTGTGTTCCTTTTCCGCATTGAGATTATTGCGAATCGCAGTTTTTTCCATATAGACACTCTGAATCGCGCGGGTCGGGGCAATAAGTTTGGCGGTAAGAAACCCAGCGCGTGGTGCAATCAACACGGCAAGCACCCAGACAGTAAAAGCGACAATGAGTGCCGTCTTGGAATTGTCCAAATAGGTGGAAATGACTGTCCCAATTGAAAAAAATACGCCAATGTAGAGCAGCGAGACTAACGTCAAACTGAACACGCGTAGGAAAATATCAGACTCGCCCAAGGGGAAACCTTGCGAGACAAGCAAAAGTAAACCTAACAAGAACGCTACCAGAAACGGGACAACAAACACAATATACCCACCAATGAGTTTGCTCCACAAGAACAAATCTCGCGGTAATGCGTTTGACAAGGTAATCCGAAGTGTGCCAGCTTCTCTTTCGCCCGCAACAGCATCAAATGTGAATAACAGTGCCAGTAGGCTGAAAACAGTGCTGACGACAAACAGAAAATCAAGATTCCCTAAAGCGGAGGAGAGCGGTGCTTCCCCAAGCGACATTGAACCTTGTTTTACGCTGTTGCGTGTCATCCCAAGATAACTCGGAAGTGATTCCTCCAAACCTTTCGCAAACACACTTAAAGGTGTCGGTTCAAGAAAGAGTTTGGAGACTTCCGTATCCGGATCTGGCGCATCTGGCGGCTTTTCTTCAGCTTCTGCGGTCGAGAGTTTGAGGGATTCCTTGTAATTGACTTGGTTTTGGAGGTAATTACGGTAATTGATATGGAGGGTGAGCGGCACAAGCAAAAGACACATCACAAGAAGTGCAACAAACCTAACACTGAGAATATGATGCATCATCTCTTTTCGGATGAGCGTCAGTAACATCTAAAAGTCTCCTTGTTGGATGGACAAGACTTATTCCGATCCTACAGAGGTGGGTAGCGTGATGTCTTTTTACTGTTTCGGTTTGGTTTATTAGACGACGGTTTTGGAGTTTTGTCATGCGCCAGGGCCTTCTTGACGTGTTCCAATGCCTCCTTGACACCTTCAGCAGCTTTCCATCTCTTTTGGCGTTCCAAATCTTCTACTATCTGTTCAAGTTGGTCAGCAAGGTTCTGCAGCAACTGAGGATCTTTTTTTCCAAGTTCCGTAGCCCATTTTGGGGCTTCTGCCGCCTGTTCACTGTTTTGAGTCGCTTCTGTCTTCGCCTTTATTCTCGCTTTAGAGACCACTATTCGTTTCCTGGTGGCTTCTAAACGCTTCCCAGCAGCTTCCGCTGGCGTTTTCCAATTCCGCGTATAACGGCTTACGAACCTATCAATATAATCGACTTTATAGGTTTCCCATGCATCTATCGCCGAAGTACCGTGGGTCTCGGTTTCCCAGAGATATGGACTGTCCTCCAAAAATGCCAACTGATGCCGATGTGCCATACAAAAAAAATAATCAATAAGACTGTCTATAGTGATGCCTCTCTCTAAAAGGAGTTGAAGCCATGCTGTTCGCGGGTACCGGGCATCTATTTCACGCTCCTTAAACAAGATAGGGACACCCTCTTTTGAAAGCAGTTCCGACCAGGCATGAATCCCGATCATTCCGTTCCGTTTGATTTCAGCAAGACTTGCTTTTGGGAATACAGTCACTACGGTCCGTGAATGCTTGCGGTCGTAGGGTTTATCAAAAGTTTGCATCACGGCTTGTACTGTCTGTGGTCCTATGTATTCTTTAGAACCGTATGAGATCTCTTCATCGAATTCTGCCCGCACTAATGCCATTTGTGAGGGTTCCCCCTTATCTTCTACATGTACCCATGTTATTGCTTTGCCAAGTACTATCGGCTCCGCCTGCAGTCCGAAAAGAGGAAAAAGACTCAAAACTATCAAAAGTGCGACCATTGGCACAACATTTTTACGTTTCATTTCATCGTATCTCCTTTGTTGGCATAAACTGTATAGATGATACTTTGGTTTGTGAGGCAAGTGTCTGGGGCCTCAATGTATTATAACACACGCAATTCTTAGGAAAGTTCCGAAAAAATAATTAAGGCAAAACCGCGAGGCTACATACCTAACAGTTCAGTCTTGTATTCTTCGACAATTGCCTCTAAAAGGGATTCCGGAATATCCTCCAACTGCGACGCTAATTCCTCTTCGACATTAACCATCAGGCTATGGTCAAACGTTTCGCGTTCCGCGCAAGGATCCAGATATTCACCGTGTGCCTCCAGTAAAACCGCCAAGCGTGCTGGCGTCAAGCCTTCGGAGATGCCGTGCAAACCCCAAGCGGTGCCTCTATAGCCTTTCTCATAATCAGCACCGAGGTGTTTCTGTAGGATTTCTTCTCTTTCAGTGCCTTGGGCACCACTATTTTCAAGTGCTTCTGCAGCAGCAATTGCCCGCGAATCCAATTCTACTTGGAACGCTGTGGATGCATCCGCCGCTGCAATAGGATAGATTTTATAAGTTTCCATTTTTTTATACCACCGCAGAGAGTCCGCCATCGATATTGATAGCCGTTCCAGTAATAAACGATGCACAATCAGAGACAAGGAAGGCGACGAGGTTCCCCACTTCACTCGGTTCACCGAGACGTCCAAGGGGATGTTCCGCGCCGCGTTCCTCCCAGTATTCCTTAAGTGTACCGGGTGAACCCGCGGCTTTCCACGCGCGTTCCCCCTGAGCACTTTTAATTGAAGTCAGACAGACCGTATTAACCAAGATTTTGTCGGGTAAGAGTTCCTTAGAGAGTGCTTTTGTCAAAGCGATGCCCGCAGCGCGGCTCACCGAGGTCGGACACGAGCCGGCACTCGGCTGTTTGCCACCCGGATGCGTGATATTGATAATCCTGCCGCCTCCAGTGCTTTTCATGTGTGGAATCACCAATCGCGCACAACGAACAGCACCCATTAACTTAAGGTCCAAATCATCGTACCACGCTTCGTCGCTCATAGTTTCAAAATCGCCACCTGCTGAACGACCGGCATTATTGACTAAAATATCAATCTTTCCGAAATGGCGCGCGGTTTGTCCGATAAAATTCTCTAACGTTTCTAGTTTCGTTACATCTGCGGGGATGGCGAGGACTTCACCACTGGTCTGTGTACGGATCTCTTCAGCGGCATCCGACAAGACGGCTTCACGTCTCCCACAGATCGCAACTTTCGCGCCCTCTTCACACAGACGGAGGGCAATCCCTTTGCCGATCCCCTCACTTCCGCCTGTGATGATGGCAACTTTTCCAGTCAATCCGAGTTCCATGATTTCTCCTTTATTGTGTCAGCGAAGCAATTGCTGCTGGCACCGCTTTTAGGACATCGCTTGCGATGAGTCCATGCATCCCCAACGCCTCGGCAACCCTGTCCGCTGCGAACCCGTGTATATATACGCCAAGCACAGCTGCCGTTTCGCTTGAGTGTCCCTGTGCCATTAACCCCGCAATTATTCCGGTTAGCACATCGCCCATGCCACCTGTCGCCATGCCCGGATTACCCGTGGAATTGATCCATACATCCCCATTTGGAAATCCAGTAACAGTAGGCGCGCCTTTAAATACAAGCGTTACACCAGAGTCGGTGGCAAACTGCTGTGCCGTGCGAATCCGATCCTTTTCTAATGTAGACACCGGAGTATTCGTTAATCGTGCCATCTCGCCGGGATGTGGTGTGAGAACAGCCTCGCTACCTAATAATGAAATAATTTCAGGGGCTTGCGCAAGGGCATTCAAACCATCCGCATCGACAACCAGTCGTAAGTCGATTCCTTGTTCCTGATTTTCGCGGACCAGTTGGTGAACAAGTGCGACTGTATCTGGATGTTGGGAAAGTCCGGGACCTATTGCAAGCACGGATTTTGTCTTTTCTGCAAATTCGAGGATAGCGGACGTTGCCGACGCTGATAGGCTGCCGGACGCAGTTTCTGGGAGTGGCAACGTCATCACTTCGGGCAAAAGACCTTCTAAAATTGGATTGAGATGTTTCGGAGTTGTGAGGGTTACCAATCCTGCACCGGCACGTAAAGCCGCTTCACTGGCGAGTGCTGCTGCGCCTGTCATACCTGTTGAACCCGCGACAACAAGAACACGTCCGTAAGTTCCTTTATGGGAGGAAGATGGGCGCGGGGGCAGCCATCGCGAGACTTGCTGCGCAGTTGTCCAGTTGACCTTGATACCTTGGGCATTTACAACCTGTTCGGGGAAACCGATGTCAACGACTTCCAATTTTCCAACAAGTTCGGCACCCGGATGTACCAACAACCCTCTTTTCGGCAAACCGATTGTTATCGTTCTATCGGCTCGCACACAAGGACCTAACGGATGTCCCGCGTCCGCATCCAGACCAGAAGGTAAATCGACAGAGAGGATCGGTATTGAAAGGTCATTAATAGTTGTTATGAGAGTAGCGATTGGATCACGAACTGTCCCGCGTAATCCCGTGCCGAAAATAGCATCCACAAGGAGTTCACAATTAGCGATATTCGCATTGGATTTAAATTCAGCATCTGTCAGGATTACCTCAATCTGCAACCCACCTTTTGGCGCAGCTTGCAAGCCAAAACTTGCTGTTAAACGTTTCGCAATCTGAAGATTGATCGCTGCTTCACCGGTGAAGCTATCTGGGGGGGAAACGAGAAAAAGATGTACGTCGCGCCCAGCGTGGGCAAGTTGACGTGCGATAACGATGCCATCGCCGCCGTTATTGCCTTTGCCGACAAGGATACCGACCCGTTGCGATGTCGGATAGTGCTGTTCAATCACGCGGACAATGGCACTCCCAGCAGTCTCCATGAGAACGATGCCGGGAATGCCGATACCTTCAATTGTGTCCTGATCGATCTGGCGCATTTCCGCCGCGGTCACGACTTTCATATATCCGTCCTTGCGCCAAGCGGGAAACAACGGCGTTTCACTGCGATTTGAAATAAATCACACAAAGTGCTGTTGTCCGTTTCCTGCTGGTATTTTTCATGCCGTGTCGCGCTGCAATTTATCGGCGAGCACTAACAAGTGTGCCTCCATCTGTCCAGCTGCGTGTTCCAAACGCTCTCGTTCTATCTGAACCTCCTGAACCCGATCATCTTGATGGGTCTGAAGGCAGAAGTTCAGATTTGTGCGCAGGTCGAACAAGCTCTGCTGAATGTGATCTTGGAAAGTGCCTTCCGGGTACATCCACCGTCTGCCCCGCGTCTGTCGCAAGTTGAAGTGGCAATGTCCATTATCGCCACCAAAGCAGTCAAAACGCATAATTTCATCGTCATAGACATACAATGAAGCTGCCGGACCGCGTCCGCCTGCATCATCACGCCAATATGCTTCTAATCGGACGTTATCCTGTATCGGATATTCGACGAGGTCGTGTTTTCGATTCGCCATTTGTAGCCTCCTTCGGTGCTTCTGCACGGTAAAACGCATCTATAGGAGTAGATTTTCAGGATATATAAAGATTGTCCAAACTCCAGTCTACGGAGATATTTTACCATAACTTGCCAGACTTTCCTACATTTTTTCACGCAATGCCTTTTACCAAGAGTTTTCTAAAAAATAGGATAAGTGACAAATTACTTGACAAAGTTTTGACATTTAAGATAAACTTTTCTTTTAAGGGTACCGCGTTTGGTGATTTGTCCTTACGTTCCTTAGGACAATGTGCCAAATTTTTGGTGGACCTCAAACGAGGCACCTAAACCTATACCGAAAGGTAGAACCGAACACGTCAAAATAATAAAGGAGTGTCTTATGAAAGACCAGCTTTTTAATGGGAAAATTCTTCTTTCCTTGTTAGCTGTTTTACTATGTTTGGGATTTACAACGCTAAGTTACGCTCAAGAAGCCGAGGAACCCCCTGCTGAAGATGTTGTCGAGGAGCCACCCGCTGAGGAACCCCCTGCCGAGGAACCCCCTGCTGAGGAGCCACCCGCTGAGGAACCCCCTGCTGAAGAACCGGTGATGCCAAAAGAGTACGGTTTTGATGTGACTCTTGAGCCCGGTTTGAACATGATTTCTATCCCGTTGATGCCAGCTGAACCTTACACCGCAAAATCGTTAGCAGAAATGCTCGGTGCGACGGTCGTCATTCAGCTCGATGGTACAACGCAGCGTTTCATCGGTTACACGATCGCTGATGAAGGCAGTGGCTTTGGCATTGATGGCGGGATGGGGTATATCGTCAATACGCCCGCTGGCGGTATGGCGAAATTCACGGGTAAAGCGTGGGATAACCAACCTGTCGTCGAGGAACCCGCTGTTGAGGAACCCGCTGTTGAGGAACCGGTTGTTGAAGAACCCGCAGCCGAAGAACCCGCAGCCGAAGAAGAAGTTGCTGAGGAACCCGCAGCTGAAGAACCCGCAGCCGAAGAAGAAGTTGCCGCCGCACCCGCACTTTCTACCTATAAGAGCGCATGGGCATTCGTCGTTACCAGCGAGATCCGCGGG
>JAJEGI010000001.1 GCA_022819945.1 Candidatus Poribacteria bacterium
AATTGCATAGTTCTATAATCAACCCGGTTTTTCTTGACAGTTCTTATCAAATATGCTATTATTTCCAACATAGACTGGGACACAAGCAGCCTAGTGCTGTTCGGAAGTTTCTATTAATCCTACATTGCATGAGCCAATTTATGAAAACGACGCATAAGATCCTTTTCCAAGATGCCCGAGATTTGAAAGAAATCGCTTCAGAAAGCGTTGATCTGGTCGTCACCTCTCCGCCGTATCCGATGATTGAAATGTGGGACGAAATGTTTAGCAATCAGGATCCGGAGATCGGACAGGCATTAGTACGTGGCGATGGAAAATTGGCGCATGCGTTGATGCACAAGATTCTCGATACTGTATGGGATGAAGTTTTTCGGGTTTTAAAGAACGGCAGGTTTGCCTGCATTAATATCGGCGATGCGACAAGGAAAGTTAGAACCGATTTTTGTTTGTATTCAAATCACGCGAGGGTATTGACTCACCTTTTAAATATCGGGTTTTCAGCACTCCCTGATATTCTCTGGCGCAAACAGGCGAACACGCCTAATAAATTTATGGGATCGGGCATGCTACCTGCGGGTGCTTATGTAACCTTAGAACACGAATACATTCTGATTTTGAGAAAGGGATCGAAAAGAGAATTTAAGACAGTGCGTGAAAAAGAAAATAGGCGCGAAAGTGCGCTGTTTTGGGAAGAAAGAAATATCTGGTATTCGGATGTTTGGGCCGATATTAAAGGAACGGAACAGAAACTTTCTAACACAATGTCCCGCTCAAGGAGCGCAGCATTTCCTTTCGATTTAGCTTATAGATTGATCAATATGTATGCTGTGAAAGGTGACACAATCCTTGATCCGTTTTTAGGGACCGGAACTACGGTTGCTGCTGCAATGACATCGGGACGCAACAGTATCGGTGTCGAAATTGACAAAAATTTTCAACATGTTTTATGTCCAATTGTACACCACATCGTCGATTTTTCAAACGATTATTTGCGCGACAGGCTCCTAAGACACTTAGCGTTTGTCGAAAACCGAACGCAAAATTCGGGGCCATTAAAAAAATACAGAAATAAACACTATAGTTTTCCAGTGGTGACGAGTCAAGAACAGTTCATTTTGTTGAACGGCTTAAAAGAGGTGCAAGTTTGTGGCGATAATATGTTTGAAGTCATGTATTCAACAGAGCCGCAAGATTTGAATTTTGAGCAACCGTCAGAATCTGTGGTGAAGAAAAAAATGAAGTTGGACAGTAGACGTATTCAACCGAATCTGTTGGATGTGCAGTGACTTCGTATCAGACAAAGAGGATATATGGAAATAAAATTAACGAATACCGAGATTCAGGAGTATGTGGATGCGCCTGCTTGTGAATTTCCGAAGTACACGACGCAATTAATAAATCTCGCAAATCAGAATTCGCAAGCCACGCGCCCAAGACACGTTGGACAGATGACAGAATTGATTCAGGATTTTCCAGGAAAATCTTTTGAAGAATGGGTGCAGTGGTATCAAGAACAACATCCCGGGGCAATTGACGACGCGACAGAAAAAATCGTTGCAATGATAGGAAATCTTGACGTAGCACTACCGAAAATTGACCGAGCTATGGTTAAAGCATGGGTAGAGGATCTGATTCTTGTCAAAACCTATACAGGGCTTAAATTTCAGGAGGCAATCCTGAGAAAGTTGGCAGAGATAAAAAGCTGCGACTACCGTTTGGCAGAACCTTATGAAGAATCACAAGGTATAGATGGATTCGTAGGTGAAGAGGCATATTCTATCAAGCCAAGCAGCTACGAATCAATGCCATATTTATCAGAATCGATAGAGATAAAGATGATTTTTTATGAAAAGAAGAAGGATGGTGTGGTGTTTGAAATTCCGGAGGACTAATAGAGATAGTGGAAGCATATCTCTCTAAAGATTTTGCCGGTAGAAGCACCTATCGGTTGCGTTGATTTGACAAAAAGCTCTGCACACCATAGATCTACCTATCAGAAAACACTAAGAAAATGGACGAAAAACGAGCAAGCGGACGCTACTATACTCGCGGGAATCCGTTCCAGTTGGAACCGTTCCAAATATGGGCGAAAGCGTCTAATTTAGCACAACAGATAACTTTGGAACCGTTTGCAGGTGCTAAGGACATTCCGCAACTGATTGACGCAGCCAATTTGCGATGCCCGGATTGGGCACTTTTCGACATCGAGCCGGGCGCGGAAGGCGTTGGACAACGTGACACACTCGCCGACTTTCCCAGAGGATTTGATGTTTGCATTACCAATCCACCGTGGTTGGCACGCAACTCCGCAACGCGTCGCGGCTTACCTTTTCCAAAATCAACCCGTCACGATGATCTCTACAAATATGCGATTGAGAAATGCCTAACGCATTGTGGGTGGGTCGCAGCGATCATTCCAGAGGCGTTCATTCGGAGCGGTCTGTTCCTGCAACGGTTGCACGATTTCATCTCTTTAGTTCCGCAAACAAGAGATGGAGCAACGCAAGAAAACGGTAAGAGGGGTACCTCCTATATGTTTGAGGATACCGAACACCCTGTTGGTCTCGCGCTGTTTGCACCACACGCAACATCGGACGTTAAGGTCTGGCGCAACAATCAACTTCTCGGTGGGATTAATGAACTCCGGAGGCACCTTCCGCAACCCTCCTGCAATCGTAGCATTGTATTCAACGACCCGAACGGAAATCTCGGACTTATCGCTATAGATAATACAGTATCCGCCTCAATCCGTTTTTGTCCGCCAGAAGAACTCAAAGACTATCCGATCCGAGTCCATTGCCGTTCCATTACGAAGATCGGTGTGCCGTGGCGCGTGGATATAGATATGCTCAATGCTCGCTTAGCAGCAATCCGCGAGAAAACTCACGATGTTTTCTTAACGGCATTCAAAGGTATACGCCGCGATGGACACTATCGACGACGCTTGGATTGGGGATTGTCGCGCGCAATTGTTGATATGGAGTAAGAAGATGAACACCCAAAAACTGGTCTGTATACTGCTACTGATAACCCTTATCACAGCTGCGGGATGTGTCCCTGGTGATGGTAAACACACCACCGAGAAACCCGCTGGGTTCTTCTGGGGCATTTGGCACGGATGGATCGCGCCAATATCACTAATCTGGGGCATTTTTAATTCGGATATCCGTGTCTATGAACTCCAAAACACAGGGTGGTGGTACGATTTTGGGTTTTACATCGCCATCATCAGCGGTTTCGGTGGTATCTCTTTTACGCGGCGGAAATATAAGTCTACCAGCAACCAATAGAGGGAGGAATGACCTATGAAAGTTTTAGTTATCGGTGGGACGGGCAACATTAGCCGTGGGATTGTTGCTGCGTTGCAACACCGAAACCATGAAGTCGTCCTATTCAACCGCGGACAACACAGAGATCCACCGCCGCCAGATGTCCGCATCATCCACGGTGATCGGCAACAGCGCGACGATTTTGAAGCGAAAGTCGGTGCGGAAGAATGGGATGCTGTGATTGATATGATTAGTTTCAACGCCGAAGATGCTGCCTCCGCGCTCCGTGCATGTCAAGGACGCGTTGGACACTTCGTCCACTGCTCAACGGTGATGACCTACGGACCGCCGTTCAGCGGGATTAACCTCCCAGAAACGGCACCGTTGCAAGGGGAATCAGGCTATGGACTCGGTAAAGTCGCAGCGGATAATCTTCTATTAGCGGCACACGCGAGCGATGGGTTTCCTGTGACCATCTTCAAACCGTCGTATACGCACGGACCCGGAATGAATCTCCTGCGTCAGGTCGGTGGAGACGGGAGTTGGATTGATCGTCTACGGAAGGGCAAACCGATCCTCTCCGCAGGCGATGGGTTAAATTACTTTCAATTCCTGTCATCTCGCGACGCAGGTTTTGCGTTTACAGATATACTCGGTAGAGCCAACTGCTTCGGCGAGATATACAACATCGTCCACCCGCAGGCGCGAACGTGGGACGAGTGGCACCGTGCCGCGGCGGATGCACTCGGCGTTGATATAGAAATCGTGCATGTCTCGCAAGAGACACTCATCGCGATGTCGCCCGAACGGTTCAGCGGATTGCGTGGCAACTTCGGGCATACACAAATCTTCAGCCACGAGAAACTCGCAGCAGCGTTACCTGAATTCAGTCCACAAGTTCCGGTTACAGAGAGTGTTGGAGAAAACATCGCGTGGATGGATAAACACAATCTGATCCCAGATAGCGACGCAGATGATCTGGAAGATCAGGTTATTGAGGCAGTTCGCAATCTACCGCGTATTCGGTAGTATAAGGCAGAGGTGAAATATGCTACACATCAAATCAGCGTTAGATTCAGAAAGGTTCGACCTTGTTGAACACGACTTGACCGAAGTCGGTTTCCACATCATTGAGAACGTGATTACCGACGATGAAGCCGACGAGGCGCGTGAGGCAATCTGGAAGTTAGTCGAAGAAGACATCGAAAACGGATTTGACCACAGTTACGGCGACGGTAAAATCCGACGCGTCTGGGCAATTGTCGGGAAATCCCCGATCTTCCGCTATTTCATCCAGCACCCGACTGTGGTGGCAGTATGGAAACGGATGCTCGGTGAAGATGTTATCGCCTCCACGTTTACGGCGAACATCGTCGGCCCCGGTGCCCCCGACGGTGGTTGGCATATTGATTACCCGTATTGGGCGATGCAATCGCCTTTCCCGTCCGGTTCAATAACCGGTCAAACAGTCTGGATGTTAGACGACTTTACGGAAGAGAATGGCGCAACGGCGTGCATCGCAGGTTCACACAAAACGCTCCGCCGTCCCGAATTGGGAGAAGCAGAAGGACTTGAGAGCAGCGTCGCTGTTGCACCGAAAGGCTCTATCATGTTCACAAACGGTGCGATCTGGCATCAGTCGCGCGCAAATCAGACAGATAAACCGCGCGTTGGGTTGCTCGGTATGTATAACCGGTCGGTCATCTATCCGCAGGAGGATATGCCGCGACAGTTGACCGATGATGAACTGGCAGGCGAAAGCGATGTCCTTAAGCAGCTGCTCTGCAGAAATATCCCGTTCCATCATCCCGATCACGGACAGAATTTTCATCGTACGGAGAGTGGGTTCCGCCAAGCATAGCGACTTTTAAAGCATTTTCAAGGACGCACATGGAGGCACTTTAATGTCATCTGCTGCAGTACAAACCTATCTAACTCCGGAGGCATATCTCGCTTGGGAACGCAAGTCGGATACCAAACATGAATACTTGCGCGGGGAAATAATCGCCATGTCGGGTGCCAGTCGCGCACATAGTCTCATTGTAACGAATATTTCTGGCGAACTTTATATCCAGTTGAAAGGCGGAACATGTGAAGTCCATACCAACGATATATGGGTTCGGACTAGTCCAGAAATCTCTTACTTTTATCCAGATGTCCTCGTCGTCTGTGGTGAACCCCGCTTTGAGGATAACACTTTTGATACCCTCCTTAACCCGATTGTTTTAGTAGAAGTGCTTTCACCATCAACCCAAGCGTATGATCGTGGAGAGAAGTTCAAGCACTATCAGCAACTTACGTCTTTGCGAGAATACACCCTTGTTTCACAAGACGAAGTAGGGGTTGAACATTACCGTCGGCACGGCACGGAGTGGCAACCAACCGAATTCCGATCACTTGAAGATGTGCTGTCGCTTACCTCAATTGATTGTGAATTGTCCCTGGATGATATTTATAGACGTGTCGAATTTCGTGAAAATCAACTGTAGACGGTGGTACTCATCCGATTGTAAAACGTCTCTTTTTATTTTGGAAAATTTGAACATTCAGTAAGGAAGTTTTTATGCCAACAATATCTCATGATGTTTTGAGAGAGTTTGTATATAACATCTATCGCGGTGCTGGCGGTACAGAAGAAGATGCGCGTATTGTCAGCGACCACGTTGTCGATTCTAACCTTGCAGGTCACGATTCACACGGTGTCATCAACGCACCGAACTATGTCGGCGGCATGGCAGGCGGTCCCGCGGTAGACAAAATGGAGATCGTCAGAGAAAGTGGTGCTGCGACTGTTATCAACGCCAACGGCGCGCTCGGTATGGTTGCTGCACGGAAAGCGATGGAGATGGCAGTCGAAAAAGCACAGGCTTGTACCATCGGTGCAGTCGGCTTACATCGATGTGGACATGCGGGACGAATGGGTGAATACCCACCGATTGCAGCACGTGCCGGTATGATCGGGATTGTTCTATTAAATGGCGGTGGACGGTTTATGCATCCACACGGTGGTACCTCTCGTAGATTGCCCCCGAACCCGATCGCTATCTCAGTACCACGTCAAGGTGGCGAACCGCTCCTGCTTGATATGACGCTCAGCGTGGTTGCAGGCGGGAAGCTGCTCGTCCGGACGGCTCGCGGCGAATCCATACCGGAAGGATGGATGATAGATGCCGATGGCAATCCGATCACGGATCCGAATGCGTTTCGTGAACGTCCACAAGACACAGCCGTTATGCCGCTCGGAGGTTCTCAATTCGGGCACAAAGGGTTCGGACTCGGTGTGATGATAGATGCCATCGCTGGTGGTCTCTCTTGGGCAGGGTGTAGTCGTGAACAACCGACGCGCGGTGCAAGTGGCATCGTGATGTTCGCCATCAAAATAGAGGATTTCATTGACTTAACGGACTATGAACAGGAGATCGCGTATCTCGTAGAATGGGTGAAGTCGTCCGCCCGGTTGCCGGGTGTAGATGAAGTTTATGTTCCCGGAGAATTCGAGGCGCGAAGCCGCGAGAAACGCCTGCGAGAAGGGATACCAATTGAGGAACCGACTTGGAACCGCCTCGTCGAAGCCGCGGAACGTTTCGATGTTGAGATACCTGTGTAATAGTCATAAACACACGTAGTGGGTTCTCTGTCTACCAAGTTAGCGAATATAGACGCGTTATCATATTAGCAATATTTTCGTATTTGGTCACCAATGGATATAATGTGTCCAGAATAGGTACACACTGTGTACCACAATCAATAGGAGAAAAAAATGAGAATCCTAAGCAGTTTAGTCGTTCTGCTCATCGGCGTTACAGGGTGTGCTATGCTAAACCAACTGAACCAGTCTGTTGAAGAAATTGCCCCGTCACACCTTACCTGTGCATCAAACCCAGAATTCGTAGATGGAAATCTGGAGACGGAGAGCGAATTCGCAGTGAACGGCTTCGTCCGCAAAGCGTATCAGGTTTTTGTCAAGGAAACCCCAAGACAATCCAGTGCGAATAGGCGTTATATGACGCAGCTGGAAGGGAATCGCCGAACAGAAGCGATCATCAAACTTGACGTACCTACTTATGTCTCTTACGTGGAAGTCTATCCGGCATCACAGCGGATTCCGAATTTCTCGATGATGACAACAACCGATGATCCGCCCCGTTTTAATGTCGCCTTTGAACGCGTATCCGACAAGCAACATCGGGATATAGAAGGGTTCAAACCGGTTCGCTTTCGTATCCAACGGGAAGTACTTTATCTGCGGATAAGCGCGGATGGCATTGAGGATAGACAGAATTCCGTTCGCGGTGAAAACTCAGTCGTTGAGATCCCGCTAAAAGGTGCTGCGATTCGCGAGGTCAAATTTTTCGGTAGGCAGTCCCTTTAAATCGACTATAGGCGTGCCTTACGAACAGCCGAACCAATTTAATGGCACGTTTTGTAAGTATCTTTTTTCGGAGGCAGTTACATGAACAAGAGACAGACGCGCTATAACTTCGGACATCGATTGAAAATGTCCTTTTATGTGGTAGCTGCGGTATTGATTTTCAGTGTTGCAGGGTGTGCGGTGTTGCAAGAGGCGCCTCTCGTCGAAATACCGGCTTCACAACTCACTTGCGATCAAAACCCTGAGATGGTAGATGGCGACTTGAAAACAGTTGGCACCTTTGCTGCACAAGGCTCCATTAAAAAAGAATTTGTGAAAAGAGTCTCATACGCGCCTCAGCAGTATCAGCGTCGCGTGGAAGGCACCCTCAAAACCGAAACGCTGATTAAACTGGATGTTCCAGCATATATCGCCTATGTTGAAATCTATCCCGCCTCAACTATCCGTAATCTTATTTTAGATGCTGCCGTAAAACCGCCGAATGGGAAGCTCTCGTTTGAGGCTGTAGAGGATAAACGCGGTATAAAAGTAGAAGGCACGCTGCCCGTGAGATTCAAGATTGAGCGAGAAATTCACCATTTGCGAGTGACAGCGAATGCCCTGGAAGACCCAGAAAACGTCCGGCACAACGATGAAGAGCAAAAAATGTGGATTCCCCTCAAAGGAGCTGCGATCCGAGAAGTCAAATTCTATGGACGAGAATAAAAACCGCTTGACTTTTGCTTCATGACATTATAGAATAAAGATAGGTTCACAAGACTTACACACAATACATCCGAAACTTGTGTAACCTCTAAAATTTGACTTTTTTTATTAATTTTGTTAGGTTAAACAGCGTATACATGGGAAACTGCCGAGTTTCCTGAAGTAAAAAAGTGGGAGGATTAGAATTCTATTGCAAAAACAAGAATCAAAGGGTGTTCCCATACAGAGCAACGCTGAAGTGCAAGCCCTCTTCGGACAAAGCGATGCCTTTTTAAAGATCATTGAAGACGATTTTGATGTGCGCGTTGTTTTGAAAAGTGACAATATTGCAGTCATTGGCGAAAATGTCACAGAGGTTAACCGCGTGACAACGGTTATTGAATCACTACTTCACCGTATCCGGAAAGGGGAGCGCATTCAGGTAACCGATGTCAACTATGCGATTCGCGCATCGGGTGTCGGTGAACAAGATACCGTGGGTGAAACTGGTGCCGAGTCTATCCCAGTATTCTCAAAGCGCGGGGTCATTCGTCCGAAAACTGCCGGTCAAAGAAGGTACGTTGAAGCGATCAAACACAACGACCTCGTTTTCGGGATTGGCCCAGCGGGTACAGGGAAAACTTATCTCGCCATGGCAATGGCTGTTTCCGCGCTCAAAAGTGGACAGGTGAGCCGTATCATCTTGACCCGACCCGCCGTTGAAGCCGGTGAGAAACTCGGTTTTTTGCCTGGTGACATCGCGGACAAAGTGCATCCATATCTGCGCCCCTTATACGATGCACTCTACGATATGATGCCCCCTGAAACGCTTGATAAATATATTGAGCGAAATGTTATTGAGGTTGCCCCGATCGCTTTCATGCGAGGTAGGACACTCAACAATTCGTTCGTTGTTCTTGATGAAGCGCAAAACGCTACGATTGAGCAGATGAAGATGTTCTTAACCCGCCTCGGTTTTGACTCAAAGGCCGTGGTCACAGGCGACATTACGCAGACAGATCTACCGACACACAAGGTCTCAGGACTCGCCGACGCACAAGAAGTACTTTCAGGTATCAAAGGCATTGAGTTCATCTATTTTTCAAGGGTTGATGTCGTGCGGCATGAACTCGTCCAACGTATTGTTGAGGCTTACGAACAGGCATCACCACACAATAAGAGACGGAACGAGGTAGACCCATCAAATACGTCTCACAAAGAAGAATAATCGTTTTGATTCGTGTTACGAATACGACTAACAATACGACCTTTGACGTAGAAGTGGTTCACAACGCGGTGCTCGCAACCCTAAAAGCACATGACGCAGGCACGTGTGAAGTCAGCGTTCTTTTAACAGATGACGCTGACATCAAGCATCTTAACCGAGACTATCGAGGCATTGATGCCCCGACAGATGTACTCGCGTTTGCAATGCGCGATGGCGAAGACGGTCATATAAACCCGAATCTACTCGGTGATGTCGTTATATCCCTCGAAACCGCAGCGCGACATGTTGTGACAGGTAACCTTTTTAGCGCGACTCACAGCAGCCTTGAAACCGAAAAACACGAGATAACTCACGGCAGCCTTGAAACCGAAGTCGTGTTACTCGCCGTACACGGTGTCCTACATCTACTTGGATACGATCATCAAACACAAGAGGAAGCCACAGTTATGTTTGAGAAGCAGAAAGCCATTTTCGGTTTGTTGCAGGAACCGTAGCACGATTGTTTGCTAACTTTAGAGTGCCAGTTTACAGGGGGTGTGATTTTACGTTTGGACGACCTACACCTAATCATCAAGCTTGTTAGTTTAGGTATACTCTTAATTCTCAGTGCGCTGTTTTCAACGGCTGAAGCGTTGCTCGCCCGATTAACACGGGACGACATTCTCAAATTTGCTGAAGAAGGGGGCAAACGTTACGAAGTCTTAACATCGCTGCTGCATCACCCACGCCGTTACTCACTGACGATTATCACAGCAAAAACGATTTTGATAGTAGCGGGCGTTACGATATTTATGACGTTTACGACGTTCTGGCAATATCCTGTATCGAACGCAGCCCTTGCAGTCGCGTGTTTTGTTGTTTTTACTGAACTGTTTCCGAAAAATTATGTCCGAGGTAGCACCGGGGCGGCAACCATCCGAGCCCTCAGTGCGCTCCGCGCCATCTATTGGTGCGGGTTCATTGTTTTAACCCCGCTAAATTTCCTCGCAAACCTTATCGTCCGCATCTTCGGTGGCAAAGTTACGTCAGCGCAAGATACGCTCGTATCCCCAGAGGTTTTGGAGGCGCTCGACAATGTCGCTGACAGTCAAGAACTCTTAGAGCCGGACGACCGAGAAATGATCTCCCGTATCTTAGATTTACCGGACAAGGTCGCCCGAGAAATCATGGTTGCGCGCACCGATATGATATGTCTTGAGGTTGCAACCGTTGAAACTGAAGTTTTACAGACAGCAATCACGTCTCGGCACACGCGTATTCCGATATATGAAGAAACGATTGATCAAATTGTTGGGATTCTGCACGTTAAGGATATGTTGGATTACTGGGCACAAGGCAAGCCTGTCAACCTAAGGGAACTTATTATTGAGCGAAGTCCTTTTTTCACACCGGAGAGTAAGAGTATTTCAGAACTTTTCCGGGAACTTCGCGAGCACAAACAGCACATCGCGATCGTTGTTGATGAATACGGTGGTACCGCTGGCATCATCACACTCGAGAATATCATCGAAGAAATCGTGGGTGAAATTCAGGATGAAGACGAAATAGACGAACAAGAGGACTACATTGAGATTGCACCGAACACCTATTCGGTTGATGCCAGGCTCAACCTTATGGAATTAAACGAAAGACTCGGTACTGAATTTGAAGCGGAAAATATTGATACAATCGGTGGGTTCGTGGTAGACCATCTCGGTCGGGTGCCTGAACAAGGTGCTAAATTTACTTACCGTGGCATCCGTTTCACCATATTTGAGGCAGATGAACGGCGCATCCAGAGGATTCATATTGAGATGCCGGAGCTCGTTGATAGCGAAGATTCACTTTAACACCGGTTACAGAAATACCACACGTAGGAACGTATCCTAAGTTTCCTCCGTTCACACGAGGGATGGCATTTGCACTGTGCAAATGCCAAAAATCGGTATTAATTTGACAAAGCCCAAAAAAATAAGGTATAATTAAATACAAGAACGGGGCGTAGCGCAGCCCGGCTAGCGCGCCTGCTTCGGGAGCAGGAGGTCGGAGGTTCAAATCCTCTCGCCCCGATCTTATCCCTCTCACATCTAAGATCATGCCATCTCAAAAAACGCAAGCGATTGTCATCCGCACCTTTCCGCTTAAAGAATTCCACAAAATTATTACCTTCTACACGCCTGATTTCGGGAAGGTCAAAGCGGTCGCTCACGGTGTGAAAAGTCCGAAAAGCAAACTCGGTGGGAGTTTAGAACTCCTCAACCACGGGACTCTCATCTTTCAACACCGCGAAAACCGGGAACTGCAGAACGTTACCGACTTCAGTTTGATTGACGGATTTGATGCAATCCGCTCCGATTTCACACGTATCACCTACGGATGCTATTTCGCCGAACTCGTAGACAGCATCGCATCAGAAGGGTTGGTGAGTCCTGAAATTTTCGATTTACTCCGAACGACCTATCATTTTTTAATGTATGCTGATGATGTCCCCTTGCTCGCGAGGGGATTTGAAATTAAGTTTCTTGATTGTGCAGGCTACGGCCCTGAACTCTCACGGTGTGTACATTGCGGTTCGGATGTCCAAGGATCAGGCGCGGACAGGTTCGGCATTGCGTTCAGTATCCGTTACGGTGGTGTGCTTTGTGCCGATTGCAAAAATCGAGATGGTGCCCCCTTCACGATCGCACTGGGAAGTTGCGAGTTGTTAAAGATGCTTCGGAAGTCTGAGTGGGAGCGGTTCAACCGAATCCGTGCCTCTACCCGTAATCATCAAGAGCTCAAACGAGTACTCGGTAGTTTCATCGAATATCATACAGAACGGAGCTTAAAGAGTCTTAAGTTTATTGAGAATGTTTTGTAGGTATCCTACGATCTTACAGCGTAGTGTCTTTTATTGAGACTACGTACATGAACCGACAACATTCAAAATATATCGTAAGGAGTTATAAAATTGAAGAACAATATTTTAAAGGTTTTTAGCAGCAAGTTTGGAAGATCTTCAAGTTTTACCAAAACAGTATTTCTTCTAATCGCTGTTGCATTTTTACTAACAGCAGTTGTCTTCTATGCCGCTGCTGCTATTACTGGAAAGATTTCTGGTGTGATTACCGCTGAAGCGACGAATGAGCCGCTCGCAAACGTCACGGTAACAATTGTCGGCACAAGCAGCACCGCAACGACAAACGCTGCGGGTTACTATGTCATGACGAACATCCCACCCGGTGGTTATGACGTGAAAGTTGAACTGACGGGTTACAGTCCTGAGACCGTAGAGAGCGCGAAAGTCCTTGCTGGACTCACTACGACCCTGAACTTTGCCTTGAAAGCGTCTGAGGTTGTCACGCTTGAAGGGATAACCGTAACGGCTACTAAACCGCTGATTAAGAAAGATGTTACACAGACAACCCGGATTATTGAAGCAGAAGATATCGCTGCGATGCCGCGCGATACCGTTAATGGCATTCTCCAGACACTGCCGGGCGTTTCGGTACTCAATTCAACAGGTTCGCTGCATGTTCGTGGCGGTCGGTCAATGGAGGTTAAATACCTGATTGACGGTATCCCGATCAGTGATCCGATCGGTAGAAGTCTGGGCTTAAACATCAGCGCGAATTCTCTTGAGCAGATGGAGGTTATCACGGGTGGCTTCAACGCTGAACACGGCGATGCGCAATCCGCTATCGTTAACCTTATCACGAAAGCGGGATCACACAAATTTTCGGGTCGATTCAGGTACCGCGTCGGACAGTGGGGAACACACCACGGGGACCCGTTATACGGTCCATGGCTGGATCCAGATAACGAATTCCGCCCTGTCGCAATTGAACCCTTCAGAGGTATCTTCCTCGGTAAACCCTACGATTATCAGACCCCTTATCGCGGTGATCCTACCACAGTTGCAGAGTTAGCAGCACGCGAAGGCGATGATCAAATTACTTTTACAGAGATTGTCCCGGGCGTATACGCCGACAGGACGGAAAACCCGCTTCAACCCGTGATAGACCCGGAAACAGGTGAACCGCAAGTCGATCCGGATACGGATGAAACGGTTATGACGCGCCAACCCTACAAAGATGCTGACGGCACGGTTATCGACTATGAGAAAAAACAGGTTACACTCATAGACGGCTATATTGTGGATTTGAACCAGTATAGCGAGTTGTTCAACGACACGAAAGAATACGATCTGTCGCCGAGCCATATTGGTGAATTTGCCCTCAGTGGCCCGATATGGGGTAGTCGTCTGACATTCGCCTTTGACAGCCAGTTGCGACGAGATGAGAGTTATCTGCCGAATGATGGCGGAACCGGATATACGCTTCAAGGGAAAATGAAGTTTGAAGTGACACCGAGTATCAAACTCTCCGCAAGTGGTCTTTTCGATCAGCGGGAGAACCAATCGTACGGTGGAAGCCTTCGCTTTTGGCCCAGTGCCATTCCAGTCGGCACCAGAGATGCGAGAAGTCTCTCTGTCCAACTCTCACATAATATCAATTCAGGAACGTTCTACACTTTGACGCTTGGTCAATTCCGGCGCGCTGTTGAGAGTCATCAACCCGATAAAATGTGGAATCCGTTGGAGAAGACCTTTGATGATAACGCTTGGGATCCCGATAAATCCTTTGAGCAGAATCAAGAAGAAGGTAGAATCAGAAATCCGCCCCAACAGGCGTACAATGATACGACCTATTTCATCGCAGGTGATAACAATTCGTGGACGACTCGCGAGGCGACGACCTCAATACTGAGAGGGAATTTCGCCAGCCAAGTTACGGCGAACCACCTAATTCAGACAGGTGTCGAACTCTTGGCGTACGATCTTTATAACCTCGGATCGACAAATTACGGAAGTACCAACCTCTACGTGGAATTTTATGACGTTCAACCGCAATCGCTGAGTATGTACGTTCAGGACAAGATGGAGTATGAGGGTATGATCGTCAACGTCGGATTACGATACGACCGATATAATCCAGATGGTATCTCCCCCATGGAACCGCGGGATCCACTCCAACTGAATGATGACGGCACAATTAAAACAATCAGACATGACATAGGTGAAGATGGCAAAATCCAGATAAGCGAAGACGGTACCCCCCAACTCGTCACGGGTTCCGATGAAAAAGTTGAAAGAGACGAACTACCAGACTACATCACTGATCTCTTTGAATCCTTTGAACGAGAAGATAAATACATCAAATCTGGACTACCTATCATCAAAGATCCTGTTAAGGCTTCTACCAAACACATGATCGCGCCACGTCTCGGTATCTCCTATCCAATCACCGACCGGACGAAATTGCATTTCACCTACGGACACTATTATCAGATCCCACAAGGTGATGATCTCTACGAAAACCTCAACTTTGACATGCGCGGCGCAATCCGAAGAAGAGGCAATCCTGACCTAAACCCTGAGAGAACTATCGGCTACGAAGTCGGGATAATCCAGCAATTCACCGACGACTTAACAATCGATCTCACGGGGTTCACTAAGGATATTGATCAACTTGTTAATAGCGTGCATGTCACTCCTGACGTAGAAACCAACGATTATAGTTACTTCCTTAATGATGAATTCGATGGTGCCCCCCACGGTATCTATGGCAGAGTTCAGGGATTTGAACTCACGATCCGCAAATGGCGCACGGGCCGGAGTCCGGTTTCTGGGATGCTCAGTTATACCTATTCTGTTGCGAAAGGGAAAGGCTCCAGCCGAAATCTGGGTTACCTCACCTACTACCGGCAGCAGCCCGATGTAACCGAGAGCCATCCGTTGGCATGGGATCAACGCCATATTTTCTCAGGAACGCTGGATATTCAATTGCCTTTCGATTCTGCCGTCAATTTAATCGGCAGGTATGGTAGTGGTTTGCCCTATACACCGAATCCGAGAGCACCGATCAAACCCGACATCAACTCAAAGCGTTATCCGGCGACCTATAACGTTGACGCGTTGATTAGCAAACGGAGTCGGATTGCTGGGTTGACTTATACGCTCTTTGTGGATATTCGGAACGTTTTCAACACGAAAAATCTCGACGATATTTTAGATGCGGTGACTTATGACCGGTACGGTATCCCGCTCAGCAGTCAAAAGCATTCACATCCGCTGTCATGGAGTTCGCCGCGGCTGGTTATGATGGGCGTGAGTTTGGATTTTTAGAAGGAAAATATTTAATGAAGGAAATCAACATCACAGAGACGGATATTGTTGCGGTAACGACGAAACTAAAACAGATAGCATCCGATGTTAGTAGTACACCTACCGGATCTGAATGGTCGTACCCGCCTGCTGTCAAAGTTATCGACTGCGTCCTATCGCTTAACAGAAAATATGACACGTTCGTGGTTCCGCGATTACAAACTTTTATGAGCAATCATCCTGAGATACAACGAGTGGTGGAATTGGCTAAACTCATGGCTAACTATCCAACACCGCATACGTTTGTGCAACAGGAGCTTGATTACAATCACGAAGATCGCGCAAAGACACTTGATTCTGTTGTAAAATATCTTTGTACAATTATTGACGGGGCGAAAACCTTTGAGGAAGAAAAAGAGGAACTCACACAATGGGCGATCAAGTCTAAACCGCATGGTTACCAAACCCTGAGAATCAAAGGTTTTGGGATTGCTGGTTTTCAGTATCTGCGAATGCTTTTTGGTGCGGATACCACGAAACCTGACGTTCACATTATTAGGTTCCTATCTGATATTCTAAACCGAAGGGTTTCAGATATTGAATCATTGCTCCTCTTAGAAGCAGCTTCAAAACGTGAGGCCCTGTCTGTCCGAGCTGTTGACAGTTACATTTGGAGGAGAGGCGCGCGGGGACAGCAAGATAGAACTGAGACAAACACTGTCCGACTTGCCCCAGATGTCGCCGCCGCTTTTCCCACTGAAGAATCCGTTGATGAAGCATTGCGATCCATATTGAAAGAATTGAAAGAGAGAAATGAGGAGAAATAACCGTGTCGAAAACTATTGAAGGGGTATATCGCAACGGTAAAATTGAACTTTCGGAAATACCTAATGATGTGGGTGAAGGTACACGCGTGGTTGTAACTTTTCTTTCGCCTGGTTCTATAGATTTACGAGAACACGGCATTAGTAAAGCACAAGCGGCAGAAATGCGAGCACGCCTTGCCTCCTTTGCTGAAGATTGGGAAAGTCCTGAGATGGATATCTACGACAACTACGATGAGGAAAAAGCCAAGTTACAAACGCGGTGATGTCATTTTATCACGTTTTCCGCATTCCAATTTACCGGAGAAAAAGGGGTTTAATAATGAATTCCGATTTTTACGTTACTATATTTTCTATTGTGGTTCCAATTTGGTTCGGGATTTTCGCGCTCTTTTTCATTGTGATTGGACTGCGAGGTATCCTCACAAAGCGGCCCTTCTTAATCTCAAATAGATGGCTGCTGGCGGTGATGTTCATAGGACTTGTCCCCGCAATCTTAATACCCGTCTTTCTGCAAGGATCTGATTCTCCGTTTATAATGAGGTGGTTAAATCCTATGATATTTACACTTGTCCTTGTGATGATGTTTTTTGCATTGAGAGGTTATGTCGCATACGCAGTTACAGATACGTCTTTTCGTGAGGCACTTCTCGCATCTTTACAGAAGTTAGAGTTACCCTATGAGGAAACGCTCTCCACAATGCGACTTACCTCTGTTGAAGTTGACTTACAAGTATCCATTCAGTCGTGGATGGGAGCAGGGCAGATCAAGGTCAAACAGCGAGGACACGGTTCGCTCCTTGCTGAAATCGCGACGACAATGAACGAGTATTTCCGAACTTCGGCTGCCACTACGAATCTAACCTCTTGTATTTTCTTTGTGGTGATGGGCGTCCTTATGGTGATTGGCGGAATCGGAATGTCGTTGTTATTTCAAAACATCATGTGAGCGTCCAAGCTTCTAAAAGATAGAAATGGAGTTGGAAATAGGTACAATACAAACGGACACAAATATTGCAGACAGATTCAAGATATAACAGATGAATTCCGATAGAGATCGCTTAAAAAACGAATCTATACTTATAAAAATTATTTTAATCTGCATCCTGATTGCTTCCGGTGCTTTGGTGTTACGGAATGTCGGACACAGCGGAATTACCTATTGGGACGAAGGATTTCACGCGGTCGTTGCGCGGAATTTGACGAAACATCCGCTCAAATTCACGCTCTATGATCAACCGTGGCTCCCTTACGACTACAAAGGTTGGGGTGAGAATCACATCTGGCTGCATAAACCGCCTGTGGCGATGTGGACAATCTGGATCTCGCACCTGATTTTTGGTATCAATACGTTCGCGCTCCGGTTGCCATCTGCAATCAGTCTCGTTATAGTCGCATGGTTGACGTATCGGATCGCCGCGGACCTCTTTGACAAACGGGCAGGACTCATCGCTGCGTTTCTTGTCGGTTTCAACCCGTTTCTGTTTGCGTCTGTTCACGGTTATCGCTATTCGGATCACATTGATATTGCGCTGCTGCTCTGGGTGCAGGTCTCGTGTTGGTTTCTGCTCCGTGCGGTTCGGACAGGAAAACGGCGAAATTACATTTTATCGGGGGTCGCGATGGGGATCGCGTATCTCTCGAAAAGTTATCTCGCTTGTATCACGTTCGGTATCGCACTCGTCGTTTGGGGTGTCGCGCGTGGGAAACAGATTTATTACAATAGACGCGCATCAGATGATAGTGCAGAGACCGAGACAATAGACGCAAAGATCCGACTCAGCGATGTGGGATTACTGCTCTTGACAGGAATTGCGACAGTTGCACCGTGGGTTATCTATTGTCTGATTTACTATCGGAAAGAATTCTTATGGGAACATAAACGCGTTCTTGACCATCTTAACACGGATGTCGAAAGTTGGGGCGCGAGTTGGGATCGCCCGCTGTTTGAATATATGCCGCTGTTCTATCCGGTGTTCTATGCTGCTCTTTTTGCAGCAGTGTTATGTCTATTAATCGTTATGTTCAAACGCTGGAACTTAGCTGAATTGTTCGTGTTAGCGTGGAGTATCGGGGTCATTGTCCCGCACACGCTCGCGGAAACAAAGACACCGTCAGCAACAATGATCGCCGTGTCGCCGCTACTCATCTGCTTAGCAGCAGTTATCAGTCGTGCCTTGCAACGCCGGGACTGGATGTACACCGGAATTTGGGCTGCCGGAATGCTTGCGATTACGATTATCTCCGGTGGACGGAACTTGGTCAAAGGTCGAGACCAGTTTGATGGACTCAAAAAGATCGCGCCTTTTATTGAAACGAATTTCTGGATTGTTGAGCAACTTTTTGGATTCGGCGCACTGCTCGCTGTTTTTGCCGGTGTTTATATGCTCGTTCGTCGGTACGACTGGCAAAAGTGGTTATGGCTTGGACTCCGGATAGTCGCGTTGGCACTTGCCTTATTTTATGCCAAAGGCTATGTGGATGCCGCGTATAAAGTCACGGAACGCAACCGCCAAATCCCGCTATACGAAAAGAGCGGCCCCCGCCTCCAACGTGAAATGCCAGAGAACGCCTGCTTTTTTCTTGATGACGAACGCGTCGGTGCACACTTCGACTTGATGTACTACGCTGACCGTTCCACATACCAGATTTACAATGTGCACATGTCAGCACCGCGAGATTTTAAGAGCCAAGCCAAGACAGCACGTGAAGCAGGAGCGATTCCCTATATCTTCTCTGTCAAGGACACAGCGTACGATTATCCGCTGTTTCTTGAAGGTGAGATAGACATCGGAAATGGAAAAACACAACGGTATCGGGTTTTTGAAATTAC